>JALHOG010000004.1:5000-141636 GCA_022843125.1 Ilumatobacteraceae bacterium
CGCCTGCAACGCTGTGAGCTGGGAGTTCGCGTCGAGCACGACGCCGTTGCACTGGTAGCCGCGCTGGTCGAGCGTGCGCCGGACATCACCCTTCGAAGCGCCCAACCCGACGCTCGCGAGCACCTCGACGACGTCGGCGAGCGAGTCGCGCGTGCGTCGCGACGACGGCACTTCGCGCGCCACCGCCGCAAGCGCCGCCTCGGATGCAACCGTCGGATCGCCTCCGAAGAGGACGTCGGCGGCCTCGTCGGCTGCACGTGCCGCGTCGTCGCCATGTACGAGTTGTGTCAACTCATGCGCGAGTGAGCGCTGCGCGAGGCGCTTATGGGGGGCTTCATGGTGCTCGGCGATCGTTGCGCGCACATCCTCGAGGGGCCGCGTCGAGAACCGCAGGAGGTACTCGACGATCGACTCGTCATCGGCCTGCAACCAGAACTGGCGGAACTGGTACGGGCTGGTCTTGTCGGGGTCGAGCCACACTGCCCCGCTCGCCGTCTTGCCGAACTTCGTTCCGTCGCTCTTCAAGAGCAGGGGCCAGGTGAGGCCGTGGGCCGCGGCCCCGCTCGACTTGCGGATCAGATCGATACCGGCAGTGATGTTGCCCCACTGATCGGATCCGCCCATCTGCATCTCGACACCGTGGGCGGCATGGAGATGACGGAAATCGTTCGCTTGGAGCAGCATGTAGCTGAACTCGGTGAACGAGATGCCGACCTCGCTCGCAAGCCGGTTCTTCACCGACTCCTTGGCGAGCATCTGGTTCACCGTGATGTGCTTGCCGACGTCCCGAAGGAAGTCGAGCACGCTCGTCCCGGCGGTCCAGTCGGCGTTGTCGACGAGCGTCGCAGCGTACGGACCTGGTTCGAAGTCGAGGATCCGCTCGAGTTGGGCCTTGATGCACTGAACGTTGTGGGCGAGCTCGTCGCGAGTGAGGAGGTTCCGCTCCTCGGATCGACCACTCGGGTCACCGACCATCCCCGTGGCGCCGCCGGCGAGCGGGAACGGCGTATGGCCGGCGAGTTGGAAGCGACGCAGGCCGAGCTGCCCCATGAGGTGACCGACGTGCAACGAATCCGACGTCGGGTCGAAGCCGACGTACACGCCGATCGAACGCTCATCGAGTCGGGTCCGCAGGAACTCGAGGTCGGTCGAGTCGTGGATCAAGCCACGCGCAGTGAGGTCGTCGATCAGGTCCATAGCTCGAACGATGATGCCACCTGGACGATCGAATGCCGACCCTGGAATCCGCGCAGGTACCGTGCGACGGGCATGTCCGCTCCGATCACCCCGGTCGAGTCACTACAGGGCCGGTTCAGGATCGCCAGCACCGACCACCGCCGGCGTTCGCCGTTCAACGCCCGCCTGCTGGCCGCCATCGCCGACCGACCCGACGTCGCGAGCATCCTCCAGGCTGCGCCACCGGAGCAACAGCTCCCCGTGCTCCTGCTGGCCGCGGTCCACTCACTCGTGCTCGCCGATGCGTCGATCGAACTCGCCGACTGGTATCCGACCACCAGGTCCGAGCCTCGTACCGATGACCCCTTCCCGGCCTTCGTGCGAGTCTGCCAGGCGCGCAACGACGAGCTGCGCGCGATCGTCGCGACCCGCTCGACGCAGACCAACGAGGTCGGGCGTTGCGCTCTGTTCCTGCCCGTCCTGGCGGAATTGGCGCGCGAGCGCGGCCCGCTCGCGCTGATCGACATCGGCACGAGCGCCGGGCTGAACCTCCGGCTCGACCGGTACGCGTACGACTACACCGGCGACGGGACAGGCGGCGGCGCCTGGCGCGTCGGTGACCCGTCGACGGTCGTCGTGCCGTGCGGTGTGCGCGGACCTGCGCCACTCCCGAGTGCGATCCCGATGATCGCGGGGCGCATCGGCCTCGACCGCGAGCCGGTCGACCTGGCGGATGACGACAGCATCCGTTGGTTGATGGCCTGCATCTGGCCCGACCAGCACGATCGCTTCGAGCGACTGCGCAACGCGATCGAGATCGCTCGTGAGCATCCCGCTGCGGTGATCACCGGCGACGCCGTCGAGGGCCTACGAGGCGCAGCGGCCGTCGTCTCAGGGTCCGGGCACCCCGTGGTGATCACCTCGTGGGTGCTCAACTACCTGACACCGGCCGATCGGCAACGGTTCGTCGCCACGCTCGACGAAATGGGCGCCGACTCCGACCTGTCGTGGGTCGCACTCGAGAGCCCGGGGCTCTGCCCCGGTATGCCGTTCCCCGCAGAGGTCGCCGACTCGTTTCTCACGCACCTGCTCGTCGGGCACTGGCGCGCAGGGCGCCGAACGGTCCGGCACCTGGCCGAATGCCACCCACACGGCTACTGGCTGCGCTGGAACGCCGCCGACGGGCAGTGACGGCGGACCGATCGATCGCGATGCAACCGGCCCCACTCAGCGCTGCTCGCGTTTCGCCAAAGTCGGTCAGAGCCACCACGGGGCAGCCGGCCAGGCGCCGTGGCCTTCCCACTCCATGAAGAACCCGGCAGTCGGATTGGCGCGTCCGATCGGATAGAGACCCTGCAGATCGACCAGGGGTTCTGCGGCGTCTGGATCGGCACACGGTACGGCGATCGGCCCGCCGGGTTCGAGCGGCAGCGGGCACGCCCGGCCGTCGAGATGCGCCAACTTGCGTGAGATGTAGTCGGCCGCAGCCCACGGGCCGGCCGACCGGAGGTGGATGCCGTCACGCGCGAACCACTGGGGTTGATCGCGGGCGTAGGTCGCCCAGTCAGCGATCACGAGCTCGGGATGCACCCCCGAGTCGACGATCTCGCGCAGCGCAGCGTTGTTGCGCTCGAACACGGCAGCGAACCCCGCGTTGCCCGGCGAGGTGTACGAGACGTTGGATCGCAACGTCACCCACAGGACCCGTTGGTAACCGAACCCACGGGCACGTTCGACGATCGCGTCCACATCACGGCGGAAGTTCTGGTCGCTGTCGTTGTACCCGGTGGCCACGACGAGCGTGTGGAACGACCGGCCGCGCCACTCCAGCTCCTCGTACAGCGTGATCGGCACGTGGTCGTCGTAGTTGCGGCACGACGGGGTGACCCGCCGCCGGCAGGAAGCGAGATCGAGCATGTGCTCGAAGCCCTGAACGGCATCGATCGCGCCGTATGTCTTGATGCCGAGCCACGCCGAGTCGCTGATGAGCAATGCCGGTGTCGGTGGGGCGACGCGGACCGCAGGGCGTTCGACCGTGGCCGGGGAGTCGCCCGAGACCGCAGCCCCGACGACGGCAGAAAGACCGAGCGTGGCGCCCACGATGGCGGCGAGCGTTCTGGAGCGGCGCGGCACACCCCATGATCGCGCACGGATCGACCGCCGACCGCTCACCCCGGCGCCACCCGCCATCGCCACGGCGTCTCGACGGCCCTGCTGATGCCGACCCGTGGACCGACGATCGGGCGCCGGGGCGGGCCGGTCCCGTCATCGATCAGCCGCACGGCGAGGGGATCGTCGACCAGCAGGTCGGCTCCGTTGTGGTCGGAATCGATCGCGAACGCCTGGCACAGCTTGGCCGGACCGTCAGCAAGGGCGCGCTGCCCCCGTCGCCGCTCTCGCATCAGATCGATCCCGGCGATCGGGACCGCTGCCCGGATCAACACGGCGCTGCCTTCACCCTCAGGTCCCGTGACCACGTTCGCACACCAGTGCATCCCATAGGTGAAGTAGACGTACAGGCGACCCGCCAGGCCGAACATCACTGCGTTGCGTGGCGTGACACCCCGGAACGAATGGCTCGCCGGGTCGTCCTCCCGATACGCCTCGACCTCGACGATGCGGCCGACGCAGTCGCCGTGCACCAGCAGCTTGTTGAGGAGGTAGGGGGCGACGACCGGCGCGTCACGGGCGAGCAACTCGCGCTCGATCGGGCGCCACGCACCGGTCATGAACCGTCGCTGGAGCGGCGCACGAACTCCGTGCGCTGCGCATCGAGCATCGCCCGGAAGGCATCCATCTGGGCGCCGATCGCCGCCGGACCGGCGCCACCCGGTGAGCGTCGCTGGGCGACACCGACGCCGGGGGCGACGAGCGCTGCTGCGTCTGCGTCGATCACCTCGGCTGCCAGCGCGGCAAGACCACCTTCGCCGGCGAGGTGGCGGCGCACGAGTTGGCCGACGATCGCATGTGCGTCACGGAACGGTGTGCCCTGGCGGACGAGGTACTCGGCGAGATCGGTCGCGGCGGTCACGTCGGCATCGGCGGCGGCCTGCATGCGATCGGGCACGAACGCTGCGGTCGCGATCATCCCGGTGAGGGCGGCGACGGCGAGATTCACCTGGTCGACCGAATCGAACAGACCCTCCTTGTCCTCCTGCAGATCGCGGTTGTACGCGAGCGGGAGACCCTTCAGCGTGGTGAGGAGCCCGGTCAGATTGCCGATCAGCCGGCCGGCCTTGCCTCGCGCCAGCTCGGCGATGTCGGCATTCTTCTTCTGCGGGAGCATCGACGAGCCCGTGGCGAACGCGTCGTCGAGCACGGCGAAGCCGAACTCCTCGCTCGTCCAGAGCACCCATTCCTCGCCGATGCGTGACAGGTGCACGCCGACGAGTGCCAGGTCGAACAACGCCTCGGCGACGAAGTCGCGGTCGCTCACCGCGTCGAGCGAGTTGTCGAACGGTCGGGCGAAGCCGAGGTCGGCGGCGGTGCCGGCCGGGTCGATCGGGAGCGACGTGCCGGCGAGCGCACCGGCGCCGAGCGGCGACACGTCGAGCCGGTCGACGGTGGCGAGCAGGCGGTCGATGTCACGGGCGAACGCCCAGCCGTGTGCCATCAGGTGATGGGCGAGCAAGACGGGCTGGGCCCGCTGGAGATGGGTGTACCCGGGGAGGTAGGTGCCGCCTGCCTCGATCGCTCGGGTGAACAGCACCTGCTGCAGGTCGTAGAGCCCGCGAGCCAGCTCGACCAGCTCGCGCTTGCACCAGAGCCTGAGGTCGGTCGCCACCTGATCGTTGCGGCTGCGCGCCGTGTGCAGCTTCGCTCCGGCCGGACCGGCCAACTCGGTGACGCGTCGCTCGACGGCGGTGTGGATGTCCTCGTCGGACTCGCGGTACTCGAATGTGCCACCGGCCATCTCGGCCTCGACGCGATCGAGGGCGACGAGCACCGAGTCGCACTCGGCACTCGTGAGCAGCCCGACGCGTGCGAGGCCTCGGACATGGGCTCGCGAGCCCGTGATGTCGTCGAGCCACAGCCGGCGGTCGAACGGCAGACTCACGGTGTACGCCATGAGCGCTGCGTCGGGGCCGCCGACGAAACGGCCGTGCCACAGGGTCGAACCGGCGGTCTCGGGTGCGTCGGCCATCAGCCTGCACCGTTCGTCTCGATGCCGGCGAGATCGCGCAACCCCTGGGCCAGGTTCGCGCCGCCGACCGCCTCGGTGGCGACGCACAGCATGGTGTCGTCGCCCGCCACGGTCCCGAGTAGCCCATCGAGGCCGCTGCGATCGAGCGCCGACGCGACCACGTGGGCACACCCCGGCGGCGTGCGCACCACGACGAGCGATCCCGAGTGGGTGACCTCGGCGACCCACTCCCCCATCACCCGTCTGAGCTGCTCGAGAGGAGCCACCCGTTCGGGGGCGAACTCGGGCACGGCGTACACGGTGGCGCCGCCGGGAACGCGCACCTTGACCGCCCCGAGATCCTCGAGATCGCGCGACACGGTCGCCTGCGTGGCGGTGATCCCCTCGACGGCGAGCAGATCGACGAGTTGGGGTTGATTGGTCACCTGGTGCTGCTCGATCAATCTCGCGATGGTCTGTTGACGTTGGACTTTGCTCACCGGACGCTCCACGCGATCAGGCACCCGGTGATCGAGCACCCGGTCATCGGACACCCGCCAGGAACGCGAGCGCGCCACGAGCGGCGTGCAGCCGGTTGTGGCCCTGCTGCAATACCCTGCTGCGGGGCCCATCGATCACGTCGGCCGCGACTTCCAGGCCACGATACGCCGGCAGGCAGTGCATGAAGACTGCGTCCGGATCGGCAACCGACATCAGCGCGGCGTCGACGGTGTACCCCTCGAACGCGTCACGCCGTGTCTGCTTGTCGGCCTCCTGCCCCATCGACACCCAGGTGTCGGTGTGCACGGCGTGGGCGCCGACGACGGCCTCCTGCGGAGACACGGTCTGTTCGACCGACCGGGCACCGAGCAGCCGGACCCGCTCGAGCTCACCGTCAGCCGCATCGAAACCGGCCGGGCAGGCGAGGCGCACGTGCATGCCGAGCATCGCCGATGCCTCGGCCAGCGAGCGGGCGACGTTGTTGTAGTCGCCGACGTAGGCGACCGTGAGCCCGGCGAGCCCGCCGAAACACTGCCGCATGGTGAGCACGTCGGCGAGCCCCTGCAGCGGGTGCGAGCGGTCGCTCAACATGTTGACGACCGGCACCGACGCCGCCGCAGCGAGGCGCTCGACAACCGAGTGGTCGAACACCCGCGCAGCGAGCATCGCGTGATACCCCTCCATGATGCGAGCGATGTCTTCGACCGGCTCGCGAGTGTCGAAGCCGACCTCCTCACCGCGCGTGTAGACCGGGTGCCCGCCGAGCTGGACGACGGCCATCTCCATCGACTGGCGGGTGCGGTTCGACGGCTTCTCGAAGATCAGCGCCACACCGAGACCCGCCAGCGGACGCGCGAGCGCGTCGATCGGCCGCTCGCTCACGTCGAGCACGAGGTCGAGCTCGTCGGGGGTGAGATCGGTGATGTCGAGCAGCGATCGCGCTGTCACTGGGGAACCCCCGCGACGTCGGCGAGCACCTCGCCGACCTTCGATGCCGCTTCGGTGAGCTCTGCGTCCGAGACGGTGAGCGGCGGAGCGAACCGCAGCGTCGATGCATTGACCGCGTTGCAGATCAGACCCTTGGCGAGCAGTGCCTTGTAGACCGTCGGCGCATCGATGCCGGGTAGCAGCTGCGCACCGAGCAGGAGCCCTGCGCCGCGCACCGACTCGATCTGCGGGATCGCCTCGAGCATCGCCGTGAACGCGGCGCCGCGTTCGCGGGCGAGCGCCGGTGCGTCGAGTCGGCGCATCTCGTCGACGACCGCGCTCGCCGCCGCCGTGGCGATCGCCGTACCGCTGTACGTGCTGCCGTGATCGCCCGGTTGGAACACCGCAGCGACCTCCGTACGGGCCCAGCACGCGCCGATCGGCATGCCGTTGCCCATTGCCTTCGCCAAGGTCACGACGTCCGGGCTGACGCCGTGGTGTTCGAAGCCGAACCACTCCCCTGTCCGAGCGAACCCGGTCTGGATCTCGTCGATCATCATCAGGGCGCCGACCTCGTCGCACAGGTCGCGGATGCCCTGCAGGTAGCCGGGCGGCGCCGGGACGACACCACCCTCACCTTGGATGGGCTCGATCAGGATCGCGGCGACCGACGCGTCGACAGCAGCGCGCATCGCGTCGAGATCTCCCCAGGGGACGTGGCGGAAACCGTCGGGCATCGGTGCGAACGGCTCGTGCTTCGCAGGCTGGCCGGTGGCGGCGAGTGACGCGAGGGTGCGGCCGTGGAAGCTGCCGAGCGCGCTCACGACCGTGTGCCGGCCGCGCCCGCCGAACTTGCGGGCGAGCTTGATCGCGCACTCGTTCGATTCGGCGCCGGAGTTGGTGAAGAAGATCTGCCCGGACCGCCCCGACGCGGCGTGCAGCAGCTCGTTGACCTTCACCGCGGCAGCGGTGGCCTGCGGGTTGGTGAAGAAGTTGCTGACGTGCAGCAGCGTCGAAGCCTGGCGGCAGATCGCCTCGGCGATCACCGGGTTGGCGTGGCCGAGCGAGACGACGGCGATGCCGGACAGGAAATCGAGGTAGCGGGTGCCGTTCGTGTCCCACACCTCGGTGCCGGCGCCGCGCTCGATGCTGATCGCCGGGGCGCCGAACACCGGCATGAACGGACAGTGCGCCATGCCGGCGGTGTCGAAGGTGTGCGCGCTCATACCGAGCCGCCTTTCCGTGCAGTGGTGATTGCAGTGGTGGTTGCACTGGTGTGCATGTCGGGGCTGGTCGGGTCGAGCTTGGGGACGGCCGAGATCATCGTGCCGATGCCGCTGTCGGTGAAGATCTCGAGCAACAGCACGTGGGCGATGCGGCCGTCGAGGATGTGCGCGTTGTGGACACCGTTGCGAACGGCGTGGATGCAGCTGTCGACCTTCGGGATCATCCCGCCGGCGATGGTGCCGTCGGCGATCAGCGCGTCGAGTTCGTCGGCGGTGGTCTGGCGGATCAGGCTGGCAGGATCGCTCACCTCGCGACGCAGGCCCTCGATGTCGGTGAGGTAGACGAGCTTCTCGGCGCCCACCGCCTCGGCGATCGCACCGGCGACGGTGTCGGCGTTGATGTTGTATGCCTGGCCGTGCTCGTCGGTGCCGATCGTGGCGATGACCGGGATGAACTCGTCGTTCAGCAGACCATGGAGCACACCCGGGTTGATCGCTGCCACGTCGCCGACGAAGCCCAGCTCCGGGTCGCGGGCCGTCGCCCTGATCAATCCGGCGTCTTCCCCGCTGACACCGACCGCGTACGGACCGTGGACGTTGATCGCGCTGACGATCTGCGGGTTGACCTGGCCGATCAGCACCATCCGGGCGATGTCGACGGTTTCGGCGTCGGTGACGCGGAGGCCGTCGCGGAACTCGGTCACCTTGCCGAGCTTGGTCATCAGCTCGCTGATCTGCGGACCGCCGCCGTGGACGACCACGGGGCGCATGCCGACGAGCCGCATGAGCACGATGTCTTCGGCGAACAGGGCCAGCGCGTCGTGTTCGGAGGTGCCGGCGAGCGCGTTCCCGCCGTACTTGACCACCACGATCTTCCCGGCGAACCGGCGGATGTACGGCAGCGCCTCGACCAGGACTGCGGCCTTGGTCTCCGGCGCCGAACCGGGCGAGTCGGCGGACGACATCAGCTGATCCTTTCGTCGGACGCGGTGCGGACTGTCTGGTTGCGGTTCACGGCGCGACCGCGACTTTCTGGAGACCGGCGCTCTCGGGGAGGCCGAGCGCGACGTTGGCGGCCTGCACGGCGCCGCCGCTCGCCCCCTTCGCCAAGTTGTCGATCGCAGCAAGCGCGATCACGGTCTGCGTGCGCGGGTCGAAGCGTGCGGTGACGTGGACGGCGTTGGTTCCGAGCGTGGCCTTCGTCGACGGAGAGCCGTCGGTCACCACCATGAACGGCTCGCCGACCCAACGCTGCCGCAGCAGGTCGAGCAGAGACGCCGTCGTGATGTCGGCGCCGGGTGCCGGCTTCGCGTAGCAGGTGGCGAGGATGCCCCGGTTCATCGGCACGAGGTGGGGCGTGAACAGCAGCTGGACCCCGATCTCCTGCTCCATCTCGGGCGTGTGGCGATGGCTCACGAGGCCGTAGGCGGAGAAGTTCTCGTCGATCGTCGTGAAGCTGTAGCCGTAGTCACTCTTGCGGCCGGCTCCCGTCACACCGGAGGCGCCATCGACGATCACTCCGGTGGTTTGGATCAGACCGGCCTCGACCAGCGGGCGCAGCGCCAGCGTGGCGGCGGTGACGTAACAACCCGGAGTGGCGATGAGCGATGCCCCCTTCAGTTCGTCGCGGTGCAGCTCGGGCAACCCGTACACCGCATCGGCGAGCAAGCCGAGTTGATCGTGCTCGAACCCGTAGAAGGTGGGGTAGGCAGCCGGATCCTTCAGGCGGTACGCAGCAGAGAGGTCGACGACGCAACCGACCCGGCCGACGAGCTGCGGTGCGAGCGCGAGCGACGCCTCGTGCGGCAATCCGAGGAAGACCAGATCGAGCCCGGCGACACGCTCGAGGTCGAACGCCTCGAACACGAGGTCGGGGTAGGCGCCGGCGAGGCCCGGGTACAGATCGGCCGCACGCACCCCCGACTGCGAATCGGCGGTCGCCACCTGTACCTCGTAGTCGGGGTGCTGGGCGGCCAGACGGAGGAGTTCCGCGCCGGTGAACCCGGAGGCGCCGATGATGCCGATGCGGAGCATAGACGCATGACTATACAGTTCTCCGTATGGTCATGCAATGACCGGATCTCGTGCCGAGGCAGACCGCGACCCGAGACGGTGGTTCGACGCAGCGAACCGCGCTCCTCCCGGCAGACTGGTGCGGTGATTCCCGGAGCGGCGCTGACGAAGGGGCGACTGCTCGTCGCCACCCCGCCGCTCGAGGATCCCAACTTCGACCGCACGGTCATCTACGTGCTCGAACATCATCACGACGGCGCACTCGGTGTGGTGCTGAACCGGCCCACCGACGAGCCGCTCGACGAGCCCCTCGATCGCTGGGCCGATCTGCAGGCCGAACCGCAGACGGTGTTCGAAGGTGGGCCGGTCGAGCCCGACGCACTCATCGCGCTGGCCTTGGCGAACCAGCCGCTCATCGAGCCGACCGAGGAACTCTCTCCCGTCTCCGGTCGTGTGGTGTCTGCCGATCTGGCGACCGATCCGGCGTTCGTCGCCGGTGCAGTCAGCATGGTGCGCGTGTTCCGCGGCTACGCGGGTTGGGGACCCGGCCAGCTCGACGGCGAGATCGAGATGGGCGCGTGGCTGGTCCTCGATGCCGAATCCGACGATGTCTTCGCGCCGACACCGCGCGACCTGTGGCGCACGGTGCTCCGGCGCCAAGGTGGTCGCCTCGCCTGGCTCGCGGCCGCCCCCGACGACCTCAGCGCGAACTGATCACGCCGAGTCGCCCGCTCCGGCCGCGAGCGACCTCAGTCCGGCGATCGCATCCTCAGCGCGATCGGCGGGGACGACGATGTGGTCGTGGTGATAACCGGCCAGGACGTTGCACGCAATCCCACGATCGCCCAGCACACGCGAGAACGCCGCGGTGAGGCCCACTGCTTCCAGCGAACTCCACACCGTGATGGTCAACCAGGCGCCGATGAAGTCGACCGGCGCACCGGCGGCTTCGGCCACCTCGACCGGCACCACGTAGGTGATGCCCTCGGTCTCGATCACCGTGGCGTGCGCGGCAGCGGCGAGGCCGGGCCACTCGCCGGTCACGTAGGTGAATGTGCCGGGCCGGCGCTCGATCTCGATCGACTCCAGCATCCGCCCGAGATCGCGCTCCCCCGGCACGCCGGCCGACCTAGCCGCGCAGCTCGGCGCCGAACTTCGCAGCGGCCGCGACTGCAGCTCGGCGAACGTCGGCGATGTCCGAATCGGTCAGGCTCCGGTCGGGCGCCTGTAGGCGGATGCGGTAGGCGAGGCTGCGTCGACCCTCCCCGACGCCAGGGCCGCGGTAGATGTCGAACAGGTCGATGGCGACGAGCAGCGCACCCGCGCCCTGACGAACCGCCTTCTCCAACTTCTCGGCGGGCACGTCATCGGCGAGCGCGAACGCGAGGTCGAGGTCGCTCGACGGGTGCCGGCTCACGGACTTCCACACCGCCGGTTTGGGCTCGCGGGCCAGCAGCTCGTCGAGTCGCACCTCGATGATCGCGACCCGTTCGTCGACGCCGAACCGGCGGAGCACCGCAGGGTCGATCTCACCGACCGCGCCCAGCGGATCCTTGCCTGCCTGGAGCGTGGCCGATCGGGTGGCGTGCAAGCCGGCCGGCACCCGCCCCTGGTCGATCCGTGCGCCGGCACCGAGCGCCGCGGCGATCTCACGCCACACTGCGATCGCAGCCGGCGCTTCGTCTCCCGCGAGCACGACGCACAGCGCCTCGTGCTCATCGGGGAGCTCGCCGGTGCCCGGCGGGTACACGTGGCCGATCTCGAACAGCCGGGCGCCGGTACGCCGGTGCGACTCGTTGAAGGCGATCGCCCGGAGCAGACCTGGACGCAGGGAGGTGCGCAGCACGCTCTCGTCGTCGACGAGCGGATTGGTGATGCGGATCGCCGGACCGTCGAGATCTGCCTTGGCGAGCGTGTCTGGTGCCAGGAACGGGTTCGGCATCGCCTCGGTGATCCCGAGCCCGAGCAACACCTCGCGCAGTCGGCGGCGCCGCTGCTGATGCACCGAGAGACCGCCGTGCACCGTCGAGCGCGGCACGGTCTTGCCGACGGCGTCGTAGCCGATGTGGCGCGCCACCTCCTCGATCACGTCGATCTCGCTGTCGCTGTCGGGACGCCACGACGGCAGCGCGACCGTTCGCACGTCGCCCGAGCCGGAGACGGTGAAGCCGATCGGATCGAGCAGGCGTGGAAGGTCGTCCGCGACGAGTGAGGTACCGAGAATCCGGTTGACCTCGGTGATCCGGACCTGGCACGAACGTTCCTGCGGCGGCAGCCCTGGCCCGGTGGCATCGACCGTGGTCGGGTGCACGACGAGTTCGGGGCACGTCTCGCGCAGCAACTCGACGAATCGAGCGACGGCGGTGTGGGTGATGTACGGATCGACCCCGCGTTCGTATCGGGCCGATGCTTCGGAGCGCAGCCCGAGCCGCGAGGCCGTCTGCATCACGGGGAGCGAGCGGAACCAAGCCGCCTCGAGCGCCACCGACGTGGTCGCGTCGGTGATCTCGGTGTCGAGACCGCCCATCACGCCACCGACGCCGATCGGGGCGTCGTGAGCGTCACAGATCAGGATGTCGGCCGGCGTGAGCGTGCGCTCGGCGCCGTCGAGGGTCACGATGGTCTCGCCGTCACGAGCGGCTCGTATCCGGAACCCACCACCGCCCAAGGTGTCGAGGTCGTACGCATGCGTGGGCTGGTTGAGCTCGAGCATCACGTAGTTCGAGACGTCGACCACGTTGCTGATCGGCCGCATGCCGGCAGCAGTCAGGCGCTGTTGCATCCACGGCGCGCTCGGCGCGATGCGGACACCGGAGATGACGGTGCTGGTGAAACGGCCACAGCGTTCGCCGTCGACCAGGTCGACCGGCGCGGTGCGTGGCTCGCCGCCGAACTCGATCGTCGGCGCCGGCAACCGGAGCTCGATGCCCATTCGCGCCGCGACGTCGCGCGCGACGCCGATGTACCCCCAGCAGTCGGGGCGGTTGCGCGTGAGATCGAGATCGAACAGCACGTCCGGTTGCAGGCCGAGCACCTCGCCGTAGGGAACGCCGAGCGGAGCGTCGGCGGGCAGGATCAGGATGCCGCGCTCCGCCGACTCGTCGACCAGCGCGAGCTCGTCGCCGGCGCACAGCATCCCTTCGGAGTCGATGCCGAGGATGCCGCGCCGCTCGATCAGGCGGCCGTCCGGCATCGACGTGCCGAGCGTCGCGAGCGGGACGACATCGCCGACGTGCATGTTGAACGCCCCGCACCACACGTGGCGCTCGGCCCCGTCGCCGGCGTCGACCCAGACGCGCTGCACCTTGGCCGCATCGGGGTGGCGTTCGAGGCGCTTGACCTGCGCAGTGATGACACCGTCGACCGTGCCCCCGACGTGGCGAACCTCCTCGACGGCGAGACCGAGCGCGGTCATGGTGTCTGCGAGTCGCTGGACGGCGGCCGCGTCGCCGGGATCGGCGAACTCGCCGTACTCGTTCAACCAGGAGAGCAGGATCTTCATGACGTCGTGCTCCCGTTCAGAACTGTTCCGCGAAGCGGAGGTCGTCGGCGTACATGTCCCGCAGGTCCGCGACCTGGTGCCGCATCACGGCCATGCGGTCGATGCCGAACCCGAAGGCGAATCCGCTCCACTCGTCAGGGTCGATCCCGCCGGCCCGCAGCACGTTGGGGTGCACCATCCCGCAGCCGCCGAGCTCGAGCCACGAGCCGTCGGGGCGCTGGATGTCGAACTCAGCCGACGGCTCGGTGAACGGGAAATACGACGGGCGCAGGCGCGACGTGAAGCCTGGCCCGAAGAACGCCTTGGTGAACGCCTCGATCGTGCCGGCGAGGTCGGCGAGTGTGATGTGGCGGTCGACGACCAGACCTTCGATCTGGTGGAAGACCGGCATGTGCGTTGCGTCGGGCGTGTCGCGCCGGAACACCCGCCCGGGAGCGACGATGTAGATCGGCGGCTCGGCGGTGAGCATGGTCCGGATCTGTACGGGTGAGGTGTGCGTGCGCAGCACCGTGCGACCGGCGGTCCCACCCGGAGGCGCGTAGTCGACGAACAGGGTGTCGAACTCGCCACGCGCCGGGTGCCCTTCACCCATGTTCAACGCCTCGAAGTTGTGCCAGTCGGTCTCGACCTCCGGGCCCTCGGCCACCTGGAAGCCGAGGCCGATGAAGACGTCCTCGAGGCGTTCCCATGCCTGGGTGACGAGGTGGGCGTGGCCGCGGGTGGGCCGCCCGGCGCTCTCGGTGAGGTCGAGGCGCTCGTGGGCCACGAGAGCGGCGAGTGCTGCGTCGCCCAACGAGTCGCGCCGGGCCGACAGCGCCGACTCGACGGCCTGGGTGGCCTCGTTGAGCGCCTGCCCGGCGACCTTCTTGTCGTCGACGCTCGACAGACTGCCCAGCTGCGCCTTCAGCGAACCGAGCGAACCCTTCTTGCCCAAGAGGCGCGGTTCGAGCGCGACGATCGCATCGAGCGAGTCGGCGCGCTCCACCTCGGCAAGCGCCGCGTCCTTCGCAGCGGTGATGTCATCGATCACGGGGGTCCTTTCGCACGGGAGAGCGGGGAATGGGCACGGGCCGGGAGTTCCCCAGGTGGACGACTGGCGCGGGACGGCGGCCTCAGGCCGCTGTCACCGACCCCGGGTGGTCCACCCGGGGCACCGAAATCGCGCGCTCGTCATCACGGCACTGGAGCCTACGGCGAAGCCGCCACGCGGGCCAACCGCGTTGCAGCGGCCGCGTGCGCCGTCAGCTGACCATGAGCCGGTTGCGACCGGCCGCCTTGGCGGCGTAGAGCGCGTCGTCGGCACGGCGGAGCCAACTGTTCACGGTCTCACCCGGCCTCGACTCGGCAACACCGACGCTCACGGTCACCGTGTGTCGTTCGAAGAACCGATGCGCCTCAATTGCATCGATCAACCGTGCAGCGATTGCCTCCGCAGCATTGCGACCGACGCATTCGACGAGGACCAGGAACTCCTCGCCACCGAGCCGGAAGATCGGGACACCGTGTCCCAGGTCCCGGCGCAGGAGACCCGTCATACCGACGAGCACCATGTCGCCTGCCTCGTGACCGAACCCGTCGTTGATCGCCTTGAAGTGATCGACGTCGATGATCAGGATCGACGCCGGCGCAATCGCACCAACCGGAACCGCCTCGCTGAGCCGCGAGGTCAAGGTCTTGCGATTGAGCACCCCGGTCAACGGGTCGGTGTTCATCTGATGCACAAGCCGAAGCTGGCTCTCGTCGACGAGTCGCACGGTGACGGCGCCGAACGCGGCGATGAGGACGAGGCACACAGCGAAACGTGACCCGATCTGTGCCCCGTGGACGAGCCAGACCGGTGGGACGACGGCCGCCACGAGCAGCGCAGACATCGCCATCGCCCAATGGCGCGGGAGCACGAGGAAGAAGGCCATCGCGATCGCGAACGTCCAGTAGGTGGTGAAGATGTCGTACCGCGCCGCCGCGAAGGAGTTGAACGCCGTGGTCGGCAGCGCGAAGACGACGATCACCTGCCACGTGCTGTAGCCGGTACGGCGAAGCAGCAGCACGCCCATCCACAGCGCAGCCGACAGCGTCAGCATGCCGATACCGAGCCGGATGTTGCCCTCCTGCAAGTCGGAGATGCCGAAGGGAAGGAGGGCGAGCGCGCCGAGCATCGCGAGCCACCGGGACGCGCCGGGACGGAAGTCGTGGCCTACAGCCTCCACCTCGTGCTCATCGGTCCGAGCCGGGCCCGACTGAAGCGGTCAGGTGCGTCGTTCGGCGGCGGCGAAGACGAGCAGCGTCGTCGCCATCGCGACATTCAGGCTCTCGGCCCGGCCCCGGTGTTCGATGCGGACCCAGGCGTCGACCGGGGTGTCGTCGGGGAGCCCGTGGGCCTCGTTGCCCATCACGAGCGCCACGTCGCCGGTCCAGTCGGCGTCGGTGTGCCGGTCACCCTGGTGCGAGGACGTCCCGACGATCCGAAACCCGGCGGCTCTGATGTCGTCGAGCGTGGCCGTGACCACCGGGACGTGGAACAGCGAGCCGGCGCTGGCCCTGACGACCTTGGGATTGAACGGATCGACCGACCCGGGCGTCAGCACCACCGCATCCACACCCGCCGCCTCCGTTGATCGCAGGATCGTCCCCAGGTTTCCAGGGTCGTTGAGCTGGTCGACGACGACGACGAACCCACTCTGCGGCACCCCCGTCTGCCCGGCCGGTTGGCGCACGATCGCGAGATGGGGTTGGGGATGTTCGGTGCTCGCGACACGGTCCAGGACACCGGGCGCGAGCTCGTACCAGTCGGCGGCGGTCACCGGGTCGTGACCGGGGGCCACGAACTCGGCCTCGATCTGCCATCCGGCGGACACGGCCTCACCGATGAGGACAGCGCCCTCGACGACGAAGGCCCCCTCCTCCAGACGCGAACTGCGGCGCCCCACGAGGCGCCGCAGTCGTTGGACCTTCGGATTGTTGAAGGCGAGTACCTGGCTCAGAGATCTGACCTCAGAGCGCGGCCTTGGCCTGCGCGACCAGAGCCGAGAAGGCAGCCGCGTCGGTGACCGCGAGGTCGGCGAGGATCTTGCGGTCGACCTCGATCCCGGCGGCGTTCAGGCCGGCGATGAACCGGCTGTAGCTGATCTCGTTCTCCGGCAGACGGCACGCAGCGTTGATGCGCTGGATCCAGAGCCGACGGAACTCGCCCTTCTTGGCGCGGCGGTCGCGGAACGCGTACTGACCGCTGTGCAGCACCTGCTCGTTGGCCGCCCGGAACGAGCGGCTCTTGTTGCCGTAGTAACCCTTGGCCTGCTTGAGGACCTTCTTGTGGCGCTTCTTAGCGGCCACACCGCGCTTGACGCGTGCCATGGTCGTGTCTCCTTGTTCGAAATCGGGATGGTGGACGGACGATCAGCGCTCGGCGAGGAGCCGCTTGATCTTCTTCTCGTCGGTCGAGTGCACGTCACGGTCGCCGGCGAGCCGGCGGGTGCGCGACGAGGACTTCTTCTCGAAGAGGTGCTGGCGCATCGCCTGCTGGCGACGGAGCTTGCCCGTCCCCGTCTTCTTGAACCGCTTCGCAGCGGTCTTCGATGTCTTCATCTTCGGCATCATTCATCTCCTGATGTCTCGGGGGGTGCCGGCTCGGTGGAGTCGGCGGCGGCGCTCGTGTCGCCGGGCGATTCAGCGGCCGTGTCGACGTCCGGTTCGGTTGCCGACTCACTGAGTGACTCGGTTGCCGGTTCGGTTGTCGGCTCGGTGGGAGCAGCCCTGTCCTCGCTGGCCTTCTGGGCCTCTTCCTGGGCTGCCTTCTTCAGTGCTTCCTGGGCCTTCTTGTCGGGTGCGAGGACGAGGGACATGTTGCGTCCCTCCATCCGCGCCTGGTTCTCGACCTTTGCGATCGGACCAGCCGTTGCGATGACACCGTCGAGGATCCGTTGGCCGAGCTCCGGGTGAGCCATCTCGCGCCCTCGGAACTGCAGGGTGACCTTCACCTTGTGACCTTCCTCGAGGAACTCCAGGAGATGACGCATCTTGGTGTCGAAGTCGCCCTTGCCGATCTTGGGCCGGAACTTCACTTCCTTCACCGTGACATGGGTCGTCTTCTTCCGGGCTTCCTTGGCCTTCTGGGCCTCTTCATACCGGAACTTCCCGTAGTCCATGATGCGGCACACCGGCGGGTTCGCCATCGGTGCGACCTCGACGAGATCGAGGTCGAGACCACGGGCCATGCGGAGCGCCTCGGGCACGGCTTTGATCCCGAGCTGGCCGCCGTCGGGACCGATCAATCGAACCTCACGGGCCCGGATACGGTCGTTGACACGGTGCTGTTCGCTCTTCGGCGGTGCTATGACGGATCACTCCTGTGCAATGGGTTGCCCCTTCGGTGCTGGGTCGCCATGTTTCGGCTGTTGGGTCTGCTCGACGCGGGGTCAATGCGGAGCGGACCACTGCGACGGCGTCGACGGGCGACGCACAGCCGAGAGGACCGTGATCATCATTGACCCGGGCGCACATGTGCTCGCTGATGCGGGCTGTGGCCGGGTGGGAGCCGATGAAACTGGCCCCACTTCGCTTCGGTTGTACTGCTCCGGTGACCAGGCAGAAGCGCTGGTGAACCGGCGCACGTAGGCTAGCGCAGGTGAGCAGTGAATCCGACGTGCCAGGGATCGCCGGCGATCGCAGCGAGATCGACCCCGACATCGAGCGTCAGATGGCCGAGGCAGAGGTCGCCATCGCCGAGGCCCGCCAGCGCCTCGCCGAGGTCCCGGCCGAGGTGGTCGTGACCAACCATGTGATGGGCCTGTACGAGTTGGCGGCGATCCATCTCTCCTCGATCCCGCCCGACTTCCACGCTGCGTCGCTCGCCATCGACGCGGTCGGCGTTCTCGTCGACGGGCTCGGCGAGCGCCTCGGCGACGAGTACACGACGCTGCGCGACGCCCTCGGCAACATCCGCATCGCCTTCGTGAACCTGAAGGGTCAGCAGGGCTGACAGCAGCAATGTCGGCGGCGGTCACGCGCCGAAGCGGCCATGTGGCGCAGAACGGACATGACCCTGGCGGATCACCACGTCCTCTGCATGAAGCAGCTGCGTCTGCTCACGCTCGGAACCAGGAACGAGGCGGCCGGCTGCGTTGACCACGCGCCACCAGGGCAGATCGAGGTCGCTCGTCGACAGGATGCGCCCGACGAGCCGTGACTGCTTCGGGTACCCGGCGACCTCGGCGATGTCGCCGTAGCTCACGACCTCGCCGGGTTGGAGCGCCAGGATCACGTCGACGATGCGACGCTCGCGCTCGGCACGGGGGTCGCCTGGCAACGCTGAACCGCCGTCAGAGCTTGGCGACGCGGCCGGCCTGGATGAGGCCGAACTTGGGGAGCGGCTGGAACCGCACCGCCTGCCCGACGTCGACGGTCCGCGTGCCGTCGACGATCTCGATGCAGTGGAACAGGTAGGCGCGCCCGTCGGCACCGACCAGGGTGCCGAGGCCCGTGCCCTCGTCGAACTCGGTGACGGTGCCCGTCAACACGACCCATCGATCCGATCAGTGCACGATCTTGAGGATCGGGATCTCGAGCAGGTCGGTTGCGCCGGCCTCGGTCACCGCAGGGATGACGAGGTTGATGCCTGCCTTCGGCACCACGCTCTCGATCGCGTAGTCGCCGTTGGCGAGCTGATTGATCGTCGGCGACTTGGCGGACGGCAACACGGCCAGCACGGCGTCGCGGCGATCGGCAGCGACGTTCATCTTCAGGAGCACCTTGCCGCGCGCTTCGAGCGCGCCGTTCAGCAGCGTCATCAGCTGCTCCATCGCCTTGCGCTTGTCGGGGTCGGCGTAGCTGGCGGGGTTCGCGACGACCTCGGTGTAGCTCGTGAGAATGGTGTCGATCACCCGGAGGCCGGCGGCGCGCAACGCCCGACCGGTCTCGGTGATGTCGACGACGCAATCGGCGATGTCCGGGATCTTCGCCTCGCTCGCCCCATAGGAGAGCCGCACGTCGGCCTCGACGCCCTTCGCGGCGAAGAACCGCTTGGTCATCTCCGGGTACTCCGAGGTCACCCGCACGCCGTGCGGCAGATCCTCCACGCGCTGCACCGGCGAGTCTCCGGCGACAGCGACGACCACCTGCACCGGATTGGACGTCGCCTTGGAGTACTGCAGCTGGCCGAGGCTCTGGACCGCGCTGCCGGTCTCCTCGACCCAGTCACGCCCGGTGATACCGATGTCGAACAGGCCCTCGGCCACGTACACCGGGATCTCCTGCGGACGCAGGATCCGGACGTCGGCGACGCGCGGATCGGCGATCGATGCCCTGTAGTCGACCGCGGACGAACGCACGACGGTGAGGTCGGCCGCCTCGAACAGCTCGAACGTGGCTCTCTCCAACGACCCCTTGGGCAACACGATCCTCAGCACGTGGGCCGAGGTTAGCGACGGGGGCGACCGGAGCGATCAACGGTTGCTACCGCGCACCGAGCCCACGAGCGGCGCGCCCCCGGCTCCCGTGGCGATGCAGATGAACCCACGGTCACCCAACGGCCAGGACTCGTCGGTGGGCGAGAGCGTGAAGAGCCCGAACTCGGAGTCGACATAATCGATGCCGACGTAGTCGGTGAACACTGTGCCGGTGCACACCAGCTCGACGTTGGCGAGCACGGGCCGCCGGCCCGGGTACTCGTCGAAACGCTCGATCTCACCGAGGTGGTACACCTCACCGTCGTGTGGAAGCGAGCAGTCCACGATCGGCAGCTCGTCGACTTCGGTGTCGTCGTTCGACCCATCGGCGTCGACCGAGCCGCTCAGATCGACGCAGTCGCCGACCGCGAGCTCGTAGACCGAGCGCTCGCCCGTGTCGAACGCACCGGCCGCCGCAGCGGCCACGAATGCCGCCATGCCCACCAGCGACACCAGTCCGAGGATCCAGCCGGCGCGGGCGACGCCGAGCCCCTTCAGCGATCCATTGCTGCGCTTGATGGTGCTCGCCGCGACGAGTCCGAGGATCAGCGCGAGCAGGCCGGGAATCACGATGCAGAACAGGAAGATGCTCAGGATGCCGAGCACGAGGCTCGCGGTCGCGTTGCCGGGTTGGCGTGGCAGCGACGGCGCCGAGCGCCATTCGTGGGGCGGGGCAGCGGGCATCGGCACCAAGTACGGCTGCGTGGTGTTGACGCCGGGTACCCCGGGGGCGCCCGGCGGCGCCAGCGGTACCGGCGGTGGGGGCGGGGGTGGGGGCGACGCGCCCTGGTCGCCCGTCGAGTAGCCGCCTGTCTGCATCGACGCACATTAGTGACCAGGCTGCGCCTCGAGCGCGGGGCGAGTCGTTCAGTGCTCGGTCGGCGCGCTGGCGAGCAGTCGAAGCGCATGCGGCAGCACGTCGATCACTGCGTCGATCTGCTCGATCGCGCCCTTCGGGCTGCCGGGAGCGTTGCAGATCACTGCGTCGCCGCGGATACCCGCCACGCCGCGCGACAGGCGACCGTGCGGGCTCACGAGCCGCATCGCCTCGGCGAGCCCGGGCGCCTCGCGCTCGATCACTGCCCGCGTGCCTTCGGGGGTCTGGTCGCGGGGCGCGAAACCGGTCCCGCCGGTGGTGACGATCAGCCCGGCGAAACCGTCGGCCATCTCGGTCAACGAGCGCGCCACCTCATCGGCACCGTCCTGGGTGATGCGGTGGTCGACGACGTCGAAGCCATTGGCGGCCAGGTGCGCCGCGAGTCCGCGCCCACCGGTGTCATCACGGACGCCGTGGAACACGCCGTCGCTGACGGTGAGCACCTTCGCGAGCAGTGGGGTCGTGGGTTCGCTCATAGGTCGCGACGGTAACGAACGAGCACCATGCCGTCGGTGTCTGCGTCGTGTGGGAGCACCCGCCAGCCGTGACGGTACGGCCGCCAGGCGCCCACCGGCGGCGGCTCCGGATCGACCGAGAACCCTGCCGGGACCGGATGGTCGACGGATTCGGCCGCCGTGAGTGTGCACACGCTGTACACAAGTCGCCCGCCCGGCTTGACCAGAGGGGCGACGCCGTCGACGATGCGGCGCTGGAGCGTTGCCAGCTCGCCGATCGACGCCGGTGCGATTCGCCACCGGGCGTCAGGTCGGCGCCGGAGGGCTCCGAGCCCGCTGCACGGGGCGTCGACGAGCACGGCGTCGAAGGTCTCGACCGCGAACGGCGGCGTCGTGGCGTCGGCGACGACGGCTTCGAATCCGTCACGGTCGGTGAGGCCGAGTCGCGCGGCGTTCTGGGCGATCAGCCCCACTCGGGCAGCGCGGACATCAGCCGCCACCACCATGGCTCCACTCGACGCGATCGCGGTGGCCTTGCCACCGGGTGCGGCGCAGGCATCGAGCACCCGTTCGCCGGGGCGGGCGTCGACAGCGGCTGCGACCCACTGCGACGACTCGTCCTGCACGTAGCCGTCGTCGCGGGTCGTGACCGGCGGCGCCACGTTCATGCGTTCGAGCGCTGCGCGTGCGTCGTCGGCGCCGAGCTCGTCGGCGAGCAACTCCCCGATCCAGTCGGGGTAGCTCAGGCGGGCGAGGTCGGATGGCCACACCATCGGGGTCGCAGCGACCTTTCGGAGCACGGCGTTGACGAACCCGCGAGTCCGCTTCGGGGCGAGGCCGACCGTCTCGCCGACCGCTGCGTGTGCGGGCACCTTGGCGAAGGCGAGCTGGTAGGCGCCGAGTCGCAGCAGCGTGCGGGTCGCGGCATCCGGTGGCATGGTGGCGAAACGGTCGACCAGGGCGTCACAGGCACGCCGCATTCGAGTGGTGCCGTACACGAGCTCGGTGACGAAACGCCGGTCGAGGTCGCTCAGACCCGACCGTCCGAGCTCGGCCTGCAACACGATGTTCGCGTAGGCGCCCTGGTCGTCGATGCGCCGCAACGCCGAGTACGCGACCGCTCGGGCGCTCACCTGGGTTGACGTCACTCGAACCACTCGCCCGGTGCCGGCCGGGCACCGTTGCGCCACGCCTCGTACGCCATCCGCGCCTTCCCTTCGGGTTGCACCACCGTCGGGATCAAAGCCCCGTCGACCAACTCGCCGGCATGCACCTTCAGGCGTGCGCCCCGGAACATGGTCCAGGCTCCGCCGAGCCGCACGACGCGATCGGTCACGGTGCCCGGCTGCGACCAGTCGATGCGCAAGTCGGTCGGCTCGATCTTCGCGGCATAGGTGGGCACTCCGAGCTGGGGCTCGGGCTCGCCGAGGCCGTGCGCGAGCGTGTCGACGAGCAGACGGGTGCCGACCTCGACCAGCTCACGGCGGAGCTCGTCCGCCGTCGTGGTCGCCCCGATCGGCACGTCGACGCGGGCGTACACCCCTCCCGTGTCGAGGCCCTCCTCGACGGCCATCACGCAGACGCCGGTGACGTCGTCGCCGGCGAGGAGGGCCCGTTCGACCGGGGCGGCGCCGCGCCACCGCGGCAGGAGCGAGAAGTGCAGGTTGATCATCCTCAGCTCGGCGAGCACGTGCGGCTTGATGATTCTGCCGAAGGCCACGACGACGCCGAGTTCGGCGCCGGCGGCGAGCACGTCGTCGACCGTGTGCGAGACCGGGACGCCCAGCCGCAACGCCGCCTCCTTGACCGGGCTGGGCGACACGTCGTTGCCTCGGCCTCGGCGCTTGTCGGCACCGGTCACCACGAGGGCGACATCGTGACCGTGAGCGACGAGCGCTTCGAGCGGCGGCACCGCCATCGCTGGGGTGCCGAGATACACGAGACGCATCAGGTCAGCTGAGGCGCAGGCGGCGCCGACGGGGCGCCTCCGCTGCGCCCAACTCGGCCTGGACCTGCATCCGCTTGTACTCGGCGATCGCTTCGCGACGTTGTTCGGGCAGCATCCGGTCGAACATCAGCACGCCGTGCAGGTGGTCGAGCTCGTGCTGGTACATGCGCGCCTCGAGCTCGTCGGCCTCACGCTCGACGACGTTTCCAGCGATGTCGATCCCGCGCATGAGGACGGTCTTCGGGCGCACCATCTCGACGTACAAGCCGGGGATCGAGAGGCAACCCTCGTCGTAGACCCACTCGCCGTCGGATTCGACGATCTCGGGGTTGAAGACCACTTGCTGGTCACCGTCGAGGTCCCAGATGAAGATCTGCTTCTGCACGCCGATCTGCGGGGCGGCCAGGGCGATCCCGTTGTCGCTCTCGTACAGGGTGGTGAACATGTCTTCGACGAGGCGGACGAGCTTGCCGTCGACATCGGTGATGGGGGCGGCCTTCGACTTGAGCACCGGGTCGCCGAAGGTGCGGATCGAGTACGCCACACGTGCCAGGCTAGCGGTGAATGCCGAGCCACTACTTCGACGGCCAGCCCAGCGTCGCATCCGAGACCGAAGTCGTCGACGTCGCTCTGCCGGACGTCGCCTTCACGATGCTGACCGACCGCGGCGTGTTCAGCCACGGTCATCTGGACACGGGCACTGCGGTACTCCTCCGGGAGGCACCGGCACCCCCGGAGCGCGGCACCTTCCTCGATCTCGGGTGTGGGTCCGGCCCGATCGCGCTCACGCTCGCCAAGCGGTCACCCGGTGCAACGGTGTGGGCCGTCGACGTCAACGAGCGCGCCCGCGAACTCACACTGGGCAATGCCGAGCGCAACCGGGTCGACAACGTGCGGGTGGATGCCCCGGGCGACGTCCCCGACGATGTCCGTTTCGATCTGATCTGGACGAACCCGCCGATCCGCATCGGCAAAGCCGCGCTGCACGATCTCCTGCTCACGTGGCTCGCTCGCCTCGGAACCGGCGGCTCGGCCGTGCTCGTCGTGCAGAAGCACCTCGGGGCAGACTCGCTCCAGCGTTGGCTGATCGAGCAGGGCCACCCCACCGAACGTATCGCCAGCCACGCCGGCTTCAGGTTGTTGCGGGTCACGTGACGGAATGGGTCAGACCACATCCGTCACGGCTCGAGCCGTGACGGAGTTGGTCTGACCCATTCCGTCACGTTCAGCGCGGCGGGTCGACGGCGATGCGGAGTCGTGCCCCTGGAGGACGCACGCCCTGGTTGATGGTCGCGCCGAGCAGCATCCAGTCGTCCGCTCGCGCCACGTAGCGGCCCGTCGCGCCGACGATCATGACACCGGCCACCGCCGGGATCGACGCCACGAACTCGTCGCTGCCGGCACCCTCGATCTCGGCGAGTGCCCCGAACGGCGGCAGGCCGAGCATCCGGCGCTGGTCGCGCTCGGCGTCGACGATCCGGCCGGGATCGGCGAGCAGGGCCGCCTGCACGACCTCGTGATGCGGCAGGAACGTCTGGAGCAGGAGTCGCCCTCCCCGCGCCCGCGGCCCGACCAGCCGTGCGGCACGCACGATCAACGCGAGCGTCTGCTCGGCCGCCCGGTACCGCGGAGCGAGCAGCTCGCGATCGAGGTCGAGGAACGCGACCGTGTCGGCTCGACCGACGCGGTGCAGCACGGCCTCGGTGCCGATGTAGACACCGGCGTCGGCGGGTCGCTCCGGGCCGGCCCCGGTGACCTCGACGACGGGTCGGCCCGCCGCCGCCTCCAACTCCTCACGCAGCCGGGTGACCCCCGGTCGCAGGTTCGCGAACCGGCCGGCCCCGCACTCCAGGCAGACCGGCGGGCGCCCCTGCTCGCAGCGCGGGCAGGCGAGCCGCTCGTCGTCGGTGAGGACGACCGCGGCGTCGCACCGCTCGCACCGGGTGATCGCCCGGCAGGCGCGGCATGCGAGGAGACGGGCGCGGCCCGGTGTGTTGGTCACGCAGACGACGACCCGATCGTGATCGCGCAGGTGCTCGATCAGCTTCGATGTCACCGGTGATCGCTTCCACGGCTCGTCGTCGCTGCGGTCGATCACGTCGACGATCGGCCAGCCGGCGCGCTCGCGTTCGACCGGTGGTCGCACCAGTGGGCCGAACTCGAGCGCCGCGAGCGTCGGGCAGGGCGACACGAGTAGGACCGGTGCGCCGGCACGGCGGCCCCGTTCGATCACGAGATCGCGCGCATGCCACGTGGGCGAGCCCTCGTCCTGCAGCGCGTCGTCGTGCTCGTCGATGACGACGACCGCAGCCAGACCTGGGCACGGAGCCCACGCACCGAGTCGGCTCCCGATGACGACGTCGACGCCCCCCGCCGCCGCCGCCCACTCGTTCGGCACGACGGCCACGGAGAGCCCCGCTCGGCGCAACGCCGCGCCGATCAACATCGCCTGATCGACAGCGGGTACGAGCACGAGCGTCGGGCCGAGAGCGACCGCGCTCATGATCGCGGGCTTCGGGTCGCTCGACGGCGGAAGACGCAACACGCCACCACCCCGTGCGAGGAGATCGGTCGACGCAGGCGACCTCGGCTCGACGACGCGACCGGTGCGCTGCGATGCAGGCACGAGCGCCACGGCCCGGTCGGGAGAGGCCGCACCCAGGAAGTGACGGCGCCGACCGGCCCAACGCACCGCCGCCCACTCGGTCAGTGCGAGCAGGTCGGCCGACGGGCCGACACCCGTGACCTTGGCGATCGGCTTGAGCGTGTCGGCGGGACGCGCATCGGATGGATCGATCTCGACGATCCACCCACCGACTCGGCGCCCACTCAACTCGATCCGGACGACGGCGCCGAGCACCGCGGTCGGGGCCATCTCCTCCGGCACGACGTAGTCGAACGACTTGTCGAGCCCGGTGACATCGGGCAGTACCCGGGCGACGGTCATACGCCCACGAGTGTCGCACGCGACGGCGCCCGGAGCCGTGGAGCCCCGGGCGCCGAATGATGCCGAACGAGATTCAGAGGCCGAGCGCGCTCTTGAACTCGGCGAGGCGCGGGGTCTCTTCCCAGCTGAAGCCGGAACGGCCGAAGTGCCCGTAGGCAGCGGTGCGCTTGTAGCCCGGCTTCTTCAGGTCGAGGTCGCGGACGATGGCGCCCGGCCGGAGGTCGAACACGTCGCGGACGGCCTGCTCGATCGCCTCGTGCGACACCGTGTTGGTGCCGAAGGTCTCGACCAGGATGCTGAGCGGCTGCGCCATCCCGATCGCGTACGCGACCTGGATCTCGCAGCGGTCGGCGGCGCCCGAAGCCACGACGTGCTTCGCGACCCAGCGGGCCGCGTACGCAGCAGAGCGGTCGACCTTGGACGGATCCTTGCCCGAGAACGCACCGCCACCGTGGCGGCCCATGCCGCCGTAGGTGTCGACGATGATCTTGCGGCCGGTCAGCCCGCAGTCGCCGTGCGGCCCACCGATCACGAACGAACCGGTCGGATTGACGAATACCTCGTAGTCGTCGTCGGCGAACTGCGCCGGGATCGTCGGACGGATGACCTGCTCGATGAGATCGGGCCGGATCACCGTGTCGCGGTCGATGCCACCCTGATGCTGGGTCGACACCAGCACGCTGAGCAGCTTGACCGGCTTGCCGTCCTCATAGGCGTACGTGACCTGGGTCTTGCCGTCGGGCCGCAGGTACGGGAGCTGCCCCGACTTGCGCACCTCGGCGAGCTTCTCCGCGAGGCGGTGCGCTGTCCAGATCGGCAGCGGCATCAGGTCGGGGGTCTCGGTGCAGGCGTAGCCGAACATCATGCCCTGGTCGCCGGCGCCCTGGGAGTTGAGCTGATCCTCGCCGGCCTTGCCGCCACGGAGCTCCTCCGAGGCGTCGACACCCTGCGCGATGTCGGGGCTCTGCTCGTCGATCGACACGATCACGCCGCAGGTGTTGCCGTCGAAGCCGTACTGGGCGTTGTCGTACCCGATCTCCTTGATCGTCTCACGGGCGATCTTCGGGATGTCGACGTAGGCACTCGTGGTGATCTCACCGGCGATGACGCAGAGCCCGGTGGTGACGAGGGTCTCGCACGCGACGCGTCCGTGCGGATCCGCCGACAGGATCGCATCGAGCACCGAGTCGCTGACCTGGTCGGCCATCTTGTCGGGGTGACCCTCGGTCACGCTCTCTGAACTGAAGGTCCAACGGGCCACGTTTGCATCCTTTACTTGGGTTCGTGCTGATTTCAGGCTGGGTTCGATGTTGATGTGCCGGAGGACGAGCCGGTAGCCACAGGCCCCGGCCGGGGATCAGCCCGCAGCAGCGTGGCGGATCGCGACGATCTTGTCGAGCACTCCGGCGGCGATCGTACGTTTGTCGGCGAGGGGCAGGGTAATCGGTGGTTCGCCCCGCGTGAACAGGGTCACGGCGTTCGTGTCATGTTGAAAGCCGGTCGCCGGCGCACTCACGTCATTGGCGACGATGAGGTCGAGCCGCTTGCGTTCGAGCTTCGACATGGCGTTCGCCGCCAGATCGTCGGTCTCGGCGGCGAAGCCGACGAGGACCTGTCCGGCGGGTTTGCGCTCACCGAGCGCAGCGAGGATGTCGGGCGTGGGCTCGAGTTCGATCTCGGGGATCCCGGCGTGCTTCTTGATCTTGCCGGCCGCGACCCGTACCGGTCGGAAATCGGCGACCGCTGCCGCCATCACGACGACGTCGGAGTCGGGTGCGATGCGTTCCATCGCTGCGTGCATCTGGTCGGCCGTCTCGACCCGGACCACCTCGACGCCGGCCGGTACGGGGCGTTCGACGGTGGACACGAGCGTCACCGAGGCGCCTCGTGCGGCTGCCTCTTCGGCGATCGCGTACCCCTGCTTGCCGGAACTGCGGTTGGCGATGACCCGCACCGCATCGATCGGCTCACGGGTACCGCCGGCGCTCACGACCATCGACAACCCGTCGAGGTCACGGGGCGCGAACTCGCGGACGACTGCGGCAACGATCGCCGCAGGGTCGGCGAGGCGTCCCGTTCCGACATCGCCACCGGCCAGCCTCCCGGACTCGGGCTCGACGATGCGAACCCCGCGAGCGCGGAGCACGGCGATGTTCTCGACAACCGCCGGGTGCTCCCACATCTCGGTGTGCATCGCAGGGCAGATCATGACGGGCGCTCGCGTGGCGATCAGCACGTTGGTGAGCAGGTCGGTCGACAACCCCATCCGGTACGCAGCGATGATCCTTGCGGTGGCAGGTGCAACCAGGATGAGATCAGCCGCCTGGCCGATCTCGGTGTGCGGGATCGGCGTCGCCGGGTCGTCCCACAGGCGGGTACGCACCGGCTCGCTCGCAAGCGCAGACAATGTCGTGGGCCCGAGGAAACGAGCTGCACCTTCGGTCATGACCGGCACCACGTGGGCACCCGCGTCGACGAGGCGGCGGCTGATCTCGACGGCCTTGTAGGCGGCGATCCCCCCGGTGACGCCGAGGACGATCCGCTTGCCGGCGAGGGTCACGGATTACTCGGTGAGTTCGGCGTCGCCCGCCGGCAGGTCGAGCACGGCCTCGGCAGCCTCGTCCGGCAGGTCGGTCTTCACGATCTTGCCCACGGAGATCTCCTCGAACGCGATGCTGAGCGGCTTGCGGGCCGTCGACGACACCTGCGGCGGGATCATGTGCCCGAGCCCGTCGCCCAGCTGGTTGAAGTACGAGTTGATGTTGCGCGCCCGGCGAGCAGCAAGGGTGACCAGGCTGAACTTGGACTCGGCGCGGTCGAGCAGGCCTTCGATCGCCGGCTTCATCATCGTGTCGTGCGTCTGGGCCATGTGGCGGCTCCTGTGGTTCGTTGAGGATGTGCGATACGGAACAGCCGAGTGACCCGGCCGGAACGCAGCCGGAGCAGTGTAGCGGCGGGCGCCTACGACCGTTCGGACCGGCCTCGGCGCCGCTCGGTGTCGATGATGTCGAGCATCTCGTCGAGCGTGCGATCGAGCTCGTCGTTGACGACCACATGGTCGGCCTGCTCGACACCGATCGGTTCCTCGAGCTCTGCCTTGCGCAGCCGGGCCAGCACCTTGTCGCCCGGATCCCCGCGACCGCGCAGCCGCCGCTCCTGCTCCTCGCGAGACGGCGGGAGGACGAAAATGAGGACGGCCTCTGGATACTGCTTCTTCACCTGCTGGGCGCCGTCGAGCTCGATCTCGAGCACGATGTCGGGGGCGTCCGGGTCACCCAGGCGTTGTGGGCGGGGCGTGCCGTAGTAGTTCCCGAGGAACTCGGTCCACTCCAGAAAGCCGCCCTCGGCCTCGTGCCGCTCGAACTCGGCGGGTGTGGTGAACACGTACGCATCTTCGCGCTCGGTCGGCCGCCGCTCCCGGGTGGTCCACGAGCGGCTCAACCACAATCGGGGATCGCGCTCGACGAGGGCATCGACGATGGTGCCCTTGCCGACGCCTCCCGGACCGGAGACGACGATGATCAGTCGCTGGGAACGTGCATCGGTGGTCATGCGCCGTGTTCTGTATCGGAGTGCGGAACGCGCTCAGCCGGCGCCGGTGGCAGAAGCCACCGAACCGACGACGTCGCTGTTTGCCTGCGCCGAAGCGGAGGCTCAGGATCCGAGTTGGTCGAGCAGGGACAAGCGCTGCTGGGCGCCGAGACCCTGGACGCGGCGGTTGTCGGCGATACCGACCTCCTCCATCACGCGCCGTGCCTTCACCTTGCCCACACCGGGCAGGGATTCCAGCATCGAGACCACCTTCAGCTTCCCGACGTTGGGATCGGTCGAGTCGAGCGCCTCTTTCAGGGTCAGGGACCCCATCTTGAGACGAGCCTTGATGTCGGCTCGCGCTGCGCGCGCCTCGGCGGCCTTCGCAAGGGCCGCGGCCCGCTGCTCAGGAGTCAACTGAGGAGGTGTTGCCATGCCGTCAAACTACACCGCTGAGATCAACAAGGCAGCGCATACCCCGATCGGCGGCGAAGCGGGTCAGTTCTGACGTGATCCGGGAACACGCAGCAGGCTCGGCGAACTGCGCCGTGCCGACCTGGACCGCGTTCGCTCCGACCGCCATCAGTTCGGCTGCATCCCAGCCGGTCGCCACCCCGCCGACCCCGACGATCGGCAGGTCGGGCAGGGCCCGCCGGACGTCGTGGACGGCACGGACGGCGATCGGGTGGATCGCCCGGCCCGAGAGGCCGCCGCCACCGGCGCCGAGCACGGGCCGCAACGTGTCGGGGTCGAGCACCATCCCGAGCATCGTGTTGATGAGGGTCACCGCCTCGGCGCCGGCGGCGTGCACGGCTTCGGCGACCCCGACGATGCGATCGGTGTTCGCGCTCAGCTTGGCCCAGCGCGGCCGGCGCGCACCGGCGGTGGCCTCGACGACAGCGGCAGAGAGTTCTGCGTCATGGGCGAAGATCGCACCGCGACCCTCGAGGTTCGGGCACGACAGGTTGACCTCGACGGCGACCACCTCGGCGGGGGCATCAGCGAGCGCGTCGGCGGCCGCACGGTAGTCGTCGACCGAACGTCCCCAGATGCTCGCCACGATCGTCGCCCCGGTGTCGATGAGCGCAGGGAGGTGATCGGTGAGCCACCGATCGACACCCGGACCCTGCAACCCGACCGCATTGACCATCCCGAGCGGGGCGGCATGCACACGTGGCGCCGGATTGCCCGGCCACTCGTACGCTGCGATCGACTTGGTCACCACGGCACCGAGTTCGGCGAGATCGAGGTAGGGCGCCAGTTCGCTGCCGTAGCCCGCCGTCCCGGAGGCGGTCATGATCGGGCTGCGCAGCTCGACCGAACCGATCTGGACACGCGTGTCGACGGATCCACCGGTGCCGGGCACCGGCGTTGCACCCCGACGACGCCCCACCGGTCAGTCCCCCGAACGCCTGGAGCCGGGTACCAGGTGTTCACGGGCGTGGTACTCCTGGAGGCTGCGAACCGGGAGCTCGGCCGGCGACTCGCCCAAACCCTGGGCCGCGGCGAGTGCCGCACTGACCGTGGTGACACAGCTCACGCGGTGAAGGCTGGCCGCCTTGCGGATGTGCTCACCGTCGCTGCGGCCGACCGAACCCCGAGGCGTGTTGACGACGAAGACGATCGTGCCGTCGGCGATCAGGTCGACGGCGGTGCGCCCACCACCCGAGCCGTCAGCCATGTCCTGCACCTTGCCGAGTACCTGATCGACCTCGACACCGAAGCTGGCGAGGTACTCGGCGGTGCCCTTCGTCGCCACCAATCCGAGACCGCGGTCGCGCATCCGCTTGGCGACCACGAGACCGGCGGGCTTGTCGTGGTCGTTCAGGGAGAGGAACACGGTCCCCTCGGTGGGCAGCGCGTTGCCGGCTGCGAGCTCGGCCTTGAAGAAGGCGCGCCCGAACGTGGTGTCGATGCCCATCACCTCGCCGGTCGAGCGCATCTCGGGGCCGAGCGCAGGGTCGACCTCGGGAAACCGGTTGAACGGCAGCACCGCCTCCTTGACCGCGACGTGATCCTCGACGGGTTCGCGCAGTAGGCCTTCCTCGCGCAGCTCCTGCAACGTGGCGCCCAGCATGACCCTCGTCGCGATCTTGGCGAGCGGGATGCCCTTCGCCTTGGCGACGAAGGGCACGGTGCGGCTCGCTCGCGGGTTGGCCTCGATCACGTAGACCGTGGTGTTCACCACCGCGAACTGCACGTTGATCAGGCCGCTGACATCGAGCCGGTGCGCGATCGCCTCGGTGTACGCCGTGATCACCTCGACCACCCAGTCGGGCAGCGTCTGCGGCGGGATCGCGCACGCCGAGTCACCCGAGTGCACGCCAGCCTCCTCGACATGCTCCATGACGCCGCCGATCAGGACCTCTCCAGTCGCATCACGGATGGCGTCGACGTCAACTTCGATCGCGCTCGCGAGGAAGCGGTCGATCAGGACCGGCCGCTCGGCGGAGAGGCCACCCTCCTTGCCGAGGCTGCCGAAGCCCGACAGCTCATCCATCGCCCTCGCGAGGTGGTTGCGGTCGTGGACGATCTGCATCGCCCGACCGCCGAGCACGTAGCTCGGCCGCACGAGCACCGGAAACCCGATGCGGTCGGTGATCTCGAGCGCCTCCTCCAGGTCGACGGCGGTCCCGCCGGGCGGCTGCGGGATGTTCAGCTCGGTGCAGAGCTGGTTCCACTTCTTGCGATCCTCGGCGTCGTCGATCGACTGCGGCGACGTACCAGCCACGAGCTCGGCGGGGATCTCACCCGAGAGCTTCAGCGGGGTCTGCCCGCCCAGCGACACGATCACCCGGTACGGCTGCTCGACGGCGATGACGTTGAGCACGTCCTCCTTGGTGAGCGGCTCGAAATAGAGGCGGTCGCTGGTGTCGTAATCGGTCGACACGGTCTCGGGGTTGCAGTTGACCATGATCGTCTCGTAGCCGGCCTCGCGCAGCGCGAAGCTGGCGTGGACGCAGCAGTAGTCGAACTCGATGCCCTGACCGATCCGGTTGGGGCCCGACCCGAGGATCACGACCTTTCGCCGGTCGCTGGCGCGCACCTCGCTCTCGTCCTCGTACGTGGAGTAGTGGTACGGCGTCTCCGCGGCGAACTCGGCGGAACAGGTGTCGACGGTCTTGTAGGTGGGGAGCACGCCTGCGGCCTCGCGGGCTGCTCTGACGTCGGCCTCTGCCACGCTCCAGAGGTGGGCGAGCTGCCCGTCGGAGAAGCCGAGGCGCTTGGCACGCCGCCACGCTCGGGCGGTCATGCCGTCGAAGCCGACGACGGCCAGCTCGGCCTGCTCCTCGGTGATGATCGACATCTGGTCGAGGAACCACGGGTCGATGCGCGAGTGGGCGTGGATCGTCTCGATCGGGACGGCTCGCCGTAGCAGCTCGCCGACGAGGAAGATGCGTTCGGGGGTGCCGCGTTCGACCGCTTCGAGCAGGTCGTCGTCGCTCTGTGCCAGGTACTGGGCGGCGGCCGGGTCGCAGTTCAGCCCGAGGCGGCCCTGCTCGAGCGAACGAAGGCCCTTCTGCAGCGACTCCGGGAAGGTGCGCCCGATCGACATCGCCTCGCCGACCGATTGCATCTGGGTGCCGAGGATGCCGGTGGTGCCCGGGAGCTTCTCGAATGCCCAGCGCGGGATCTTGGTGACGACGTAGTCGATCGTCGGCTCGAAACTGGCCGGCGTCGACGAGGTCGCTGTCGCCGTGATGTCGTTGGGGATCTCGTCGAGCGTGTAGCCGACGGCGAGCTTGGCGGCGATCTTGGCGATCGGGAAGCCGGTCGCCTTCGACGCCAGCGCCGAGCTGCGCGACACGCGCGGGTTCATCTCGATGACGACCTGACGGCCGGTCTCCGGGTCGACGGCGAACTGGACGTTCGAGCCGCCTGTCTCGACCCCGACCCGACGGATGCACGCGATCGCCGCATCGCGCATCTGCTGGTACTCCACGTCGGTGAGCGTCTGCTGCGGCGCGACGGTGATCGAGTCGCCCGTGTGGACGCCCATCGGATCGACGTTCTCGATCGAGCAGATGATCACGCAGTTGTCGGCACGATCGCGCATGACCTCGAGCTCGTACTCCTTCCAGCCGGCGATCGACTCCTCGATCAGGATCTCGCTGATCGGGCTCGCCGACAGCCCGTTCGCGGCGATGCGCTCGAACTCCTCGGGTGTGCTCGCGATGCCGGTGCCCCGACCGCCGAGGATGTACGCCGGCCGGATGATCACCGGCAGGCCGATCTCGTCCATCACGACGCGCGCCTGGGCCACGTCGTGAGCGATGCCCGACCGCGGCACATCGAGCCCGATCTCGATCATCGCCTCCTTGAACTTCCAGCGGTCCTCGGCGGTGGCGATCGCCTCGGCATTGGCGCCGATCATCTCCGGCGTGCCGGGTACGCCGATCAGGCCGCGCTCGAACAGCTCCATCGCCGTGTTGAGACCGGTCTGCCCACCGAGGGTCGGCAGCACGGCGTCGGGTCGTTCGCGCTCGATGATCGAGGCGACGACCTCCCAGGTGATCGGCTCGACGTAGGTGGCGTCGGCGAAGTCGGGATCGGTCATGATCGTCGCCGGGTTCGAGTTGACGAGGATGACGCGGTAGCCCTCCTCGCGCAGCACACGGCACGCCTGGGTGCCCGAGTAATCGAACTCGCAGGCCTGGCCGATCACGATCGGGCCGGAGCCGATGATCAGGATCGAGTGGAGATCGTCGCGGCGCGGCATCAGGCGCTCACCTTTCCGGACATCAGGGCGTCGAACTGGGCGAACAGGTACTGGCTGTCGTGGGGTCCTGGGCCGGCTTCGGGGTGGTGCTGGACGCTGAAGCACCGCTCCCCCACCACCTCCAGCCCCTCGCACACCCCGTCGTTGAGGTTGACGTGGGTCATCCGCACCTGCTTGCCGAGACCGGCGAACGAGTCGGGGTCGACGGCGAAATTGTGGTTCTGGCTGGTGATCTCGATCCGGTCGGTGTGGAGGTTCTTGACCGGGTGGTTCGCACCGTGATGACCGAACGGCAGCTTGATCGTGCCGGCGCCGAGGGCGAGTCCGGTGAGCTGGTGGCCGAGGCAGATCCCGAAGACCGGGACGGTGCCGATCAGGTGGGCGATCTGGTCGGCGGCGGAGCGCACCATCGCTGGATCACCGGGGCCGTTCGAGAGGAACACGCCGTCGGGATCGCGTGCGAGCACGTCGGCAGCAGAGGTGCCGGCGGGCACGACCTCGACCCGGCCGAGCGTCGAGAGGTGGCGCAGGATCGTGGTCTTGATCCCGAAGTCGTAGGCGACGATGAGTCGGTCGCTGCGCTCGCTCTCGACGACGTACGACGTCGGCGTGGTGACCTGGGCGACCAGGTCGACGCCGTCGGTGCCCGGCTCGGCCCTGGCAGCCGCGAGGAGCGCGCCCTCACTCGCGGTGCCGAACGCTCCGGGGAGCGCGCCGGCGTCGCGGATGAGGCGAGTGAGCCTGCGGGTGTCGATCCCTGCGATGCCGGGGATCCCGCGTCGACGCAGCAGCGCCTCCAGGTGCCCTTCGGCGCGGTAGTTGCTGTGTCGGCGGGCGAGATCACGCACGATCACGCCGCGGCAGAACGCAGCCCGCGATTCGTCGTCGTGGTCGTTGACGCCGTAGTTGCCGATGTGGGGGTAGGTGAACGTGATGATCTGCCCGGCGTAGCTCGGGTCGGTGATGATCTCCTGGTAGCCCGACATGGCGGTGTTGAACACCACCTCACCGGTGGCGATGCCGGCGGCCGGCTCTGCGCCGATCGACTCACCTTCGAACACGCTGCCATCGGCCAGCACCAGCTGCGCTTCCCGAATCGTCACGCCATCCCCACCTTCTGCATGATCATGCATCCAATCGTATCAGTATTCATCGTGCGTCGTGAGGTCATCGCTGCGCCGCTCCGTCGACCACCACGAGGGTGCCGTCGAGGATCGTGTGGCGCACCCGCCCGCGGAGCGGGACGCCGATGTACGGCGTGTTGCGGCTCTTGCTCGCGAGCTCGGCCGGGCGCACCTCCCACTCGACCGTCGGGTCGAACACCGTGAGATTGGCGGGCTCGCCCGCCGCGACCGGGCGACCATGGCGGTCGCCGACGCCGGCGATCGCCGCCGGCTGCCACGACATCGCCGCGACGATCTGCTCGAGCGGCACGTCGAGGTGGGCGATGCACACGCCGAGCGCTGTCTCGAGGCCGAGCATCCCTGGGGGTGCCTGATCGAGCGGCTGCTCCTTGGTCTCGGGAGCGTGGGGGGCGTGGTCGGTGGCGATCGCGTCGATCGTGCCGTCGGCCAGGCCCTCCCGAACGGCATGGACGTCGGCCATCGTGCGCAACGGCGGGTTCACCTTGTAGAGCGAGCTGTACCCGGCGAGCAGTTCGTCGGTGAGGCTGATGTGGTGCGGCGTCGCCTCCGCGGTGACCGGCAGGCCGTCGGCCTTCGCCCGCCGGACCAGCTCGACGCTGCCCGCGGTCGACAGGTGCAGGATGTGGACCGGCGCGCCGGTGATCCTGACGAGCTCGATGTCGCGGTACACCATCAACTCCTCGGCCAGCGACGGCCAGCCCGGGAGTCCGAGCCGCGAGCAGCAGTGCCCCTCGTGCATCACCGCCCCCTCGGTGAGGCGGGCGACCTCACAGTGCTGGGCGAGCACGACCCCGAGATCCAGCGCGTACTCGAGAGCGCGGCGCATCAGGAGCGGATCCTGGACGCCGTTGCCGTCGTCGGTGAAGAGGTGCACGCCCACCGCAGCGAGTTCGGCCATCGGCGTGAGCTGGTCTCCGCGACGCCCCACGGTGATCGACCCGGACGGCCGCACGTCGCACAGGCCCGCAACCTCGCCCTGGCGGCGCACGAACTCGACCACGCTCACCGAGTCCTGGGTGGGGTCGGTGTTCGGCATCGCGACGACGCAGGTGTACCCGCCCTTGGCAGCGGCACGGGAGCCCGTCTCGATCGTCTCGGCTTCCTCCTTGCCCGGTTCGCGCAGGTGGGTGTGGAGGTCGACGAAGCCGGGGCTGACGACGAGCCCGGCGGCGTCGACCACCCGGTCGTCTGGGCCGGCTGCGAGCGCGTCGCCGACCTCGACGATCGTGCCGTCGGCGATCCGGACATCGGCCCGGCGCCGCCCGGACCGGTCGATGACGTCGCCGCCGCTGATCAGGATCCCGCTCATGATTCCGCCTCCAGGTTCGCTCCGCTGCCGAGCAGGTCGAACAGCACGGCCATCCGCACGGCGATGCCGTTGGTGACCTGCTGGGTGATCACCGACCCGGGCAGCTCCGACGGGTCGACCGCCATCTCGACACCCCGGTTCATCGGGCCGGGGTGCATGATCAGCGCGTGCTCGGGCAGCCGGGCCGCACGCTCGGGGGTGAGCCCGAAGCGGCTCGTGTACTCGCGCAGGCTCGGCACCAGCGCCTCATTCATCCGCTCGCGCTGCATGCGCAGCAGGTACAGCACGTCGAGGTCGCCGATGATCGCGTCGAGGTCGGTGGTGACGGTGACCGGGTCGAACCCGTCGAGCGACGGCGGCAGCAGCGTCTTGGGTGCCACGAGGGTGACGTCGGCGCCGAGCATCGTGAACGCCTGGATGTCGCTGCGGGCGACCCGGCTGTGCTTGATGTCGCCGACGATCGCGATCCTCAGACCGTCGAAGCTGTCGGTGCGGTTCAGCGCCGTGCGGATCGTGTAGGCGTCGAGCAGCGCCTGGGTGGGATGGGCGTGCCAACCGTCGCCGGCGTTGATCACGCTCGCGGTCGTCCACTGGCTGATCTGCCACGGGGCGCCGCTCGACTTGTGACGGATGACGAACGCGTCGATCCCCATCGCCGCGATCGTCTCGATCGTGTCGCGCAGGCTCTCACCCTTGTTCACGCTCGACGACGACACCGCGAAGTTCATCGTGTCGGCCGACAGCCGCTTGGCAGCGGTCTCGAACGACAGCCGGGTCCGGGTCGAGTCCTCGAAGAACACGTTGCACACGGTCTTGCCGCGCAGCGCCGGCACCTTCGGGTTCGGCCGCCGGTTCACCTCTGCCATGTGGTCGGCGATGTCGAGCAGCCGACGCAGCGCATCCGGCCCGGCTTCGGAGATCGAACGGAAGTGCTTCACCCGCCTCCGCTCCCCGCTTCAGTTTCCGCGCAAAGCGGATCCACGCCCGCCTGCCGTGTCTGTGGCCGTTCTGCGCGGATCCGTGCCGCCGCCCGGCCGCTCTGCGCGGGGGTGGACCCGCCGGCCGTGCCGGGAGCCGCTTTGCGCGGGTGTGTTGCGGTGCCGGGGGTCACGAGATCACCACGCCCTCGGCGGTGGCGACGACCTGCTCGCTCGAGCTGGTCGGGAGGTTCTTGCCGACGAAGTCGGGCCGGATCGGCAACTCACGGTGGCCGCGGTCGACCAGGACGGCGAGCTGCACCGCAGCAGGGCGGCCGTAGTCGGTGATCGCGTCGAGCGCGGCCTTCACGGTCCGCCCGGTGTAGAGCACGTCGTCGACGAGCACGACCGTGGTGCCGTCGACGCCGAACGGGATGTCGCTCACCGACCCCGGCGAGACCGGCCGGAGCCCGATGTCGTCGCGGTAGAGCGACGCGTCGATCGAGCCGACGGGGATGGGATGGTCGATGCGGGCGATCTCGGCACCGAGCGCCTCGGCGAGCCAGACACCTCCACGTTGGAGGCCGACCAGAGCGACACCGGCAAGGCCGTGGTTGCGCTCGATGATCTCGTGTGCCATCCGGGTGACAGCCCGGCGCACGTCGTCAGGCCCGAGGACCTGCTTCTCGGAACTCACTGATTGTCTCCTGCCGTACGGGTCTCACAGAACCCGTTTCACGGTCGAGTGAGGACCATATCGCGACCGCTCGACGCGCGCGCCGATCCTGTGCGGATTCGTACGATTCGTCAGCCCGACGTCAGCGCGACGGTGGGCTCAGGTCCGGAACGGCGGGTCGAGTTCGTCGCCGACACGGTGGTTGAGCGCCCGGATCACCCGATCCTCGCGGTGCCAACCGAGCAGGCTCACCGTCGCGGTCGCGAGCGCGAAGCGGCGACCCTCGACGGCAGGGAGACCGCACCACCGGGCGATCAGCACCGCGAGCAGGTGACCGTGAGCGAACGCCACGGCGTTGCCGTCGGGCACCTCTGCCTCGACCCGGGAGAGAAAGACGTCGGCCCGCTCCCCCACCTCGTCGACCGACTCTCCGCCGGTGATCTCGTGCGTCCACACCGACCAGCCGGGTACGCGCTCACGGGTCTGCGGCGTGGTCTCCCCCTCGAACACGCCGTAGTCCCATTCGAGCAACGAGTCGTCGACCGTGATCCCGCATGCCGGCGAGACGATCTCGGCCGTCTCCCGTGCCCGGGCGAGCGGGCTGGTGTATGCGTGCTGCAGGTTCCAGCCGGTGAGTGTCCGCGCTGCCGCTCGCGCCTCCTCGCGCCCGACGTCGGTCAGCGGGATGTCGGTGCGACCGGTGTGCTTCCCCGCGACCGACCAGGCCGTCTGCCCGTGCCGGATCACCAACAGCTGCGCCCCACCCATCGAGCGGCGACCGTAGCTCGCGTTAGCGTGCGCGGATGCACGATCTCGTGGTCCGGGGTGGGTTCGTGGTCGACGGGTCGGGAGCGCCCGGCCAGGTGGCCGATGTGGCGATCGACGGCGGGACGATCACCGAGGTCGCATCGCGGGTGTCGACGGGACGCCGTGAACTGGATGCCGAAGGTTTGCTGGTGACGCCCGGCTTCGTCGACGTCCACACCCACTACGACGCGCAGGCGACGTGGGATCCGTTCCTCACCCCGTCGTCGTGGCACGGCGTCACCACGGCGGTGATGGGCAACTGCGGCGTCGGGTTCGCCCCGGCCGCGCCCGATCGGCACGAGTGGCTGATCGAGTTGATGGAGGGCGTCGAGGACATCCCGGGCACGGCGCTCACCGAGGGGATCGTGTGGGCGTGGGAGTCGTTCCCGGAGTATCTCGACGCGCTCGACGCCCGCTGCTTCGTGATGGACCTCGGCACCCAGGTCCCCCACGGAGCGGTGCGGGGCTACGTGATGGGTGATCGCGGTGCCGCGAACGAGCCGGCGACCGACGACGACATCCGGGCCATGGCGACGCTGGTGGCCGACGCTCTGCGGGCGGGCGCGCTCGGGTTCTCGACGAGCCGCACCCCGCTCCACCGGTCGAAGTCGGGCGAGCTCGTCCCGGGGACGATGGTCGACGCCGGTGAGCTGTACGGCATCGCCGACGCGATGGCCGCCGTGGGCCACGGGGTGTTCCAGTTCGCGCCGGAGCATGTGATCCTCCCCGACCAGGAGTGGCCGTGGATGCGCGAGTTGGCGCGTCGCAGCGGCCGCACCGTGAGCGTCAACGTCAACCAGACCGATCAGGCGCCCGACCTGTGGCGCCAGGTGCTGGCCAACCTCGACGCCGACCGCGCCGAGGGGTTGCCGATCGTCGCCCAGGTGCACGGCCGCACCGTCGGGCTGCTGATGTGCCTCGAGGGCAGCTACCACCCGCTGATGTTCCATCCCGCGTACCAGGAGATCGCCGGGCTCCCGCTCGCCGAGCGGCGGGCGGCGCTGGCGTCGGGCAGCGTGCGCGAGCGGATCGTCTCCGAGGTTCCCGACGACGGCGGGCTGTTCGAGCGCGCCGTGCTGAACAACGCGCACAAGATCTGGGCGGTCGCCGACGGCGACATCGACTACGAGCCCGACGCGGCCGACTCGGTCGGTGCCGCCGCGACCCGCACGGGCGTGCCGGTCATGGAGCTGATGGTCGATCATCTGATCACCGCCGGCGGGCACGGGATGCTCTACTCGCCGTTCTTCAACTACTCGTACGGCGACCTCAGCTTCACCTACGAGGCCCACATGCACCCGTCGACCCGCATGGGACTCGCCGATGCGGGCGCCCACGTCCGCGTCATCTGCGACGGCGGCACCCCCACGTTCATGCTCACCCACTGGACCCGCGACCGCACCCGCGGCCCGAAGATGCCGCTCGAACACGTCGTCCACCGCCAGACGCGCCAGACCGCCGAGCTGTACGGCCTCGGCGACCGCGGCCTGCTCGCGCCCGGCCTGCGCGCCGACGTCAACGTGATCGACTACGACGCGCTCACGTTCGGTGCACCCCGGATGGCGTGGGATCTCCCCGGCGGAGCGCCTCGCCTCGTCCAGAAGGCGAACGGCTACCGCCACACGTTCGTCGCCGGCGTCGAGACCGTCCACGACGACGAGTTCACCGGCGCCCTCCCCGGCCGCCTCCTCCGCGGCCCCCGCTGAACCCGCCAGCCGAACACGGGGGCTCGTCGAGGAGCCTCGCCCCGGCCACGCACCAGCGATCGTCGAGGTCGACTCCAATCGATCTGATCAGCCTCGCGTCACCACAGGGAAGTTGCGTGGTCGCGAAGCGTGACCCGATCGACCACCCAGCAGCTCAGCACCCCTCGCTCACCGTCACCGACAGATCGGGCTGAGCGTCGGCTGCGCTGGATGGAGCGCGCAACAGCGCTGCCGCGCACCATCCCGTCCCACCGCCGATCGAGACGCGGACGTCGCATTCGTACACGGGTTCACCTGGCGAGCCGACCCACGAGTTGTCGCGAGCCTCACCCGCCCACTGTTCAATGGCGGCGCGTATGTCCTGACACACGTTCGGCGTTCGCGACTCAGCCGCCTCGAACTCGAGGGTCACCGACCGCGTGGTGCACTGCAGGAAGCACACTCTGTCGATCTCCGATCTCGTGACGCTGAGCAGCGTCGACCCTTGCGGCGGGGCGAATCGGCGACCTTCGGCTTCCATCGCTGGACGCGGATCGGACAGACGGAGCCCTCCCGCCAGCGCAAGCACCGCTACGGACGCAGTGACGAGGACGGTGGCGCCGACGACGATCGTGAGCGCGACTCGCACGCATCGACGGTCACGCAGATCAACCCACCTTCGCACCATATCCAGCCGGCGGTGGGTCAGGGGTCGGGTTGGCCGACGATGGGGGTGTCGGGGCGGCGGGCGACCATCACGTCGTCCTGGACGTAGAGCACCTCGTACTCGCCGCCGGGGCCGGTGAGCTCGTCGACCAGCTCGCGCTTGTCGTTGCCGACGTGCTGCAGGTCGAGCACGAGGTAGTCGATCTCGCTCGGGTCGGGCAGGCGGTAGCCGTCGTCGTTGCCCCAGTACGCCTCGATGAACGGGTTGGGCCAGTCGTAGATCTGCTCACGGTGCGTGAGGTGCGGCACCAGCGCGAACGTCGCGGTGACCGACACGTCGTCGGGCACGAGCGTGAGCGCCGCCCGCATCGAGTCGTGCCGGACCGTGGGGACCGCCCAGACCCGATCGTTGGCGCTGATCGGCGACGGCGACCAGGCGACGTTGCTCACGTACGCGCACAGCAGCAGCCACGGCAGCACCACACGGCGCGTCCAGCGGTAGCGGAACGCCAGCGCGACCCCTTCGATCGCGGCGATCACGATCGGGGCGATCATCACCGACGTGTACTGGAACCGGATCGACCGGGCGTACGGGCTGAGGCCGATGATGCTCGCGAGCATCTGCGGGCCGGCCATCGCGAGCTGCAGGAGACCGCCGAGCGGCAGCCCTCCCCATGGCAGCAGGAGGTCGCGGTAGAAGCGAAGCCGGTCCGGTTGCGTGCCGTCGCTCACCACCCGGTCGGGCCGAGTGAGCACGGTCCGAGCGACGTCGATCGAGTCGGATCCGTAGTTGCCGTAGAACGTGGTGACGTAGAACGGCTGCTGCCACCGATTGAACGCGGGGATCACGAGGCGGACGCTGATGAGGTACCAGGCGATGCCCAGCAGGGTGATCCCCAGCGCGAGCCGACGGTCACGTTGCGATGCATCGTCGGAGCGCCGCATCACCCACCACAGGATCACGCCCATGATCACGAACGCCATCGCGACGTCCTCGCGCATCGACAGTGCGAGCAGTACGCAGCCGTATGTCCAGCGCCAGTTGCGCCGGGTCGCGTTCCACCACGCGAACAGGAACGGCGTGATCAGCAACGCCTCGGGGTGGAAGTTCGCCCAGGCGATCCACTGCACCGGCGCGTACATCAGGTAAACGACGGCGATCACGGCACCGGCCCACGGCGACACCAGCCGGTCGCGGGCGATCAGGTATGCCGGCACGGCGCCGAGTCCGAGCACGCCGGCCTGCACGACGTAGAGGAACGACGGGCCGGCGCCCAACCAGTAGAACGGGGCGAACGCGAACGCGATGAGGTTGACGTGGTGCCCCCAGAAGTCGAGGCCGCGTACCGTCATGAACGACTGACCGCGCGACACCAGCCAGAACGCCTGGTCGTAGATCCCCATGTCGAAGGCCCACGTACCGAAGTTGCGGTGGTGCTGCACCCCGAGGCGGCCGAACACGACCACGAAGATGGCGACGCCGATCCACACGAACCAGGTCGCAGGGTGCACCGCCATCACCCGCAGAACGAGGTCGTCGAACCGCTGGCGGGCAGCCGATGTGGCCGGCACCGGCTCGGACACCGAGTCAGCGGATTCGGTCGCCTCGAACTCTGGCTCGACGTCGACCCCGGCGCTGCCCATGCGGCCTGAGATTACCGACCGGCGGCGCCGGCGGAGGGGCGGCGACGTCGAATCAACCGGCTGGACGTGCGTCGGCGGCGATCGCTGCAAGCACGCCGTTGACGAATCGCCCTGAGTCGTCGGTCGAGTACCGCTTCGCGAGTTCGACCGCCTCGTTGAGCACCACGGCCGTCGGCACGTGAGGCCGCTCGAGCAACTCGAACGCGGCGAGTCGCATCACGCTCAGGTCGAGCACCGGCATCCGGGTCAAGGTCCACCCCTTCGCCTTGGCGGCGATGCGGGTGTCGATCGCGTCGAGGTGGGCGTCGACGCCGCGCACGAGCTCCTGCGTCAACTCGTCTGGCTCGACGACCTGCAGATCGATCGTGTCAGCGGGTGCGATGCCCTTCGAGTGTGCTTCGTACAGGAGGTAGAGGGCGCGCTCGCGCGCATCGGAACGCTCATCCGGTCGATCCATCAGGCGGCAGCGATCAGACGCGCGTCATGTAGTCGCCGGAGCGGGTGTCGACCCGGATCTTGTCGCCGGTCTCGATGAACAGCGGCACCTGCACGACCTTGCCCGTCTCGAGTGTCGCCGGCTTGCGGGCGCCCGACACGCGGTCGCCCTGGAGGCCGGGTTCGGTCTCGGAGATCGTCAGCTCGACCGACGCGGGGATCTCGACCGAGATGATCTGGCCCTGGAAGAACGCCACCTGCGCCGTCATGCCCTCGATCATGTAGTCGGCGGCATCGCCGAGCGCGACCGGCGACACGTTCATCTGGTCGTACGTGTCGTTGTTCATGAACACGTAGTCGTCACCGTCGCGGTAGAGGAACTGCATGTCTTCGCGGTTGATGATCGCCTGCTCGACCCGGATCCCAGCGTTGAACGTTCGATCGAAGACGCTCCCCGTCTTGAGGTTGCGCAGCTTGGTGCGCACGAACGCGCCGCCCTTGCCGGGCTTGACGTGCTGGAACTCGACGACCTGGAACAGGCCGTTGTCGAGCTCGAGCGTGATCCCGGTCTTCAGGTCGTTGGTGGTGATGGCAGGCATGGAGAGTCCTTCGGAAACGCTGTGAGAATGCGGTGGCCGTCGTGGGTGACCTCGACGAGGTCTTCGATGCGAAAGCCGCCGAAGCCAACACGATAGAGCCCCGGCTCGACGGTGACGACGTCCCCGGCGCGGAGCGTCATGGTCGACACCGGCGATTCGAAGGGGTCCTCGTGGATCAGGAGCCCGACGCCGTGCCCGGTCGAGTGCAGGTACCAGTCGATCAGACCGGCGTCGGCGACCCGTTCCCGACACGCCGCGTCGACGTCGCTAGCGGCGGTCCCGGCGCTGACGGCGGCGACCCCGGCGAGCTGGACGTCGAGGAGGAGGTCGTACAGCCGCTGCTGCTGCGCTGTGGGCGTTCCGATCACGAAGCTGCGCGTCATGTCGGAGTGGTAGCCGTCGACGAGCGCGCCGACGTCGATGACCACCGTGTCGCCTTCGACGATCGAGCGCCGGCCGGTCTCGTGGTGCGGTCGCGCCGCGTGCTCGGGTCCGCTGGCGACGATCGTCGCGTAGCTCGGACCGTCGGCGCCGTGGCGGCGCATCCGGTGTTCGAGCTCGTCGCGGACGTCGGCCTCGGTGAGCCCGTCGCCGAGCGTGGGTGCGACCTCGGCGAGCGCCGCGTCGGCGCACCGGCAGGCGAGCTCCATGCGGGCGATCTCACCGGCGTCCTTCGTACGACGCAGGTCGGCGACGTGGCCGTCGGCGGCCACCAGCGGCACCTCGCCGGCGAGCTGCTCCCAGCGCGCGTGGCTGAGCGACGTCGCTTCGGCGCCGACCTGTCGGCAGCCGGCGAACGCCCCGACCAGCAGTGCGCGCTGCTCGGGTTGGGTCACACCGATCAACACCTCGGCCTCGACACCGGCTGCGGCGAGCTCCTCGGCGGCACGCTCGCGGTACCGGTTGTCGGTGACGAGCACGATCCGGTCGGGCAGGACCGCGACGGCGCCGTTCGAGCCGGAGAAGCCGGTGACCCATCGGAGCGACGTCGGGTCGGTGATCGCGAGCCCGTCGATGCCGGCGGCCGTCAGGCGCTCGCGCAGGGCAGCGGCACGTCCGGCGTACTCGATGGGAGGAAGATCGGGTCGGGTCACAGGCCGAGCTTCGCCGCGACCGCCCGGATCGCGAGGTCGTAGCCGTGCTTGCCGAACCCCATGATCGAGCCGGTCGCGACGGGCGCCACGACGCTCGTGTGGCGCCACGGCTCACGCGCGTTCGGGTTCGAGATGTGGACCTCGACCTTGACCCCGTCGAACGCCGACAGGGCGTCGTGGATCGCCCACGAGTAGTGGGTGAACGCGCCCGGATTGATCACGATCGCCGCGCACCGCCCGCGAGCGCCGTGGATGTGGTCGATCAGCTCACCCTCGTGGTTCGACTGGAACGCCTCGAGGGCGAGACCGTGCCGTTCGGCCGAGGCCGTGGTGAACGCCACGTAGTCGTCGAGGGTGTCGGACCCGTAGATCGCCGGCTCCCGCTCCCCCAACAGGTTCAGGTTCGGGCCGTGCAACAGCAGGACGATCGGTGCGCTCACGTCCCGAACCGTACCCGGCCGAGGCGGTAGAGGACGTGGGGGCGCAGGGGGCTGCCGACGGGGAGGCTGGGATGGTCGAAGTCGGCCGACTCGTCGCGGGTCATGCCGAGCTTGTCCATCACGCGCTGCGACTTGGTGTTGGTGCGCGCGGTGAACGAGATGATCTCGTCGAGCCCGAGGACGTCGAAGGCGTGGTCGATGCAGGCACGTGCCGCCTCGGGTGCGTAGCCGCGTCCCCAGTGCTCGGAGCGGATGCGCCAGCCCACCTCGACGCCGTCGCGGAACCATGGCACGGCGAGGCCGGTGAAGCCGATCGGCACCCCGTCACCCTCGAGCAACTCGACGCACCACAACCCGTACCCGAGCTCGTCGAATCGCGCCTCGATTCGGTTCATGAAGGCGTCCGACTCGCCGCGGCTCATCACCGGACCGATCGTGGCCATCACAGCCGGATCGCTGTTGAGCGCGTGGAACGCCTCGCGGTCGCGTTCGGTCCAGCGGCGCAGCAGGAGGCGTTCGGTGCGCAGCTCCGTCACAGCATCCGCGCCAGCGCGGCCAGGACGGGCTCGTCGGCGACGCCGGGCACCACCTCGACGCCCGCCGGGCCGTCGAGCACGAACGTCAGCCCGTCGAGCGCCTTCTTGTCCTTGCGCATGAGGTCGAGCAGACGATCGGCGTCGAGACCGCGCGGGATGTCGGTCGCGAGCCCGTAGGCCACGCCGACCACCTCGAAGTGCTCGTCGACCCGGGCGATGTCGATCCGGCCGAGCTCGTTGGCGAGATGGGCGGCGAAGATCAGCCCGATCGCCACCGCCTCGCCGTGGGCCAGCCGGTGCTCGGTCGCGATCTCGAGCGCGTGCGCGAGCGTGTGGCCGTAGTTGAGGATCGCCCGGCGGCCACCTTCGCGCTCGTCGGAGGCGACCACCTCGGCCTTGATCTCGACGCAGCGGGCGACACGATCGGTGAGATCGAGCGCGAGGAGGTCGTCACCGGTGAGGAAGTGGTATTTGGCCATCTCGCCGTACCCGCACCGCACTTCGCGTTCGGGCAGCGTCGTGAGCGCATCGAGGTCGCAGATCACACCCGACGGCTGCCAGAACGCGCCGACGAGGTTCTTCCCCTCGGGCAGGTTGACGCCCGTCTTGCCGCCGATCGCCGCGTCGATCATCCCGAGCAGCGTGGTCGAGACGTGCACCACCGGGACGCCACGGTGGTACGAGGCGGCAGCGAAGCCGGCCACGTCGGTGACCATGCCGCCACCCACGCCGACGACGACGTCGTTGCGGGTCAGGCCCATCCGGGCGAAGCCGCGGCACAGGTCGCCGACGGTGGCGAGGGTCTTGTGCTGCTCGCCCTGACCGATGCAGAAGACCTCGTGTGGCAACGTGGTCTCGATCTGGACTGGCACGCCCTCCTGGGAGACGACCGCGATCCGCTTGGCCGTAGGAGGCAGGAGCGACGGCAGTTCGGCCACCGCACCGAGCCCGACGACGACCTCGTACGCACGCCCCTCGATCGGGACCGTCACCCGGCGCAGCGGTGCGTTCATGATCGCTCCAGTGTGCCAGTCGACGACGCCACGGCCCACCGCTCAGAGCGTGAGGCGGAACGCCTCGGCGTTGCGCACGAACTCGCCGACCGAGTCGCCACCGAACTTGCGCTGCGCCTCCTGGGCGAGCACCAGCGCGACCATCGTCTCGGCGACGACGCCCATCGCCGACACGGCGGTGACGTCGGTGCGCTCCTTGAACGACACCGCCGACTCCTTGGTGGCCGTGTCGACCGTTTCGAGGGTGGGCCGGTTGAGCGTGGCGAGCGGCTTCATGGCGGCGCGTGCCACGAGCAGCTCGCCGTTGGTCATGCCACCCTCCAGGCCGCCCGCAAGGGTCGACAGGCGGGTGTACGACGCCGTGTCGGCGTCCCACCTGATCGCGTCGTGGGCCTGGCTGCCGAGCCTCCCGGCGACCTCGAACCCGTCGCCGATCTCGACACCTTTCACGGCTTGGATCGACATCAACGCCTGGGCGAGCAGCGCGTCGAGCTTGCGATCCCAGTGGACGTGCGACCCGAGCCCCACCGGCACACCGAAGCCGAGCACCTCGACGACACCGCCGAGCGAGTCGCCCTCCTTGGCGGCCGCCTTGATGGCGTCGACCATGAGCTCGCTCGCAGCCGGATCGAAGCAGCGCACCTCGTCGGTGTCGACGCGTTCGAGATCGGCGGGCGTGGGACGAGGCGACTGCGGGGCAACCTTCACGGCGCCGAGCTGGATGACGTGGGAGATGATCTCGACACCGAGGTACGACAGGAGCTTCTTGGCCAGCGCGCCCGCCGCGACTCGGGCCGCGGTCTCGCGGGCACTGGCCCGCTCGAGCACGTCGCGCGCATCGGTGAAGCCGTACTTCTGCATGCCGGCGAGATCGGCGTGGCCGGGCCGGACCTGGGTGAGCGGATCCTTGGTGGCGCCGGGCGCGGGCGACATCTCCTCGTGCCACTTGTCGCTGCGGAACCACTCGCTGTTCTTGATCTCGATCGCCACCGGAGAGCCCAGCGTGCGGCCGTGGCGGACGCCGCCGATGAGGGTCAGCTCGTCCTGCTCGAATCGCTGGCGCGGCCCGCGGCCGTAGCCGAGGCGGCGGCGCGCCATCTCGTCCTGGATCTCCTCGACGGTGATCTCGAGCCCGGCGGGCAACCCCTCGACGATGACGACGAGCGCCTGCCCGTGGGACTCGCCAGCCGTGAGGAACCGAAGCATCCGGCGAGGTTACCGGCGCGATCCGGCCCGCCGCCCGGACGGCGCCGTCACGCGACCGGCACGACCTGACGGTTCACGATCCACGCGTGCTTGCCGACCTGACGAACCCGGCTGAAGCCGTGGGCTTCGAACAGCTCGACGGTCGCGCTGTACAGGAACCTCCCGTGCGCCTCACGCCCGGCCGTGACCTCGGGAATCGCCTCGACCAGCCCGCCGCCGAGCCGTGCGATCTGATCGAGCGCGCCGCCGAGCGCAGCTCGGGCGACGCCCTGCCCGCGGTGGCGGGTGTCGACATAGAAGCAGGTGATCCGCCAGTCGGGCACCGGTGGCTGGTCCTGCAGGTAGATCCGCCTGTGCTTGATGTTGGGCAGCTCCTCCGGGCTGCCGTACTGGCACCATCCCTGCGCCACGCCGCTGCTGTCGACCACGAGCGCGGCGTGCGCCCGCCCTGTCCGCACGCGCTCCTCCTTGGCGTTGCGCTTGCTGATGCCCGCCTCGGCGGCCTCGGGGTGCCACCCCATGCACCAGCACCCACCGAAGATGCCGTTGTTGCGCTCGACGAGCTCGGCGAAGAGCGGCCACGTCGAAGCGTTCAACTCATGCACCGTGTACTGCATCGCCGCTCAGCCCTCGATCGAGCCGGCGATCAACCGGGCGAGCTCTGCAGGTCGGGTGACCATGGGCCAATGACCGCTGTCGATGTCGACGAGCGACAGCTGCCGAGCGTGCGCCAACTCGGGAAGGTCGCCGGCATCGATCCACTCCTGCGCCTGAACGGGATCGAACTCGGGGCAGACGAGCGTCACCGGCACATCGAACCGGCGAGGGTCGGCGAACTGGACCCTGCCCCGCGCTACACCCTCGGCGACCGGTGCCATGGTCGCCGCGAGCCGGCTGCGAGATTCGGCATCGAGGTCCGCTCTGTCGGGCCCGTCGAACGCCGGCCAACCCGGGAACGGCATCACCCCGTCGACGATGTCGAAGAAGTCGGCGTACGCAGCCCCGTCAGCGGCCGGGAAGCCCCCGATCATCACGACCGCTGCGATTGCGTCGGGTCGTCGGTCGGCCGCCATCCAGGCGAGTGTGGCGGCTGCCGAGTGGCCGACGACGATCGGACGATCGGCCGCGTCGACATGGCCGAGGACGGCGGCGAGCTGGTCGCCGAGCGTCGCTGCCGTCACGCCGTCGTCGACACCGGGGAGCGACACCGCCCGCGGGCGGTGTCCGGCGGCGACGAGGTGCTCGCCGACCTCGTCCCAGACCGATGCGGGGAGCCACAGCCCGGCGATGAGGATGACGTCGTGCGGATTGGTCATGAGTCGACCATAGAGCCGATCCCGGACGGAACACGTCCGGGATCGCGGGATAGCGTTCACACGTGGACCCACTCGTCGCTAGCCCGACCGCCAAGGCGCTCCGGACGCTCGAGTTGCTACAGGTGCGCGGCGGGGTGACGGCACAGCAGCTCGCGGATCGGCTCGGTGTGTCGGACCGTGCGGCTCGTCGCTACATCGCGAACCTCCGGGACGCTGGCATCCCCGTCGAGTCGACGACCGGCCCGTACGGCGGCTACCGACTCGGGAGAGGCGTCCGACCTCCGCCGCTCGTCTTCACGGCAGCGGAAGCACTCGGTCTCGTGATGGCGGTGCTCGACGGCCACCACGCCGCAGCCGATGACGACGATCCAGTCGGAGCTGCGCTCGGCAAACTGGTCAGTGCGCTCCCCGATGCCGTCGGGCGTCACGCCGCAACGATGCGCCAGCTCGCGCTCGCCGCCCCCGATCGGCGCGCCGTCAGGCCGGACGCATCCATTGCGACGGTGCTCGTCGAGGGCATCGCAGAGCGTCAGAGCCTCGAGTTCCAGTACCGCAGGGCATCCGGGCAGACCGTGCACGCCCTGGTCGACCCGTGGGCGCTCGTCGTCCGGCACGGCCGGTGGTACCTGATCTGCTTCGCACATCATGCCGGCGCAGCGCGCACGTATCGAGTGGACCGCATCGAATGCGTCGAACCGTGCGCCAGCCACTTGACCGTCGAACGACCGCTCGACCTCGATCCGGTTGCGTGGCTCGAGGAGCACCTCGGATCGCAACGGCGCCACCCGACACATGTCGTCTTCGATGCTCCGGCCGGCGTCGTCGCGCCGCATGTCAGCACGGTGATGGGTCGGCTCGAACCCGTCGACGGCGGCGTTCGATGCGCACTGATCGGCAGCACCGACAACACCACGATGTACGCCGGCGAGTGGCTGGCAGCGGTCCCGGTGCCCTTCGTGGTGGTGGGCGGCACCGAGCTGCGAGCAGCGGTACGGGTGCTCGCAGCGCGGCTCGGTGCCGCCGTGGCAGAGCCCGACGCGGTCCTCGGGACGACGCCGTAGGGCCTGTTCAGCGGCGCATCGCGAGCTCGGCCATCGCGGCGGCGCGGATCTCGGCGGGATCGGGTGCGTGGCCGGTCCAGAGCAGCTGCTGCCGGCACGCCTGGTGGACGAGCATGCCGAGCCCGTCGACGCACCGCGCGCCGGTCGCTGCTGCAGCTCGCAGCAGCGACGTGTGCAGTGGGTGGTAGACGATGTCGGCCACGGTGAGCCCGGCGTGCAGGAGCGCATCATCGAGCGGGAGATCGTCGTTCCCCATGCCGACGGACGTCGCGTTGACCAGCAGGTCGGCACCGGCGATGTCGTCGGTCGATCCGATCCGGCCCATCGGTGCCAGCGCGGCGGCGGCCTCGGCGTTGGCTTCGCTCCGGTTGACGACCGCGAGGTCGGCGACCCCGGCCCGGCCGAGCGCGTCGACGATCGACCGTGCCGCTCCCCCGGCTCCCAGCACCACCACGCGCGCACCGTCGGGGTCGACGCCGGCGGCGCGCACCGCGTCGACGAAGCCCTCCCCGTCGGTCGACGCACCGAACGTCGAGCCGTCGTCGCGCAGCAGCACCGTGTTGACCGACCGCAGGGCAGCGGCCGCAGCGTCGACCTCGTCGACGGCGGCGGCCACGTCGGCCTTGTGCGGCGTGGTGACGGCGAGGCCGGCGATTCCGAGGGTCCGCATCGCGGCGATCGCGTCGGCGGCTCGGCCGGGAGCGACGTCGAACGCCAGGAACCGCCAATCGAGACCCGCCGCAGCGAAGGCAGCGTTGTGCAGGGCAGGCGACAACGAATGTCGGACCGGCGAGCCGATCACCGCGGCGAGGCGCGTCGCACCGGAGATGGGTTGGAGCGTCGGCATCAGTCGAGCAACCCTGCTGCAGCGGCGGCGTTCACGTTGGCCTGGTGCTGGTCGGCGGTGACGGCGAACGCATGCCCACCCTCCTCGTCGGCGAGCACGTAGAACAGGTAGACGCAGTTCGCCGTCGGGTCGGGCAGCACCTGGCACAGCGGGTCACCCGGCGGCGGGTTCGGCGCGGGGTTGAGCGCAGCACGGATCGATGCCCGCCCTGGGTTCGCGATCGGGGTCGGCGGCAGCCCGAGGCGCAGGTAGGTGTTGTACGGCGTGTCGATCTGGCGGAGCTCGGGAAACGGGATCGACCGGTCCTGCTGGTAGTAGACGGCTGCGTCGATCTGGAGCGGCATCTCGATGAACAGCCGGTTGTAGATCACCCGGGCGATCTTCGGGCGGTCCTCCTCGAGCTTGGCTTCCTTCTCGATCATGGACGCGATCACGAGGACCTCGTACGGCGTGCGGCCCAGCCGGGCGGCACCTTCCTCGAGATCCTCCTGGTCGGCGACGCGCTCCAGCAGACCGACCATGCGCTCGACGACCTGCGCCTCGTTGTCCGCGTTCGACACCTGGTACGTGTCGGGGAACAGCAGCCCCTCCAGGCTCGTGACCCCGAGCGGGCGGAATCGCGACCGCACGTCGGGATTGTCGGCTGCCGCGAGAAACCCGTCGACGGTCAGTCGCGGTTGCTCGGCGGCGAGCCGCTCGGCCATCTGCTGCACGGTGAAACCCTCGGGAAACGTCACCCGGAAGTACGTCTGGTCGGGCGGGGTGCGCAGGCGGGCGAGGACGTTGCCCATGTGGTCGCCCGTGCGGAGCTGGTAGTAGCCCGGCACGATGTCGAGCCCGCCCTGCCGCTCGATGTACCAGGTGAACACCTCGGCGTCGTCGACGAAGCCCCGCCCCTCGAGCTGCTGTGCCAGGGCGTCGACGGTGGTGCCGTCGGCGACGATGAACTCGACGGGCGGACCGAGCTCGCCGTCCGGGCGAGTGCGGTCGAGGTACCACCAACCGATCCAGCCGGCGATGAGCAGGAGTGCCGTGGCGACGATGAACGCACCCCACACCGTCCACTTCAGCAGGCGGGACTGGCGAGGGAGCACCTCGACGGCGGGCACCTCGGCGACCTCGTCCCAGTCGTCGAGTTCCCACTCGCTCGCATGCGATGGGGTTCGCACGGTCAGCCCGCCGATCGGTGACGACGAGCGTCGAGCCAGGACTGGAGCATGATCGCGGCCGCCACCTTGTCGACGCGCTGGCGGCGTTCGACAGCATTGAGCCCGGCCTCGAGCATGCTGCGATCGGCCGACACCGTGGTGCGACGCTCGTCGTGCATCTCGACCGGCACGCCCACCACGGTAGCGAGGCGCCGCGCCTCGTCGCGGGCACGCTTCGCCGCAGGGCCCTCGCTGCCGTCCATGTTGATCGGCAGGCCGACCACGACGACCTCGGCCTCCTCGTCGCGGGCGATGCGGGCGATCTCGGCCAGGTCGTGCTGCGCCGACCGGCTGCGCTGCAGCACGGTGAGCGGCGACGCGATCGTGCCGGACAGGTCGCTGATGGCGAGCCCGATCCGCTTGGTGCCCGGGTCGACGCCGAGCGCGCGGATGCCGGTACCGCTCACGCGGTGGCCGCCTCCAGGGCGATCCGCATCGCTTCGTCGAGGCCCGACGGGTCTTTGCCACCGGCCGTGGCGATGTCGCCCTTGCCGCCGCCCCCGCCACCGACGGCTCGCGCCGCGGCTTTGATGAGGTCGGAGGCCTCGACGCCTTCGGACGGCTGCACCGCAGCGGCGAGGCTGACCCCGCCCGTGGGGGTGACGCCCATCAGCACGACGCGGCGCACACCCTGCTGGCGCACGGCGATGGCGAGCTCTCGCAGGTCGTTCGGCTCGACCCCGTCGAGACGCTCGACGACGACGCCGTCGGCGGCGGCCGCCGCGATCTCGGCAGCGCGCCCGCTCGCGAGCTGGCTGCGGAGCTGCTTGAGTTCGGTCTGGAGGCTCTTGATCTCGTCGAGCTTGCGCTGCACGCCCGTGACCACGTCACCGCCGGCGGTCCCGACGAGCTGCCCGATCTGCGCGAGGGCGGCTTCGTCATGCTGGAGCAACTCGACCGAGGCGGCCCCGGTGATCGCCTCGATGCGGCGCAGGTTGGAGCCGATCGAACTCTCGCTGACCACCTTGAGCAGCCCGATGTCTCCCATGGCGCTGACATGGGTGCCACCGCACAGCTCGATCGACGGGCCCGCCTCGAGCACGCGCACCAGATCGCCGTACTTGTCGCCGAAGAACGCGATTGCGCCCATCGCCTCGGCCTCGGTCTTGGTGGTCTCGAAGATGCGGGCGCGCTCGTTGCGCAGCGTCTCGGCGTTGACGAGCGACTCGATCTCGGTGATCTGCTCGGCGGTGACCGCCTCGTAGTGCGAGAAGTCGAACCGGAGCCGATCGGGGCCGACGTAGGAGCCGGCCTGCTTGACGTGGTCGCCGAGCACGCGCCGCAGCGCCCAGTGGAGGAGGTGGGTCCCGGTGTGGTTACGACGGATCGCGCTGCGCCGATCGGCGTCGATCGTGGCGGTGGCCTCGTGGCCGGCGGTGATCTCACCGTCGACCAGCTTCGCGATGTGGCGCCGCAGCCCGGGCAGCGCGAACGTCGTGTCGACCACCTCGGCGCGACCGGCGTCGGTGACGATCGAGCCCGTGTCACCCACCTGACCGCCGGACTCGGCGTAGAAGGGCGACCGGTCGAGGAACACCTCGATCATCGGGGTGCCGTCGTCGGCGCTGTCGCCCGGCAGCACGGCGAGCACGCGAGCCGTGGCGTCGTCGCTGGCGTAGCCCACGAACTCGGTCTGCCCGAACTGGTCGAGCACGTCGCGGTATCCCTCCATCCGGCCGTCGTCGGCGGCATTGCCCTTGCGGGCTGCCTTGGCGCGTTCACGCTGGGCCGCCATCTCCTGCTCGAACCCTGCGAGGTCGACATCGATCGACCGCTCGCCTGCGATCTCCTGGGTGAGTTCGAGGGGGAAGCCGTACGTGTCGTGGAGCACGAACGCCGTCGATCCCGACAGCGCCGAACCGGTTGCGAGCGACTCGTCGAGGATGCCGAGGCCGGTCTTCAGGGTGTGGCGGAAGCGTTCCTCCTCGCGGGTGAGGACGCCGACCACGAAGTCCTTGCTCTTCACGACGTCGGGGTACGCGTCGCCCATGACGTCGATCGCGGTCTCGACGAGGCGCGGCATCACGAGGTCGTCGGTGCCGAGCAGGTAGGCGTAGCGCACCGCGCGACGGATGATGCGCCGCAGCACGTAGCCGCGGCCCTCGTTCGACGGGAACACGCCGTCGGTGACGAGCATGGTGGACGAGCGCGCGTGCTCGGCGAGCACGCGCATCGCGAAACTGTCGCGATCGTCGTAGTCGCCGACGCGGTACGTCTTGCCGGTGACCGACTGGGCCGTGTCGATCAGCGGCTGCATCAGGTCGGTCTCCCAGACGGAGTCGACGCCCTGGAGCAGCGCGAGGATCCGCTCGAGGCCCGCGCCGGTGTCGACCGACGGCTTGGGCAGCAGCGTCCGCGTCCCGTCGGCAGCCTGGTTGTACTGCATGAAGACGAGGTTCCAGAACTCCATGAACCGATCGCCCTGAGGATCGTGGAGCGGCCCACCCTCGGGGCCGAACTCGGGCCCCCGGTCGATGTGGATCTCGGAGCACGGCCCGCACGGCCCGGTGTCGCCCATCTGCCAGAAGTTGTCCTTGTCGCCCAGGCGCTGGATCCGGTCGAGCGGCACGCCGACCTGCTCGTGCCAGATCGCCTCGGCCTCGTCGTCGGTCTCGTGAACCGTGATCCAGAGGCGATCGCCGTCGAACCCCCACCCGCCCGACGCCGGGTCGCCGGTGACGAGGTCCCAGCTCCACGGGATGATCTCGGCCTTGAAGTAGTCGCCGAAGCTGAAGTTGCCGAGCATCTCGAAGAACACGAGGTGGCGCTTGGTGCGGCCGACATCGTCGAGGTCGTTGTGCTTGCCACCGGCGCGGGCGCACTTCTGCGAGCTGACCGCCCGGCTGTAGGGCGGCACCTCGTCGCCGACGAAGTACGGCTTGAACGGCACCATGCCCGCCACCGTGAACATGACCGTCGGGTCGTGCGGGATCAGGCTCGCAGACGGCACGACGGCATGGTCCTTCGCGGCGAAGAAGTCGAGGAAGGACTGACGGAGCTGGTCGGCGCTGATTCGGCTGCTCATGAGGCTGATCAGCCTACCGATGGTGGCAACGAGGCCCGCAGGGGTTGCCCGGGCTCAGCGGGTGGCTCCAGCCGCTCGCATCTGGTCGTGGGTGGGTGTCCGGTAGGTGGTCGCCATCACGGTCGCGGCGGCGACCATCACCCCTGCGACGTACCAGTACGAGTGATGGAGGCCGGGAATTCCAGGGTCGCGGACCTGCAGGACGCTGACGATGGCGATGCCGAGTGCGGCACCGACTTGACGACCCGTCGTGTAGATCGCCGAACCCATCGCGAACCGGTTCGCGGGGAGGTAGCCGTTGGCGGCCCCACTCAGGATCGGGATCACCGAGCCGATGGCGAGCCCGAGCAGCAGGGTGAGCGGCAGGAACAACTGGAGATACCGGTGGCGCTCGTCCGAGACGGCCATGAACGCGAGGTTGCTGATCGCGACGAGCAACGTGGCGCCCACGACGATCCGGACCGCACCGAACCGCCGGAGCCGACCGGCCAACAGCAGTGACGCCGCGGTGGCGCTGACCGGGCCGGCCGCGTAGGCGAACCCGGACTGCTGGGCCGAGTACCCCCATGCCTCCTGCAGCCATCCGACGTTCGTGAAGTACATCGCGTAGAACCCCATCGACCACAGCACGTTCACCGCGTTCGCCGACGACACGTAGCGGAGCCGGAACAGCGTGATGTCGAGCACGGGATCGGGCACCCGTCGGCACCGGGCGACGAACACGACGCCGAGCACGCCGGCGGTCATCGCGACCAGCGCGGTCGGCGCCGACGACCAACCCCAGTGCTCACCCTCGACGATCGCGAGCACCAGCAGGCCGACCGACCCGACCGCCAGCAGCGCGCCCAGCAGGTCGGGCCGGCGCGCCGCGTGTGGATCCCGCGACTCGCGCAGGAGCCGAGCCCCCACGATCGCAGTCACCAGCCCGATCGGGAGGTTGATCAGGAAGACCCAGCGCCAACCGACCTGTGTGGTGAGGACCCCGCCCACCACCGGCCCGGTCCCGGCGGCGATGCTGCCCATCGCGGTGGCGATGCCGAACACGTGCGTGCGCCGTTCGACCGGGTATTCGGGCAGCACCAGGGCTGTCGCCGTGGGCACGATCAACGCGCCCCCGAGCGCCTGCACCACACGCCCGGCGACCAGCAACTCGGCGTTCGGTGCCAGCCCGCAGAGGAGCGACGCGACCGTGAACACGAGGTTGCCCAGGAGGAAGGCCCGCTTGCGTCCGAATGCATCGGCCATCCGACCCGCGGTGAGCAGCCCGGCCGCGAACGCGATCGAGTAGCCCGACAGTGTCCATGGCAGGAGCGACGCTGCGGCTGGGCCGAAGTCGTCCTCGATCGGCCGGAACGCGACGTTGACGATCGTGAAGTCGAGCGCCGTGATGAAGAAGCCGATCGAGACGAGCGCGAGCACGCGTCGGGCGCGTCGCGGGTCGAGGCCCGCGCGCTGCCAGTCGTCGCCAGCATCGATCGACGCTGACGGCACCGGCTCACCGTCCCCCAGGTTCGTCACCGGCGGCGACCGTACCGGGGCGGCTTCGCACGCGGCGAGTAGCGTGCGCGCCGGTGGCGAACCCCGAGACGACTCCCGATCCGATGACCAGCGACGTCCACGAGTGGATCTCGTTCGAGGATCCCGGCGAGGAGCGCACCTGGTTCTTCGACGCGACCTACCTCCGCTCGAACCATCGCTGCATCTACGGCGAGGGGTGTCAGGGGGTGCTCGACGCCCCTGCGGCCGACATGGCACAGGGATGCTGCAGCTACGGCGCACACTTCATCGACGACGACGACGTCCAGACCGTCGTGCGGGCATTCGTCCGGGTGAAGCCCGAGCACATGCAGTTCCACGCCAAGGCGGTCAAGAAGGGGTTCCTGCGCAGCGGTGAACCCGACGCTGACGGGTCGCCCACCGCCGCGACGCGCCTCGTCGACGATGCGTGCATCTTCCTCAACCGACCAGGGTTCGCCGGGGGCACCGGGTGTGCGCTCCACATCGCTGCGCTCGAGGCCGGCGAGCGGCCGCTCGACTGGAAACCCAACGTGTGCTGGCAGGTGCCGATCCGCCTCGAACACGAGACCGATGACCACGGACACGTGGTGTCGCGCCTGCGTGAGTGGAAGCGGCGCGACTGGGGTGAGGGCGGGGCCGAGTTCCACTGGTGGTGCACCGAGGCTCCGGAGGCGTTCAGCGGGAACGAGCCTGTCTATCGGGCATCGCGCGACGAGATCGTCGAACTGGTGGGCGAACAGATCTACGGGCTGATGGTCGAGCAGTTGGAGCGCTCGAACTGGGTCCCGCTCCCCCACCCGACGGTGCGTCGGAGCGCGCTGAACCAGATTCGCGAACGCTGAGCTCGTGCTGCCGGCGCCGGATGGCCGCCGGGAGGGTTGTCGCTGTCAGTCGTCGGTGTCGTCGTCGTCGTCGAAGGTGACGCCGTACTTCTCCGCGAGCGCGGCGTACTCGTCCTCTTCGTCGTCGGTGGCGGTCTGACTCGACCGCCCCGTGTCACCGAACCCGAGATCGAACGCTCCCGGACCCGACTGCTTCAGTTTTCGCGCTTCTTCGAAGCGGCGATGACGACCCTTCTTCACAGCAGGGCTCCCGTTTGCACTAGAGAATTGACATTGCATTCGACTCTACCTGCATGATCGCGCCACGCGACGGACCGGGTTGGCGGCGATCGGCACACCACCGCCCTGCATGGCCGACATGGCCGCGATCTCGTCGCGATCGGTCCGTTCGCCGCCGACGTGGCCAGCGCCGCCCGCATCTACGATGGTGGGGTGCAACGCACCGTGGCGATCCTCAACCAGAAGGGCGGAGTCGGCAAGACCACCGTCACGCTGGGGTTGGCGTCGGCAGCAGCGGCCGCCGGGAGGCGGGTGCTGGTGGTCGACCTCGACCCCCAGGCGTCGAGCTCGTGGGTGCTCGGCGTCGACCCGAGTGAGACATCGGTCACGGTCGCCGATGTCATCGAGCATGGCGCCCGGGCCAGCGCAGCCGTGGTGCCCTCGTCGTGGTCCGAGCTGATCGACGTGCTGCCGAGCTCGCCGTCGCTGCAGGATCACGAGGTCGGCAACGCCAAACGCCTTCGCAAGGCGCTCGACGCGATCGAGGACCAGTACGAGGTGGTGCTGGTCGACTGTCCCCCATCACTCGGCAACCTGACACGCAGCGCGCTCACTGCGTCACGCCACGCGGTCGTCATCGTCGAGCCATCGGCACTCGGCCTGCGCGGCATCGGCGGCGTGGCCGACCTGATCGACGACGTGTGGGAAGCAACCAACCCGGAGCTCGAACTCGCCGGCGTGGTGCTCAATCGGGTGCCGTCCGTGTCGAGTGAGGCGGAACGCCGAATCGACGAGTTGACGCGGATCGTCGGGCGCCAGGCGATCTGGATGCCGCCGCTCCCCCAACGGGTGATCGTCAACCAGGCGATCGGCGAGCGACGACCGATCCACGCGTACGGCAGCCGCGCCGCCGAGCCGATCGCTGCATTCGACGCACTGTGGCGCAAGTTGCGCACCGTCGTGCGCCGGGCGCTCTGACGTACCGTCCGATCCGCACGATCGCAGCGGTCAGGCCGGGCGCACGTCGACCAGTCGGAGCCCGCCCTCGCGGTCGAACGTCAACGCCGCATCGCCCGCCACCAGCCTGGTGATCCCGTCGCCGAGCACCTCGGCGCGCCAGCCGGTGGCGAGGCGGGCATCGGGTTCACCGGCGAGCAACTCGACGAGATCGGCGCGAGTCGCAAGGATCGCGGTGTCGATCTTCTCGGCGCGCGCCACCTGGCTGACCCACGCCGACACCAGCGTCACCGCCGGCCGGAGGTCGCGATCGAGGTCGTCTCCGCCGGGACGCGCCTCGGGCGGCTCGGCCTCCTTGCCGGCTGCAACCGCTGCCAGGATCTCCTGGGCGAGCTTGCCCCGGCTGAAGCGTTCGTCGACGCCGCGCGCCTGCGACAGCTCCTTCTCGCTGGCCGGTTGCCGCTGGGCGATGCCGAGCACAGCGAGGTCGGGCAGGATCTGACGCACCGGGATGTTGCGTTCCATCGCTGCTCGCTCGCGCCACGCGGCAACTGCCTGGGCGACGGCCCGGGCGCGTGGCCGCAGCCCACGCACGTCTTTCAGTCGGGTCCACGCGTCGTCGGGCTGGGTGCCGCTGGTGGGGCGCCGCCGCAGCTCCTGACATGCCTCGACCACCCAGTCGGTGCGACCGTGCTCGGCGAGTTGACGCTTCAGCCCGTCGGCGAGCTCGATCAGGTACGCGACGTCACTGGCTGCGTACTCACGCTGTGCCTCGGTGAGTGGGCGACGCAACCAGTCGGTCAGTCGATCACCCTTCGGCGGGTTGACGCCGAGCTCACCGTTGAGGATCGACACCAGCGATGGGGTGCCGTACCCGAGGAACCCACCTGCGATCTGGGTGTCGAAGAAGTTGACCGGCACGGCGCCGACTGCGTGGGTGAGCACGTCGAGGTCCTGCTGGGCGGCGTGGAACACCGCCTCGACCTCGGAGTCGAAGAGTCGCCGTAGCACGGTGACGTCGACCGCCAGCGGGTCGACCAACACCAGTTCGTCGTCCCAGCCCAACTGCAGCAGCGCGAGCGTCGGGAAGTAGGTGCGCTCGCGGTGGAACTCGGTGTCGATCGCGTAGGCGGGATGGGCGAGGAGTTCGTCGATGACCGCCTCGAGCTCCGCCTGCTGGTCGACCCAGCGGTGCGGACGGGCGCTCGGGACCGTGCTCACGCAGCGCCGGTGGCGTACTCGCGGCCCGATTCGAGCCACGCCACCGTGCCACCCGCGACGTTGACCACCTCGACGCCGTGCTCGTTGACGAACTCGCACGCCCGCATGCTGCGAGCGCCCGAACGGCAGATCACGTACGTCGGGCCGTCGCCCCGGAATGCGTCGACCTGATCGGGGACGGTGCCGAGCGGAACGAGTACTGCGCCGGGCACACGGGCCTCTTCGTACTCGTTCGGCTCGCGGACGTCGATGAGACGAACGCCCGCCTGCATCAGCTCCGCGAGCTCGTCGACCGTGATCTCAGCAATCGCCATGACGAGTCAGGCTACCCGTCCGGGCCGAGGTCGACCGGATGGTTGACGTTGCGCACTGCGGCCGGTGCCACCGCGACGTGGCGGGCGCCGAGCCGGTCGAGCGCTGTCCGGTACGAGACCACGCCCTCAGCGATCAACGCATCGAGGGCAGCGAGCGCCGCACTGCTCCACCATGCGAGGAGATGGGCACCCGTACCATCGTCGGCGACGACCACCGGTGCCCCGTGGTCGAGCCCGGTGTGGTCGTGCACGGACGCTTCGATGAGCTGGCGCACGGTGGCGCCGTCGAGATCAGGCAGGTCGCAGGCGGCGATCAGTGCGTCGGCGGGAGCTGCCGCCCGCAGCGCCTCGGCGATCGCCGCCAACGGGCCGGGGTGAGCGCTCGGGTCGGGCCGAAACGTGAGCCCGATCGATACCAGGGCACGGGCATCACCACCCTGGCACCACACCGGGTCGCAACCGCCCGCAGCGAGCGCGCCGGCCACCCGGCGCGCCATCGGGACACCGCCCACAGCGACGAGTGCCTTGTCGGTGCCCATCCGCGAGCTCCGCCCGCCGGTGAGGACGATGCCCGTGACCGGCATCAGGAGCGACGGAAGGGATCCAACTCGTCGGACGGCACGCCCGATGGGTCGAGCTGGAGCAGGAACTGCTGGCAGCGCGTCGCCTCGTCGGACTCGCCGATCGTGTCGGCCATGACGGCGAGCCCGAGCAGGCAGCGCAGGAAGCCATGATTGCCCGGAGCTGCCCAGCGCACGTACCCGGAGCCGCGCCAACCGTTCGCCCGCAGCGCGTCGAGGCCGCGGTGGTACCCGACCCGGTACGCCGAGTAGCGCTCGATCGTGTCGCGCCCGAGAGCCCCGAGTGCAGCCCACCCCTCCATCGTTCGCGGGTTGGCTGCGACGAGGTCGGCGACCGCCGACCTCGGGTCGTCCGACTGGAGCGCCTGTGTGAGCGAGTGGCGGTACGCCGCGTCCGGCTCGGGGAGCACGGTGCTCGGCAATCCGCTCGACATCTGGATCGGTAGATCGGCCATCGGGCCACGCTACGGGCTCGACGGCGCGACGCGCCCGTTCGGTCGTGGAGCAGCGGGCGCCGCGCGAGCGCTGGCTAGGGTTGGCCGCATGTTCGCGCTCACCCTCGGAGAGGCCAAGACCATCGCTCTCGTGGTGGTGGTCGCGCTCGTCGGGCTCGCGATCGCATCGGCGTGGCTGATGAAGACCATCATGCAGAAGCTGGCCCTCGTGGCGATCTTCGGGCTGCTCGGCGTCCTCGTGTGGTCGCAGCGCGCATCACTCGACGAGTGCGCCGACAAGGTCGAGGCGGCGGTGCGCGCCGGTGGTGCCACGGTCGACACCTCGTGCTCGTTCTTCGGGCGTGACGTGCAGATCCGCACGTCACGCACGTGAGCGCGCCGGGCGTCAGCGTCACCGAGCCGAGCACACGGTCGCAGCTCGCCGCGCTCACCGGCGCCAAGGTGGTCACCAACACCGCGCTGCGGTGGGTCGGGCCGTTCCTGCCGACGCTCGAGCGGGCGTTCGACACCACCACGGGCACCCTGACGGGGATCATGGGCGTTGCCGAACTCGGCGGGCTCTCCACGCTCGCCACCGGATCGCAGCTCGATCGCGGTCGTGAACGAACGGTGTTCATGGCCGGCATCGCGCTCGTCGGCGTGTCGTCGATCATCGCCCTCGGTGGCACCACGTGGACGTTCGCGATCGCATTCGCGCTGCTCGTGATCGGCATCGCGAACCACACCATCGCCGGTCACGCGTGGATCGGCCACCGCGTGCCGTTCGCCGGTCGCAGTCGTGCGATCGGGATCTACGAGACGTCCTGGGCGCTGGCGTTGCTGATCGGCGCGCCGATCCTCGCAGTGCTGATCGAGCGGTTCGGCTGGCGTGGGCCGTACGTGGCGCTCGCAGTCGCCAGCGTCGTCGCGATGGTGGTCGTCCGGGTCAGGGTGGCCCCCGGCGTCGTGGTGCCGCTCGTCGCTCGTGACGTGCGTCCACCACGGGAGCCGCTCCCCCGCAGCGCATGGCCGCCGATGCTGGCCTCTGCCGCGATCGCAATGGCCGGGCTCGGGATCTTCGTGATCTCAGGGGCCTGGCTCGACGACGAGTACGGCGTCTCGACCGGCGGGCTCGGGCTGATCGCGGCCGGGTTCGGCGCGGTCGAGTTGGCGTCGTCGGTCTCGGTCGCCGCGTTCGCCGACCGCATCGGCGCCCGACGGTCGGTGCTGGCCGGTCTGGTCGCGCTGGTGGCGGGCGGCGTGGTGATGGCCGTCGCCGACTCGACGCTGATCGCGGTGGTCGGGTTGGCGCTGTATCTCACCGGCTTCGAGTTCGCGTTCGTCGCGTCGTTGACGCTCGTCACCGAGGCCGCGCCGGCCGCACGCGGACGTGCGATCGGGATCAGCAACGCGCTCGGTACCGTCGCCCGAGCAACCTCGGTGATCCTGTCGGGCCAGCTGTTCGAGGCGTTCGGCGTGCGCGGCTCGCTCGCCATGGCGACGTTCGCGACCGTGGCCGCGTTCGGTCTGACCCTCGCCACCACCGTCCGGCGCGACGGCGTCGTCGCGATCTGACGCTCGTCATTGCTCCGCTGCCTCAGGCCAGCACGCCGGACACGAACGCCGCCACCACCTCGCCCATCGCATCCGGGTGTGTGTTCGGGCCGAAGTGCCGGGCATCGGCCAGCACGATCGGCTCGACGCCGAACCACTCGCCGAGGGCTTCGGCCGAGCGGCGATGGTGGGGCAAGCCGCCCTCACCGCACATCGGCAGCACGGCGGCGGCAACGGCCTCCGGTTCCCACGGGGCGTGCTCGCGGAGGTCGCTCAGCTCGCCGATCAGCGCCGGCCCTTCGGCACGCCGAGCGCGGCGGGTCGATGCCGGCAGCCGCTCCCAGCGGGCGTCGCCGACGAGGCGCCGCATGAACCGCTCGGCGGCCTCCTCGGGGTCGTGCTGCCATGCCCTCGCGTCGGCACCCGCGGTCGACTGCGGCCACCAGGGCAGCCACGACAGTGGCGCCTCGTACACGACGACACCGGCGATCAGCGACGGGTGACGCGCTGCGGTCGCCAGCGCGACGTTGCCGCCGTAGCTGTGCCCGACGACGACGCACGGGACATCGCCACCGCCGATCGCCCCGATCACCTCGACGAGATCGGCGACCTGGGCGTCCATGTGGAAGGGCCCACCGAGGTCGAGCGACCGCCCGTAGCCGCGCCGGTCGTACCGGGTCACGCTGAACCGGTCGTCGAGGCGGCGGCTCAGCTTGAGCAGACCCGCCGACCGGTCGAGCGATCCATGCACGAGCACGACATGGGGGTTCGAACGATCACCGGCCGATGCGGACCACACGGCGCCCGCTCGACCTGCTGATGCGATCACTGGACGCGAACGATCCGCATCACGTCGGCGGCGGTCGACTTGTCACGCCCTGGCGAGCCGGCGAGCACGACGACGAGATCGTTCTCCTCGACGTACCCGGATTGCACCGCTCGCTCGACCGCGTACCAGACCATCTCGTCGGTCGACGAGTACGTGTCGACGGTCACCGGCTCGACACCCCACGACAGCGTGAGCGCGTGCACCGTCCGCGGGTTCGGCGACAGGGCGATCAGCTCGGACTCCGGACGGAAGCGGGCCATCGCCTTGGCGGTGCGGCCCGACGAGGTGCAGCACAGGATCGCCGCCGACCCGATGTCGTGCGCCGCCTGGGAAGCGGCGTGGGTGATCGCCGCGGTGATCTGGTCACTCATCGAGTCCCATCGCTCGCGCTGCACGCGCCCGAGCCGCTGCGACCACTGGCGGTAGCTCGCCTCGGTCTCGGCTCGCTCGGCGATCCGCCCCATCGTCTCGACGACCAGCGCCGGGTCGTGACCGATCGCGGTCTCACCCGACAGCATCAGCGCGTCGGTTCCGTCGAAGATCGCATTGGCGACATCGGTGACCTCGGCGCGGGTGGGCGACGGTGCCGTCACCATCGACTCGAGCATCTGCGTCGCCGTGATCACCGGGATGCCGAACTCGACGCACCGGCGGATGATCGCCTTCTGGAGGTGCGGCACGTCCTCCAGCGGGCAGTCGATGCCGAGGTCGCCGCGGGCGACCATGATCGCGTCGGACGCATCCATGATGTCGGGCAGGGTGGCGAGAGCCGAGGCGGTCTCGATCTTGGCGACGAGCTCGGCCCGGTCGCCGACCACGGCGCGGACCTTGCGCACGTCATCGCCCGCACGCACGAACGACACCGCGATGAACTCGACGCCGGCCGACGCCATCGCCTCGGCGAGCACGAGGTCGTCGTCGGTGGGCGTGGTGAGCCGGAGGCGTTCCGACGGGAGGTGGACGCCGGGCCGGCCCTGAGTGCGCGCACCGGTCTCGATCACCACCTGAGCGCTGTCGGCGGTCATGTGGACGACCCGCATGCTGATCGCGCCGTCGCCGAGAATCAGCCGATCACCCACCTGCAGGTCGTCGATGAGTGTCGGGTAGTCGACGTGCATGGTGCCGGCATCGCTCGGGAGATCGCCGGCCCGAACAGCGAGGTAGGCGCCTGCGACCAGCTCGACGCCGCCCTCGGGGAAGCGGCCGGCGCGCACCTTGGGGCCGGGGAGGTCGGCCAGCACGCCGATCGGTCGCCCGATGCGCTCGGCGACGGCGCGGACGCTGGCGAGGCGCGCGAGGTGTTCGTCGAGGGGTCCGTGGCTGAGGTTGAGGCGCACCACGTTCACGCCGGCGCGCAGCAACTTCTCGAGCGCAACTGGCTGATCACTCGCCGGTCCGAGGGTGGCCACGATCTTCGTTCGTCGGGTCATACCTGCTTATCTACTCGACGTGGAGCTGCTCCTGGTGCGACACGCCCTCCCCCGACGGATCGAGCTCGCCGCGGGACCGGCCGATCCGACCCTGTCCGACGTGGGCCTCGAGCAGGCGGAACGGCTCGCCGAGTACCTCGCGAGCGAGGAGATCACGGCGATCTACTCGAGCCCGCTGCGACGCGCCACCGAGACGGTCGCGCCGCTCGCCGGACGTCTCGGCCTCACGGTGGGCATCGTCGACGGTGTCGCCGAGTGGGACCGTGACGCCTCGGCCTACGTTCCCGTCGAGGAGCTGCGGGCCGCCCGCGACGACCGCTTCACCGACATCACCCAGCATGCGTGGTCCGACCTCGCCCTGATCGTGCCCTTCCGGGACCGGGTCGTCGCCGCGATCGATGCGCTCGTGGGCGCCCACCCCGGTGAGCGGATCGTGATCGGTTGCCACGCCGGCGTCGTCAACGTATACCTCGGCGAGGTCCTGGGGCTCCCGATCGACCGCCGCGGGTTCCACTACCCGAACTACACGTCGATCCACCGGGTCGCGGCGTCCCGGTCGGGCGTGCGCACCATCGTGACCGTGAACGAGACGCCACACTTGCGACAGACCGGGCTGCCGATGGGCCTGGTGCAGAAGGGATGACACGCCCATGATCACCAGTGACGGCGCGACCAGTGACGGCGCCACCAGCGACGACCCGACCAGCGATCTGCGGGCGTTCCTCGACGCGTCGCCGTCACCGTTCCACGCCGCCGCCACCGCTGCCGCACGGTTGCGCGCGACAGGTTTCGTCGAGGTCGAGCGCGCCGCCGACTGGCCGACGCTGCCCGCCGACGGGTTCGTGCTCGATGGTGGCAGCCTCGTCGCCTGGCGGCATGCTGGCGCGGCGCCGGCGGCGCCGTTCAGGATCGCCGGAGCCCATACCGACTCGCCCTGCCTGCGGGTCAAGCCCCGACCCGACGACGGTGCCGTCGGGTGGCAACAGCTCAACGTCGAGGTGTACGGCGGCATCCTCAACAACTCGTGGCTCGACCGCGACCTCGGCATCGCCGGCCGGCTCACCCTCGCAGACGGCACCTCGGTCCTCGTCGACGTCGCCGAACCGGTCGCACGGGTCCCTCAGCTCGCCGTCCACCTCGACCGCGGGGTCAACGACGGCGGGTTGAAGCTCGACCCACAGCAGCACCTCCGGCCCGTGTGGGGTGTGGGCAGCCCGGTGCGCGGCGGGTTCGCCCGCTGGATCGCCGAGCGGGGCCGATGCGACGTCCCGTCGTTCTGGGAGCTGTGTCTCTACGACGTCCAGCCGGCGGCCGTGCTCGGCGCCGACCGATCGCTGCTGGCCAGCGGGCGGCTCGACAACCAGCTGTCGTGCTGGGCTGCGATCGAAGCGCTCACACGAGCCGTAGCACCTGCGGACGCGATCGCGATGGTCGTGCTCAACGACCACGAGGAGGTCGGCTCGGCGTCGACCACCGGGGCCGCTGGACCGCTCCTGGAGCAGGTGATCGAGCGCCACGTGCTCGCACGCGGCGGAGCCCGCGACGACGCCCTGCGTGCGCTCGCATCGTCGGCGTGCGTGTCGGCCGACAACGCCCACGCGGTCCACCCCAACTACACCGAGCGTCACGACCCCGATCACCGCCCGATGGTCAATGCGGGGCCGGCCATCAAGATCAACAGCAACCAGCGCTACGCCACCTCGTCGGAGACCGCCGCCATGTTCCAACGGGCCTGCGAGGCAGCGGGAGTGCCGCACCAGGTGTTCGTGTCACGCAACAACATGCCGTGCGGATCGACGATCGGCCCGCTGACCGCCACCCGGCTCGGCATCGCCACGGTCGACGTGGGCGTGCCACAGCTCTCGATGCACTCCGCCCGCGAGCTCTGCGGCGTCGCCGACCCGCCCGCCCTCGCCGCTGCGCTGGCAGCGTTCTTCGCCGGCGTGTGACGGAATGGGTCAGACCAACTCCGTCACGGCTCGAGCCGTGACGGAGTTGGTCTGACCCATTCCGTCACCTGTCGTACTGCCAGGGGACGTGCCGCATGGCTTCGTCGAAGACCCGCTGGAGCTCGGTGTGGAGGAGCTCGGTGTAGTCCTTGTAGATGGTGCGCGGGAGACGTCCGCCCTCGGGAGCAACCGGCGGCGGGATCGGCTTCCCGATCTCGACGTGCACCTTGCGGGGGTACACGAACTTCGACCCCTTCGGCATCACGCGCTCGGAGCCGCCGATACCGACCGGGACGATCGGGACGCCGGCTTTGATCGCGATGTAGACGGCGCCGTCGAAGAGCGGCTGGACGATCGGCCCCGACTTGCGCTCACCCTCCGGGAACAGCACGAGCGGATCGCCCATCTGGAGCACCTCGATCGCACGTCGGAGCGCCTCGCGGTCGGCGGTCCCGCGCGACACCGGAAATGAACCGAGCGCCGAGAAGACCCAACCGAACTGGCGGTTCTTCCACATCGTGTCCTTGCCCATGAACCGCATCCGCCTCCAACGCACGGCCCCGGCGAACGGTGTGTCGAGGTAGCAGCGGTGGACGGGGGCGAGGACGAACGCCCCCTGCTTCGGCAGGTTCTCGCGCCCGTTGATCGTCTGCCGCGTGTAGAGGCGGACGACGCTGATCACGACCAGCCACGCGATTCGGTAGAAGATGCGGCTGGGCAACCCGTTCCCGGCGAGGAAGGTCTCGGGCTTGCGGTCCATCCGCCCCGTCGTGAACGTCGGCTTCTCCGCGTTGTCGGCGCTCTCGTCGCTCATCCCAGCATCCCCATGATGTGCTCGACCACCTCGTCGATCGACATCCCTGTGGTGTCGACCACCACGGCGTCGTCGGCCTCGGCCAACGGGCTGTGGTCGCGGGTGGAGTCCTTGCGGTCGCGGATGATGATCGCGGCCTCGATCTCGTCGACGTTGCCGCCGATCTCGCCGACCCGGCGTTCGGCGCGGACACGCGGCGAGGCGGTGACGAACAGCTTCAGCCGGGCGTCGGGAAAGACGACGGTGCCGATGTCACGGCCCTCGACGACGGCTCCGCCGTGCGCTGCGACCCACGCTCGCTGCCGGGCGACGAGCACGTCGCGAACCGTCGGGTTGGCGGCGATCTGGGAGACCGCTTCGGTGACCGCTCGCCCGCGGATGGCCGCGGTGGCGTCGATGCCGTCGACCATCACCGTGCGGTCGTCGATGACGATCTCGATCTCGGGCGCCATGGCGGCGATCTCGGCGAGGTCGCCCTCGGGGATGCCCCGGCGGAGCGCGGCGAACGTCATCGCTCGGTACATCGCCCCGGTGTCGAGGTAGTCGATGGCGAGCCGCTCGGCGAGGGCGCGACCGACCGTGCTCTTGCCGGCACCGGCGGGCCCGTCGATGGCAATCACGAGCGGGGCGGGGTCACTGACCCGATGCACGCTCACCAGCTGGTGCCCAACGGGCGGCCCTCGTCGTACCCGGCATGGCTCTGCACGCCCACGACCGCCCGCTCGTGGAACTCGGTGATCGTCGCCGCACCGGCATAGGTGCACGCCGATCGCACGCCTGCGACGATCTGGTCGATGATGTCCTCCACGCCGGGGCGCTGGGGGTCGAGATACATCCGCGAGGTGCTGATGCCCTCCTCGAACAGCTCCTTGCGGGCCCGGTCGAGCGAGGTCTCGGCGCGCGTGCGGTTCTTGACGGCCCGGTTCGACGCCATCCCGAAGCTCTCCTTGTAGAGCCGGCCGTCGGTGCCGCGCAGCACATCGGCCGCCGACTCGTACGTGCCCGCCAACCACGACCCGATCATCACGCTCGCGGCGCCGCCGGCCAGCGCCAGCGCGACGTCGCGCGGGAACCGGACGCCGCCATCGGCCCAGATGTGCTTGCCGAGGCGAGCGGCCTCGTCGGCGCACTCGACCACGGCCGAGAACTGCGGCCGACCGACACCGGTCATCATGCGGGTCGTGCACATCGCACCGGGGCCGACCCCGACCTTGACGATGTCGGCACCGGCCTCGATCAGCTCGCGGGTGCCGGTGGCCGTCACCACGTTGCCGGCAACGATCGGTGTGTCGGGGCATGCGGCGCGTACCGCCTCGACCACCTCGAGCATCCGTGATTGGTGACCGTGTGCCGTGTCGATCACGAGCGCGTCGACACCCATGGCGACGAGCGCAGTGGCCCGGCCGACCGGATCAGCGTTGATGCCCACCGCCACCGACACCAGCAGCCGCCCCTGCGCGTCGACTGCCGGCCGATAGATGGTGGAGCGCAGCGCTCCGGTGCTCGTGAGCAGACCGAGCAGCTTGCCATCGGCATCGACGACCGGGGCGAGGGCCCGGCGCGCCCCGTGCAGCCGGTCGAACGCCTCCTCCGGGGTGACATCGGCGGACAGCGTGTCGAGCTCGGTGCTCATCACGTGACGGAGCTGGGTGAACCGGTCGAACCCGATCGAGTCGTGCTCGGTGAACACCCCCAGTGGCCGTTCCTCGTCGTCGACGACGATCACGGCACCGTGCGCACGCTTGTGGACGAGGCCGAGCGCGTCGCCGACGGTGCTCGACGGGCCGAGCGTGATCGGCGTCTCGAACACCGGGTGGCGGGACTTGACCCACCCGACCACCGTCTCGATCACGTCGAGCGGGATGTCCTGCGGCAGCACAGTGAGGCCACCTCGCCGCGCCGCCACCTCGGCCATCCGGCGGCCGGCGACGGCGGTCATGTTCGCGACGACGAACGGGATCGTCGTGCCGATGCCGTCGGGCGTCGTGAGGTCGACGCCGAACCGGCTCCCGACATCGGAGTGACTGGGCACCATGAACACGTCGCTGTAGGTCAGGTCGTGTCCGGGGGCGGTCTGCAGCATGCGCATGGTGTGGTGAGTCTCCCTCGCCGGCGGCGCCGCGGCCGCGGTCGCAGATCGGCCGCCACAGGCTAACGGCGCAGGCCGTCGCCTACGCTGCCCGTGTGGCGCCTGATCCGGACCCTGCCGACAACCCACCCGTCGTGCTGGTGCACGGCTGGGGTGGTTCGTTCGCGACCACCTGGGAGCGGTCGGGGTTCACGATGCTGCTCCAAGACGCCGGGCGCACCGTGATCGGCGTCGATCTCCTCGGGCACGGCACCGCACCCAAGCCGCACGACCCGGGGGCCTACGCCGATCTCACGCAGCGAGTCCTCGACGCGATGCCCGAGGAGCCGGTCGACGCCATCGGGTTCTCGATGGGAGCACTGACGTTGCTGCGGCTGGCGATGCGGTACCCGGAGCGGTTCCGGCGCCTCGTGCTGGCGGGCATCGGCCGCAACGTGTTCGAGGTCGACGTCGAAGCGACGCGCCGCATCATCGAGGCGATCGAGGGTGGCAGCGCCGACGACAACAACGCCCGACTCTTCGCGCAGTACGCATCCGATCCGTCCAATGACCCGCTGGCGCTGGCAGCGATCCTCAAGCGCCCACCGGGCGAGCGGCCGAGCGATGCCGAGCTGGCAGCGGTGACCTGCCCCGTCCTGATCGCCGTCGGCGACAACGACTTCGTGCAACCCGCCGATCGCCTGGTTGCGGCGCTGCCGAACGCGACGTATCGCGAGCTGCGCCGGACCGATCACTTCGCGACACCCGAGTCGTTCGCGTTCGTCGACGCGGCGCGCGCGTTCATCGGTGCCGTCCCCGTCTGACCGCCCGATGATCACGCGCGACCTCGACCTCGCGCTCGACCGTCTGCGACACGGCGGGCTCGTGGCGATCCCGACCGAGACGGTCTACGGGCTCGCGGCCGACGCCGAGCAGCCCGACGCCGTCCATCGCATCTTCGCAGCGAAGGGCCGACCGGCCGATCACCCGCTGATCGTGCACCTCGCAGGGATCGAGGCAGCGGACGGATGGATCGATCCGTCCGCCGACGACCGAGTGCTCGGATGGGTCGCAGCGCTCGCAGCGGCGTGTTGGCCTGGCCCGCTGACGATGCTCGTGCCGCGTGGGCCGCGCGTGCTCGACGCCGTCACCGGCGGACGCCCCACGGTCGGGATCCGGGTACCCGCGCACCCGCTGACGCTCCAACTCCTCGAGCGGCTCGCCGGCGGGTTGGCCGCTCCGTCCGCGAACCGGTTCGGACGCGTCAGCCCGACGACCGCGGCCCACGTCCTCAGCGATCTCGCCGGCCATCTCGACCCGGAGCGAGATGCGATCCTCGACGGCGGCGCATGCCCGATCGGCGTCGAGAGCACCATCGTCGACCTCACCGTGACCCCGCCTCAGGTCTTGCGCTCCGGCGGGATCGACGCTGCCGACATCGCGCGCATCCTCAGCATCGAGGTCACGGGCGCATCGGGTCCGAGCCGCGCGAGCGGCATGCTGATCGCGCACTACGCGCCGGCGTGCGAGGTGGTGGTCGTCGACGACGCAGCGGCGGCGGCGATCGAGGTGGCGAGCAGGCAGGGGCAGCGTGTGCGCGTGCTCGACCGCACCGACGATCTCGTCACCGCCGCGAGGGAGCTGTACGCCGACCTGCGACGTGCCGACGACGATGGGCTCGACGCGCTGGTTGCGGTGCTCCCGCCGGCGGAGGGTCTCGGCCACGCGCTGCGTGACCGGCTCGTCAAGGCGTCGGTGGGGAGCCGCCGAGATCGGCCCAATCCAGCTGGTTGAGCCCGCCGATCCAGGCGTCTCGCACCGCGTCGAGGTCGGGCGGCGGTGCCCCGGGTTCGCCGGCCACGACGAGGCTCACGGTGCTCGCGCCGGCGTCGGGCACCAGTTCGAGGCGGCACCATCCCTGGTACGGCGGTGCCATCGCCACCTCGAGCGCGTACGGCGGGTCGTCGTCGATCAGGTCGCCCATCCACCCAGCGACGATCAGCAGACCTTCGAACGCCTCGACCGGCAAGGCCTCGATCGTGAACGAAGGATGATCACGGCGAGCGAACCGCGGGCCGGGTGCCGGTTGCGGTCGCGGGGCCCGGCCCCTGGGCGGAGCGTCGCGCAGGGTCGGAGCGATGAGGCGGCGCAGCGCTTGGTCGGCGGCGGCGTTGATCCGCTGCATCGCCTCGAGGGAACCACCCACGTCGGGATGCGCCGATTTCGCAAGCGCGCGGCGTGCCGCTTCGATGTCCTCAACTGACGCTGAGGGTGGCAGTCTGAGCACTGTAAGTGGGTCTGGATTGCCGTCTCGCCGTCGAGCCACGGCTCCGACCGTAACGCGACGTTCACGCCTCGAATGGCTGGGTGGTTGTCCGCTCCCGAATCTTCGTCCTACGCTTGCTCCACCTAAGACGCCGGGGCAATCCCGCCTCGCCGAAACAGGGGGAGAACCACCACAATGCAGACATCACGTGTGCGCCGCGTAGGCGCTCTGCTGGTCGGCCTCGCTCTCGTGACCGCCGCATGCGGCGACGACGAAGAGGCAACGACCGCGACCACCGAAGCAGCGGAAGCCACCGACGCTCCAGCAACCACCGACGCTGCCCCGGAAGCGACCGACGCTCCCGCAACCACCGCCGCCCCCGAGACCACTGCCGCTCCCGCGACCACGGCCCCCGCGGCCGGTGGCGGCGAACTCGCCGGCATGAAGGGCACCACACCCAAGGGCGCCGATGTGTCCGCGTGGATCCCGGCCGTCGACGAGTTCTGGCAGGCCGAAGGCAACGACGCCCTGGAAGACTTCAACTACGCCGCCGAGTCCTACGACGCGGTCGTCGTGATCGCGCTCGCCGTCCACAAGGCCGGCACCGACGGGTCGGCCCACGCCGGCGAGATCGTCGGGATCACCGGCGAGGGTGAGGCGTGCACGAGCTTCGTCGAGTGCCGCGACATCATCGATGCCGGTGGCGACCCGGACTACCAGGGCGTCTCGGGCCCGCACGACTTCAACGGCAACGGTGAGCCGCTCAAGGGCTCGTACGCCGTGCTCACCTTCGGTGACGACAATCGCCTCACCGACGAAGAGGTCCTGGTCGAGGCCGAGGCTCCGGCTTCGGCGATCGTCGACCTCATCCTGCCGCAGGTCGAGCGTGAAGGCGATGGCGTCCTGACGATCGGCTCCATCCTGCCCGAGACCGGCAGCCTCGCGTTCCTCGCCGCCCCGATGTTCGCCGGTGTCGAGTTCGCGATCGCCGAGATCAACGAGGCCGGTGGCGTGCTCGGTAACCCGATCGCATACACCCAGGGCGATTCGGGCGACACGTCGACCGACACCGCAACGGTCACGGCGACCCGCCTCCTCGGCGAGGGCGTCGACGCGATGGTCGGCCCGGCATCGTCGGGTGTGGCGCTCACCATCATCGACCAGGTGACCGCCGCAGGCGTCACGCTGTTCAGCCCCGCCAACACCAGCCCGGCGCTGTCGGGCTACGACGACAAGGGCTTCTACTTCCGCAACGCTCCGGCCGACGGCCTGCAGGGTGCGATCGTGGCCAACCTGGTCGCGGAGGACGGCAACGCTTCGGCGTACATCCTCAACCTCGACGATGCGTACGGTAACGGCATCGCCGAAGTCGTCGCCTCGGTGCTCGAGGAGTCGGGTGTGACGGTTCTCGGTCAGAAGGCGTACGACCCGACCGCAGCGTCATTCGACGCCGAGGTCGCCGAGATCGTCGCCGCCGACCCGGACGCCGTCATCCTCATCTCGTTCGACGAGGGCTCGCGCATCCTGCGCACCGCCGTCGAGCAGGGTGTTGGCCCGACTGCCAAGAACTACTACGGCACCGACGGCAACATGGGCAATGCGCTCGGCGAGAACTTCGACGCCGGCGAGTGACCCAATGGGGTCGTGACCCCGAGTACTGACAGCGGCCCCCGGGACAAACCCGGGGGCCGCTTCGCGGGCGGGCTCATCGACGACATGCGGCTGGACGACACGCGGCTCGACACATGCGGCTCGGCGACACGCGGCCGGTCCCAGCACGCGCCGGGTCGATCGCATCGGCGTTCTGCCGGCGAACGGAGGGCGCGTCAGCCGCCGGTGGCCCTGGCGAGCGTGCCGAGGTAGAGCTCGATCACGTTCGGGTCACCCAGCAGATCACGACCGGTCCCGGTGTAGGCGTTCTGCCCCTGATCGAGCACATAGCCGCGGTGCACCACCTGGAGACAGCGACGGGCGTTCTGCTCGACCATGAGGATCGCAACACCCTCCTGGTTGATCGTCCGGCAGCGAACGAAGACCTCATCCTGGAGCACGGGCGACAGACCGGCAGACGGCTCGTCGAGGAGGAGCACCTTCGGCTCCATCATCAACGCACGGCCCATGGCGACCATCTGTCGCTCGCCGCCCGAGAGGGCATCAGCTCGCTGGGCGGCCCGCTCGAGCAGGCGTGGGAACAGCGACGTGACGTACTCGTACCGCTGGGGGAACCGTTTGGGCGCGAGGTAGCAGCCCATCTCCAGGTTCTCCTTGACCGTGAGACTCGGGAAGACGTTGCGCACCTGCGGGACGTATCCCACGCCGAGCGCGACGAGCTCATGCGCCTGGCGCCCGGTGATGTCGGCGTCTCCGAGATGAACGGTTCCGGATCGGATCGCGCACTGGCCGAGGATCGCCTTGAGCAGGGTGGACTTGCCGGCGCCGTTGGGGCCGATGATGCCGACGAACTCACCGGCGTGCACGGAGAGGTTGCACCCATTGAGGATGTTGACCTCGGGGATGTAGCCGGCGATCAGCTCACGGGCGTCGAGGACCGTCGGGCCCGATGTCAGCGTTGCCGGGGTCGACGGCGTCCCACCCTCCCGGGTCCAGGCCGTGTCACTCGTGTCACTCGGGTCGCTCGTGTCGTCGGCCATCACTCGTCCTCCAACAGCGAGCGGCCCTGGTGGGCGCCCAGGTAGGCGTCGATCACGTCCTGGTTCGACGAGATGTCGTCCGGGGTTCCCTCGGCGATCACACGACCCTCGGCCATGACGATCACCCAGTCGGAGATGTCGTGGACCATGTCCATGTCGTGCTCGACGAACAGCACGGTCATCCCCTCGTCGCGCAGGCCGCGGACGTGCGCATTGAGACTCTGCTTCAGTGCCGGGTTCACGCCTGCCATCGGCTCGTCGAGCATGACCAACGTCGGGTTGGTCATCAGCGCTCGTGCCATCTCCAGCAGCTTGCGCTGGCCCCCGGACAGCGCGCCCGCGTACTCGTCGCGCATGTGGTCGAGCTTGAACCGCTTCAGCAGCTCGTCGGCGCGAGCCTCGATCTCGGCCTCCTGCTGCTTCCAGATCGCGGGGAAGAGCCCGTTCCACCACTTCTCGCCCTTCTGGCCGGTGGCTCCGAGCTTCATGTTCTCGATGACGGGCAGCTTGGTGAGGCTCTTCGTCAGCTGAAAGGTGCGCACCATGCCGCGAGTGGCCATGCGGTGGGGCGCCACACCATCCATCGACTGCCCGTCGAAGGACCACGCACCCGCGTTCGGCTCGTCGAAGCCGGTCACGAGATTGAAGAACGTGGTCTTGCCCGCTCCGTTCGGCCCGATGAGCGCCGTGATCGACCCACGTTGCACCTCGACATGATCGACGTCGACGGCGGTGATGCCGCCGAAGTTGCGCCGGATCCCGGACGCCTTCAGGATCGGGTCGGGCTTGGGCGCGCCGGGCACGGGCGAAACACCGGCGAGCGCAGCGCGCGCCTGGCGAGCCGCCTCGGTGAGTTCGGCAGGGGCGGCGTCAGCGTCCTTCAAAAGCCATCTCCTTGCGATTGCCGAACAGACCCTGCGGGCGGAAGACCATCAGCGCGACGAGCAGGCCGCCCATCACCATGAACACGATCGCACCGATGTCGGTCGACTCGATCAATGTCGTGCCGAAGAGACGGAACGGCTGATCGATCAACTGCCGGAGCAGGCTGTCGAGGAAGGCGAAGATGAACCAGAACAGCATCGGCCCGACGATCGACCCCGTGACCTTGGCGACTCCGCCCAGCACGAGGCCGGTGAGGATGAAGAACGTCAGGTCACGGCTGTAGTTGTCGGGCTGCACGTTCGCGTTGCCGAGAGCGAGCATGATGCCGGCAAAGCTCCCGATCACGCCGCCGAGCACCAGCGCCTGCATCTTGTAGGAGAACACGTTCTTGCCGAGGCTGCGCACGGCGTCCTCGTCTTCACGGATCGCCTTGAGCACGCGACCCCATGGGCTCTTCATCAACAGCCACACGATCACCCCGAAGATCGCGACCAGCGTCCACCCGACGATCAGGTTCCAGAGGTTGCGGCCGCTGAAGGTGAAGATCCAGAAGCCGTACTGTGAGGCCGGACGCAGGCCGAGGTCGACGCCGACCTGCTGGAACGAACTCGCGAATCCGGTGAGGCCGTCGGTGCCACCGAAGGCGTCCTTTGCGGCCACCGACCGCACCACCAACCGCACGATCTCCGCGGCCGCGATCGTCACGATCGCTAGGTAGTCGGCGCGCAGACGCAGGGTCGGAACACCCATCAGGAGGCCGAGGAAGACCGAGTAGCCGACCGCTACGCCGATGCCCCACCACATCGAGATGCCGAAGATCGGCACGGTCTGGCCGATCCCGTAGGCCCCGGCGGCCATGAAGCCTGCTTGGCCGAAGTTAAGCAGGCCGGTATAGCCGAACTGCACGTTCAGTCCGATCGCGGCGATCGCGTAGTAGCACGCGTTCAGACCGATGAACTGGAGGATCGCTGTTTCGAGCACTGCACCGATGTCCATCGCCGCCTCCTAACCGACTCGCTGGGCTCGGCCGAGGATGCCCTGCGGGCGGACGAGCAGGATCAGGATGAGGATCAGCAGGGCTGGTGCGGTCTTGAGTTCGGTCGGCACCCCGACCAGAGTCGATGTCTCGACGAGGATGCCGACGACGAAGCCGCCGACCAGAGCGCCATACGCGCTGCCGAGCCCGCCGAGGGTGATCCCGGCGAACATGAGGAACAGCAGCGCCGTCCCCATGTCCCAGGAGACCTGCTCGTCGAGACCACGGAACACCCCGCCCAGAGCAGCGAGTGCGCCGCCGGTGATCCAGATCAACCGGATGACCTTGGCGCTGTCGATCCCGGTCGACGAGGCCAGGTCGACGTTGTCGCTGACGGCCCGGGTGGCCTTGCCGAGCCGTGTGTATTGCAGGGTGAGCGCCACCGCCACGAGCACGATCGCCGCGAGGATCGTCACGGTCAGGTCACGCATGGTGATGGTGATCGGCCCGATCTGCTGGCCGACCTGGTTCGTGTAGTTCAGGAACGGCTTGTCGCGGCCGCCGAAGTACCACAGGAAGAGGTTCTTCAACATGATGGACAGGCCGAGCGTGATCACCATCTGCGAGATGAGGCCCATGCCGCGTCGACGGAACTGCTGGAAACCGACCTGGTTCAAGAAGTAGCCGAAGGCTCCGCCGGCGATGACAGCGAGAGGCGCCGCCAGCAGGATGTGGAGCCCAGCGCTGTTGAACCCGTACGCCACCATCGCACCGAAGGTCACCATCTCGCCGTGGGCGAAGTTCGTGAGGCCCGTCGTCCCGAAGATCAGCGACAGACCGACCGAGCACATCGCGATGATCAGGCCGAGCCGCACGCCGTCGGCGAAGCGCTGCGCGACCTTCTCGATCTGGCTGACCTCGGCGCTCTGGCTCTGGCCGGTGAAGAAGTTGACGATCTTCCTCGACGTCGTGAACGAGTCGCCGCTGACCGTCGCCGGGCTGGGTGTATCGGGCGACAGGGCCAGGCCGTCGGGGAGCGTGTCCTCGTCGATCTGGACGACGTAGTCGGCCCGGCCGGGCACTGGGATGAGCGCGAAACCTTCGTCGTTGGTCACCCCGGTCGCAACCTCGGCGCCGTTCGCATCGAGCACCACGACCGACACGCCAGGGACCGGTTGGTTGTCGGCCCGGCCGTTCTCGTCACGCTGCTGATCCTTCACCTGGACCTGGAGCGACACCTCGTCCTGCGCCTGAGCGACCGAGGACCCGGAGAAGGCGGCGAGGGCCACGAAGAGCAGAGCGGCGGCTCGGAGGAACCAGCGTGGCGCACGTGCGTGGAATGGGGTCCCCCCGACCTGCGTCGTCATTGGGGGCGCACTCTAGGTGCGAACCAACTCCGCACTCAAGACTTCGTCAACGGGCACCATCGCCCGGCGTGTGTCGAGCAGGAGCAGGGTCGACGCCCACATCACACCGATCGAACCGACGATGTGGAACCCCACCATCAGCGCCGGCACGCCGTTGAAGTACTGCGCGTAGCCGAGCAGCGCCTGTGCCACCCCGATCGCCATCCACCGAGAAAGTGCCTGCTGGATGGCCACTTTCGTGCGTCGATTCCGCATCGTGCCCACGGCGAGGACGACGGCGACCGCGATCGTCGACACGACGGACACCCCGTGGATCTGGGCCGCGGTGCTGATCTTGATGTCGAGCCGAACGGCGGTCTCGTCGCCCGCGTGTGGGCCCGATCCCGTGACGATCGTCCCGGTGAATATCGCGAGACAGGACAGCGCGAAGTGGACCCAGACGAGCTTTTCGGTGGCGCCGTCGACCATCCGGCGGCGGGGCACGCCGTCGGGCTCACCCGCGCGCCGCACGAGCATCGTGCCGATGACCACCGTGAACATCGAGATCAGGAAGTGGCTCTGCACCCACATCGGGTGCAGGTCGACGAGCACCGAGATCCCGCCGACGATCGCGTTCAACAACACACCGAACACGAGCAACCACGCCAGCGTCGGGAGGTCGCTGCGGAACGGCACCCGCCGGTACGCGCCGAGCACGGCGAGGATCACCGCTGCGCCGACCACGCCCGTGAAGAGACGGTTGAGCTGCTCGATCGCGGCGTGCATCGACGACACGTCGATCAGCTTCTCGCTGCTGCACCGCGGCCAGTCGTCGCAGCCGAGGCCGCTGCCCGTGAGGCGCACTGCAGCGCCGCTGACGATGATGACGGACAGTGCGATCAGGGCCCAGATCGCGAACGTCCGGTAGCGAGCCGGTGTGAAGCGCATGGCGAGGTCGAGCCTACGACACGGCCCGGCGGGTGTCCCAGCGAGCCCGGGTGAGCGAGCGCGCGATCTCGATGACGTCGGTCACGGTCGGACCTCGTAGAAGGCGTTCAACGCGTGGTCGACGGGCAGGGTGTCGAAACGCGTGAATCCGGCCGCCATCGCCATGGAGCGGGCGGTCGAGGCGGGCAGGCCCAGTGTTCCGAGTCCGGCGCCACCGGGCTCGGACAGCGCTGACGACATGCACGACAGAACGCTCACGCCGTAGAGCAGCGACGCCAGCGGGTTGAGCGCCATGTTCTCCTCGAGCGTCTCGCCGGCCTTGATGTCGACGAGCAGCCAGTGGCCGTCGGGGCGGAGCGCAGCGCGGATCGCCTCGATGGCCGGCTGGGGATGCGCCATGTCGTGGATGCAGTCGAACGTGGTGACGAGGTCGAGCGACCCGTCGGCGGGTAGCTGCTCGGTACGCGGGTCGACGAAGCGCGCATTGCGCAACCCCGACTCGGCCAGGCGTGCGTTGGCCCGGTCGAGGGCGTACTGGGAGATGTCGTACCCGACGAAGTTGCTCGCCGGGAACGCCTCGGCCATGAGGATCACCGCGCCGCCGGCACCGCACCCGACGTCCGCGACCGACGCACCGGTCTGCAATCGCTCGACCACGCCGTCCATCGCCGGGAGCACCTTGCGGAGCAGGTTGGCCCGGTTCCACGGCTCGAAGCTGCGTTCGATGCCCTCGGCGCCCTCCGGGCCGTGGCTGTCGTAGTCGTGGCCGACGCCGTGCTCGAAGCAGTCGGGCATCGCGGCGAGCGCCTGCATCGTCTGGGGCAGCCGGTGGAACATGCCCATGCCGAATGCCGGGTGCTGCGGCGACGCGAGCACGGCGCGTCCCTCGCCCGACAGCGAGAAGCGGTCGACGCCGGCGCTCGTGTCGAGCTCGATCAGCTTCGCGGCGGCCTGGTTGCACGCCCACTCGCGCACCCAGCGCTCGTGCAGGCCAACCGCCGCCGCCAGGTCGACGCTGCTCATCGGCCCGTCGGCATCGGCGAGCGCTCGGTACAGACCCAGCCGGTCACCGAGGTGGATCATGCCGGCGGTCACGGCTCCCTCCAGCTTGGAGAACACCTGGAAGGTGAACATCCGCAGCCGGTCGTGATCGTTCACGGTGTCGTTCACGGTGTCGCGCTTCACCCGAGGTTGATGTAGATCTGCTTGGTCTCGAGGTAGGCGTCGAGCGCGTACGGCCCCAGCTCGCGCCCGATGCCGCTCTGCTTGTAACCGCCCCACATCGTCTCGCTGGGCGCCGGCTGGCTGTCGTTGATCCAGACCACGCCGGCCCGGACCGCCCTCGCCGTGCGCAGCGCGAGCCCGATGTCACGGGTCCAGATCGCCGCTGCGAGGCCGTACTCGGTGTCGTTCGACATCGTCACGACCTCGTCGAGGTCGGAGAACGGGATCACGGCGGCGACCGGTCCGAAGATCTCCTCGCGGGCGATCCGGACACCGTTGGTCGCCTCGAAGATCGTGGGCGGGACGAAGTAGCCGCCGGCGAGCGCCGGGTCGTCGGGGCGCTGCCCCGCATAGGCGAGGGTGGCGCCGTCGGCGGGACCACTGTCGATGTACGCCTGGACGCGGTCGCGCTGCTGCGCCGACACGAGCGGCCCCATCGTGGTCTCGGGATCGAGGCCCGAACCGAGCTTCATCCCGGCGGCGAAGTCGGTCATCCCTTGGAGCACGTCGTCGTACACCGAGCGGTGCACGAACACGCGGCTCCCGGCGGAACACACCTCGCCCTGGTTGCCGAAGATGCCGAGCGACGTGCCGGGGATCGCACGGTCGAGCGCTGCGTCCGCGAAGACGATGTTCGGGCTCTTGCCGCCCAGCTCGAGCGTCACCCGCTTCAGCTGGTCGGCGCAGGTGCGTTGGATCATCTGGCCGACCGCCTTCGACCCGGTGAACGAGATCTTGTCGACACCGGGGTGGGTCAGCAGCGGCGCTCCGGCCTCGGCCCCGATGCCGGTCACCACGTTGAACACGCCGGCCGGGATGCCGGCCTGCTCGGCGATCGCCGCCATCCGCAACGCGGTGAGCGGCGTCTGCTCGGCGGGCTTGAGCACCACGGTGCATCCCGTCGCGAGCGCAGGTGCGACCTTCTGGGCGGCCATCAGCATCGGGTAGTTCCACGGCACGATCAGACCGCACACGCCGACGGGTTCTTTCACGATGAGGCTCATCGCGTCGGGGCCCACCGGCGGGATGTCGCCGCTGATCTTGGTGGCCCAGCCCGCGTAGTACTCGAACATGAACGCGACCTCGGCGATGTCGCCCATGGCATCGCCGATCGGCTTGCCGCAGTCGCGCACCTCGAGCTCGGCGAGCTCGCGCTGCTGCGCTCGGACCAGCTCAGCCATCCGGAACAGGATCGCGGCACGGTCGCGCTCGGCGACCGCGCTCCCCCACGTGCCGTCGTCGAAGGTCCGACGCGCCGCTGCGACCGCGAGCTCCACGTCGTCGCTCCCGGCACGAGGGATCGACGCGAGCACCGCCCCGGTCGCCGGATCGGTGGTGTCGAACCGGTCACCGGATCGGGCGTCGACCCATGCCCCGTCGATGTACATCTGCAGCTGATCGGCCATGCCGAAACGGTAGACGACGGCCGCCCATGGCCCGGTGGCGAACGCCGGGCGTCTCCGTGCGTGCACGGATTCGCGTCTCAGGGAGCAACCACCCGGCTCTGTGCGTCGTAGTGGCCGATGACCGACCGGGTGGTCGGCACACACCGACAATGAGGAGGACGTCATGAACCCCGTCACACACCGCACCCGCCCGAACCGCCCGAACCGCCCCGAGCGCCAGATCCGCCCGACCCGCCCGGCGTCCGGCACCGCCGCCACGACCGCACAGCGCCGGGTACGGCGCGTCACCCGAGCGCTGGCGACGGCGCTCGCGCTCGGCTCGTTCGCATCGACGGTTGCGCTCGGCACGGCCGGCTCTCCCGCATCGGCGGCCTCGCTCCAGAGCAATCCCGTCCTGCTCGTCCACGGCTTCAACGCGACCTTCAACACGAACTGCAACGACTCGACGATGCAGGCGTGGCGCAACGGCCTGATCTCACGTGGGTGGGCCGATGTCCGAACCGTCGGCTGGTACGCGAACGACTCCAACTGCTCGCTCAACGTCCAGAGTCGCTGGAACAACACGTCGGACACATCGTTCGACGAGATCGCCCGCGAGTTCGCATGGACCGTACGCAACCACTTCACCACGAACGGCCGGCCGGTCGCGATCGCGGCCCACTCGATGGGAGGGCTCATCGTCAATCGGGCGATCCAGGGGGTCATGAACGACGAGCCCGGCTACCCCGACGAGATGCACATCACCGACGTGGTGGCCTCCGGCACCCCGTTCGCGGGTTCGGCATGGGCCGCGGCGTGCGCCGACACCATCGGGTTGCAGCAGTGCGTCGAGGCCAAGCCCGGGTCGACTTTCCTGAACGCGCTCGCCGACAACCCGCAGGGCCGTGTGCAGGGCGGAACCCTCGGTCGCACCCAATGGTCACTCGCCGGGAGCGACTGCGATGCGATCGTCTCGGGCAGCTCGGCGCTGACCATGGGCCAGGCCGTCGCAACCCGCCCGACGGTGCAGAAGATCCGCTACACCACCCCGGAGTGGTTCGGGTGCGCGAACCCGGCGTCGATCAGCCACAACGAGCTGATCACACAATCGGCGCAGCTCCGCTGGATCAGCGACCAGCTCCGCTTCTGAATCCCGGGCCCGCCAGCGTCGACCGGATCGTGTCGCGAGCGATGCGATCCGGTCAGCGCGTGCGCTCGCCGGGAGGGATGTGTTCCTGGTTCGACAGCGCAGTGAGGCTGAACGTGAAACCGTCGTGCACCGGCAGGGCCTCGAGCCGGCTCACCGACGCATGCCCGAGGACGAAGCGATCCCACTCCCACGGCGTGGGTTGCAGCCCGAGCAGATGGCAGATGAACACCGAGTTGGTGCCGGCGTGGGCGACGAGCACGATCCGGGCGCCTGGCTCGGCGATCCGCCAGATGGGCAGATCGTGCTGGATCCGCTCGATCCCGCGCTCACGGAGGAACAGGTCGGCACCGCGCCGAATGCGGTCGACGAAGTCCCGGATCGGTTCCCCGTCATCGAGGCCCCGCCAGCGCTCGTCGACCGGGCGAGCCGCCATCTCCCGGTATGCCTGTTCGGCCTTCTCGGCCGGCGTGCCGTGCCACCCCGGATCGCGGATCTCCTCGAGCCATGGATCGACCCGCTCCTCGCGACCGAGCAACTCGTAGAGGGGAGCGGCGGTCTGGCGTGCTCGGACGAGTGGTGAGACGAGCACCTCGTCGAGCGACTCGTCGGTCTGGCCACCCGAGAGCCGCTCCGCCATCCACGCCGCCTGCTGGTGACCGCGAGCGGTCAACGGAGGGTCGACCACGTTCAGACCATCCCTGACCCACTCCGGTTGACCGTGACGCACCAGCACGAACTCCATCGAGGCGACGGTACTCTGCCGATCTGTGAGCACACCGTCCTCGATGCCGTCGGGCTGGTTCCCGGACCCACATGGGAGGCACGACCACCGTTGGTTCAACGGGACAGCGTGGACCGCCGACGTCTCCGACAACGGCCAGCGGTTCATCGATCCGCTCGGCGCCGGCCCCTCCGGACCGTTCGGACCGTCCGGCCAGAGCACATCCGACGGCCAAGGCAACGGCTCGGCGGTGGCAGCGATCACGCTCGGTCTGTTCGCGCTGACGCTGGCGTGGGCTCCGCTGCTCGTCGTGCTCGGGGTGATCCTCGCGGTGCTGGCGCTGATCTTCGGCATCCGGGGCCTTCGGCGATCGCGCACGGTCGGCACCGGGCGCGGACTCGCCATCGCCGGCATCGCCACGGGTGGGGCGGCGCTCGCTCTCGCAGTCGTCGGCATCATCTTCACCGTCGCGATGCTCCGTGAGGTGGGCGACTTCATCGAACCGGCCGAGCACGAGACCTCGGTCACCTCGTGCACCATCAGCGACGGGCGGATCGTCGTCGAGGCGACCATCACCAACCTCGACTCGGTGGTCGGCGACTTCACGGTCTATGCCGTGTTCGTCGAGCCCGACGACGTCGCCGACGCCCACACCGAAGTCGACGCGATCGACCCCGGCGAGACCCGGGAGATCCGGCTCGAGCGCAACGTCGCAGCGGTGGGCGAATGTGAGGCACGGCTGGTCGTGCACGGCCCACTCCCCTACGGTCTGGACATGGAGCGCGTCAATGACTGATCAGTTGGCTTCCCACCCTGCTCCCTCGATGCCACCCGACCCTTCCAGCGCGCAACGCGGTCCCGGTCGGGTCGTGTTCCGCACCCTCGCGCTGATCGGTGCAGTGGCGTTCGCCGCCTTCTGGACATGGGCGCTCTTCTTCGCGTCCAAGGAGCCGATCAACAGGATCGGCGACGTCGCCTGGCAGCAGCGTGCCCAATCCGTGTGCGAGGCGGCCGATCGCGAGCGGCTCGAACTCGCCGACTTCCGGATCATGCAGGACGCAACACCGGAGCTGGTTCGTGAGCGGGCCGGCATCGTCGATCGAGCGACCGACATCATGGTGCGGATGCTCGACGACGTGGTCGCCGTGACGCCGTCCGACGCCAAGGGCCAGGACCTCGTGCCGCAGTGGGAGGCCGACTATCGCGCCTACCTCGACAGCCGCCGCGTGTTCGCCGACACCCTCCGCGACACCGGTGTGAACTCGGCGTTCTACGAGCCCGACGCCGACGGCATCCCGATCAGCGAGAAGATCGAGACCTTCGCCGGCGACAACGCCATGCCGGCATGCGCGCCCCCGCGTGACCTGACTCGCTGACGCGACTACCGATCTCGACGGCCGTCGGCGGCGTCCGGCTCGGGCCGGAGCCGCTTGACCACACGAGCGGGCGCACCGACCGCCACCGAGTAGTCGGGGATCTCACCGGTGACCACGCTGTTGGCGCCGATGACCACGTGCTTGCCGATGCGTGCACCGGGCAACACGACCGTGCCGTGGCCGATCCACGATCCGGCCCCGATCACCACCGGCCGTTCCGGTTGGGTCTGCTGGGAGATCGGCCGGTCGAGATCGGCGTACCCGTGGTTCTGGTCGGTGATGTAGACATGGTGCCCGGTCCACACGTCGTCACCGATCTCGATCGAGAGGTGACCGACGATCCCACTGCCACGGCCGATCAAGCACCGGTCGCCGATCCGGACGACCGGATCGGACACGCACACCTGGTCGGGCACCATGCCTGCCGACAGTGCGATGTGCGGGCCGATCATCGTGCCCGCGCCGATGTGGATGTAGCGCTCGTTCATGATCGTGGTCGGCGGGAAGCAGATCACGCTTCCCTCACCGAACGCCCCGAACCGACGACCCCGCGGCGTATCGGGCCCGATCGCCGCCCACGCCGTGAGCGTCGCCCACACCCGGTGCACCAACTCGCCCACCGCGCGCTTGACGGCGACGTTCGCTCGGATGCGCCACGTGCGCGGCAGCGGGGCCTGGGGGAACACCGGCGGCAGGCTACCGACGGCACGCGCCGTCGGCGTCGACTCGGATACGGTGGCGCCGATGACCGGCAGCCACGACGTGTTCGGCGTCGGATCGCTCACCGACGTGTCCGGGCTGCGTGTCGGGCATCATCGCCGCGCCGGACGCGGCTGGCTGACGGGCACGACCGTCGTCCTCGCTCCGGGCGGCGCCGTGGCTGCCGTCGACGTCCGTGGTGGAGGGCCGGGCACTCGCGAAACGGATGCGCTCGACCCGCGCAACCTCGTCGATCGGATCCACGGTGTGTGCCTCACGGGCGGCAGCGCGTACGGGCTCGCAGCTGCCGACGGCGTCATGGCACATCTCGAGTCGCGTGGCCTGGGCGTGCCCGTCGGACCGGGACGCCATGACGTGGTGCCCGTGGTGCCGACGGCCGTCATCTTCGATCTCGGCCGCGGCGGATCGTTCACGAACCGACCGGATCCGTCGTTCGGTCGACGAGCTGCGCGAGGTGCGAGACCCGAGGGCGCGCTCCGCGGAACCGTCGGCGCCGGGACCGGTGCTCGCGCTGGTGGGCTGCAGGGTGGCGTCGGCATGGCCTCGGCCCGTGTCGACATCGGCGGACGGATGGTGCGAGTGGCAGCGCTCGCCGTGGTGAACGCGTCGGGCACCCTGATCGATCCGTCGACAGGCGCTCCGTGGACGCCGGTGCGCCGCCTGCGGCAACCCGTGCGCACCGAACGAGCAGCGCTTGCCGCGGCCACTGCACCGGCTGACGCCGTCCTCAACACCACGATCGGCGTGATCGCGACCGACGCCACGATCGACCGGGCCGAGGCCGGTCGCCTCGCCCAGTCCGCGCACGACGGGTTGGCCCGTGCGATCCGCCCGGCGCACTCCCTGCTCGACGGCGACGTGATCTTCGGGCTGGCGACCGGCCACGAGCCACTTCCGACCGATCGCCACGGCCTCGTGCGGGCTGCGGAGTCGCGAGTGCACGCGCTCAACGCCATCTACTCGCTCGCCGCCGACGTGTTCGCGGCAGCGTGCACCGACGCGATCCTCACGGCGACCGGCACATCCGCACACGTCGCCTATCGCGACCTGTGCCCGAGCGCGTTCCGCTCGATCCCCGTCCCGACTCCCTAGGCTGCCGCGCCGTGCACGTGATCGACCAGCCCGAGACCATGCGCGAGTGGTCCCGGTCTCAGCGCCTTGTGGGCCGTCGCATCGGCGTCGTACCGACGATGGGCGCGCTCCACGCCGGCCACTTCGCGCTCGTCGACGAGGCGAGGCTCCGAGCTGACGTGGTGATCGTCACGATCTTCGTGAACCCGCTCCAGTTCAACCAGAGTTCGGACTTCGACCGGTACCCGCGCCCGATCGACGACGACCTCACCGCCTGCGCCGATGCGGGCGTCGACGTCGTCTACGCACCCACGGCGGCGGCGATGTACCGCCCGGGGTTCCAGACGCACGTCGAGCCCGGCGCGCTCGCCGAGCGGCTCGAGGGTCCCATGCGGCCGGGGCACTTCCGCGGGGTGGCCACGGTCGTGACGAAGCTGTTGACCGCGACCGAACCCGACGTCGCCGTGTTCGGCCGGAAGGACTACCAGCAACTCGCGATCGTGCGGCGTCTGGTGCGCGACCTCGACATCGGCGCCGAGATCGTCGGTGTCGACACCGCCCGCGAGCCGGACGGCCTCGCGCGGTCGAGTCGCAATGTCCGGCTGACCTCCGCCGACCGCGACGCGGCGGCCGTGATCCCGCAGGCGCTCACGACGGCGGTCGAGGCCTACGCAGCAGGTGAGCGTGACGTCGTACATCTCCGGTCGCTGGTCGCTTCGAAGCTCGCCGCCGAGCCGCGTTCCCGCGTCGAGTACGTGGAGTTGGTCGACGCGGACGACCTCACCGCAGTCGACCCTGGCGTCCCGCTCGACGGGCCCTCGGTCCTGCTCGTCGCTGTCTGGTTCGGTGACGTGCGCCTCATCGACAACGTCGCGCTCGGCTGAGCAGGACCACGCCTCAGACGAGCCGCGCGGCCAGGCCGATCGCTGCGCCGAACCCGTTGTCGATGTCGTCGAGGACGCCCGTGAGCACGATCAGCATCACGACCCCGTTGAAGATCGCGTGAGCGATCACGGCCGCCCCGATGCGGCGCAGCAGGTAGGCGGTGACACCGAGCGCGACGCCGACACCCGACAGCACCACCGCAAGTCCGATGTTCCCGACGCCACGCACCGGGTCGACGTGAGCGATCCCGAACAGCACCCCCTGCAGCGCGATGGCGATGACGGGACCGAACCGTGAGAGGAACCCCCGCAGGACGACACCGCGGAACACGACCTCTTCCACGATCGGCGCCGCCACGACCGCCGTGATGACCGTGGCGACGACGTACGCCCGGTCGACATCGAGCTCGCTGACCCCCTCGACGTTGCTGCTGAGCGGGACGTCGAGGAGCAGGACGAGCGTCGCGACGGCGATCTGGGTGCCGATCGCGCCGAGCCAGGCGAGCGGCCCCCAGCCGAGGTCGCTCCAGCGGAACGCCCACCCGATGTTCAACGATCGCCCCTCACCCCAGCGACGCCGCACGTACCAGCACCACACCATCGATGGCCCGTAGCCGATCGATGCCAGCAGCCCCACGTAGACCAGGACCGGCCAGTCGAGGTCGATCAAGACATCGATCAGCGCCTTGCCGACGAGGAGCGACGTCGTGAGGATCACGAGTGCTCCGACTGCGGCTCGCATCGGCAGCTCGGGGTGCGGGATCCGTTCGGCGAACGTGGGGGTCGGCGGCGCCCAGGTACGCCCGTCGAAGTAGCGCTGGCCCGAGCCAGTGGGGTCGGGATACCAGCCGGCCGGGGCCGTGGTGGGCGGGGGCAGCGTGCTCATCGGCATGATGGGCGTCCGCACGTGCGAACGGCGCCTAGCGTAGAGGCATGGTGTCCACGAACGTACGATCGACGTCCGGGCGACCGCTGTGGGCCGACACGCTCCCGGAGCACGAGCGCAGCAGCGGTACACCGCTCGCCGGCGATGCCACCGCCGACGTCGCGATCGTCGGGGCGGGCATGACGGGGCTCTGGACCGCTCACCACCTCCTCCAGCGCGAGCCGACGCTCCGCGTGGTCGTCGTCGACCGCGAGTCGATCGGTTTCGGAGCGAGTGGCCGCAACGGCGGCTGGTGTTCGGCGCTGCTCCCGATGAGCCTGCCGACGCTCGCCGCACGGTACGGCGAGGCGGCCACCCGGCGCATGCAGGATGCGATGCACAGCACCGTCGGCGAGGTCGCTGCGTTCGCCGCGGCACACGGCGTCGACGACGCGGTCCACCTCGGCGGGACCGTGACGCTCGCTCGCAACCCGGTCCAGGTCGAGCGGCTGCGCGAGCGGCTCACGACGTATGCACGGTTCGGGTTCGGCGACGAGCACCACCGCTGGCTCGACCCTGACGAGGCGCGCGTGCACTGCAACGCGACCCGCGTCCTCGGCGGCGTGTTCACCCCCCATTGCGCGTCGGTGCAACCGGCCCGCCTCACGCATGCGATCGCTCGCGCGGTCACCGACGCGGGCGGCAGGATTCATGAGCACACCGCCGTGCGCACGATCGCGCCCGGCCGGCTCGACACCGATCGGGGCGTCATCCGCGCCGACGTGATCGTGCGCGGAACGGAGGGCTATACCGTGCAGTTCGACGGCGAGGCGCGATCGGTGTTGCCCATCTACTCGCTGATGGTCGCAACCGAACCGCTCGACGACTCGATGTGGGCGCAGATCGGTCTGCACGACCGGCCGACGTTCCACGACGACCGCCACATGATCATCTACGGGCAGCGCACCACCGACGGTCGCATCGCGTTCGGTGGTCGCGGAGCGCCCTACCACTTCGGTTCGTCGGTGAAGCCCGAGTACGACACCGACGAGCGCGTCCGCGACCTGCTCACCACCGGGTTGCGCGACCTGTTCCCGGTGCTCGACGACGTCGCGATCACCCACCATTGGGGAGGTGTGCTCGCAGCACCACGCGACTGGACGTGTTCGGTGCAGTTCGACCGGAGATCGGGTCTCGCCGCAGCCGGCGGGTACGCCGGCGACGGCGTGGCGACCACGCACCTCGCAGGGCGAACCCTGGCGGCGCTCATCACCGACAGCGACGACGACGGTGACCGCGAGGTCGCCCGATTGCCGTGGGTGGGGCATCGTTCGCGGCGGTGGGAACCCGAGCCGCTGCGCTGGGTCGGTGTCAACGGCGCTCGCATCGCGGCCGGCCGCGCCGATGCAGCCGAGGAGCGACACGGTGAGCGGAGCCGGCTGTGGGGCGGCATCGTCGACCTCGTGCTCGGCCACTGATCGCGTCGTTCAGCCTGGTTCAGCCTGCGATGCGCTCGGGGGGCAGCCGATCGGGCAGCAGCGCTGCGTCCAGCCAGGCAGCTTCCCAAGCGTCGAGATCGACGCCGCTGATCCGCTCCATGCTCGCCACGAACTCGTCGGTTGTCCCGACACTGTCGACACGTTCCTGGACCCACGCGCGCACGCCTGCCATGAACGCTTCGTCACCCACCGTCCGCCGGAGCGCCTCGAGCGCTGCGGCGCCGCCGCGGTAGGACACATCGGAGAACAGTTCGTCGGGACGCCGCACAGGCCCACCGCCGGCGTCGAGGGCGGTCAGTGCATCCTCCGCCGCCGCGTCGAGCGACTGCAGGCCGACGTGGTCGAGCCACATCCATTCGGCGTAGGTGGCGAACCCCTCGTTGAGCCAGATGTCGTCCCACTGGGCGGGCGACACCGCGTTGCCGAACCACTGGTGTGCGAGCTCGTGTGCGAGCAGGAGGTGCTGGACGTATCCGAGCGAGCCATCGAAGTCGAGGGCGCTGAACAGCGACAGACCCTGCGTCTCCATCGCGAGACCCGGCACCGAATCGGCGAGCGCGAGCCCGTACCGGTCGAACGGGTAGGGGCCGAACCGCTCCGCGAAGAACGCGAGCTGTTCGTCGGTCACGGCCAGGTACGGGTCGAGCGTGTCGGTGCGGTCGTCGAGCACGACGTGCACGAGATCGACGCCGGTCGACGACGTCCCGCCATCGCGGATCTCGTACGGCCCGATCAGCGTCGTCACGAGGTACGAGGCCATGGGTTCGGACTGCCCCCACGTCCAGGTGACGCCATCGGCTGCCGGTGCACTCCCGAGGAATACCCCGTTGGCGACCGCGGTGAGCCCTTCCGGCACGGTCACGTCGAAGGTCCAGGCCGCCTTGTCGGTGGGGTGGTCGTTGACCGGCATCCACGTGCTGACTCCGTCGGGCTCGTTGACCGCCCAGACGCCGAGGTGACGGAACCCGGGGAAGACGCCGGCATCGACGAACTCGTCGCCGCCGGCGATGTCGGAGTTGAACGCGATCTCGACCTCGAAGGGTTCGCCGGCCGCTCGCGGCCCATCGAGCGGGATCAGCAGCTCGTCACCCTCGTGCTCGAACGCCGCCGACGTTCCGTCGAGCTGCACCGAGGTCACCGCAGGTCCGTCGCAGTCGAACGCGATCCGGTCGGTGGCCGCGGCGAGGATGCCGGTGATGGTGACCGTTCCGCTGAATCGGTCGGGATCCGGCTCGTACCGCAGCGCGACGCCGTACCGATCGACGTCGATGTCGGCCGAGCCGAGCTCCGGGTGGCGCCGATCGCCCACCGAGGTCGACCGCGACAGCGGCCCGAGATCTGTCGCAGGGCTGGTTGCGGGCGGCGACGGTGTCCCGGTCGATGACGGAGCGGGGGCGGCCGATCCGGACCGACGGGCAGCGACCACGGAGGGCGCAGCGTCGTGGCTGCAAGCCGCCGCGACCAGAAGACAGCACGCCGCAGCGAGAGTCCACCGGGTCGGTCGGGCCGGCTGCTCGATCCTCCCGATACCCACGTTCGCACGCTAGCGATAACGCCATACCACGGTGGGCGGCAACTCCGTGTGAAGAACACCAAGATTCACTCAAGAACGTCAAGACCCCCCGACAGGGGCCGATGACCAATTGTGCAGCCAGGGACGGATCGACGCGGAACTTCAGGAATGAGGGCCCGACTCAGTCGGCGCAGCCGGCGGTCGATCCCCCACCTGATCGCCCTGTCGGCAGTTGCCAGCACGATGCTCATGACGGGCGGGTCGCAGCCGGCCGGAGCCGTCGGCGACGACGACTGGCTCGGCATCGTCAACACCTATCGCGCCATGTCGGGCCTCGATCCGGTCACGGCGAACAGCACGTGGTCGGCCGAGGCGCAGGCGCACTCGTGCTACATGCTCCTCAACGGCATCACGCACGACGAGATCCCCGGCCGCCCCGGTTACACGAGCGGCGGCGACGTGGCCGGCAACAAGGGCAACGTCGCGGTGAGCAGCGCGATGAGCGCGACGCCGCGCAATCACATCGACCTCTGGATGACCGGCCCGTTCCACGCGATCGGCATCCTCCGCCACAACCTGCGGAGCTCCGGTTTCGGGCTGTGCGCGAGCGCCGACACGCCGACGCCGTGGCGCTCTGGCGGCACCCTCGACGTGTTGCGCGGTCTCGACAGCACCCCGCGGCCGAGCCAGCCGATCCTGTTCCCCGGCAACGGCGCCACCGTGCCGCTCCACTCCTTCATCACCGAGACCCCGAACCCGGTCACCATGTGCAACTGGACCGGTTCTGCGGGGCTTCCGCTCATCGCGATGATGCCGAGCAACGTGTCGTCGGCCTCTGCAACGCTGTCCGGTCCGACGGGGCCGGTCGAGACGTGCGTGCTCCACGGCGGCAACGCGAACGACAGCACCGCCCGGGCGATCATGCAGGGCGACAACGCCGTCGTCGTCGTCCCACGCGTACCGCTCGCCAACGGGACCTACACCGCGACGGTCGACTCCAACGGCGGCAGCGTTTCATGGAGCTTCACCGTCGATCGCTCGGCCCCGCTGAGCGCCGCCCCGGCCGAGCCGCCGCCCCCGGCCACCAAGACCGCACCGGTCGCAGCGCCGGCCCGGTTCGAGCCGGTCGCACCCTTCCGTTTCGTCGACACCCGGATCGGGCTCGGCAGTGGCCGCCTGCAGGGCGGCCGCGTCACGCGGCTGACCGTGTCGACCGACCCGAGTGTCGTCGCCGTGAGTGCCAACTTCGTCTCGACCGAAGCAGCCGGCGCCGGTTACCTGAGCACGTACAACTGCTCGACCGGGCTCCCCGAGGTCAGCACGCTGGGCTATCTCCCCGGCAGCGCGGTGGCGAACCAGGCGTTCGTCCCGCTGGCCGGCGGCGAGCTGTGCTTGTTCTCGCTCACCGACAGCGACGTCGTCATCGACATCAACGGCTACTACCGCACCGACACGGGTGCCGGGTTCGTTCCCGTGACGCCCGTGCGCCTGTACGACACCCGCTCGCCGGGCAACGCTCCCCTCGGTGGTGAGCAGGAACTCGTGCTGACGGTTGCCGGTGGGACGCCGGGTGCGCCGGTCGGCTCGCAGGCGGTTGCGATCAACCTGACCGCCATCGTCGGCGCCGGCCCGGGCTTCGTGCGGGCCTACCCGTGCGGCGCTCCGTCCGCAGCGCAGATCTCGTCGATCAACTTCGGTCCGGGCGAGGTACGGGCCAACACCGTCGTCACACCGGTCGCGGCCGACGGCACCATCTGTCTGCAGTCGAACACGACGGTCGACGTCGCGATCGATCTGGCCGGCTACTACAGCGATGACAGCGACCAGCAGTTCCAGCCGCTCAAGCCGGTCCGGATGCTCGACACCCGGTATCGCACCTCCGACCTCAATGCCTTCACCGACGGTCGTCCGATCGGTGCCGGTGAGACGATCACTCTTCGCGTCGCAGGCCAGCAGGGCGTGCCCGCCGGGGCGAAGGCGGCGTCGCTCAACATCACGAGCGTGCAGTCCGGCTCGCCGTCCTTCGTCACGGCGTTCCCATGTGGGTCCCGTCCGCTGGCCTCGAACGTGAACGTCGCTCCCGAACAGGTCGCGACCGCGAACGGTGCGATGGTGAAGCTGAGTCCGCAGGGTGAGCTGTGCCTCTACGCGGAGCGCCCGGTCCACCTGATCGTCGACATCAACGGCATCTGGCTCTGACGGCCCCGCTCGGCCGACCGCGGTCGTGCGCGTCGGCCGGCCACGAGTTGCACCGTTCCACGGCGGGTCGCAGCGGTCGTCGCAGCGATCAGACGTCGAACGGATAGGAGCGTTGGCTCGATCTCGTCCGGATCACGTCGTGGTCGGCGATGTACTCTTCGGCCACCTGTGCAGGGGCTGCATACGTTGGCGGCAGCTCGTCACCGTCGATCGCATCGAGCAGGTAGAAGATCGTGGTGTCGACCGTGTCCGCGATCACCCGATCCAGGAGTTGATCGACATCGCCCGCATCGATCAGTGCCTGCCAGCGTCTCGCGTCGGGCGTACGTCCGACACGCGTGACGTCAGCATCGATGATGGCTCGGTCGCGCACCAGCTCGATGAGTGCCGCAACGAACCGTTCCTCGTCGTTCGTCATCGTCTGGATGCTCCGTGATCCCGTGCAGTGTGCGGACGCCACGACAGTACGCCGGTTGGTGACCCGTCATCTCCAACCCGGCCGCCAGTAGCCCGAGCGTGGAATCGCCAGATCCGGTCCGACGTGGAGCGACACCTCCGGAGGCCTGACCGGCCCGAACGGGATCCACCGCACCGCACACCGAACGAGCACCAACGCGCCCTCGTTGGGCCCCACCTGGACGTCGTGCAGCCATTCGACCCCGTTGCGGTACCGCTTCCCGGCCCCTTGCGCGTAGTACGTGACGTCGACGCGCACGCGGCGAGTTCCGATGCGACACCGGACCGGGGACCGACGGAAGCCATGGCGGTGACCAACCTTCCGTTCGTTGACGCGGACGATCATGCCTCCTCCCCCCCGCGTGTCCGGCCACCACCCGACCACGACGAGTTCACCGGGCTGGACCGCTCGCGAATGACCCTTACCCCGCACGGCTCCTCCCGGTCGATCCCGATGGCGCACACGCCGACACGCCGGATGACGCCCAAACCGGCGACCGGGCGCATGTGGGAGTGGCCGGTCTCGGGAAGCGCTGTGCTGACACCGCAGTCATCATCCCGATGATCACCGATGCCGTGGTGGGCTCAGAACGGGACGGTGTCGTCGTCGAGGCCGCCGGGTGCTCACTCGTGCCGATCTGGGGAAACCTCCAAGCGAATCCTGGGTGAACAGCACCGAGACCACAGAACTGGGAGGCACGTCGAACTCCACTCGTCGCGAGACGTCACGGGACAACGCGACCTCGAGGATGTGCTCGCCAGGTTCGACCCGAATCGCCTGAGGGCGCCACTCCGACACCTCCCTGAAACGCGTCCACTCCCGCGAATCGAGGCAGATCCACACCGTGGGCCACGTGTTCCCCGTCACCCGGTCGACCATCCATCCCCAGCGCCGCGGGACGTACCGAACACCCACGACCAGGTTCTCCTCGTGGCCACGAGCGAGCTCCTTGGATGCTCTGGACGTCGCCTGTCCGAACCAGTCGTTGAACACGAACCGCCCAGAGTCGATCGTTTGCCATCGAGTCGACCGTTCACGCAATGGCATGGCCGTCAACGGTGCAGGTCGGCGTCGGCGACGGTGGTGCGGTAGCGCACGGTGTGGACCCCGTCGCCGGACAGGATGCCCCCTCGCCCAAGGAGACGTCCGGCTTCCCAGTTCGACAGGCCGAGCTCTGGGGTACCGAGTGCGTACTGGCCGTCGACCCAGCGTGTGAAGCCGTCGCCGACGAATGGAGCATCGACCGTCGCGTAGAACCGATCGTGCAGGTCGGGTGACTCGCTCACGAGCGACGCCACGAAGCGCGGGCTGTACCGGTTGCAGGCGGCCACGGCATCGTCGACGTCGGCCACCACGTGGAGCGTGAGCTCGGGCGACCCCTCCCACTCCCATTCGTGGCCCAGCGCATCGACGTCGATCTCGCTCACGAACGGCTCGTCGTGCGTGCCGTCGGCGCGGTGGACCGACGCACGACGATCGTGCGCGGAGTGCGGCACGTGCGCCATCGCTGCGGCAGTGGCGTGCACGCGAGCGTCGGCGCCGCGAGCTGCAGCCGCGCCGGTCGCAGCGTCGAGGAGGACCGGCACCAGCTCGGCGGCGCGCTCGGCAACGATGCAGCACACGTTGAGCGTGTTGCAGACCTTGCGGTCGAGTGAGTGCCGAACCACCCTCGCGAACCGGTCGCGGTCGGCGTCGGCGGCTGCGACGAGCCATGCCCCACCGGTGCCGTGCAGGCTCACCGGCACTCCGGCCTGCCGCGCGACGGCACCGAGCTGGGCGACCGCCGGGCCCGAACCACGGGCGACGGCCAGGGAGAGGCGCCGATCGGAGAACAGCGCCCACCCGGCGGCATGGGCAGCCGAGTCGACGAGGCTGACGGCGCCTTCGGGCAGCCCTGATTCGGCGAGCGCCGGCTGCAGCGCGTGCTCGACGATCGCAGACGCGGTGCCGAGCGCATCGGAGCCGATCCGGAACACGACCGTGTTGCCAGTGCGCACCACACCCGCCGCGTCCGCGAACACGTTGGGGCGCCCTTCGAACACGAACCCGACGACTCCGAGTGGCGCCCGCCTCGCCTCGACGGTCCAACCGTCGTGGTCGACGGTGTCCAACCGCTCGTCGCGACGGAGGGCACTGGCCGCCCACCCGCGCAGACCGTCGATCATGCCGTGCAGCATCGACGGCGTGAGCTCGAGCCTGGTGGTGGAACGGCCGCGCTCGCGGGCACGCTCGACATCAAGGCCGTTGGCAGCGACCACCGGTGCGACGGTGCCGGGGTCGGCCAGCCGGTCGGCGAAGGCGTCGAAGAAGTGGGTGATCTGGTCGTCGGAGCAGCCGGCGAGACCGGCGAACGCGTCAGCCGCCGCACCGACGGCGTTGGATGCGACGCGGAGCTCGTCGGCGGGAACGTGCAGGAGGGTGCCGCTCGCCGGGTCGGCCAGCAGCCGATCGCCGGGCCGGAACGCCGCGGCGAGCTCATCCCCCACCGTCACGTACCGATCGCCGTCGAGGATGATCACCTGACCGGCGGAGAGCGATGCGAGAGGCGCCGGTCGGCTCGCGGAGGTCATGGCGGTGAGCGTACGCTCGCCCCATGGCGCTCCCCAACGACGGCACGACCACCCCTGCCACCAGCAGCGACCGTCTCTACTTCCGTCAGCTGCTCTCGGGGCGCGACTTCGCGACCGACGACCAGCTCGCCGTGCAGATGGTGAACTTCGTCTACGCGATCGGCGACCGGGCGACCGGTGAGTGCGTGCTCGTCGACCCGGCCTACGACCCGGTGGGGCTCATCGAGGCGGTCGCGGCCGACGGCATGACGGTGACGGGCGTGCTCGCGACGCATTACCACGCCGACCACATCGGCGGGTCGATCATGGGGTACGACATCGCCGGGCTGCCCGGCCTCCTCGCCCACCGCTCGGTCCCCGTGCACGTGCAGCGCGACGAGGTGCCGTGGGTCGTCCGGTCGTGCGGCGTGTCGGAGGACGACCTCGTCGCCCACGACTCGGGCGACATCGTCCGCGTCGGCGACATCGAGATCCAGCTCGTGCACACGCCCGGGCACACGCCGGGCAGCCAGTGCTTCCTCGTCGACGCCAAGCTCGTGTCGGGCGACACCCTGTTCCTCGACGGATGCGGGCGGACCGACCTCCCCGGCAGCGACCACGCACTCATGGTCGAGAGCCTGCGACGGCTGTCGCGCATCGACGACGACGTCGTGCTGTACCCGGGCCACCGGTACTCGCTCGCGTCGTGCGCCAGCATGGGCGCCGTGAAGCAGTCGAACTTCGTGTTCGACTCGCTCTGACGGAGACGGCTTCAGCGTTCGGACCTGCGGGTCACCCGGCACGAGTGGTCGGCCGGGCGTGCCGGTTCGGCGAGGAGTGCGTTCGCCAGATGGTGCCGTCGGGCCGGGTCCAGGTGATGGTGCGGTCGGGGGTCATCGACATCCCCCACCCGCCTTCGTGGACGAGGTGGTGGTGCTGTTCGCAGAGCGGCACCAGATTGTCGAGCAGCGTCGGCCCTCGTCTGGAGAACCAGACGATGTGGTGCGCCTTGCACTGGGTGACGGGGATCTGGCACTCGGGATGGGCGCACGTCGAGTAGATCGCTTCGAGCGCTCGGCGTTGGGCACGGTTGGGCGTGCGCATCTCGGCCATCCGGCGCACCGAGCCGTCGGGCTCGATGAGCACGGCACGCATGACCGCCTCGCACAGGAACCGACGCATCGTGGACACCGGGATCGGCGTCCCGTCGTCGAGCTCGCACAGGGTGTGATCGTGAGCGTCGTCGTGCTGCGCGGCGTCGGTCGCCGGCTTCGTTGCGTCGTGGGGCGTGTCGTCGAGCATGTCGGCGCCGACGTGGATGACGGCCTCGGGGACGCCCATACCGGCGCCCTCGCCCTTGAGGACCGCGACCCACGCGAGGACCTTGAGCTGTTCGAACGGGATCTTGGCGTTGAGCGGGTCCTGCTTCAGCTGCTTGATCTTCGCCTCGACGACCGCCTTGACCTGGCGGTAGCGGAGCGGATCGAGCTGGAGCAGCGCGCACTTCATGCCGGTGACCTCGTCGGTCCACTCCTTGACCGTCGACGCGGCCTGCTGCTTCGCGAGCTCGTCGGCATCGGAGCCGGGCCGGTGCCGGGCCTTGAGGTCGCGGATGATCGCCTTGGTCCGGCGTTCGAAGTTCCATGCCGACGTGCTCGCCGCATCGTCGGCCAGTTCCTGCTGACGGTCGACGACCTCGGCACGTTCGTCGTCGGTCAGGTCCTTGGTGAGCTTCGCGAGCACGTCGACGTGCTCGGCCGACACGTCGCCGGACGCCAACGCCGAGTCGAACGCCGGCATGGTCGTGCACGCACGGTCGCGCTCGACGGCGGCCTTGGCGTCACGCGCCGAGCCGGATGCGTTGAGGATGGTCGCGAACCCGTCGGCATCACGGTCCTGTGCCTGCAGCTCGTCGGCGCGGCGCGAGCAGCGCATCTCGTAGTGAGCGGTGAACGAACGCACGGAAGCGACGAGTGAAGCGGCGCGAGCGAGCTCGTCGCGATCAGCCGCCTCCGGCGAGATCGCCAACAGCTCGGCCACGAGCCCGCTCACCTCCTCGTTCGTCATGCCCAACACTCTATGAGGAGCGCACGTCAAGGACGAACATACGTTTGCAAGTTCTTGGTCAGAAATGAACTCCGGTTCCCTCCCAGGTTGACGTCCGCCTCACACCGCCCGAGCTGCAACGCCGACCGCCGATCCGACGTTGCAGACCGAGCGCAGTGCGAGCATCCGGCCCGACGCACAACCTCGACAAGGGCGCCGAACTGCCGATCGACCCTCGACACTTCAGACGGGATCGAGCAGGATGCTGCGCCGTGAAGCAGCGCGGGGTGATTGACGGGCCGGTACGTCCGGCGTGACCGAGCAGACGCAGAGCCTGCTTGCGATCGGCGGCGGAGTCGTGCTCATCGTCCTTGGGGTGCTTCTTCCGACGAGCAAGCTGTGGGAGGCCTTCGCTCGACTGACGACGAGCGTGCGCGGGTCTCGTGACGACGAGTCGGCCGGCGAGGTCTTCCGGTTCGTCGCGCGTGCGCTCGGCGTGATCGGTGCCCTGTGGTTGGTCGTCGGAGTGGTGATGCTGGTGCGTGGGTGGGTGTAGCGCCGGTCTGCCGCTCGTACCCCGTCGTTCTGTGTCTACTCGCAGGCTTGCGGAGGGAGCGACGAGCGAGCAATCTGCTCGGGTGCCGGACGACTCCGTTGCTGACGTGGCGGACGCCAACGACGGTGCCGCCAACGAGTTGTGGGAATCCGCGAAGCGTCTCGGATCGGGCCCACAGCTGCGGGGTTCGCAGGTTGACGAGTTGCTGGTGCGGGCGTCGGATCGCACGGACGACCTGAGTGCCGAGACGGCCGTCTACGCATTGGGTGGCTCGACGGTGTCGAAGCGACGGCTCCATGACGTGGTCGTCCGATTGCTCGACATCGTGGACGACGCGACACGTCCGCCACGTATTCGAGGCCACGCAGCCGAGGGCGTGGGGAACCTGCTGGCGTACACGAAACAGGCCACGCTGAGACGCCACGCCACGTTGCGACTTGTGGAGCACCTCACCGACGATGCTCCCGAGGTTCGGTTCTGGACAGCGTTCAGTCTCGGCAAACTCCGAGCCAGATCTGCCCGATCCGCGTTGGCAGCCCTCGTCGGCGACGACGAAGTGCTGCCCGGTTGGTGGACCGTTGGCGACGAGGCGGCAGACGCACTCGACACCATCGCCGGTCGCGAACCACCATCCCGCACAAGACAGGGCGAGCCCGGCCGGACCCACCCCTGACACGGCGTCTCAGTACCGGGCTCCCGCTCGCGACAGCGCTCCGATCTGCAGCTCTACTCGGTGGACAACGACCCCCGCGTCGGGCAATCTGCCCGGGTGCGCTTGACCGACTTCTCGCTCGTGGAGTCTGCCCGCACCATCTCGGGCCACGGTCAACATGAGCGCCAGTTTCTCGACTTCGCGTTCGACTCGACGCCGCTGTACCCAGCAGTGCGTGCGAAGGGTGTCGACAACATCACGCCGATCTGGCTGGATGGTGACGAATGGAGTCGTGAGGCCATTCGTCGATTGCTGGGTGACGCGGAACCAGATGCACCAGATGGACGCGTGTCGGTCTACGTGTGTGCCGAGTGCGCCGACCTCGGCTGCGGTGCGATCACCGTCGTCGTCGAACGTGGAGTCGGCATCGTGTCCTGGCGCGACTGGGGCTACCAGAACAGCTACGAGCAGGGCTTCGTCGCCATCGCTGGCCTTCCGGACGTGACCTTTGACGCGGCGCAGTACGACTCGACACTTCGTGATGCGCTCGACCGCTTCTCCAACGGGTAGCGCAGCGCTGCGGCTACCCGCTCGTCGTTCTCGATCGGCCAGCTGGCTTGCACGAGGATCTGTACCCGACCTCGACCTCGACCTCGACCTCGACCTCGGGCGCCGATTCGCTGCTCGACGGCCTTGCCGCCGGCGGTCGAACTCGTCCGGGCGTCCGGTCGTCACCAGGTGTCGATGTTCGGGCGGCGTCCGTCGCCCGTGACGGGCGGAGTCGAGGCCAGCAGCGTGGCGATCCAGCGGCGGGTGTCGGCCGGGTCGATCACGTCGTCGATCTCGAACCACTCGGCGATGCTGAGCGCCTTGCCGTGCTCGTACAGGCGGCCGACGAGCTGTTGGAACAGCGTCTCGCGCGCCGCGTCGTCGGGCTCGGCGTCGAGCTCGCGGCGGAAGCCGAGGCGCACGGCGCCCTCCAACCCCATCCCGCCGAACTCGCCGGTCGGCCACGCCAGGCACGCGAGCGGCGCCTTGGTGCTGCCGCCCATCATCGCCTGGGCACCGAGCCCGTACGACTTGCGCAGCACCACCGCGATCATCGGCACCGTGAGGTTCGCCCCCGTGACGAACAGGCGACTGCAGTGGCGCACCAGCGCGGTCGCCTCGACCTCCGGTCCGACCATCATCCCGGGCGTGTCGACGAGCGACACGATCGGCAGGCCGTGGGCGTCGCACAGTTGCATGAACCGCGCCGCCTTGTCGGCGCCGTCGCTGTCGATCGCCCCGGCGAGGTGGGACGGATCGTTCGCCACCACGCCGACGGGCCGGCCCTCGATTCGCGCCAGCGCCGTGATCGTCCCGCGGCCGAAGTCGCGGCGGAGCTCGAGCACGCTGCCCTCGTCGAACAGCAGCCCGAGCGCGTCCCGCACCTCGTAGGTGCGGAGTCGATCGAGCGGCACGACGTCGCGCAGCGCCTCCTGATCGGCAGCGGTCCACTCGCCGACGGCACCCTGGAAGTACGAGAGGTAGGTCTTGGCGAGCGCCACCGCGTGCTGCTCGTCGTCGGCCACGATGTCGACGACGCCGTTGTGCCGCTGGACGTCGATCGGCCCGATCGCAGTGGGTTCGACGACACCGAGCCCACCGCCCTCGATCATCGCCGGGCCGCCCATCCCGATGTTCGAGTCGCGGGTGGCGATCACGACGTCGCAGCATCCGAGGATCGCCGCGTTACCGGCGAAGCAGTAGCCCGCAGCAATGCCGACCAGCGGCACGGTGCCCGACAGCTGGGCGAACCACAGGAACGCCATGCAGTCGAGCCCGGTGACCACACCGGTGTCGGTGTCACCGGGGCGACCGCCTCCACCCTCCGTGAAGAACACGACCGGCAGCCGCATCCGCTCGGCGAGGTCGAACAGGCGGTCCTTCTTGCGGTGGTTCCGATGCCCCTGCGTCCCGGCCAGCACGGTGTAGTCGTACGACACGACGATCGCCCTGGCGTCACGGCCGTCGAACAGGTCGCCGTTGACGGTGCCGATCCCGCCGATCATCCCGTCGGCCGGGGTGCGCCGGACGAGGTCGTCGTGATCGCGACGACGGTGCTGCGCCGCCACCGCCACCGGGCCGTACTCCACGAACGAGCCCGGGTCGACCAGGTCGGCGACGTTCTCCCGGGCGGTCCGCCTCCCGACGCGACGACGGCGCTCGACGGCGTCCGGCCTGGAGGCGTCGAGACCGAGCTCGTGTCGCGCGATCACCTCGGCGAGATCCGGCCGCTCCACCCCGTGCGGCGCGGCGGCCACCCCGACGGGAGGTGCGTCCGGGTCATCCGGGCCGTCGGCCGACGACGCGGCGGCGACCGTGAACAGCCGCTGGCCGGGCTGCACCGTGTCGCCGACCGCGGTGTGGATCCCGGCGACGAACCCGTCGACCGGTGCCCGCACCTCGTGGTGGAGCTTCATCGACTCCACGAGTGCGAGCACCGATCCGGACCGGACGCGCGCCCCGACGAGCACCTCGACGACGACGACCGTCCCCTGGAGGTGCGCGGCGACGTGATGCTCGACCTGCTGCTCGACGCGGTTGGGCTCGGCTTCGTGAGCGACCATCCGCCGATCCTTGCAGCACGCCGCAGCGCTCCCGGGCTCGGGCGGCGATCCGGTCAGTCGGGGCCGGGACGGCGCTGGAACGCGGTGATCGATTGGTCACCCATCACGAGCTCGGCGACGACGGCAGCGAGCAGCGCCGGAACGACGAAGTTGGGTTTGCCGGTGGTCTCGGCGACGAACATCACCGCAGCGAGCGGCACCCGGTACCCGGCACCGAGGAAGGCGGCGACGCCGAGCAGTGTGTAGAGCGTGAACCGCTCCGGGTTCACGATCTCGCCGATGCCGCGTCCCACCAGGCCGCCGCCTACGACGAGCGGGATGAAGACCCCGCCGACGCCGCCGCCGGCCATCGTCGCGGCCGATGCGACGCACCGGATGACGAAGATCGCGAGCAGCAGCCAGACCGACAGATCCGGCTCGACGTACAGCCAGTCGCGGAGCACCTCGTACCCTGCGCCGAGGCTCAACGGCTGGCCGGCGAGCTCGTCGCTGAGGAAGTACAGAACGACGAGCGTCGTTGCGCTCGCGACGAGCCGAACGGGCAGCGCCCGCAGCGAGAATCCTTTGGCGATCCGCATCAACTTCGCGAACGCACGAGCGCCGAGCGCGCAGGTGGCTCCGACGAGGCAGGCGCCGAGCAGGTCGACGAACTCGAAGTTCGGCACGTCGAACACGCTCACGCTCAGCAGCGGGACCGTGTCGCTCAACGAGACGAAGGTGAGGTAGCCGGAGGCGCTGGCGACCAACGCCGGCAGCAGCATGCGGCGCGCGAGGTCGTCGCGGTACGGCACCTCCAAAGCGAAGATCGCGCCTGTGGCCGGCGCTTTGAAGATCGCTGCGACGCCGGCCGCGGCACCCGCCACGAGGAGCGTCCGATGGTCGGCGCCACGGAAGGGCTGGGGAAGCCGGCGCTGGATCATCGCGCCGATCGTGGAGCCGCCGTACAGCGACGGGCCCTCCATGCCGAGCGCGCCGCCTGAGCCGAGCGTCACGACGGACGCGCTGATCCTGGCGACCAGGTGACGTGGCCGGAGCCGATACGCCGGGTCGTGATAGGCGCGCAGGTACTCGTCGGAGGTTGCCGACGAGGCTCCCCCGCCGGCGTATCGCAGCAGCAGCGCCGACGCGACCAACCCGAGCGCAGGAGCGGTCGCAGCCGTCCACGGATCCTGCTCACGGACGAGGTCGTAGAGGTGCTCGACGAGGTACTCGAACCCGCGGACGGCCAGCCCGGTGGCCACGCCGGTGATCGCAGCCAGCAAGACCACCTCGCGTGACCGGCGGAGCAGCACCCGGAACTCGTCACGCCGCACCTCGAACGAGTCGGGGCGCATCCTGCGGACGAGACGCCTGGCCCACGCAGCCGTCACGGGCACGGGCCGATCCGAGTGAGCGCGCCGACCCCTGCCACGGCGGGGATTCGGTCGAGATCGAACACGCCTCCGCAGCTTCGCACCTCGGCGACGGCGCCGACGACATCGGTTCACGCTGATCCGTCCTGAGCGCGTGCCAGCCTCGCGGTGACGACCCATGGCAAGATGGGCGGATGTTCGGGGCGTTGGCGTGGTCGTTCGACGCGCTCCCGTTGGTACAGCGTCCGTCCTCGGGATCTCTGGCCGTAGCGATGATCGCCGCAGTCACCGGTTGGGTCGCTCACCGCTGGGCCGAACGCGCCACGGCGATCGACCCGATCGACCCGGACGGCGACACGAAGCCGGCGCCGGTCAACGGCGTCCACGACACGCCGGCGGTCGTCGCACTGCTCACCAACGACTTCCGGGTGCCGCGCTCCGCTGTCACGGCGACCGCCCTCGATCTCGCCGCTCGCGGGTGGATCCGCATCTCCGTCGTCGACGACGAACTGGCGGTCGTCACTCGCGGGCAGGGCTCCGCGGGCGACGCCCTGCGCAGCTACGAGCAGCAGGTGCTCAATCACCTTTCGTCGCGCGCGTTCAACGGCGTCATCTCCGCCTCGACCCTCGCGGTCTCGCAGCATCGACTCGACCGGCGCTGGCGGCTCCGGTTCGAGGGCGCAGTCGTCGATCATGCACGGTCGGTCGGGTGGTGCCGACGCCGCTACGACGCGGTTCGAGTCGCGCCCGCCGCAGGCGCCGCGGCGATCGGCCTGATCGCCTGGGTCATCTCGGTCACCGGCGGTTCCGACGCCTCGTTCGAGGACTCGTGGAGACCGCGTGCGCTCGCGCTCGCCGCGCTCGTCACACTGGTCGCGCTGGTGTGGGTGACAGTCGAACGTGCCGTCGGCACCGATCAGCTACCCAGCGGCGACGGCCGGGAGCGGGCAGCGCACTGGCTCGGATATCGCGCCCGCCTGCGGGCGCGCATCCCCGCCGATGCGACCGTGCTCTCCCCACCGGCGCAGCAGACTGCGCTCGCCGTCGCGTGTGTGATGGGTGTGGCCGAGCACGTGCACGAGCAACTCCCGGTGGCGCCCGAGGAATCCCGGCTCGCATGGTCCGAGGCGGCCGCGCGACCCCGGGTGGTCCGGGTCCGTTACCCGGTCCGCCCGGGCTATGGGCAGCACCCGGCCCGCGTGGCGGTCATCGGGCTCGTCGTCCTGTTCGTTGCGTGGTGGGTGCGCGGCTTCCTCGGTCGCCTCGCCGACGGACGGGAACTGAGCTCCCTGCTCGATCGTGTGCCGGGCCAGATCGACCTCATCGAGCGCATCGCGTCGGTGCTGACCGTGTTCTGCTGGATCCCGATCGCCTGGGGGGTGTGGTCGATCGCAGCTGGGGCCATCGACCTGGTAGCGACGCGCGAGCGGGTCGGGCTCGTGGTGCGCGCCCGCCGTCCCGTCGATGTGCTCCCCGTGGCGCAGATGATCAGGCCGCTGTCGGATCGCGAGCGGTTCTCGACCTACCTCGCCGTCGACGACGGCCGCCGACGCACGGTCGTGGCGTGGCTCGCGACCGAGCGAACCGCCGCGCCTCAAGGTGCGCAGGCGCGTGTGCGCGCCACCCCGATCCTCGGGTTCGTGCGCTCGTCCGAGCCTGTCGGCACCGCGGCGAGCCGTCGCGGCTGAGTGCGCCGCCGCTCAGCGACGGGCGGCGCCCCGGACCCCGACGTCGAGGGCGTAGAGCGAGGTCGTCGCGGTCATGAACAACGTCGTTCGGTTCGGCCCGCCGAACTCGAGGTTGGCGCACGTCTCCGGCAGGCGCACCGTGCCGATCAGCGTCCCGTCGGGGTCGTAGCAGTGCACGCCGAGATGGCCGCTCGCCCAGATGCGACCTTCGGCATCGAGCCGGAAGCCGTCGAAGGCCCCCACCGGACACGTCGCGAACACCTCGCCACCGCCGACGACGCGACCGGCCTCGATGTCGACGCCATAGCGACGGATGTGGCGCGGGCCGTCCTCGACGTGGCTGACGCCGGTGTCGGCGACGTACAGCGAGCGCTCGTCGACCGCGAACGCGATCCCGTTCGGCCGCACCATGTCGGTGATCTGGGCGGTCACGTCGCCCGTCGCCGGATCGATGCGGTACACGTTGCTCGCCCCGATCTCGCTCTCGGCCGGGTACCCCTCGTCGAAGCTGTCGATGCCGTAGGTCGGATCGGTGAACCAGATCGAGCCGTCACTCGCGACCACGACGTCGTTCGGGCTGTTGAAGCGTTTGCCGTCGAACGTGTCTGCCAACACGTGCCGCGTGCCGTCGGTCTCGAAGCGCACCACCGAGCGAGTGCCGTGCTCGCATGCGATCACCCGACCCTCACGATCGAGGGTGTGGCCGTTGTTGAAGTTGGCCGGCTGAGCCTCGAGCGTGACGTCGCCGGTGGCGAGCGAGTAGCACAGGAGCCGGTTGCGGCGGACATCGCTCCAGAGCACCACCTCGCGGCCGGGGACGTAGACGGGACCCTCGGCCCACAACCCGCCCGTGTGCAGGTGCCGCAGCTCGGCACCGGCGACGACGATCAGCAGGAAGCGGGTGTCGTGGATCTGGTACTCGGCAGGGATCGGTCGACGCGTCGGCACGTCGCGATCATGCCAGGCAATCCTTCCCGGCGCGCGTGTCGCATCGTGCGTTGCTTGAATCGCGCGACCGGCGCTGAGCCAGACTGTCGCCATGACAGCGGACCCGATCCAGGACCAGCGCCAGACGGTCGTCACCCTCGACCTCGAGGGGGTCCTCGTCCCCGAGATCTGGATCGCCGTCGCCGAACGAACCGGCATCGAGGCACTGCGCCGCACCACCCGTGACGAGCCCGACTACGACGTCCTGATGCAGGGCCGGCTCGAGATCCTCGATGCCAACGGGCTCACCATGTCGCTCGTGGAGGAGGTCATCGCCGGGCTCGAGCCGCTGCAGGGGGCCCGTGCGTTCCTCGACGAGCTCCGTTCGCTCACCCAGGTGATCATCCTGTCCGACACCTTCGAGCAGTTCGCCCGGCCACTGATGCGTCACCTCGGCATGCCCACCATCCTGTGCCACCGGCTCGACGTGGCCGACGACCGCATCGTCGGGTATCGGCTCCGCCAGCCTGATCAGAAACGGTGCGCGGTCGAGGCGCTCCACGGCCTCCAGTACCGCGTGATCGCCGCGGGGGACTCCTACAACGACACGTCGATGCTCGGCGCCGCCGACCACGGGTTCCTGTTCCACGCCCCGGCCAACGTGATCGAGGAGTTCCCCCAGTTCCCGGCCGTCGACGAGTACGACGACCTGATGCGGCTGATCGTGGACGTGCTCTGACCCGCTGGCAGACTGATCCGATGCGTCAGAGCGAGGGCACCTTCACCGCGTCCGACGGCCTCACGATCTTCCACCAGGCTTGGCAGCCCAACGGCGACCCGACGGCGGTCGTGCTGCTCTTCCACGGCCTCGGCGAGCACAGCGGCAGGTACGGTCACGTCGCGGCGGCGCTCGTCGAACGCGGCTGCGCCGTGCATGCGCTCGATCACCGGGGGCACGGTCGCTCCGAGGGCAAGCGCGTGTTCGTGAAGGACTACGCCGAGTTCCAGCGCGACCTGGTGCACTTCCGCACGCTCGTCGAGGAGCAGCACCCCGGGCTCCCGCTGTTCGTGCTGGGACACTCGATGGGCGGCAACCTGGCGATGGGCCACGTGCTCGATCACCAGGCCGGCGTTCGCGGGCTCGCGCTGAGCGGTGCTGCGCTCGCCGTCACCCCCGACGTGTCCCCCGCGCTGCAGAAGGTGGCCGGCGTCCTCGCGAAGGTCGCGCCGGGTCTGCGCCCTCAGGGTCTCGACGCGAACGGGGTCAGCCGCGACCCCGCCGTCGTGCAGGCCTACCTGTCGGACCCGCTGGTCTATTCGGGCAAGGTGTCGGCCGGCCTCGCCGGCGCGCTCTTCGGCGCGATCGACCGCTTTCCCGCACGCTTCGCCGAGCTGCGGCTGCCGCTGCTGATCATGCACGGCACCGCCGATCGTCTGGTGCCGGTGTCGGGTTCGCGAGCGCTCGAGGCGGGAGCGACGAACGCGACCGTGACCTCCCACTACTACGAGGGTCTCTTCCACGAGATCTTCAACGAGCCCGAGCGCCAGCAGGTCATCGACGATCTGCTGGCATGGCTCGACGGCGTTCTCGGGCAGTAGGCACGCGTGACCACCACCGCGCCGCGCAGCGCCGCCGCTTCCCCACCCGACCTGCGTCTCGGGCTCGCCGCGATGGGCACGGCGATCGTGGCGTGGGGCATGACCGGCGTCCTCATCAAGACGATCGACATGGGGGCGATCGCGATCGCGTTCTGGCGTTTCGTCGTGTATGCGACGTTGTTCACCGCCTACCTCCGTTCACGCGGGGTCCGGGTCGATCGCAGCGTGATGCGCCGCACCCTGCCCGGCGGCCTCTGCCTCTCCGGCGACGTCATGCTGTTCTTCACCGCCGTCAAGTACACGAACATCGTGAACGCGACCACGATCGGCGCCCTCCAGCCGTTGATCCTCGCCGTGGTCGCCGTGCGGCTGTTCGGGGAGACGGTGCGCCGCCGCGAGATCATCATCGCCCTCGTCGCGATCGCCGGAGTGGTGGTGGTCGTCGTCGAGTCGGCAGGGACGCCCGGGTGGAGCCCCGGCGGTGATCTGGCGGCCGTCGGCGCGCTGCTCTGCTGGAGCGCGTACTGGGTGTTCGCCAAGCGCTCGCACGGCACGATCACGCCGATGGAGTACACCGCCGGCACCGGGTGGTGGACGGCGATCTTTGCCCTTCCGGTCGGCCTGCTGGTCGGCAGCGACATGTCGGTGCCGGCGTTCGATCAGTGGCTGCCGCTGCTCGGTCTCGTGCTGGTCGGCGGCGTGCTCGGCCACGGAATGATGAACTGGGCGATCGTCCGCGTCCCGCTGTGGCTCGGCTCGACGCTGACGCTGCTGATCCCGGTGATCTCGTCGATCGCAGCGTGGATCTTCCTCGACGAGTCGATGACGGCAATCCAGGTGGCGGGCATGATCGTCGTCGTCGCTGCGCTCACGGCCATCGTCACCAGCCAACAGCGTCCCGAGCCCGTCTGACGAACGCGTGCCCCACGCGTTGCGCTTACGGGGCGGGGAGGGCCCGACCGGTACGCTCGGCCGACGTGAGCAACTCGACGATCATCTACACCTACACCGACGAAGCCCCGGCGCTGGCGACCTACTCGCTGCTGCCGATCGTGCAGGCGTTCGCCGGTGCCGCCGGCGTCGAGGTCGAGTTGCGTGACATCTCACTCGCCGGTCGCATCCTGGCGCGGTTCCCCGACGTGCTCAGCGACGAGCAGCGCCAGGCCGACGACCTCGCCGAGCTGGGAGCGCTGTCCCTGAAGCCCGAAGCCAACATCATCAAGCTGCCGAACATCTCCGCGTCGATGCCGCAGCTCAAGGCAGCGATCGCCGAGCTCCAATCGCAGGGGTACGCGCTCCCCGACTACCCGGACAGTCCGGCGACCGACGCCGAACGCGACATCAAGGCCCGCTACGACTCGACGAAGGGTTCCGCTGTGAACCCGGTGCTCCGCGAGGGCAACAGCGACCGGCGGGCGCCGCGAGCCGTCAAGGAGTACGCGAAGAGTCACCCGCATTCCATGGGGGCGTGGTCACCCGACTCGAAGACCCACGTCTCGACGATGAGCGCAGGCGACTTCTTCTCGAACGAGCAGTCGATGACGATGGCGAACGACGACGAGTTGCGGATCGAGCTCGTCTCCGCCGACGGCACGACGGTGCTGAAGCCGTCGGTGAAGGTGCTCGCCGGTGAGGTCGTCGACGGAACGTTCATGTCGAAGCGGGCGCTCGTTGCCTTCCTCGCCGAGCAGATCGCCGACGCGAAGGCCAAAGGCGTCCTGTTCTCGCTGCACCTCAAGGCCACGATGATGAAGGTCTCCGACCCGATCCTGTTCGGTCATGCCGTCACGGTCTTCTTCGCCGACGTGTGGGCGAAGCACGGCGGCGTGCTCGATGCCGCAGGCGCCGACCCGAACAACGGCTGGGGTGGTGTGCTCGACGTGATTGCCGATCTGCCCGACGACGAGCGCAGTGCGATCGAGGCCACGATCGCCGAGGTGTGGGCGAACGCCCCCGACATCGCGATGGTCGACTCCGACAAGGGCATCACGAACCTGCACGTGCCGAGCGACGTCATCGTCGATGCCTCGATGCCCGCGATGATCCGCCAGTCCGGCCAGATGTGGGACAAGGACGGCAACACTCAGGACTGCAAGGCCGTCATCCCCGACGCCAGCTACGCCGGGATCTACCAAGCCGTCATCGACGACTGCAAGGCCAACGGGGCGTACGACCCGAGCACGATGGGGTCGGTCCCCAACGTCGGCCTCATGGCGCAGGCCGCCGAGGAGTACGGCAGCCACGACAAGACGTTCGAGATCCCCGCCGACGGCACGGTGCGCGTGGTGAACCAGGCCGGCGAGACGCTGATGGAGTTCCACGTCGAGCAGGGCGACATCTGGCGCATGTGCAACGTGCGCGACCTCCCCATCCAGGATTGGGTGAAGCTCGCCGTCACACGCGCTCGCGCAACGGGCGCAGAGGCCGTGTTCTGGCTCGACGACCGGCGCCCGCATGACGCCCAGCTGATGCAGAAGGTCGAGCACTACCTCCAGGACGCTTCGATCGTGGGCGACGCCAGCGGCCTCGACATCCTGATCATGGCCCCGGCCCAGGCATGCCACTACTCGCTCCAGCGCATCCGCCGCGGCCTCGACACGATCTCGGTCACCGGCAACGTGCTGCGCGACTACAACACCGACCTCTTCCCGATCCTCGAGCTCGGCACCAGCGCCAAGATGCTGTCGGTCGTCCCGCTGATGAACGGTGGCGGTCTGTTCGAGACCGGCGCCGGCGGTTCTGCACCCAAGCACGTGCAGCAGTTCTTGAAGGAGAACTACCTCCGCTGGGACTCGCTCGGTGAGTTCCTCGCGATCGCGGTCTCGTTCGAGCATCTCGCGAACGTCACCGGCAACTCGAAGGCGCAGATCCTCGCCGACACGCTCGACGCCGCGACCGGCCGCCTACTCGACGAGGACAAGTCGCCCGCCCGCAAGCTCGGCCAGATCGACAACCGCGGCAGCCACGTGTTCCTCGCGACCGCGTGGGCGCAGGGGCTCGCCGAGCAGACCGACGACCCCGACCTCGCCGGCCGCTTCGCCCCGATCGCCGCTGCGCTCACCGGCAAGTACGCCGAGATCGAGCAGGAGCTGCTCGACGACCAGGGCCACCCCAACGATGTCGGCGGCTACTACCGCCCCGACCCGTCCAAGGCCGAAGCCGCCATGCGCCCCAGCCAGACCTTCAACGAGATCCTCGCCACCCTCTGATCCCGTTCACACAACGTGAACGGGAGTGAGGGGTGCCGCGCCTTCGAGGATCGCGGCGACGTTGTCGGCGGCGAGCTTCGCCATCGCGCCTCTCGTCTCCTCGGTGGCGCTGCCGAGGTGTGGGATCAGCACCACGTCGTCGCGCGGGATCAGGCCGGGGTGGACCTGTGGCTCGTGCTCGAACACGTCGAGACCGGCTCCCGCGAGGCGGCCCGCTTCGAGCGCGTCGACCAGTGCGGCCTCGTCGACGATCGGTCCGCGGGCGGTGTTGATCAGGTAGGCGCTGGGCTTCATCAGACCGAACGCCCTGGCGTCGACGAGGTGATGGGTGTCGTCGGTGTACGGGCAGTTGATCGACACGACGTCGCTCGCCGCGAACAACTCGTCGAGCCCCATCCAGGTCGCGCCGAGACGCTGCTCGACGTCAGGGGCGACGGGGCGCCGGTTGTGGTACGCGATGTCCATCCCGAACGCCTTCGCCCGCTGTGCGAGCGCCTCGCCGATCGCACCCATGCCGACGATGCCGAGCGTGCGGCCCTGGATGCCCGAGCCGAGCATCATGAACATGCTCCACTTCCACGGCTCGCCCGATCGGATCAGCCGCTCCCCCTCGGCCAGCCGCCGGGTGACCATGAGGATCAAGCCCATCGCGATGTCGGCAGTCGCGTCGGTGAGCACGCCTGGCGTGTTGGTGACGGTGACGCCGCGTGCCGTGCATGCCGGGACGTCGATGTTGTTGTACCCGACCGCGACGTTGGCGACGTGGCGCAGGTTCGGTGCGGCATCGAGGAAGGCCGCGTCCACCCGGTTCGTGAGCAGCGTCACCGCGGTCGTGGCGGTGGCGAGCTGCGCATCTCGCTCCGCATCGGGAATGGGCTCGTCGCTGTCCCAGGCCCACACCTCGGCCGACGTCTCCGCCAGCCGGTCCATCCCTGGCTGCGGGATGCGTCCGAGCACGACCACGCGTGGCGCGCTCATGCTGCCGCCACCCAATCGGCGAGCCGGCCGATGCCCTCGGCGATGTCATCGACTGAGATGCCCGAGTACGCCAGGCGGATGTAGCGCTGCGTCTCGTCGGGGTGCGCCGAGCCGAAGTGGTGCCGGGTGCAGAACGACACGCCGGTGTGGTGCAGCGCCGCAGCGGCGAACTCCGCGACCGTGGCGAAGCCCGTGCGGGCGACCGCCTCGGTGACATTCGGGAACAGGTAGAAGGTGGCCTCCGGCGTGGCACACGTGAGGCCCGGCACCGCGGCGAGCGCGGCCACCGCTGCGTCGCGCCGGCGCTGCAGCTCGGCGAGGATCGGCGCCCCGCCCGACGGGTCGCGCAGCGCCTCGACGCCGGCGGCCTGGACGAAGTGGGTGGTGCAGCTCTCGTCGTTGGTGTTGAGCTTGGCGATCTGCTCGGCGACGGGCACGGGCGCAACCGCTGCGCCGAGCCGCCAGCCGGTCATCGCGAACTTCTTGGAGAACGTGTAGAGGATCACGGTGCGCTCGGCCATGCCGGGCAGCGACGCGATCGACGTGGACGTACCCGAGTAGCGCATCTCGAAGTAGGCCTCGTCGCTGAGCACCCACAGATCGTGCTCCACGGCGATCCGGGCGATCTCGGCGCGCTCATCGGCCGTGCTCTCGCAGCCGAGCGGGTTCTGGAGATCGTTGTAGACGAGGAGGCGGGCGTGGGGTGCGAGGTCGCGGAGCTGGTCGAGGTCGATCCCGAAACCGGTCGGGGTCTCGTGGTACCGGTACGGCATCGCCCGCCCACCGAAGTAGTCGATCTGGCTCTCGTAGATCGGATAGCCGGGGTTGGGGTACAGCACCCCGTCGCCCGGGTTCATGAGCGACTGGACGAACTTGGTGATGACGGGCTTGCCGCCGGGCTGCACCACGACGTTCGCACCCGTGAAGTCGAGCCCCCGACCACGCCCGATGTTCTCGGCCAGGGCGTCACGCAGCGGGGCGATGCCGGCCGCTGGGCAATATCCGGTCTTGCCGTCGGCGATCGCCCGGTTCATCGCCTCGACGATGTTCGCCGGCGTCGGCAGGTCGATGTCGCCGAGGTGGAACGGATAGACGCGATGCCCGGATGCGGCCCACTCGGCTGCCGCCGACGACACCGCGAAGGCGGTCTCGGTACCCAGGCGCCCGAGCCGTTCGGCCAACTGCTGCATGGTCCCTCCCCCTCCGACGGCGACGCGCCGGGAGCCGATGTTGCGGCCGACAGTAACAGGTCCGCGTTCGCCGGTTCCACGATCCGGAATCGTTCCACATCATGGAACACCAGGAGCGTCGCTCGGACAACGGGCCAGCGTGCGGCAGGTGCCACACTCGGCAGCATGAGTCAGGATCTGCTCCGCATCGGTGTCATCGGGGTGGGCGGGATGGGCCCACCTTCCACGCCCGGACGCTCGCCGCGCTCGCCGGGGTCGAGGTGGCCGTGGTCGCCGACCCGTACCAGCCGAACGTCGACCGGCTCGTCACCGAGCTCGGCTGCGCCAGGTCGTCCGACCCGATGGCGGTGGCGAGCGACAGCTCGCTCGACGCCGTCGTCGTCGCCTCACCCGACGAGACACACCCCGACCTCGCGATCGCCGCGCTCGACGCCGGCCTGTGGGTACTCCTGGAGAAGCCGATCGCGACCACGCTCGCCGACGCCCGCCGTGTGGTCGACGCCGAGGTGGCGCTCGGCGTCCGTCGCATCCAGGTCGGCTTCATGCGCGAATACGACCCAGCCCACGTACAGCTCCGCGAGGCACTGGCGGAGATGGGACGGCTCGACGCCTGGCGGTCGGTGCATCGCAACGTCAACGACTCGCCGCGCCCGGTCGAGCGGATCGTCTGCCAGTCGCTCGTGCACGACTTCCACTCGGTGCACTTCCTCACGGGCTCGCGCATCGTCGAGGTGCACGGTTCGGGTGGCCGTCCGATCGGCGATGCGTTCCGCCACATCGTGGCGGTGTGCCGCACCGAGTCAGGGCTGCAGGCGATCGTCGAGTTCGACGACTGCGGGTTCGCGTACGAGGTGTTGGTCGACGTGCTCGGCGAGCACGGCGACGCGGCGACCGGCGCCCCGCTACGGGCGGTTCGTCGCCGCAACGGCGCCGTCGAGACGATCATCGGACCCGACTGGTTCGCCTACTTCGCCGAGGCGTACCGCATCCAGGATGCGGCATGGGTCGCCTCGATCCGGGCCGGGCAGGCCGTCGGCCCGAGCACGTGGGACGGCTTCCTGTCACAGGCCGTCGTCGACGCCGTGATGGAGAGCTTCGCCACCGGCCGGACGGTCAGCGTCCAGACGTTCGACACGCCCACCATCTACGCCTGAAGCGTCAGCGGGCGACCCGGACGAACTGGAGGGTGCGGACGTCGTCCGCAGCGATCGCGTCGCGCAGCGCCCACCACGCCTCGTCCGCCGTCGCCCCCTCGGCCGTGGCGACCGACAGCTCACCGTCGTACCGCTCCGCGACTGCGGTCCAGACCGCCTCGACCCGCAGAAGTCGCCCGTCGAGGCTGCGGACGTGGTTCTCGCGGTAGTCGAGGGTGGTGCGCCAGCCCGCCCGTTCGAGGTCGCGCCGTTCCGCCGGCTGCAGGACCGCGCCGTGCTGGCGGGCCCGCTTGGCGGGACGAAGGACACCTCCACTCACGTGCTCCAGTGTGACGGAGCCGCCCTGTGGATCGTCAGCCCCGACAACATGTGAATTGGTGTGTGGACAGGCTGTGGAGGAGTTGTGGACGACGACGCACCGACATGCGGCGAACGACGTCAGATCAGAGGCCGACGAGCTCGTAGTCGACACCGAGCACGTCGTAGGTCCGCCGTGCACGCAAATCGCGTGTCAGCAGCCGGTGACCCGCACTGCGGGCGGCTTCGCCGACGAGGGCGTCGTACACCGCGCCGCCGCGGATACCCATCGCGCCGCACCGCACCAGCAGCTCCTGCGCTGCAGCGGCGTCGATCCAGGACCGCTCGGGGAACAACCTGTCGATCACGTCGACCGCTGTCGGCGCGTCGACGGCCAACTGGCCCGGCATGCGCGTGAGCACCGAGTACGTCTCGAACGCGGCATGTCCGGCGAGGGCCGGCCGGCGAGCGACGACAGCGTCCCGACAGACCCGATGCGCAACGTGGCCGCCGTCGAGCGCTGCGATGGCGACGCTCGTGTCGACAGCCCAGGTGTCAGCGCTGGTCGGCATCGCGCCAACGTTGCACGTCGACATCGGTGACGATCATGCCCTCGATCGGTTCGAGCACCGGTAACCCGTCGACCTCGCCGACGCGCCGACGAGGCCCCACCCGCGGCGTCAGACGGATCGAGTCACCCTCGACATCGACCTCGAGCTCGGCGTCGGCGGCGAGCATCAACCGCTCGCGCACGTCTTTCGGGATCACCACCCGTCCCGCTCGATCGATCGTCACCAGCATGGTTACCACGCTACCACTCAGATCATGACAGCTTGACAGGGCTCGCCAGCAGCAACGGATCGATGCGGCCGCGGGCGCTGCGCGGTCAGTCGACGGGTTCGGCCACCAGGACCGGAATGATGCGCTCGGTCTTCGACTGGTACTCGTCGTAGGTGGGGAACACGCCGACCGCGCGCGCCCACCACTCGTCGCGCTCGACTCCGGCCAACTCGCGCACCACGTAGTCATGGGGCTCTGGACCGTCCTGGATCATCACGTGCGGATCGGCGACGAGGTTGCCGTACCACGCCGGGTGCTCTGGCCGCCCGCCGTATGACGCCACGAGCGCATACGAGCCGTCGTGCTCGACGCGCATCAGCGCGATCTTGCGGACCTTGCCCGACGACCGGCCGTGCATCGTGACGACGATCACCGGGATCCCTGTGTCGCGAAGCGTGTTGGCGCGCTCCCCACCGGACGCCTCGTACTCGGCCACCTGGTCGCGCACCCACTGCAGGCTGCTCGGCTCGTACTCACCCTCGATCGGCATCCGGCAAGCGTACGACAACTAGGTTGATGACATGCTCATCGTGGCGGGCGAGATCCGCATGCAACCAGGCACCCGTGACCAGTTCCTCGAAGCGGTGCGACCGGTGGTCGCCGCGACCCTGCTCGAGGAGGGTTGTCGCGTGTACGCGTTCACCCCCGACCCGGACGACGCCGACCTCGTCCGGCTGTACGAGCTGTGGGACGACGAGGCGGCGATCGCCGCGCACCTGGCGTCGGAGCACCTCGCTGCGTGGCGCACCACGAGCGCCTCGCTCCCGATCCGATCCAGGGACATCATGAAGTACACGATCGCCGAGGCGGTACCGCTCGGATGAGCGACGCCGGGGTGCGCTGCACGGTCATGCGCGGCGGCACGTCGAAGGGGCTCTACTTCCTCGCGGACGACCTGCCGGACGACAGCGCTGCGCGCGACGATCTGCTGCTGCGGATCATGGGCTCCCCCGATGCCCGCCAGATCGACGGGCTCGGTGGCGCCCACCCGCTCACGAGCAAGGTGGCGGTGGTGTCGCCGTCGGAGCGCGACGACGCCGACGTCGACTACCTCTTCCTCCAGGTCTTCGTCGATCAGGCGATCGTCACCGACCAGCAGAATTGCGGCAACATCCTGGCCGGCATCGGTCCGTTCGCGGTCGAGCGGGGCCTGGTGCGAGTCGACGACGTTGCCGACACCGCATCGGTCCGGATCTTCATGGTCAACACCGAGAGCCTCGCCACCGCGACGTTCCCGGTGCGCTCGGGACGGCCCGACTACGCCGGCGACACGGCGATCGACGGCGTACCCGGCACGGCAGCGGCGATCGTGCTCGACTTCGCCGACATCGCCGGCGGCTCCTGCGGCGCACTGCTCCCCACCGGCAATCCGGTCGACGTGATCGACGGCGTCGAGGTCACGCTGATCGACAACGGCATGCCGGTCGTGGTGATGCGGGCCGCCGACCTCGGCGTCACGGGCACCGAGTCCCCCGAGGAGCTCGAGGCGAACTCGATGCTGCGGGAGCGACTCGAGCGCATCCGGCTCGCCGCCGGGCCGATGATGCACCTCGGCGACGTCGCCGACGCGAGCGTCCCCAAGCTCACCCTCGTCTCACCGCCGACCGGCAGCGGCAACCTCTCCACCCGGACGTTCATCCCGCACCGCTGCCACGAGGCGATCGGCGTGCTCGGAGCCGTGTCGGTCGCCACCGCAGCGCTGCTGCTCGACTCACCGGCGGCGAGCGTCACCCGCTTCGGTCCCGATCGTTCGTTGATCACGTGCGAACACCCCACCGGTGTCTTCACGGCGGCGATCGACGCCACGGTGCAGCCGGACGGGACGGTCGACGTCCGCCGCGCCGGCATCATCCGGACGGCGCGCATGCTGATGGACGGCGTCGCGTTCGCCCGCAGCTGACCTCGTGGAGTAGAAACCAGGTTTCCATGCTCGATCGCACGATCCCGCCACCGCACCCGGCACCGCACCCGCCGAGGGCGTTCACCCCTCCGCCCGGCGCGTGCGACGCGCACTGTCACATCTTCGGTCCCGCGTCGAGGTTCCCGTACTCGGCCGACCGCGCCTACACCCCGCCCGACTCCGGTATCCGCGAGTTCGAACGCCTCCAGTTCCGCCTGGGTCTGTCGCGGGCGGTGTTCGTCCAGGCCAGCTGCCACGGCGTCGACAACACGGCGATGGTCGACGCACTGCTCCGCGGCAAGGGCCGCTACGCAGGCGTCGCGATGATCGACGAGTCGTTCTCGTACGCCGACATCGCGCGCTTGCACGACGCCGGCGTCCGCGGCACTCGCTTCAACTTCGTCGCGCACCTCGGCGGCGCGCCCGAGCTCGACGAGTTCTGGCGGATCGTCGACCGGGTGCAGCCGTTCGGCTGGCACATCGTGCTCCACTTCGACGCCAAGGACCTCCCCCACTACGCCGAGCTGCTCGACCGGATGCCGTGCCCCTATGTGATCGACCACATGGCGCGCGTGCCCGTGACGAAGGGAGTCGAGCAGGAACCGTTCCAGCAGCTCCTCGAGCTGATGCGTGACGACCGCTGCTGGGTGAAGATCTCCGGCGCGGAGCGGCTGTCCGCCGATGGCCCACCCCCGTATGACGACGTCGTCCCGTTCGCCCGCGCCCTGATCGAAGCGGCGCCCGAACGCGTGCTGTGGGGCACCGACTGGCCGCACCCGAACGTCCGCCACATGCCCGACGACGGCGACCTGCTCGATCTGCTCGCGCTGTTCGCGCCCGACCCCAGCATCCGCTCCCGGATCCTGGTCGACAACCCGGAGACGCTGTACGACTTCGGCTGAGCGGCCGCGCCGGTCAGTTCCCGCCGGCAGCGTGGCCGGCCTGCGCGAGCGCTGCGACGAGCTCCTCGCTCGGCACCGGTCGTGAAAACAGGTAACCCTGGGCGAAGCGGCAGTTCGCGTCGCGGAGGAGCGACAGCTGCTCGTTCTCCTCGATGCCCTCCCCCACCGTCTCCAGACCGAGCGACGTCGCGAGCGCGATCAGCCCGTTGAGAACTCCGACGTCGTTCGCCATCGTGTTGTTGATGAACGACTGGTCGAGCTTCACGACGTCGACCGGGAACGACTGGAGCTGGCGCAGCGAGGTGTATCCGGCGCCGAAGTCGTCGAGCGCGATGCGCACACCGAGCGCCCGGATCTCGGTCAGCCTGGTCGCCGCCAACTCGTAGTCGTCGATCATCGCCGACTCGGTCAGCTCGAGGAGGAGGCGCTGCGGTGCGAGACCCGACACGGTGAGCGCATCCGTCACGTCGAGAATCAACTCGGGCGTGCGGAGCTGCACCGCGCTGACGTTCACCGCGACGTGCGGGCCGTCCGCGCTCGGGTCGAGACGCTGGGCCTGGAGGCACGCCTCACGCAGGATCCAGCGCCCGATCGGCACGATGAGGCCGGTCTCCTCAGCCAACCCGATGAAGCGATTCGGCTCGATGCGGCCCTTGACAGGGTGCTGCCACCGCACGAGCGCCTCGATCCCGCTCACTCGCCCGGACTCGACCTCGACGATCGGCTGGTAGTGGAGGAACAGCTCCGACCGGTCGAGCGCGTTGCTGAGGTCGCTGCGCAGCTCGAAACGATCGACCACCTGCTGGCGCATACCGGGTCGGTACACCTCCCAGCGCCCCTTGCCGGCGTTCTTGGCGATGTACATCGCCACGTCCGCGTCGCGGAGCAGCGATTCGACCGACTCACCCGGCGCGCCGTACGCGATGCCGATCGACGCCGTCGGCTGCGCCACGAGGTTCGCACCGAGGTGGACGGGTTTGGCGATCTCGGCGAGGAGCCGGTCGGCGACCTCGAGCGCAGCGTCGGCGGGTTCATCGTGCACCAGCACTGCGAACTCGTCGCCGCCGAGGCGTGCGACCGAATCCACACGGCGGACGACCGCCCGCAGACGGTCACCGATCTCCTGCAGCATCCGGTCGCCGGCGGCGTGACCGAGGCTGTCGTTGACGGTCTTGAAGTCGTCGAGGTCGATGCACAGCACCGCTGTACGCGCCGGCGTGGTCGCCGACGCCAGGATCGCCTGGCGGACGCGCTCGCTGTAGAGGGCACGGTTGCCGAGGCCCGTGAGCGGGTCGTGCGTTGCATCGTGCTCGAGTTGGCTGCGGCTGGTCTGGAGCTGATTGGCGACGATCGCGAGACGCATGACGACGAGCAGGAACAGCACGACCGTGCCGATCACGAGCACGCTCACCGCAGAGTCGACTGCGACGCGAGCCCCCAGCGCCACGGGGGCGAGGATCGAGATCGTGGCGAGGAACGCAATACGAGCGAGCGTGAGGCTCGACTCGCTCTCCGGCCTCGTGAACGACGGAACCGCCTGCGGGTGCAACACCGCGGCGGCCACCAAGATGTAGCTCGCGAACCACAGCGCGTCGACCGGGTGACCTGCGGTGTAACCGTCGGTCGTGGCGAGATGTGCGTGCCAGAGGTCGCCGGCGAGCATGGTGCACATGCCGACCACGAGCAGGATGCCCGGGATGGTCCAGCGCATGCGCATCGCCACCTGGGCACCGAGGGCGATGAGCAGCAGATCACCCGCCGGGTAGGCGGTACTCACGAGCCGAGCTGCCAACGTGGCATCGCCCTCGAGTGCGGTCGGTCCGATCACGAACACCCAGAGCAGGATCGTGGCGGCGACGGCGACGATCACACCGTCGACGAACACACCGACGTCACCGAGACGCCGGCCCCGCGGCACCAGCTTGAACACTCCTGAGGCGAGCAACACGTAGCCGCTCAGGTAGGCGGCGTCCCCGAGGTTCGGGTAGGCATCGCTGCGCACGATGTGCTCGAGCACCAGCCACACCACGTCGCCGACGAGGAATGCGATCTGGCCGCCGATGATCAATGCCCACGCGACTCGGTCGTGGTTGAGCTTCCAGACGTGGACGGCGGCAATCGCCAACACGATCGCGATGACGACGTCCCAGTAGATGCCCGCCGCGAGGGTGTCACCCCCGAGCACGAGATACGGGATGAACGCCAGCGCCCCGACGACGATCATGACGATCGGACGGGAACGCGCGGCGTCGAACATCACGGGTCTGCATCGGCAGCGCTTGACCGTTGCTTGAGAGATTCCACACGGAATTGAAGTGGCCGGACAGACGCGTGACCCGCTCCAACCCCGGTCGATCAGGTGAGCGCTGCGGCGAGCGATTCGATTCGGCGAGGATCGACCGCGCCCTGCATCGACCACACCACCACATCGACGCCGGCGTCGAAGAACCCCGCCGCCCTGTCGGCGAGCGTGGCGGGGTCGGCGTCGTCAGGGAACGCGAGGTGCACCGAACGAGTGATCTCGGCGTGATCCCGCCCGATCGCTGCGCAGTGGTCGCGCAGGACTCTGTCGAGCTCGATCCAATCGGCGGGCTGGCTCGGGAACGTCATGTCCCACTGGTCGGCGAAACGGGCGGCCGTGCGCAGCGTGCGGGTGCGGCCCTTCCCGCCGATGACCAGTGGCAACTTCGCCTGGACCGGCTTCGGCTCGCACCATGCATCGGTGACCGTGAAGTACTCGCCCTCGAAGCTGGTGACGCGTTGGTCGAGCAGCGAGCGGATGATCGCGATCCCCTCGTCGAACCGGTCGAAGCGCTGCTTCAACGAGCCGAGCTCGATGCCGTAGGCCGACGACTCCATCTCGTTCCAGCCCGCACCCATCCCGAGCTCGACACGACCGCCGGAGATGATGTCGAGTGTCGCCGCCATGTTCGCCGTGACGGCTGGGTGGCGGTGATGCATCCCGTTCACCATCGCGCCGAGACGCAGGCGGGTGGTGGCTTGCGCGAGCGCTGCGAGCATCGTCCAGCCCTCGAGATTCGGGCCGTCGTAGGGCGGGGCCAACGGGTAGAAGTGATCCCAGTTCCACGCCGACTCGAACACGTCGATCTCATCCGCGGCGCGCCACACAGCGAGGAACTCGGCCCAGGTGGCGTGGTGCGGCGGGGTCTTGATCGCGTGACGGCCCATACCCGCCGACCGTACCGCGCGCTGGAGGCATCGCTAGGTTCGACCGTGATGCGCGTGTTCCTCACCCACAACCCCGAGGACCTCGGCGCCTACTACGCACGGGCGCTCGCCGATCTGCAGTTGGTCGCGGCGGTCGTCATCAACCCGTTCGAGCGTGATCTCACCACCGACGAGTTGATCGCGGCGGCAGCGGGATGCGAGGTGATCGTCGCTCACCGCAGCACCCCGGGCGAAACGGCGCTGTTCGAGTCGCTCCCGCAGCTCGTCGCCTTCCTGCGCACCGCCGTCGACATCTCGACGATCGACGTCGATGCGGCGTCAGCAGCAGGCGTCGTCGTCGGTCGCGCCGACAAGAGCTTCGTGGCGTCGACCGCCGAGCTCGCACTCGCGCTCACGCTCGACGTGCTCCGCAATGTGAGCGAGTCCACCGTCGACTACCGGTCGGGCAGCGAACCACCGCAGCGCCCAGGGTCGCAACTACGGGGGCGCACGGCAGGCGTGATCGGGTACGGCGCGATCGGCCGCTACCTCGCCGATGCACTCCGATGCCTCGGGGTGACCGTCGTCGTCCACGACCCGCACGTCGATGCGACCGCCGACGGGTTCGAGCAGACGTCGTTCGCCGACCTCCTCGCACGTTCCGACATCGTGCTCCCGCTCGCCGCCTCGACGCCCGACACGTTCCATCTCATCGACGCCGACGCGCTCACCGTCATGCGGGCGGGCGCAGTGCTCGTCAACGTGTCGCGCGGTGAATTGCTCGACGAAGCTGCGGTCGCTGCGGCGCTCGACTCGGGACATCTCGCGGGTCTGGCGATGGACGTCGGTCAATCGCCCGATCAACGCCCCTCGCCCGACCTCGCAGCACGCCCGAGGGTGGTCGCCACACCGCACCTGGGCGGTCTCACCCCGGAGAACGCCGACGCCCAGGCCCGGAGCTCGGTGGAGCAGGTGCGCGCGATGCTCGCCGGCGTGATGCCACCTCGGGCCGTCAACGCCGAACGGGCCGACCGCCTGCGGGCGTGGTGGGCGGCCCGATGAGCGAACCGATCGACGGAGCGTTCCCGCCCGGGTCGTGTGACACCCACATGCACGTCTACGACGCCCGATACCCCACGGCGCCAACGGCACTGCTGCAACCCCCCGACGCGCTGCTCGCCGACTACCGCACGCTCCAGGTGTCGCTCGGTCTCGAACGCGTCGTCATGGTGCAGCCCACGACGTACGGACTCGACAACCGCTGTCAGCTCGACGCAGTAGCCGAGCACGGTGATGCCGCTCGCGCCGTCGTCGTGGTCGACGCCGACACGACGCCCGGCGAACTGCAACGGTTGGACCGGCTCGGCGCCTGCGGCGCGCGGTTCCACATGCTCCCCGGCGGCGCGGTGGGCTGGGACGACCTGCCGACCGTGGCGTCCCGCATCGCCGATCTCGGCTGGCACCTCCAGCTCCAACTCGACGGGCGCGAGCTCCCACATCGCCTCGCCACGCTGCGGGCGGTACCGACCCCGCTCGTCGTCGATCACGTCGGCCGATTCATGCCGCCCGTCACCCCCGACCACGACGCTTTCGTCGCGCTCATGGCGCTGCTCGACGCCGGCCGCACATGGGTCAAGCTCTCGGCGCCCTACGAGTCGACCAGCGACGGCGCCCCGACGTTCCCGACGGTCACGACGCTGGCGAAGGCACTCGTCGCCGCGTATCCGGAACGAATGCTGTGGGCGAGCAACTGGCCGCACCCCGGCCAACCCGATCCGCTCACCGACGCCGACCTGCGCGCGTTGATGCTCGACTGGCTGCCCGACGCGACGCTGCGCGAGCGAGTGCTCGTCACCAACCCCGGGGCGCTCTACCGCTTCCCCCCGCCCATCGACCACAGGAGTCCACGATGAACAACCCGATCAACGACCCGATGAACGACCCGATGACCCGATACGCCATCTATCCGTCGCTCGCCGACCGCACCGTCTTCATCACGGGTGGCGCCGACGGGATCGGAAGCGCCATGGTCCAACACTTCGCGCGCCAGGGAAGCAAGGTCGCGTTCGTCGACAAGAACGTGTCCTATGCCGAGCGGACCATCGCTGCGTGCGTCGATGCCGGGGCCGCCCACACGCCGCTGTTCTACGACGTCGATCTCGTCGACATCGACGCGCTCCGTCATGCGTGCGGGGCCGCGGTTCGCGACCTCGGTGGGGTCACCGTGCTCGTGAACAACGCTGCCAACGACGACCGCCACGACTGGCGCGAGATGACACCCGAGTACTTCGACGACCGGATCAACGTCAACATCCGTCACTACTTCTTCGCGATCCAGTCGCTCGCCCCCCAGATGATCGACGCCGGGCTCGGGTCGATCGTCAACATCGGGTCGAGCAGCTACATGATGCAGGAGGACATGTTCCCCGGCTACGCGATCGCGAAGTCGGCGGTCGAGGGGATCACGCGGACGATGGCGCGCACCTTCGGCCCGCACAACGTGCGCGTCAACACCGTGATGCCCGGCTGGGTCCCCACCGAACGGCAGCTCGCGAAGTGGTGGTCGCCCGAGGGCGAGGCTCAGACGTTGAGCGACCAAGCGCTCAAGAAGCGGATCACACCCGACGAGTTCGTGCAGATGGTGCTGTTCCTCGCCGCCGACGACGGCGGCGGTTGCACCGCACAGAGCTTCCTCGTTGACGGAGGACGCTTCTAGTACGCACAGTCACCAGGGACTGTGGTCCTGTCACTTCCCGCCTCAAGCCCGGGGCGTGACAGGACGACGGATACATACCGTTGCGGTGGGAGGGAGGTGTGCCCATGCCGTCCGGGACCGACCACAACCGACAGCACACTCCGGGGCACCCACGCTCGCAGGCAGAACAGCACGACCTGAGAGGCGTCGTCGACGCGCTGCCGAGCAGCCTCGTCCGCTACGACCGAAGCGGGCACATCACGTACGTGAACCCCGAGTTCGAGCGACGCACCGGCCACTGCGCGGCGGACGTCCTCGGCTGCCGGCCATTCGAATGGGCCAGCGAACAGGACCTCGTCCCCGATGTCGAGGAGTATCGACGCCTGCTCGACGAGGTGCTCGCAACTGGTGAGCACCGGCACCTCGATCGGATCCGGTCGATGCCCGACGGCAACGTCGAGGTCTTCCAGATCCACTTCCGCGCCGAGCGCGACGACTGCGGCGACATCGTCGGCGCCTTCGCGTTGGCACGCAACATCACCGCGATCGCCCGCCTACGCGAGGAACTCGACGCACGTGAACACGAGTTCCGATCGCTCACCGAGAGCATCCCCGACGTCCTGATCCGCTACGACGCCGCCGGCACGGTGACCTACGCGAACCGGCAGTACGACCTCCAGATCGGCGGGCCCGGCATCACCGGGCTGTCGCTCGACGAGAGCACCCCGCCGACAGGCGGAGGGTTCGGCTACCGAGCGTGCGTCCGCGGCGTGCTCGCCACAGGGCTCCCGGGAAGCGTCCAGATGACGATCCCCGATGAACGCGACGAGATGCGCGTCCACAGCGTGCTGGTCCAGCCCGAGTTCGACGCGAGCGATCGTGTGGTCGGGGCGGTCGCGATCGGCCACGACGTGACCGACCTGGTTCGTGCGCAGCAGGCGATGGCCGTTCGCGAGCGCGAGTTCCGCACGCTCGCCGAGAATCTGCCGGATCTCCTCGTGCGGTACGACACCGACGCGCGGGTGACGTTCCTCAACCGCACGCTCGACGCGCCGGGATCCCCACGTGTCGAGGATGTCATCGGCACCACGCCGACCGGGTCGCCCGGGCCGCGCATACCGGGCCTCGACGAGTACGAGCGATGTCTCCGCGAGGTGATCGCCACGGGCGATCCGGCGTCGATCGAGATGCGCTTCACCCAGCTCGACGGCCAGGAGAACGTCCACAGCGTGCTCTTCCACGCCGAGCGTGCGGACGACGGAACGATCGTCGGCGCGATCGCGATCGGGCGCGACATCACCGAGGTCGTGCGCCACCGCGAGGCGCTCGAGCGGGCGGCACGCACCGACTCCCTGACCGGGGTCGCCAGCCGCCAGGTGCTCTACGAAGAGATCCCGTCGATCCTTGCCGCTCGGCTGGCCGACGGTGCGCGCGCCGCCCTCCTGCTGATCGATCTCGACGGCTTCAAGCACATCAACGACCAGTACGGCCATCGGCTGGGAGATCGGATCCTGCGCGCTGTCGCCGGTCAGCTCACGGCGTGCATCGGCCCGGACGACCTCCTCGTTCGCCTCGGCGGCGACGAGTTCGTCGTGGCACTCCCGTTGATCGATGCACCGACGGATGCGTCGCTCGTCGCCCACCGGACGCGCATGGCGCTCGCGGAACTCGACCCCGGCGACAGCGTCCGGCTCCCCCGCATCGACGCCAGCGTCGGGATCGCGCTCTTTCCCGACGACGGCGACGACGTCGACCAACTCCTCGCCCATGCCGACCTCGCCCTCTACGAGGCGAAGCGCGGCGGGCGCGGCCGTGTCGAGACGTTCCGATCCGAGCTCCGCACTGCCATGGAGCGGCGATCGGCGATCGAGGACGCGCTCCGGCGCTGCGTCCCCGACATCGAGATGGACCTGTACCTCCAGCCGATCTGCGGCATCAGGGCCGACCCGTGCGTGTGGGGCGCCGAGGCGCTGTTGCGGTGGCACCACCCCGGACTCGGGCCGATCACTCCCGACGAGTTCATCCCGATCGCCGAGCAGACCGGTCAGATCGTTCCCCTCGGCCGCTGGGTGCTGCGCCGCGCCGCGCATATGGCGGTTGCGCTCAACCGCGATCGAGCACAGCCGCTGCGGATCTCGGTGAACGTGTCGACCCGCCAGTTCACGCTCGACGACATCGGCGATGTCATACACGACGCGCTCAGGGTCACCGGATGCGACCCGCGCTGGCTGATCCTCGAGTTGACCGAGAGCCTGCTGCTCGAGGACGAACCGCTCGTCCACGCTGCGATCGACGCACTGCGGCAGTCCGGTGTCGCCATCGCGATCGACGACTTCGGGACCGGCTACTCGGCGCTGCACTACCTCAGTCGCCTCCGCGTCGATCACATGAAGGTCGACAAGATGTTCGTCCACAACGCCGACGTCGACCATCAGCAGCAGGAGATCGTGCGCGCCCTCGTCGCCCTCGCGCAGGCGCTGGAGATCGGAGTCGTCGCCGAGGGCATCGAGACCACCGGCCAGGCGGCGCTGCTCCGCGAGCTCGGCTGTGAGCTCGGCCAGGGTTACCTGCTCGCCCGCCCGATGCCGTTCGACGCGTTCGAACGTTGGCTCGCCAGCGCTGCGACCACCCTCCGCGACGCCCTCCCCGCCTGACTCACGGCGTCGTCGGCATCGGAGGCTGCGGGCGTGGCGGCTCGACGTTCGTCGTCGGCGGCCCCGTGAGCGGTGTGACACCCTCCGGGATGAACAGCGATTGGCAGAAGTCGGCCGAGTTGTGGCGCCACACCCCGAGTGCAGGGTCGCCCGCCACGTCGATCCGACCCTGCCACACCCCGTCGAGATCGAGCACGAACACCGACGACGTCGCATCGATCACGAGTTCGGTCCACCCGTCGAGCGGTGGCGGATCGCCCCCGTCGCGGAGTGCGCCGTCGCGCACCTCGTCGAGCGCGTCGCGGAACGCCTCGGCGGCGACCCGGCCGGTCGGCTCGCTCCCGTCGATCGGCCCGTAGTCCCACTCGGTCGCACCGACCCCGAACGCATCGCAGATGAGCCCCGCTGCGTCGCCGTCGAGCGCCGCCCGCTCGTCGTCGGTGATCGGCCGCGAGTCGACGGCCGGATCAAGATCGCCCGTCAGGAACGCGACGCTGCGGCCGACGAGTTCGGCGATCAGCTCGTCGGTGACGCCCATGCTCTCGAGCTCGAGCACGATCGCGAGCGGCACCTCGGACGTGGGCGGAGCGATCGCGACCAGCGCGAACTCGTCGCCCACCCGGAACGCCGACACCCCGTCGGACGACGCGACCGCGGTCACCGACCCCAACTCCGTGATCTCCGGGCACTCGACGTAGGCGCTCAGGCCGGCGGAGACGACGCTTCCCGTCGCCGCCGACAGGTACGTGACGTCGAGATCGAACCCGGGCCGGTCCGGGTTCGTGTACACCTCATGGACGGTGGGCTGGTCGTCGAGGCCCGCCAGGATCAGGAGCCCCTCGCACGTGGACCCCTCGGCGTAAGCGTCGAACGCCTGGACGTTGCGCTCGTTGAGCACCCACCCGTCGGCCACCAGCCCCAGCGAATCGTCCGGCACATGTTGCTCCGGATCGAACGCCGGGTCCAGGCCCGCGACCGTGGGGGGCGTGGACACCGCAGACGTGGCCGTCGTGGCCGGTCCGGCGGTTGCCGCCGTGACGGCCGGCGAGGTGGTCGCCACAGGGGCATCGGCCGTGCCGGACTCGGGTTCCTCGCCACGGCCGAACGCCAGCAGCCCGACGACCAGCGCTGCGACGCAAGCTGCGGCACCGAGGATCGCAAATCGCCGGACGTCGCGGTTGGGCGCGTGCAGCGGCAGGGCGCGCCCGCTGGCGATCGGTTCACGGGTTCGCTGCTCGAGCGTGGCGCCGAAGGCGCGGAGCTGCTGGTCGAGATCGCGCTGCTCGGGGTCGGGGTCAGACGGCATCGGGGGTCACCTCCAGGGCGGTGCGCAGCTTCGTCATCGCACGGGCGATGTGGGTGCGCAGGGTGGACACGTCGACGTCGAGGAGCGCGGCTGCGTCACGGAGCGTCCAGCCGAGAGCGTGCACGAGCACCACACCGACCCGCTGCGGCTCGGTGAGCGCCTCGAGCGCCGGAGCCAGGCCGGGCTCGAAGTCGGGCATGCCGGGCGACGGCACGGCCGGCAGGTAGCCGGTCGGGCGGAAGTGCTTGCGGGCCTCGGTCTGGCCGACCCGGTAGAGATACCCCGCCGGGTTGTCCATCGCGCCGAGCCGGTCCCAGTGCTCGAACCCGTAGGCGAGCGCCTCGGCCGCGGCGTCGGCTCCCACCTCCGGTCCGTAGGCGGCCACCAGCCCGGCACGGAGCCGGGAGCCGTCCCGTTGAACGAACTCCTCGAACGTCACATCCCTGGAGAGCATCGAAGCGCCTGGAAGTGTGACACGAACATCGTCTGGGGCGGCGTACGTACGTGTCTCGCTGGATCGTACGTGCTACTCTGTGACCATGTCGATCACCGCCTCGGCGCTGCGAGCCGACGTGTACAAGATCCTCGATCGTGTTCTCGAGACCGGGGAGCCGATCACGATCGAGCGCAACGGCCACCAGCTCCAGATCATCCCGCTCCGTCGCACCAGCAAGCTCGATCGACTCGTTCGCCGCGAGTCGCTCATGGGCGATCCGGACGACATCGTCCACATGGACTGGTCGCATGAGTGGCACCCCGATCCGGCTTGACACCCACGTCGTCGTGTGGCTGTACGACGGCAGGCTCGATCGATTCAGCGACCGGTCGCTCCGGTTGATCGACGAACAGGTGCCGACGATCTCACCGATGGTCGAGCTCGAGCTCACCTACCTGCACGAGATCGGTCGACTGACGACACTGCCGGGAGCGATGGTCAACGACCTCGAGTCCCGCATCGGGCTGCAACGGAGCAGCGAGCGCTTCGATGCGGTCGTCGCCGCGGCAGCAAGCCTCAGCTGGACCCGTGACGCGTTCGACCGGCTGATCGCCGGCGATGCGTCCGCGGCGGCGTGTGAGTTGCTCACCAAGGATCGGTACATCCTCGAGCACTTCCCGCTCGCCGTCTGGTGACGCCCGGCCCTGACCGCCCTTGTCGCGCGGCGTTACCGTGAGGGCATGTCGGACGTCTTCCACCTCGGGCTCACACGTGATCAACTCCAGGGGGCGACGCTCGCGATCCTGCCCGGCGACCCCGGGCGGGTCGCGAAGATCGCCGAGCGGTTCGACTCGCCCACCGCCCTCGCCTCCAACCGTGAGTACACGAGCTGGCTCGGCTGGACCGGCGGCACACCGGTCGTGGTGTGCTCCACCGGCATCGGCGGGCCGTCCACGTCGATCGCCGTCGAGGAGCTCGCGCAGCTCGGCGTGCGCACGTTCCTGCGGGTCGGCACCACCGGTGCCATCCAGCCCGAGATCGCGGTCGGCGACGTGATCGTCACCACCGGTTCGGTCCGGATGGACGGCGCCAGCCTGCACTTCGCCCCGCTCGAGTACCCGGCCGTCGCCCACTTCGATTGCGTCTCGGCGCTCGTGGCCGCAGCTCGCGACGCGGGCCACACGGCGCACGTCGGCATCACGGTCGCATCGGACACGTTCTATCCGGGCCAGGAGCGGTACGACACGGTCTCCGGGTACGTGCGGCGCTCCCTGCAGGGCAGCCGCGAGGAGTGGGCGAAGCTCCACGTCCTCAACTACGAGATGGAGAGCGCCACCCTGTTCACCCAGTGCGCCGCCAACGGCTGGCGGGCCGGGATGGTCGCCGGCGTGCTCGTGAACCGCACCCAGCAGGAGATCCCCGACGCATCGGTGCACGCCCGGGTGGAGTCGGCCGCGGTCGAGGTGGTCGCGGCCGCTGCCGCTGCGCTCGCGTCCGGCTGAGGAGTTTCTTCGCCGCGAACTGCAAGTGCACGCCGCCGTGGCGCTCTGGACGATCGATGGAGCGGGGTCCCCGCTCCCACATCCAGCGAATCCTCCAAGGAGCACACCATGCAGTACCGCATCCTCATCGCCGGCATCGCGATCGCAGCAGCCGGGATCGGCTTCGGCAGCACCACCGCTGCCGCCGGCAACAGCTTCCGGGCCTCCGAGTCACGCTTCGAATGCTGCGTCTACCACAGGGGAATCGGGTGGTTGTGTTGCACCCCGCCCATGATCGCGTGGGTTGCACCGACGCCAGGTGGCGGTGGGCCAGGCTGATCCGACGGCGGTCGTGAGGGGCCGGGACCTTCGGCCCTGTACCAATGTCCAATGGTGAGGCCGTCCAGCGAGGTCGACGATGGCGGTATCGGCCGGTTTCCGGCCGTGCCCCTCCCGCCGGCGAAAGGCGCCCCCAATGTCCAGATTCCGCTCGCTCGCTCTCGTCGCGAGTCTCGCCGGTGGCCTCGTGCTGCCGATCGCCCAGACCGCATCGGCAGCCGACCCCCCGCCGCAGTACACGGTGCAGTTCCTCGGCGACGGCACGCCCTCGTCGATGAACGACGTCGGCACGGTGGTCGGCTACCGCGTCGACGTGAACACCTTGCGCAACACGCCGCTGGTGAGCCGCAACGGCGGCGCGTGGGAGGTGCTGCCGCTCCCGACCGGCTACCTGGGCGGGTTCGCGACCGACGTGAACGACGCCGGCGTGATCGTCGGCACGGTCGAGCAGACGACCGTCGACACGCGCCGGGCGGCGCGCTGGACCCCCTCGACCGCGGGGTACTCGGTGGAGCTGCTCCCGCTGCCGGAGGGTCAGCTCCGCACGTACGGTGCAGCGATCAACGACGCCGGCCAGATCGTCGGGTCGCGCCTCGGGCTCTTCGGTCTCCCGAACGGCTTCGGCTGGTTGTACTCCGACGCCACCGGCACCGTCGACCTCAACGCGACCTACGGCTGGTTCGCGACACCGACCGACATCAACGACGCCGGGGTGATCCTGTCGGGCACCCAGACGCTCGATCTCGCCACCGGAACGGTGTTCGACGTCGGAGCGCTCGACACCACCTTCGGGCTGATCGGCGGCGAGGCGATCAACGACGCCGGCCAGATCGTCGGGCGCAGCACGAGCTCGGGCAGTCTTCCCACCGCCCGCGTGCATCGCTACACACCCGGCAGCGGATGGGCGTTCATCACCGGGTCGTCGCCGTACACAACGGCGAGCGACATCAACAACAGCGGCACGATCACGTACGGCGAAGGGCTCGCCAATGCGCCCGGGTTGTACCTCGACGGGCTCGGCACGTTCGCGCTGAACAGCCTGATCGACCCCGCCGTCACCGCAGCCGGTTGGTTCGCCAACGGCGGGGCACAACTCGACGACGTCGGGCGGATCGCCACCACGGCGCGGAACACGACCACGTTCATCATGCAGGGTGTGCTGCTCACGCCGACGGGTGCACCCGTCAGCCCGCCGAATGCGCCGACGGGGCTCGCCGCAGTGGCGCACCCTGCGACCACGGCCGAGCCGTACTCGTCGATCGACCTGACGTGGACCGGTACCGACCCGGCCCGCACCCAGCGCTTCGAGATGGAGCGCCGGGTGAGCGGGTCGACGACGTGGACATCGATCGCGTTGGTGCCGCCGGCGCTCGGCACCTTCCACCAGGACACCACCGTCGCGTCGGCCACGACGTACGAGTACCGCGTTCGCGCCGTCGGTGTCGGTGGCCCGTCGGCGTGGTCGGCCACGGCCACGGCGACTGCGCCACGGCTGACGGTGGTGCGAGTGTCGTCGTTGTCGCTTACGGCGAGTGTGCGCAACGGCGTGGTGACCGCCCGCGGCGTCGCGACGATTCGCACTGCCAGCGGCACTGCGGTCGCCGGTGCAACGGTGACGGCGACGTGGCGGCGCCCCGGTGGGTCGACCGTGAGCGTCACTGCGCTCACCGACGGCTCGGGCAAGGCCACCTTCAGCACGACGGGCAGCCGCGGCACCTACACGCTCACGATCGCCACCGTGACGAAGCCCGGCACGAGCTTCAACGCTGCCGCCAGCGTGCTCACGCGTTCGATCAGGAAGTGACGGCACGCTGAGCAGTCGCGCCGATGGGCGCCGTCGACACGGCGGCACCCATCGGCGCGTCGATCGCTACTGTCGCCGGATGCGAGTCGGCGACATCTCGATCGAAGCGGCGTTCGACGGCACGGCGGTGCTGCTTCCCGACATGTGGGTCGGCAGCGACTGGACCGAGCACCAGCACCTGCTCGATGCCGACGGGCGCATGGTCGTGCCGGTCGGGGCGTTCGTGGTACGAACCGGCGATCGGCTCGTCCTGCTCGACGCCGGCGTCGGCGATGTACACGACGAGATGTTCGACGGCGGCGAGCTGATGACCAGCCTCCGGCAGCTCGGCGTCGGCGCGGCCGACATCGACACGATCGTCGTCTCGCATCTCCACACCGACCACATGGGGTGGCTCGAACAGGAGGGCCGGCCGACGTTCACCAACGCGACCGTGCACATCGGCGCCGCCGACTGGGATCACTTCGTCGTGCAGGCTCAGGGCGGCCGCAAGCGCGCCGCTCGCCTGCAGGCCATCGAGGAGCGGGTCGAGCTGATCGACCGCGACGGCGTCACGATCGCGCCGGGATTGACCACGCGCCTCACACCGGGGCACACGCCAGGTCACCTGAGCACGGTGATCAGCAGTGGTGACGAGCGGATGATCGTGCTCGGCGACTCGCTCCACTGCCCCGCGCAGCTCACCGAGACCGAGTGGGAGTTCGTCTACGACGTCGACCCCGCCCTCGCCCGCACCACCCGCGCCGCACTGGTGCGTGAGGCCGAGCAGCCCGGCACGAGCCTGCTCCCCTGCCACTTCCCCGGCATGCAATCAGCCCGCCTCGTCCCCGCGTCCGCCGGCCCGCCGTCGTGGGTGCTCGCCTGATCGCCCCCGTCGAATCGCCCCGAATCGTCGATCGACGCATCCGTCACGTGCGTGCACGTTCTCGACGCAGCGATCAGCAGAGGAAGTCGTCGGGGGAACGCTCGATGAAGCCGACGAGGAGTCCGGTCAGATCTTCGTCGATGCCGTAGTAGCTGTTCGTGAGCTCGTCGAGGCGTTCGTGAGCCGTCTCGGGCAACGTGTCGAGCGTCGCGATCCGCTCGTTCCGATCGTGAAGGTTCAGGGGGTCGAACATCCCGTTGGCGGTGCGTATGAGAGATGACTTCGCCGTCGCGCCGACCCGGTCTGCGAAGTCAGGGAACTGACCGGCGAAGTTGCCGGAGGAGTTGGAGTAGAACTGGTGGAACCCACCGTTGTGGATGTCGGCGTCTGCGTACTGGAGCCGGAAGGCCCGCTCCCCGTCACTGGCTGGTGGTCGCTCGAGGTCGTCGAAGCCCGCCGGGAGCGCGGCGAACAGCCTCGCGAGGCGAACACCTGGACTCCCGACGAACTGCTCGTTGGGTAGCCGGCCCGCGGCGTCCGGGGAGCGCGTCGTGCAGAGCGGCACGCCGTCGTGTCGCGTTGCCGCTCGAACGGTCACACCGAACTCGGGCATGCCAGGGACGATCTCGACTGGATCGGTCCAGCCGAACTCGACCGACATGACGGGTGCGCCTGAAGCGTCCCGGAGTGCTATGGCCGTTGCCCGCACGCCCGAGCGAACTGCGTCGGTCGCCGAAGTCGACACCTCGTCCCAGGCCGGGTCGAGCACGGGTGGCACGGTGGCGACAACTGCGGCCCATTGCGCGAAGCCGGCTTCGTCGCCGTCGGCCTGGAGCGCCGCATCAGTCGGTCGGCCGACGAGTAACGAGTACAGGATCGAGTCGATCCTGAACGCCAACGACTGGGCGACGGCATCTGCCTCCACGGCGGCGATCCTAGTTCTCCGCCAGCACCGCAGTTCGGGCTGGCTACGTCGCTTTGGTCCAGATGATGTCGGTGCGCGTCACGATGGGCGGGCGAACGAGCAGATGCTCCACTGCGGCGACGTAGGCCGCGTAGGCGGACGTCGTCAGAAACGCTGACGCCGCCTCGGCGTCGGTGTACTGCTGAAACGCGACCCACGTAAATGGGCCAGTTTCGGCTCGTACTGGTGATCGAGATCGACTGTTACACCCCCCTGTCATGATGATCGTGTGGACGAGCAGCACGTGATCGAAGCAGTCGAGCGGGTCGCCGCGATCGACGCCGCCACGGCCGACAGCGCCACCTGCGCCGCCGTGCTCGCCGACCTCAAGCGCTCACGCGGCTGGATCGACGCCGTCGAGGCCCGCTTCACGTCGCGCATGCGCCACCTCTACGACACCGCCGGCGCCGCGCCCGCCGCAGCCGAACACAGCCGCCACAGCGGGGTGTCCGCCGCCGAGGGCCGCCGCAAAGACCGACGCTCCAAGGCCATCGAGGACGCACCCTCGTTCGGCGACGCACTCGCCAACGGCACCATCGGCGCCGAGCACTGCGACGCACTCGCCAACGCCACCGCCAAGCTGGACGACACGCTCAAGTCCGAGCTGCTCGCCGGCGAGGCCGACCTGCTCGACCACGCCACCGGCATGACCCCCGAGCAGTTCGCCCGCCACTGCAGCGACCGGATCCGCCGGCTCGAGCGCGACCACGGCATCGAACGCAACCGCCAGCAACGCAGCAACACCTACCTCCGCCGCAAGCGCAACATGGCCACCGGCATGACCGACGGCTGGTTCTCGTTCCACCCCGAGCTCGCCAACCAGATCTTTCGAGCGATCGACGCCGAAGTCGACGCGATGATCGCCGCCGGCATCGCCCGCGGCGAGGCCGAGTTCCTCACCCGCACCTACGACCGCGACCGCCTCGCCGCCGAAGCACTCGGCCGCCTCCTCGCCGGCGGCCACCAGGCCGTGCGCCCCCTCCAGGCCGACATCGCCGTCCTCTGCGACCACGAGACCCTCGTCACCGGCCGCCTCCACGAGCACAGCGTCTGCGAGACCAGCGACGGGCTGCCGCTCCCACCCGCTTCGGTCGCCCGGCTGCTCTGCGAAGGCCGCATCAGCCCGATCATCGTCGACAGCAACGGTGTCGTGCTCGACGTCGGACGCGAGCTCCGCCACGCCAACCGCCACCAACGCCGCGCCCTGCGCGCCATGTACCGCACCTGCGCCTTCCACGGCTGCGACGTCCCGTTCGACCGCTGCGAGATCCACCACATCGCCTACTGGGAACTCGGCGGCCCCACCGATCTCGACAATCTCCTACCCCTGTGCAGCCGGCACCACCACGTCGTGCACGAAGGCGGCTGGACCCTCCACCTCGCCCCCGACCGCACCCTCACCGCCACCCGACCCGACGGCACCGTCCACGCCACCACCCGCCCCGACATCGCCGACGAACGCACACGTGGCCGACGACGACGAACCGCAGCGTGAAGCACGCTCCCGCCCCACCCATCAGCCACCGAACCACCATCCGCCGACCGGACGCGCCCGCGCGCCCCGTGCCGGCGCGGCTCGGCGCGGCGCGGCA
>JALHOG010000005.1 GCA_022843125.1 Ilumatobacteraceae bacterium
GCCCCGGCGCGGCCCCGCTCCGCCTCGCTCCCCGTCACGGCGCTCTGCCGACAAGCGCCGTTCGGGCCAGGTCGTCGAGGGGCCTTGGTCGGCGCCGGCGCCGCCGCGGTCGACCGCTGACGTCGCTGCCGCCCAGGCCGAGCTCGATGCGCTGCTCGACAAGATCTCCGAGAGCGGGCTCGACTCGCTCACCACCGACGAGAAGCGTCGCCTCAACGACCTGTCCAAGCGCTTGCGCTGACGATACCGCCGCACATGATGTGTGGCGTCCATCAAGTTACGTCAAGGGCATTACAGACCCCCAGGTCACGTGCCGATGACTGGGCATGAGCGGTGCGTCAACGGTGTTCGTCCCAACGGGTGGTCAACGAGCTGCGCTCGAACAGGTTGCACTCGCCGTCACCGCTGGTCCGGTCGACGAACACGGTGACGATGTCCTCGTCCTGGCGATCTGGCCAAACCGGGACAACCGTCGAGTCATCGCGAGCCCGGGGAACAACGCCATCCGCGCGTCGATCTCCGTCGCCGTCGCTGCCGGCAACACGCGTGCTTGGGCATGCGTCGACGAGTCTCACACCGTCGCCGACCTCCCCGTTTCTGCGCTCCCGGAGATCATCCGGGCTTCGGTCGAGCCCTCAGGTATCCGCTCCGTCCAGGTCGCGGCGATCGGCCACGGCGACGAGGTCGACTGCTACAGCATGTGGCTGTCGCCGTCGCACACTTTGCCTGACGAGAGCCGCGCCCGGCACGCCGTCCTCGTCTCCCAACTCAGCGCCGCAGCCGATGCCGACCGGGCGCGAGCAGACGAAGCGGCACGACAGGCCGCCGCCGTCGAAGCAGCCCGCATCGCGTCGACCGGCGATCGCACTGCCGCCACGCGCGCCGGATGTGCACAGACCGCTGCCGAACTCCCCGATCGCGAGCAGTTCACCCGCACACTTGCCGCGCTCGAATGCGACGAAGCCGCGGTGCTGGTCCTCGGCATCGACGGCAGCGAGGCGATCCTCGAGCACCACGGCACCGCCGGGGCGACCGAGGCTCGCGACGTGGTCGCGGCCCGACTGAGCGCATCGGTGCGCAAGCACGACGTGATCAGCTACATCGGGTCCGACACCTTCGCCGTCCTCCTGGTCGGCGTCGACCGCCACACCGCGTTCGACATCTCGCGCCGCCTGCGCGGCACCCTGGCCGAGCCGATCGACGGCGAGGGCGCCACCGAGCTCTCGATCAGCGTCGGGCTCGCCCACGAAGATGGCTTGATCGACACCGCCGAGATGTTCGCGGCCGCCACCAGCGCGATGCACGACGCACGCCTCGAAGGCGGCTCGCGGATGTTGATCGCCTGCTGACCGGCCGTCAGGCAGCGGCCACGGCGCCCGCGCGCTGCAACCGTGCGGACGTGAGCCAGGCGAAGATCAACAGTCCGGCCGCGACCCCGGTCGCGATGTCGGCAAGGATGTGGAAGCCGGCGCCCTGCTTCACGAAGCCGGATCCGAACGCCGCCGCGGCGCCGCACAGGCTCAGCGTCAGATCGCCGGTCCCTTGGGCCTCGACACGGGAGTCTGCCGGCACGGAAGCCGTCAGGAGCGTGGTCCCGCCGATCAACCCGATGTTCCAGCCGAGGCCGAGCAGGAACAACCCGATGAAGATCATCGCGGGTACGTAGCCGGCGATGACGGCGGACACGGTTCCGATGCCGAGGACGACGGCGCCCGCCTGGATCGCCCTCACGGCACCGACGCCGGCGACGAAGCGGCCGACCCACGGCGCGAGACCGAACATCCCGAAGATGTGAACGGCGATCACGTAGGCCGACATGTCGGCGTGCCCGTGATCCTTCATGTGCGGCGGAGTCATCGTCATCACACCGACCATCGCTGCCTGTGATGCTGCCATCGCGACCAGGCCGAGCATCGCTCCGGGCGAAGCGCGGATCACCCCATACGAGCGTCGCACCTGGACGAGCGGGCGCGTCCGTTCGGCGTAAGGGTCGGTGCCGCCGATCGCAACGAGCGGATCGGGTCGCAGCAGTCGCCAGTACACGAGCGCTCCGAGACCGAACAGCAGACCCGCGAACAGGTACGGACCGATGAACTCGTCGAGCCCGAACCAGGTGCCCACCGTCTTCTGGAACGGCGTGAACACCGGCCCGAACACGGCGCCGAGCGTGCCGATCCAGACGATCGCGCCGATCGCTGTTGCCCGGCCCTCGGGCGGCGCGAGGTCGGCCGCGACATAACGGGCCTGGAGGGTCGCTGCCTGACCGAACCCGAAGATCGTCATGCCGACGATGAACAGCCAGAACCAACGGAGTTGGCCGCCGGTGGCGGCGACCATCGAACCGAGCATGCCGAGCGTGAGCGCCATCACGAGCGCCGGGCGACGGCCGCGCCGGCGCATCATGGCTGCCAACGGGATCGCGATCATCGCCGAGCCGAGCGTGAACGCCGCGCTGCCGAGACCGGCGAGGCGATCGGAGCCGAGCATGTCCTTGCCGAGCAGTGACACGACAGCGACGACGCCGGCCACCGCTGCCTGGCCGGGCACTACGGCGATCCGCAACACGTTGAGGGTCCGTCGCTGAAGCGCGATCTGGTCAACCGGATCGAGCGTCGACGTCACGCCCACACTCTTGCAGCAGATGGTCCGGTCAATACGAACCGGATTGCGGTCAGAGGCCGAGCAATGGGCGGAGGAACCGCCCGGTGTGGCTGGCCTCGACGAGCGCCACGGCCTCGGGCGGCCCCTCGGCCACGAGCATGCCGCCGCCGCTCCCGCCCTCGGGCCCGAGGTCGATGATCCAGTCGGCCGTCTTGATGACGTCGAGGTTGTGCTCGATGACCAGCACCGTGTTGCCCTGTTCGACCAGCCGCGACAACACCGTGAGGAGCCTGCGCACATCGTCGAAGTGGAGGCCGGTCGTCGGCTCGTCGAGGAGATAGATCGTGTGGCCGGTGGAACGCTTGGCGAGCTCGGCCGCCAGCTTCACCCGCTGCGCCTCGCCACCCGACAGGGTGGGCGCGGATTGGCCCAGGCGGACGTAGCCGAGCCCGACGTCCATCAGGGTTTCCATGTAGCGGGCGATGCGCGGCTGATTGGCGAAGAAGTGGACTGCTTCAGCGACCGGCATGTCGAGCACGTCGGCGATGTTGCGACCCTTGAACTCGATGTCGAGGGTGTCGCGGTTGTACCGGGCGCCTTTGCAGACCTCGCACGGCACGTACACATCGGGCAGGAAGTGCATCTCGATCTTGATCGTGCCGTCGCCGGCGCAGGCCTCGCAGCGTCCGCCCTGCACGTTGAAGCTGAAGCGGCCGGGCTGGTAACCCCGCACCTTGGCCTCGTTGGTGGTGGCGAACAGCTTGCGCACACTGTCGAACACACCGGTGTACGTCGCCGGATTGGACCGCGGGGTGCGCCCGATCGGCGACTGGTCCATGTCGATGACCTTGTCGAGGAACTCGATGCCATCGATCTTCTTGTGCTTGCCGGCGGGCAGCTTCGACTTGTAGATCCGCTGCATCAACACCGGCAGCAGGATGTCGCGGACGAGCGTCGACTTTCCTGACCCCGAGACGCCCGTGACGGCGACGAAGCAACCGAGCGGGATGTCGACCGTGAGGTCGTTCAAGTTGTGCTCGCGGGCGTTGTGAATGGTGAGCTTCTCGAGCTTCGGCGAGCGACGATGTTCCGGGACCGGCACACGCTTCTTCCCCGCCAGGTACTGGCCGGTGACCGATTCCTTGATTTTCTCGATTCCCTTGACCGGCCCGCTGTAGACCACCGCACCGCCGTGCTCGCCCGCCCCGGGGCCGATGTCGACGATCCAGTCGCTCTCACGGATCGTCTCCTCGTCGTGCTCGACCACGATCACGGTGTTGCCGAGGTCACGCAGGCGGGTGAGCGTGTCGATGAGGCGGCGATTGTCGCGCTGGTGGAGACCGATCGAGGGTTCGTCGAGCACGTAGAGCGTGCCGACGAGACCGGACCCGATCTGGCTCGCCAGCCGGATGCGCTGCGCTTCCCCTCCGGCCAGCGTGCCCGCGTTGCGCGACAGCGAGAGGTAGTCGAGCCCCACGTCGAGGAGGAACCCGAGCCGGGCGTTGATCTCTTTCGTGACCCGCTCGGCGATCATCTTGTCGCGCTCGCTCAGCTCGAGCGCCGCGAGGAACTTGGACGATTCACCGATCGGCAGCTCGCACACCTCGGCGATGTTCTTCTCGCCGACGGTGACCGCGAGCGTGAACGGCTTGAGCCGTGCGCCGCCACACGCTCGGCACGGCACCTCGCGCATGTATCCCTCGAACTGCTCGCGGGACCACTCGCTCTCGGCTCCCTCGTGGCGGCGCTTGATCCAGGGGATCACACCCTCGTACTCGGTTGCGTACTGGCGGTTGCGGCCGTACCGGTTCTTGTACTTCACGGTGAGCTTGCCGGTGGCACCGGTGAGGATCACCGACTGCTGCTTCGCCGAGAGCTCCTCCCATGGGGCGTCGAGACTGATGCCCTGGGTGTCGGCGACCGACTCGAGCATCCGCTGGAAGTACTGGGTGTGCGCACTCCGCCACGGCGCAATCGCGCCGTCGGCGATCGACAGCTCGGGGTCGGGCACGACGAGTTCGGGGTCGACCTCGAAGGTGGTTCCGAGACCGTCGCAGGTCTCGCACGCTCCGTACGGCGAGTTGAACGAGAAGTTGCGCGGAGCGGGTTCCTCGTAGGACGTCTGGCAGACGGGGCACGCCAGGTGCTGACTGAACGTGAGCGTGTCGGACTCGGCCTCGGAGTCGCTGTTCACGATCTCGATCTCGGCGACGCCGTCGGCGAGTCCGAGCGCCGACTCGAGCGAGTCGGTGAGCCGTCGCTCGATGCCCTCGCGGAGCACGAGCCGGTCGACCACGATCTCGATCTTGTGCTGCTCGTACCGAGCCAGCCGCTCGTCGCGCTGGAGGAACTCGTCGATGACCACGGTCTCGCCGTCGATCCGGGCGCGGACGTACCCCTGGCCGGACAGGTCGGCGAGCAGGGTGTCGTACTCGCCCTTGCGGCCTCGCACCACCGGCGCGAGCACCTGGAACCTGGTGCCCTCGGGCAACTCGAGGACACGATCGACGATCTGCTGGGGCGTCTGGCGCTGGAGACGGGTGCCGTCGTTCGGACAGTGCTGGACACCGATCCGCGCATACAGCAGACGGAGATAGTCGTAGACCTCGGTGATGGTGCCGACGGTCGAGCGGGGGTTTCGACTCGCCGACTTCTGATCGATCGAGATGGCGGGAGACAACCCCTCGATCACGTCGACGTCGGGCTTGTCCATCTGCCCGAGGAACTGGCGGGCGTACGAACTCAACGACTCGACGTAACGACGCTGGCCCTCGGCGTAGATGGTGTCGAAGGCCAGGCTCGACTTCCCCGAGCCGGACAGGCCCGTGAACACGACGAGCTTGTCTCGAGGCAGTTCGACGTTGACGTTCTTCAGGTTGTGCTCGCGCGCGCCCCGGACCGTGATGACGGGGCCGGTCGGCACCGGGGACTTACGGGAAGCCATGGGTGTCGGAGGCTAGCGAGCATCCGGCTGATGGGCCGGAGGATGCTCGACGGCGAGAAGGGGCTGGACGGATGTCACGCGCACAGGCTCGAGGATATCACTGGCCGTCGAACACGCGTACGACCGAACGGATGGGTGGAGACGGGCGCTCCACCCGGTCGAGCCGGGCCGGTACGATCGCGACGGATGACCGGACCTGAAGACGGCAACCTGCGCAGGGTCCTCGGACTCGGGCTCGCGATCGCCGTCCTGCTCGGAGCCGCAGCCGCCGGCGGCTCGATCGTGCGCAGCACGAGCACCGAAGCCACCGCCAATCAAGCGTTCCCGTACGCACTGATGGGTGCTCTCGCCGGGGCCGTGCTCGCCGGCATCGTGATCATCGGGATCCGCACGGCCAAGCCGGGTTCGATGCGGTTGCGTCCTGCCGAGCTCTTGGCGATCGTGTTCATCGCTGCCGCGATCGGCGCCCTCCTCGGCGCCGCCCTGACACCGCGAACGCCGGCACCCGAAGATGTCAGCCCGCTCGAGGAGGAGGCGATCGAGGATCGCCTCGAAGAAGGGCGGGAGTTCGACGGCAGTACCCGGGCCGGACCGATCGATCTCGATGGTGACGGCGAACCCGACACCGACGCGAACGGCGACCAGATCGTCGCGTACGACCGCGACGGCGACGGCTTCCTCGACGGCTTCCTGCAACCGTGCCCACCCGGTACCCCGCAGGCGCCACCTCGGCCGGGGTTGACCCCGGTCGACTTCGAGTGCGACGGCGTCGTCGACGAGTGGCTGCCGTTCGACCCGTCGACGTTCCTGATCGGTGAGGAGTTCCTCGAGGAACCCTTGCCCACCCTGCCCCCGGAAGAACGTGCCGAACGCGCCGAGGACGCAGGCGCCGAAGGCCAGCAGGGTCGTGTGCTCACGACGATCCTGCTCGTGCTCCTGGCGATCGCCGTGTGCGCGGCGATCATCGTGTGGCTCGTCCGCATGCCCGACCGTCGAGACGACGAGAGCGATGCCGACGGATCCGATGACGGCGATGACGATGCCCCACCGATCGATCTCGCGCCGTCGTTCGAGGCATCGATCGACGCGATGCTCGACGATGTCGACCCGCGGCAGGCGATCTGTGCTGCCTACGGACGCCTGCTGGACGGATTCGCTGCGGCAGGCCTGCCGCGTCGGGCCGAGGAGGCGCCCGAAGAGCACGTCCGGCGTTGCCTGGCGACCGCTGCGATGGACCCTCGACCGGTTCGTGAACTGCTCGATCTGTTCGCGCTCGCGCGCTTCTCCAGCCATCCGATCGACGAACAGCACAGGGTGGCGGCAGTGCGGGCGATGCGGGCGTCGCTCGCGAGCGCCGGCCGCGGGCTGCGCGAACCGGTCGGTGCCGTCGCCGTTCCTGGCCCTCCGCCGCCGGGGTTCTCGGGATGAGCGGCGCGCATGGGTCGGAGGATCGCACCGGCTGGTGGTGGGCCGCCGTCTTCTTCTCTGCGGTGCTGGCCCTCGTCGGGTTGGTCCGCCCTGCGGTGGCGCTCGCGGCTGCGCTCATCGTGAGCCTCGGCCTGGGGTGTGCAATGGTCCTCTACCTCGGCTGGCAGCTCTTCACCCGGCTCCAGCCACAGCAGCGCAGTGAGTTCGCCCCGGCCGTCTACCAACGTCCGCCACAGGTCCTGCCTCATCACATCGCCCGGATCGCCCCGGACCAGGACGAGCGCAACCCGGAGCTCGCGTCCGGCGCTCGCGCCGGCCTGGTCACCGTGGCCACCGAGCGCCTGTGGGCGAGACACGCCCTCAACCTCCACGACCCGACGCACCATGACAGCATCGGCCGCCTCCTCAGCCCCGACCTCTGGGCAGTCATCCGCCCCGACCGCCACGATGGATTCGGTAACCCCGCGCCGCGGCACCGGCTACGGCACCGCGATCTCGATCGCCTCCTCGACGACTTGGAAAGCATCTGATGATGACGACACCACCACCCCCGCCTCCAGGTGCGCCGAGCGTCGTTCCACCAGTTCCGCCGCCGGCCGCGGCCATCCCCGCTCCCCCGTCGACCGGCGGCGGCATCGCTGCACAGGCGGCAGCCGTCGCGGATCGGCTGCTCGACGAGATCGAGCAGGCGGTCGTCGGCAAGCGGATGCAGCTCCGGCTCGTGCTGGCTGGGCTCCTCGCCGGCGGACACGTCCTGCTCGACGACGTCCCCGGCGTCGCGAAGACCCTCGCCGCGCGTTCGCTCGCGACCGCTGCTGGCCTCCAGTTCGCGCGAGTGCAGTTCACTCCCGACGTGATGCCGAGCGACATCACCGGCCATACCGCGCTCGATTTGCGAACCAACGAGCCACAGTTCCGCGCCGGGCCCGTGTTCGCCCAACTCGTCCTGGCCGACGAGATCAACCGGGCTCCAGCGAAGACCCAGGCTGCGCTGCTGGAGGCGATGCAGGAGGGTCGAGTCACGATCGATGGCGTCACGCACACACTCCCGTCCCCGTTCCTCGTCATCGCGACCCAGAATCCCGTCGAGTCGGAGGGGACGTACCCACTGCCGGAAGCGCAACTCGACCGGTTCATCCTGCGGACGTCGATCGGCTATCCGGAGCCGGCCCACGAAGCCGAGATCCTCCACCGTCGCATCCGGCGGGCAACCGACGAACCGACGATCCGGCCGATCCTCGATGCTGCGCAGTTCGCTCGGCTACAGCAGACCGTCGAGCGGGTCGAGGTGCATCCGGCGATCGTCGACTACGTCGTGGCGATCGTGCAGTCGAGCCGTCGCAGCCGCGACCTCGCGTTGGGCTCGAGCCCGCGCGGCAGCCTGGCGCTGCTCAAGGTCGGTCGAGCGCTCGCGCTGCTCAACGGTCGCGACTTCGTGACACCCGACGACATCCGCGCGGTCGCCTTGCCCACGCTCGCTCATCGCGTCGTCCTGACCGACGAGGCGTGGGCCCGCGGAACACCCGCCGACGCGGTCGTGCGGGCCGTGGTCGACTCGATCCCGGCACCGACCTGGCAATGAGATGACCGCTCGATCGGTGATCGCCCCGCGCCGCGACTCGCGAGCGGTCACGTACGCCATGCTTGCGCTGGCGCTGCTCGCGATCGGCCTGATCGGCGGCGAACCCGAGCCCGTTGCTGCCGCCGCTGCGCTGCTCGCCGTCACACTGCTCGGGCTGCGAAGCATCGAACCGCTCACGGTGCACCCGGCTGTCGCGGTCAGCGGCCGACGACTGATCGAAGGCGATCCGCTCCGGATCAGTGTCGAGGTCACCCACCCTGCGGAGCACTCGGTCGAGCTCGTGGTCGTCGAGACCTCACCCGCTCTCGGCACCGCGCAGTACGAACCGGTGACCGACATCCGGGGTCGGACACGGATCGATCTCACGGTGTCGACCCCGGAGTGGGGCCGCCACGCACTCGGCCACCTGGTCGTGCGCGGTCGGATGCCCGGCTCGATGTGCGTGTGGGAAAAGCGGGTGCTCGACCTCGGCGTCGTCACGATCCTGCCTCGTCCGGAGAAGCTCACATCGCTGCTCGCTCCCCGCGCCACCCAAGCGAGCGCCGGCGGGCATCCTGCCAAGGTGTTCGCCGGCGACGGCAGTGAATTCATCGACATCCGCAGCTACCAGCCTGGTGACCGCTTGCGCGACGTGAACTGGAAGGCGACGGCCCGTCGCGGATCGGCTCAGGTCAACCGGCGTCGGCCCGAGCGAGGTGGCGAGGTGGTGATCGTCCTCGACGCGACATCCGATGGCTGGCGGCAGAGCGACATCGGGTCGGCACTGCTGCAACGTGCCGGACAAGCAGTGTGGAGCCTCGCTCGCAACCACCTGGCCGCCCAGGATCGCGTCGGCCTCCTCACCCAGCAGTCCGACGGGGTCGACTGGCTTCCACCCGCTGGCGGGCTCCGCGCCCGCTATCGGGTGCTCGAGACGTTGCTCGGCGCCAACGCGACCGGGCCGAGTGGCGGCAAGCGGTACGCGATCCATCGACACGACATCCCGCCTGCGGCTCTGGTCATCGGTGTGTCGTCGCTCTCCAACAACCTCACCCTCCGTTCGCTCGCGGCCATGCGCGCTCACGGCCACACGGTCGGGGTCCTCGCCATCGACGCAGCACGGATGCTCGATGCGACCGAGGCGCTGGATCCGGCTTCGCTCCGACTCGCCGCGATGATGTCCGACGCCCATGTCGCCTACGTGCGCCGATTGGGTCTGCCGATCGTCACATGGCGCCCCGGCGAGGATCTCGACCGAGCGGTCACCCGGCTTGCCGAACTCACCCGCCGCACCGTCCGGGTCGGAGCATCGGGATGAGCGAACCAGCGATCGCGCCGATGACGGAGGCTGCACGGTCCGACCGGGCGGCCCGTCGCGAGCAGGTCGTCTTCGCCGTCGGTCTGTTCCTGCTGTCGTTGCTCCTCCCACTGCTGGAACACGTCGAGATGTGGCCGATCTCTGCGGTCGGCGGCGTGATCAGCGGCCTGCTGCTGTGGGGTGCTCTCCGCGATGAATCGATCGCCGGCCCGGTGGTCGGACTCGTCCTCACGGCGACCGTCGGGATGTTCGTCGGCGACGGTCCGGCGGTGGGCTCGCTCGGTGGCGTGGTCGTCGCCATCGTCCTCGGCGAGCACCTGGCGACCACCCAGCACAGCCGGTACGCAACACCGGGGAATGCGGCAGCGGTCATCGGTTTCGGATCGGCGGCGTTGCACGGCGTCGTGGCCGCCGCCGCGGCCGCCTTGACGATGGTCGCCACGCTGTTGCCCGAAGCGCGCGTCTGGTCGGTGGCGGCACTCGTGGCGCTCGTCGTCGTCGCCGTGACGGTGCAGCGTCGTCGTACGGCGATCGCTGCCCAACCGCTGCCGCCTCCCGAACCGGTGGCGTGACGTGGCCGCCGGACCCGGAACCATCGGTCAGCTCGGCGATCGACTGCCGAGTCGCGGCCAGCGGGCCGACCTCTACCCCACTGCACTCACGATGCTGCGGGCGATCGTCGTGGGGCGTTGGCTGGCGTGGACGTGGATGGTCGGCATCGTCGTGTTCATGCGCGACGAACTCGTCCGCTCCCACGTGCTGGCGTGGATCGCAGTCATCGCGACGCTCGCGCTCACCGTTACCAGCACCTTGCTGATCCGCCGGGCACCCGAGCGGCTCATCCGTCTCCCCTTCGTCGGTGTGGAGGTCGCGTTCGCGATCGGGCTCAACGTCGTCGACGGCTTCGTGTTCGAGCCCGGCCACGTCTTCGAGAACACGCAGAGCATCGCGACCCAGTGGCCGCTGATCGCGGCAGCGACCGTCGGCGTCGCATTCGGACCCACGATCGCAGCCCTGGCCGGGACGACCATCGGTCCGGCCGAGCTCGGGGGCGCTCTCGCCAACGAGCACGAACCGTTCACCACCGGTCAGCAGGTGTCCCTTGCGGCGACGAGCATCTTCTATGCAGCACTCGGAGCGGTGTTCGGCTGGCAGGCACTCCTGCTCAAGCGAGCCGAGGCCGAGGTCGCCGACCGCCGTGCTCGCGATGAGATCGGTCGGGTCATGCACGACACCGTTCTCCAGACCCTCGCGCTCGTGGAACGACGCGTTGCGGCCACCGACCCCGAGCTCGCTGCCGCAGCGCGAGAGGCCGACGCCGAGGTACGCGCCTTCCTGTTCGGCAGCCGCGCAATGGATCGAGCCGACCTCGATGCGCGGGTGCGAGGCGTCGTCGAGCGGATCCGCAAGGGCAACTCGACACCGGTCACCGTGTCGGTGATCGACGACGGCTGCCGACTCGACGCTCACCAGCAGGACCTCGTCGCGCGAGCGATCGGCGAGGCGGTCGCGAACTCTCTCGAACACGCCGCAGCGTCGCGGGTCGTCGTGTTCGTCGAGACCGACGAGACCGGGCACGTCTTCGCCTCGATAGCGGACGACGGTCGTGGCTTCGAGACAGCGGCCCCGCGTGACGGGCACGGCATCGACGAGTCGATCGTGGCGCGCATTCGCTCGATCGGTGGTCGGGTGTCGATCGAGTCCGGTCCGACGGGCACCGAAGTGTGCATCTGGAGCAACCCGAAGGACTGATCGATCAGCAGTCGCTGACCTCGCGGGCACTGAGCCAGCAGGCCGCTTCGTCGCTCGACGACATCGGTGCGATCGACCGCGGAATCCGAAGCCTCGCCAGCATCTCGTAGGCCTTCGCGCTCAGCCTGCCCCGACCGTCATGAGATGATCGGGCGCCGATGACGAAGCGTCGGTGTCCGTTGCGACACCGACGGTCGCCACCTGGACCGTGACTGCGGCCCGGTCGGTCAACAGCACGCCTCGTCCGGGCACCGTCGTCACTCCCGGGCGGTACGGCATCTTCCGACCGGTCAGCTGGAGGAAGTCGGTGGGGTCCTCGGGTTGCAGCACGAGCAGCCGGCGCGTCCGCTTGAGACGTGTGAGCAGCGGACTGGTCGTGAACCCGGTGAACGTGCGCGACTCGGTGCCGGCGACGATGCGCAGCGTCTCGCGCTCGCCGAGTCGCTCCCAGAGCGGAGCCAGCATCGGATCGTCGATGCCCTCCACGTCGTCCACCACGAGCACCACCGGTCGCAACGGTTCCCCCATGGCGAGGACGTTGTCGATCCGCTCGAGCAGATCGGCGACCTCGGTACGGCCGAACGCGGTCCGGCGCCCCCCGTGCCGAGCGAGACCGCATGTTGCCGGCCCGATCCGGTGGACGTCGTGATCGCGTTCGAGGGCGGCAGCGATGGTTGCCAGTGCCGTGCTGCGTCCCGAGCGCGGTGACCCGACGACGACCGCGTGGGAGTCGGCGATGTCGAGCACGGCAGCAGCACCCGACACATCGACGACCCCGAACGCGATCCGGTGCCGCCCGACGTGCGACCCTGACGTGCGGGATGCCACCACCTCGGTGAGCACCGTCTCCGGCAGACGCTCGGATGCCAGCACCGGCGGGGCGGCGCAGCTGCGCCCGCTTCCGATTCGGGCGATCGCCTCGCTCTGCGCATGGGCGCTCGGGTCGGTCGACACCGATGCGATCTGGACCGTCGTCGTGCCCCGCCACAGCGCACGCCCGGGTGGGAGGTCGAGACCGCGCACGACGGCGGCCGAGATCCCGTGATCGGCGTAGGCAGCCTCGTCTGCGTGACGCAGCACCAGACGATTGGCGATCGCAGCGTGCAGCTTGGCGGGCACCGCATTGCGACGGTCGGACGTGATCACTGCGTGGACACCGACCTGGCGACCATCGACGACGATCCTGACGAGCCGTTCCGTCCAGGCGTCACCGGCGTGAGCGCCGAAGCCCACCTGCTCGCCGAAACAGTCGACCATGCCGCCGAAGCCGTCGACCAGCACGACGATGCGGGGCAGCGGAGCGTGCCGCTCGTTGTAGCCGCTCAGGTGTTCGGCGTTGGCAGCGCCGAGCAGTATGCGCCGCCGTGCGATCTCGTGCTCCAGCATGACGATGTGCCTGGTCACCGCTTCTGGATCGTCCGCGGTGGCGACGTCGTGGACGATCCCGAGCTCGCGCAGACCGGCGAGACCGCGTGACGCGAAATCGAAGCCGAGCAGAGCGACCTCCCCGTCCGCGCACGTGCGCTGGATCGACGCGGCGACCGATCGCAGCAGGGTGGTCTTGCCCGACCCGCCCGAGCCGAACACGAGACAGCCCCCGCCGTCCTCCAGATCGATCACGAGTGGCCGTTGTTCCTGACGCTCCGGAGCGTCGAGGAGCCCGACCGCCACCATCCGGCCGGGGTATCGCCGCACCTCACCGATGCGCTCGTCGCCGACCAGGGCGTCGAGCACGACGACCTCGGGAAGCGCCTCGCACCACGGACGACGCGGGATCAGACCGCCCACCTGCTGGTGGGCTCGGGCGATCGCTGCGACCACCGCTGTGAGCTGGGTGTTACCGGAATCGGACCCATTGCCGATCGAGCGGCGCTGCGGCGTGTCTTCCGGTGATCCGAAGTCGTCGACGAGGACCGGCCTGGTCGACGACTCCACCCCGACCGGTGCACCGCCGTACGCACACTGGAAGGGAATCAGCTGTTGAGCACCGAGACGGGCGATCGCCCGCCCCCGGAGCGGAACGGGGATGTCGGCGGCGTCCGGAGTTCCGAGGACCGCCGTCGAGTCGGAGCGGTCGAGCATCCGCAGGCAGATCCGCAGGTTCGTGTTGGCGAGGATGTTCTCGTTCACAGCCCCCGACGGACGCTGAGTCGCGAGGACGAGGTGGATTCCCAGACTCCTCCCGCGCTGCGCGATGTCGACGATCCCGGCGATGAACTCCGGGATCTCCTTCACGAGCGTCGCGAACTCGTCGACGACGATCACCAGCGACGGAGGTGCCTCCGCCGGAGCCACCTCGAGCATCTCTGCGAGGTCCTTCGCCCGGCCCTCGAGCAGGGCCATGCGATGGGTGAGTTCCGCTCGCAGCGACGTCAGCGCTCGCATCGCGAGCCCGGCACCGAGATTGGTGACGCACCCGACCGTGTGCGGGAGCGATGCGAACACGTTGGACGAGGCACCGCCCTTGTAGTCGACGAACAGGAAGTTCAAACGATCCACCGGGTACCGGGAAGCGAGCGATGCGACCATCGCCTGCAGCAGCTCACTCTTGCCGGCACCTGACGTACCGGCGACGAGGGCGTGCGGTCCGTCCTCGACCAGGTCGAGCTGGACGACTCCGGAGGCTCCGATGCCGATCGGGAACGCCAGGCCGTACGGAGTGGGGGTGCGCCAGCGGTCGAGCACGCCACTCGCCTCGACGACGTCCACCCCAACGGTGCCGACGAGGTCGGCCGTGCGTGGCACCGACGAGGCGAGCGAGGCCGTCGAGATGTCGCGCACGGGCGCCAGCGACCGTGCAGCCCGCTCGGCGACACCCACCTCGACCACTTCGATCGCAACGGGAATGCCTGTGGGTGCCGTCGGGTCGGTCGACCAGACGACCGCCTCACGGTCGGACATGCACGAGCCCAGGTCGATCACGTGCGTGGCCTGATGCGGAACCTCGGCTCGCTGTCCGGCGGTCCAGATCACGCTGACACCGGCGGCCTGCCCGTTGTCGAGCAGCCGTGCCATCTCGGCCGGGTCGACGCCGACCCCGGCATCGATCACGGCCAACACATGGGGCCACGTCGCCCCGCTGTCGGCCCGATGTGCGATCACGTCGAGCAGCGCAGCGACGAGGCCCTCGGCTTCGAGCGGCATGCGAGCCAGGTGCGGTCCGGCTACTGGCGACGCGATCGAGCGGAGGTGCGGGAGCCACTTGAGCCACGCCATCGCTCGATCGACGGGGATCGCCGCGACGATCGTCAGGTCGTCGGGGCTGTGCAGACACGCTGCCTGGAGGATGAGTGCCGCTGTGAGGCCGTCGACGGAGGCCTCCGATCCGTGAATCCCGACGACGCCCGCCCCCCTCACATCGACGACGATCGGGGCACCGTCGATCCGGGTGAGGTCGCAGAGCGCGGCCAGTGCTTCCTCCCGCAGCATGTCGTCACCGCCACGCTCGACGTCGATCGTGAACGTGCTGTCGACGGTCCCGGTCCCGACCCTCAGGTGCAGGAAGTCCGGGACACCCCGTCCGCGCGCCCAGAGGTCGACACTGCGGTGCTGGGCGCGCCGGAACAGTTCGACGAGATCAGGGGCGGCACGACGCCGCTCGACGAGTTCACTCCGCCGGAGCGCCCCCAGCTCGGACCGGCGCTGAACGAGGTCGTCCCGGAACGCAGCAACGTCTTCGCGCTGGGCGCGACGCCCGGAGCGACGGTCCTCGACGACGTTGGCGATCATCACCAGCGGCGACACGAGCGTGAGCGCCAAGAACTGCGCCTGCCTCGAGAAGGCGAACAGCATCAGGCCGGCCGCGAGCGGGGCGATGGCGGTCAGGATCTGGAATCGTCGAATCTCGGGACGCCGGGGCACGGGTCCGATCACCTGCGGACCGCGATCGGTCACGGTGGGCTGGCGGTAGGGGGTGCGCTGGAAGTCCACCTGGCCCGGTCGCCCGGACGACGCCCGGTCGGGGCGTGAAAATGGTCGCACGAGCAGAGTGCTCGCCCCGATCCCGATGACGTCGTCGGGGCCGACCACGACCGACCCCTCGATCGGATGCCCGTCGACCCGCACCGCACAGACCCCGGTGTCGTCCGCTGGTTGCACCTCGACCGTCCAATCGTCCGAGACCGTGATGACCGCATGCCGACGCCCGACGGTGGGGTCGCCGAGCACGATGTCACACGAAGGGCCGCGGCCGACCACGTAGCGTCCCGGGTGCAGCACGGTCCATGTGCCTGCGTCGACGCCGCCGATCACGTCCGCAGTGATCGCATTCGGCGGCCGGTGCGGCGCACGCACTGCGGACTCGCCGGCGCGCAACAACCGAACCGAGTCGCCGTGCAGCAGGCCGGACGATGCGACCGTGGCCGCGACGGTCGATGACGAGTCGAGGAGCGAACCGGTGCGACAGGCTTCGAGCGTCACCGGGTGTTCGACTCCGATGTGTTCGCCGATCGCCGCCGCCACCTCCGCGATCGCGTGCTCGGGTTCGACGTCGATCACGAGGTCGCGCCAGCGGACGTCTCGCCCGCTCGCGCCGAGGTCATGACCGATCTCCACCCGCAGCATCATCAGCACACGACGAACGTAACGAGCCACGAGCGCGGCGTCTGTGGGGAGCACTCCCCATCCGCGGACCGAACGGTTCCTGACGGATCGCTCCCAGCGTGGCAGGATCGCGCCGTGCCAACTCCGCTCCGGACCGTCCTCGCCGACGATCACGAACTGGTCCGCTCGGGCCTGAGAGCCGAGCTGGGCGACGGTTTCGAGGTCGTCGGTGAAGCTGATGACGCCGAGGGTGCGATCGACGTGATCACGGCACGGCGTCCGGACCTCGTCGTCTGTGATCTCCACATGCCTCGCGGAGGGGGCCTCGCGGTCGTCCAGCGCTGCGCAACGATCTGTCCGATCGTGATCCTGACGGTCAGCGAGGCCGAACGCGACCTGCTCGATGCAGTCGCAGCCGGTGCCGCCGGCTACCTCGTCAAGTCAGCCCCGATCGGGGAGCTGCGCGACGCGTTTCGGGCGGCTGCCGCCGGCGAACCCGTGTTCTCCCCATCGCTCGCGGCGCTCGTACTGGGTGAGTTCCGCCGGCTCGCGAAGGCTGCGGACGTCAATCCGCTGACCGAGCGTGAACGCGAAGTGCTGCAGCTCGTCGCCCGCGGTCGCACCTACAAAGAGCTCGGTGTCCTGCTCGGCATCTCGCCCAAGACCGCCGAGAATCACGTTCGCAACATCCTCGGCAAGCTCCACCTGTCCCGGCGCAGCGATCTGGTTCGCTACGCCGTCGAGCACGGCCTCGACTGAGGCTGTGCGATGCCTGGGGCCGAGGGCTTCGCGTGGACGCATCGGAAGAACGGCGACGTCGTGATCACGCATCGCGGCCGCCCAGCGACGGTGCTGCGCGACGCCCGCGCGACCGACTTCCTCGACGACATCACCGCCGGCAACGAGCAGGACCTGATGGCGCGGCTGGCGGGCAACTACCGGCGAGGCAACGAACGGCTGGCACATTCCCATCCACGCAACCGGTGACCGCTTCCGAGACGCATTCGTTCGTGATCGGCTCCGCGAGGCCCCAGTCGAGCGTGGGGGATCCGCTGGATTCCGCCTCGTCGGCTGGATCGTCAGCATCGAGGCATGAGCTGGCCAGCACCGAGCGTCCTTCCCCCTCCCTCCGCCCCACCCGCTTCTGCCACCCAGGCGAGCCCGGGGTACCCCCGTTCAGCGCAGACGCCGCCTGCAGTTCCGCCGCCGCGTGAACCGTCGGAGCTGAGCCGGCTGGTGGGAGCGGTCCCGCCGGCGGCGTGGGTCGCTCTGCTCGGAGCGGCGTTGGTCATGATCGCCGCAGGCATCGTCGTCACCTCGAGTTGGGGCGCTCATGCCCCCGCCGTGCGGGCACTGGCGATCGTCATCGTTGCCGGCGGGCTGGCCTGGGTCTCCGAGCGCGGTCGCGTGCTCGTCCCGGTGAGTGCGGCGGTCACGGGACACGTCGCGACGTTCCTCGTTGCCCCGTCCGGTGTCGCCGTCGCCGCAGCCTTCGGGGCGACGTGGCCGCTCTGCCTCCTCGTCGGCGGTACCTTGCTCGCCGCAGCGACGGAGATCCAGGCACGTCGCTGGTCCGGCCCGGCGCTCCACGCAGGCCAGGTCGTCGGCGTGGCCCTCGCTGCGACCGGACTCGCTGCTGTGACCGGCACCACGGCTGGAATCATCTCGGGCTTCGTGGCGGTCACATGGGTGACCGTCGGCGCCCACCGGCGTGCGGCTGCCCTGGCCGTGACGGCGGTCGCCTCACCAGTGCTCTGGGCGCTCGCAGATGCGGGCATCGGGGCCGGCACGTTCGATCGCGCCGGGCTCATCGGAGAACCCCTCGGTTGGTCTGGCCCCGTGGTGGGGGTGCTCGCCGCGTTCGTGTTGGCCATCACAGCCCGGAGGACCTCCTCGAACGTGCTGATGCTGGGTGGCGGACTCTCGATGGTGTCGGGCGCTGTCACCGGACTCGCTGCGGTCGACGGCCCAGCCGTGCTCTGGTGGAGCCTGCCTGCTCTGCTCGTGATCGCGTTCGAGTCCACGTGGTGGATGGTGCCGATCGACGGCAATCGAGAAGCGGCTCGTGAGCTGATCGACGTCCCGGCGGTCCCGCTCGCCGTGCTCGCGTGCGGCTCCCCGATCCTCGCCTGGTTCGCCGACCTGACCGGCACCGTCGCGATCGCGCTCGTGCCGGCGACCGTCACGGCCGTTGCGCTCGCACTCGTCTGGTTCCGCTGGCACGGTGAAGGGCGCCCGGTGGCGGACCTCGCCGGTTCGGCCGGTGCTGCTGTCGTCCTCACGGCTGCGATCGCGCTCGATGCGCACCCTGTGGCTACGGCGGCGATCGCCGTCGGGCTCCCCGCCGGGAGCTGGCTGCTCAGCCTCGGACGGGCACCCCTCGCACTGTACGTGCCGGGATTCTGGGCGATCGTGACGATCGTGAGCGCAGGGGATGCGGACGAGGCATGGGGCAGGCCGGTGCTGCTGGCGCTCTTGGCGACCCTCAGCGTCGTCGCGATCGGCGCACGTTCGCATCGCGCAGCCGCACGACGTGAGGTCGGATGGTTCGAGCTCGGTGCGCTGGTCCTGGCGATCGCCGCAACGTCCACGGCGTTGATCGACGTCACTTCGGAGGTCGTGCTGCTCGGAGCTGCGTCACTGCTGATCGTGCTGGCCGTCGGATTCGATCGCCGCCTGGGCACGTGGGCGTGCGCCGTCGGTGGGATCGTTGCGACGCTCTCCACGCTTGCGGCGGTCGAGTCGAACGTCATCGAGCCGTCGTTGTGGATCGGATGGACGTTGCTCGCTGCGAGTCTCGTCGCAGTGGGTGCGATCGCCCGGTCGGTGGAAGCGCTGCACGCCGCAGCTGTTGCGGTCGTGGGTGCGGCCACCGCCGCCGCCGTAGCGGCCCCGGTCGAACCCGAGCAGCTGATCATCAGCGCCATCATCGCGAGTGTGACGCTGACGGGGCTGGCGACGGCGATTGCTCGGCGCAGCCCCCTCGACACTGCGGCGATCGCAGCGACCGTGGTGGCGGTCGGTACAACTTCGTTCGATGTCGATCCGTTGTGGGGCTCCGCAGTGTGGTTCCTCGTCGGCGTGCAGATCGTCGTCGCAGGGATGGCGCTCCGGCGGTCCATCGTTCAGTTCGGCGGGTCGATGCTCGCGGCCGGAGCCGCGATCAGCACGTGGTTCACGTCGGGAGCGAACGCCTGGTTCGTCGAGCTGATCGCGCCGGCAGACATCACGATGGGCGACGTCTGGATGCTTGCGGCGACACTCGCGACGTTCATCGCCGGGATCGTCGCCCGGCGCACTCTCGGCGTGTCGACGTGGCTGGCCTACTCGGCCGGCTTCCTGCTGTTGGGTGGCTGGCTGGTGGCCGTCCAGATCGAACGCGACACGGTGTGGGCGTTGCCGCTCGCACTGACGATCGGCATGGGGTCGGCTGCGCTCGGTGCGTGGCGGCGGCTGGCGGCGGTACTGGTCGGAGGCGTCGTCCTGGTCGCCGTGACATTGGGTGCAGCAATCGGCGACGGCCTCACCGATGTGCCCACCTGGGTGTGGCTCGCCGCCGGTGGCCTCGGATTGCTCGGCACCGCAGTGGTCATCGAGCGGATGGGCCGCTCGGGTGCGGCTGGACTCAGGGAGATGGCGCGGCGGTGGCAGTGAGCAATGCCCAGCCGACGGATGCAACCGACACGGTTTCGTCGCACCAGGAGTGATCTGGCCGACGTACGATCGGTCGATGTCGAAGCTGCCGTCGCTCCGCACCTCGCTGGCGGTCACCCAGTCGGGTGCGCCCGTGACGTCCGCGTCGTGGCTGGTCTGGGTCGTCGCGGCGGTGATCATGACGCCGATTGCGCTGCTCGCACGGGCGGTCGAGCCGCAACCGACCTGGTGGTCCGTCGTCGCCCTCGGCATCGGAGCAGCCGTGTCGACATACTCGGGGTACCACGCCGGCAGGATGCTCGAGGCCCGCTCGGCCGGCCGAGCCGGCAGCGGCGACGGTCTCGACCTGCGGAGCGTACGTGAAGCCGCTCAGGTCGCAGCGCTCGTGACCGCGATGGTGGCGGGTTACACGTCGACCCAGGTCGCGACATCGGGGCTTCGCATCGTCGTCGTGGTGCTCGTGTTCGGCGGCGCCGCCGCCTGGATCGCCGTACGCCACGTGCGGCAATCGCGAGCTGCTACTGAGCGTCGCGCATCTCGCGGCGCAGCTCGTTGATCTCGTCGCGGAGCCTGGCGGCGTACTCGAAGCGCAGCTCGGCGCTCGCTTCGTGCATCTCCTCCTCCAGCGTTTGGATGAGCCGACCGAGCTCTTGCTGCGGGAGCGACTTCAACTCACGTTGCACCTTCTCGCGCTCTCGCACCCGACGCTTGTCCTTGCCGGGGAGCGGAGCGGTGTCGTCGGGCCGGAGCAGCGAGAGGATGTCGCCGACCGCCTTGCGGATGGTCTGCGGGTTGATGCCGTGCTCGAGGTTGTATGCGATCTGGAGCTCTCGCCGACGGGCCGTCTCGCTGATCGCGTAGTTCATCGAGTCGGTGACGCGGTCGGCGTACATGATCACCTGACCCGAGACGTTGCGGGCGGCACGACCGATCATCTGGATCAGCGAGGTCTGACTGCGGAGGAAGCCCTCCTTGTCGGCGTCGAGGATGCAGACGAGGGATACCTCGGGCAGGTCGAGGCCCTCGCGCAGCAGGTTGATGCCGACCAGGACGTCGAACTCGCCGAGGCGCAGTGCTCGGAGGATCTCGATCCGCTGGATGGTGTCGATGTTCGAGTGGAGGTAGCGGACACGCAGCCCCTGCTCGAGCAGGTAGTCGGTGAGGTCCTCGGCCATCTTCTTCGTGAGGGTGGTAACGAGCACGCGCTCGCCGTTCGCGATCCGACCCGTGACCATCTCGATCAGGTCGTCGATCTGACCCTTGGTTGGTCTCACGATCACCTCGGGGTCGACCAGCCCTGTCGGTCGCACGATCTGCTCGACGACGCTGGTCGACACGCGCAGCTCGTACGCGCTCGGGGTGGCCGACAGGAACACGCACTGGTTGATCCGTTCGAGCACTTCCTCGAACGTGAGCGGTCGGTTGTCGCGAGCCGACGGAAGGCGGAAACCGTGCTCGACCAGGACGTCCTTGCGGCTGCGGTCGCCGGCGTACTGGCCGTGCAGCTGCGGGACGGCGACGTGGCTCTCGTCGATCACGAGGAGGAAGTCGTCGGGGAAGTAGTCGAGCAGGGTGAACGGCGGCTCGCCGTACTCGCGGCCGTCGATGTGCATCGAGTAGTTCTCGATGCCGTTGCAGTAGCCGACCTCGCTGATCATCTCGAGGTCGTACTGGGTGCGCATCCGGAGGCGTTGTGCCTCGAGCAGCTTGCCCTCCTCCTCGAACTGCTTCAGGCGGACCTGCAGCTCCTCTTCGATCTTCTGAACCGCACGCATCATGCGCTCGTTACCGGTGACGTAGTGCGTGGCAGGGAAGACATACGCACGCTTCATGTCTTCCAGCGTCTCGCCGGTGAGCGGATCGATCCGGGTGAGCCGGTCGACCGTGTCGCCGAACATCTCGATGCGCAGCACCGACTCCTCGTAGGCCGGGTGGACCTCGATCGTGTCGCCGCGGACGCGGAACTTGCCACGCACGACCGACTGGTCGTTGCGGTCGTACTGCATGTCGACAAGGCGCCGCAGGATGCTGCGCATGTCGTAGTCGACGCCGACGGAGAGGTCGAGGAGGTTGCCCTTGTACTCCTCGGGATTGCCCATGCCGTAGATGCAGCTCACCGACGCGACGACGATGACGTCGCGCCGCGTGAGGAGCGCCGCGGTGGCCGAGTGACGGAGCCGGTCGATCTCGTCGTTGACCGAGCTGTCCTTCTCGATGAAGGTGTCGCTCGACGGGATGTACGCCTCGGGCTGGTAGTAGTCGTAGTAGCTGACGAAGTACTCGACCCGGTTCTCGGGGAAGAACTCACGCATCTCCTGGGCGAGCTGGGCGGCGAGCGACTTGTTGGGGGCCAGGATCAGCGTCGGCCGCTGCACCTGCTCGATGGTCCAGGCCATGGTGGCCGACTTGCCCGAGCCGGTGATGCCGAGCAGCGTCTGGAACCGCTCACCGTCATTGATCCCCTTGGCGAGGGCCTCGATCGCCGCCGGCTGATCGCCCGCCGGCGCGAAGTCGGACACGACCTTGAACACGGGATCCCCGGTTGCAGCCACCGGCGAAGCGATGTCGGTCATCCCCCCAGCCTACACCCGAACGTCTGTTCGTCGCCGGCTGGCGTGGGCGATGACGCCGATCAGGTGACGGCCCTGCGCGACGCCGTACGGCATGTGACGCACGTTGCGACTGCGGAGACCGCCGATCGGGCGGCTCAGCACGAACATCAGATCTGCTTCGGGCAACACCGAGGTGATCACCCAGCCGCGATCGAGCACGAGAACCGCAAGCGCCGGGTCGGGAAAGAAGCGCCCACGACCATACGTCCCGAGGCCGATCACGTCCGACAGCGGAACGCGATGGTCGAACCACGCGTTGCGGACCATCAGGGTGCGGACATCCCCGACGTCGACGATGGTCACGCCCACGTTCCGGACTCGTCTGATCGACGCCACCGAACCGACCAGCAGGGCTGCGGCGACGAGGGTCGGCGCCAGCCACGCTATGGGCGAGCCGGCACCGGCAACGGCCGCGTAGGCGAGACCGACCGTTTGTGGGCCGAAGAGCACCCAGTACGTCACGTGCCAGATCAGGTACGTGCGGCGATCGCGGACGCTGGCGGGGAACGTCTGTTCACGGCCGATCGATTCGGTCACGGTCACGGTCGCGGCGTCCGCGCGAGCGGGAGGATCGGGATGTCGGGGGCGGGGGTGGTGGCGTGGTAGCGGGCGTGCTGGTCGGGGCCGAGGGCTCGAAAGGCGTCGTCGACGAGGTTCCAGTAGCGCTGCTCGATCGCCGCTGTGCCGGCGTCGCGGGCCTGTTCGTAGTGCTCGATCGCCATGCGGCGCGGCACGTACACCATGACCGGGCCGTCGGGCGCAGCGCTGTCCCCGACCGCCGTGACGGCGAGCGTGACGTCGACGCGGTCGTAGGTGCGCTCGCGACGATCGAGCGCAGGGAGTTCGTCAGCGCCGACCCAACCGATCACGCCGTTCAGAGTCTCATCGGCCGACGGCACGACGCCCAGCGCCACGATCGTGCGGTCGTGCGGTCGCCCGTCGTCGTCGACCCACGATGCGGCGGTGTGCATCACGCCGTAGTTCCAGCGCCGGCCGAACCCGGCGAGCTCGGCCTCGAACACGTCGTGGCCGGGGCGCAGCTCGCGGCCGAGCGTCTTCCCGAACGAGGCCGGGCTCACCAGCGAGCCGTAGCCGAACACCCACACCCCGGTCATGGGCGGGGCTGGTAGCGCTGACGTGCCGATGCGATCCGGATCACAACCAGGCGGCGATCTCCGACTCGTCGTAGCCGAAGCAGCGACCGTCGGGATCGTCAGGGCTGTACGTGCACTGTTGACCATTGAGCTCGTACCACGACGGTGGGTAGATCGGCTGTGCCGGTGGGTCGCACTGGCCTCCGGCGAGCGACAGGTCCTGGCACATCAGTGCGCGCGGGAAGATCCACCCCTCATCGGTGAGCTTCGCGACACCGTAGCGGTCACCGAAGTAGCCGTTGCTGGAGTCGATCCCGTACCGGAACCACGCCGCGGAGGGGCTCGTGAACACCAGCTCCTCCACGCGGTGCTCGGCGCTCTCGGCGGCCCCGGCGAACCCGCCCGCGAACACGGCCTCGACCGCCTCGTCGACGCCCGTGCGGTCGTCGAGCAGCTCGGGCTTGTCCTCCTGCGGGACCGACTGGTCCCACAGCAGGGCGAAGCGCTCCGTGATCGCGGCGAGCTCGGCCTCCGGGTCGGCGGGCTGCTCACCGGGGTCCGGCAACGCGGGTGGCGGCGGGTTGCACGCCTCCCGCCAGGCCGGATCGGCGGAACGGTCGAGATCGGCCTGCGTCAGGCTGGTCGTGCCGGTCGGGCCGGTCAGGTCGAGCTCGTATCCCTGCGACCAGCTCCCCGAGCCGTCGGCCAACAGTACGGCGAGCCCGTCGACCACGTCGGTTCGGGCAGTCACGCCGTCGTCCCACCGGATCACGGCCTCGTCGACCTCGCCGTCGAGCTGGAGGACGGCGACCCGCAGCGGCCGACCGTCGGACCAGCCGACGTCGGCGAGCAGCGGGATCGCCACGCCGTCGTAGATCTCGTCGAACCACTGGCCGAAGGTCACGTCGACCAAGTCGGGCCCGTCGACCGTGAGCCGCATCTCGCGTGTGCCCCAGCAGAACGGAGCCGGCGCCCAACCCGGTATGCCGAAGTCACCCGGCGTCATCTCCTGGCTGGCGGGACCGACCAGCACACGCACCCGCAGCCCGTCCTCGGTGGTCTGCTCCCACACGACTTGATGCTGCGCCCCCACGGGTGATGCCTCGGAGGTGACCGCTGCTGCGACGCTGGTCGGCACCTCGTCCGATGCGTGGGCATCGGCATCGTCATCGTCGGCTGGGGCGGTCGAGCTGGGTGGCGGCGTCGGGGGGCTGCTCGGCACGACCGGTGCCTCGGTGGTCGGTGTGGGCCCCGGAGCGTCGGCCACGCTGTCGTCGGAAGGGGCCGCAGCGCGGCCGAGACCGAACCTGATGCCTCCGGCACCGGCGACGAGCATCGCGGCGACGACGCCGCTGACGACTCGAGAACGAGACCGACGGGGAGGCGGGAATGAGCCCGTGACCTCGACCGGAAGGACTGATGCGTCGTCCATGATTCGCCCCTCGTGCTGCCGGAGAACGGGCCGGCACGAGAAGCGTACGCCCCTTCGACGGGCGTAGGGAACCACCTACTGCCGGGTGGCGAGACCGACGATCAGGAGCGCCTGGCCGACGTGGTACGGCACCATCACGGCGAGGCGTCCACCCGGCAGGGGGCCGACGAAACGCCGGTGTCCGAGCACCCAGTCGCTGACGGCGAACAGCACCGCCCCGATCCCAGCCAGCCAGAAGGTGGTAGCCCACGCCGTGACCACCATCGCGGCGATGACGCACCCGTAGAACACAACCGCTCCTGCGAGCACCGAGCCACCGGTGGCTCGTGCGCCCGGCACCGTGCGCGTCGCGAACCGGTACGACAGCAGGACCCCGATGGCTGCAACACCCGGCAGCGCCCACACCGGATCGAATCCGAGCAGCACCGCCGCGACGACGTACGAGAGGTGGCCGGCGGCGAACGCGCTCAGACCGACGAGGAACGTGCGCTGCCCGGAGTCGAGCAGCGCAACGTCGCCGACCACACCCAGCAACGCGCCGGCGACGAGAAATGCGCGTGGAGCCGTCCCGATGTCCCCCGCCGTCAGCGCGATTGCGACGAGGAGCAACATGGTCAGAGGCTTGGCCCAGCGCTCGATGTCACGCCGATCGCGCTCGACCGCCCACCAGTCGACGACCCCGACGACGACGGCGGCGACGAGCAGCACCCACCAGGAATCCACGACGACGCAGCGTAGGGCCACCGAGTTGAATGGAGCGGTGCCCACGCGCCGCCCGTTCCGCATCACGACCACCCGGCTGGTGATCCGCCCGCTCGACCGCGCCGACATCACCGAGTTCGTCCGATACCGGAACATCGACGAGATCGTGAAGTTCCAGGAGTGGGCGCTGCCCTACACGCGCGATCTCGCCCACGCGCTGCTCGACGGTCTCGAGACCACCAACGGGCCGGCCACCGACGAGTGGGTGCAGCTGGCGATCGCCGATGCCGACGACCGCCTCGTCGGCGATCTCGCCGTGTGGCTGGACACCGACGCCGCGCTGGCCATGATCGGTTACACGCTCGCCCCCGAACAACAGGGACGCGGATACGCGACCGAAGCGGTCGGTGCACTCGTCGATTGGCTCGTCGCGAAGGGTGTGCACCGCATCGCTGCGACGCTCGATCCGAACAACCTCCCGTCGGCGCGGGTGCTCGAGCGGTGCGGCTTCCGCTACACCGGGACCGCTCGCTCCGCAGCTCTGGTGCGAGGCCGATGGGAGGACGACGCCCGCTTCGAGATCCTCGCCACCGAGCGTCGCGCGTGGCGAGCCGTGAAGCCGGTGAAGAGGGTCGAGCTGGTCGAGATCACCGCCGCCAACGTCCGCGCCGTGCTCGAGCTCGACCGGGCCTTCTCGCAGCGCCAGTTCGTATCGTCGGTGGCCCAGTCCTACGGCGATGCGCTCGTCGAGCACCTACACGATGGGGTGCCGATCATGCCGTGGTATCGGGCCGTCTACGGCGACGGTCAGCCGATCGGCTTTGTCATGGTCGCCGAGCCGGCATCGAACGCGCCCCACCCGTACGTGTGGCGCTTTCTCGTCGACTGGCGCCATCAGCGGCGCGGCGCTGGCGCGCGAGCGATGCGAGCGGTCGCTGCGCACTGGGCTGCGCTCGGAGCCACGCACGTCGACCTCAGCTGCGTCGCCGGTGTCCCCGGCACCCCTGAAGGCTTCTACCGTCGGCTCGGTTTCGAACCGACCGGCGTCATCGAGGGCGGCGAAACCGAGTTCCGGGCCCCGATCGACCGCCTGCGCTGACCGCGTTCACGTCAGGGGTCGCGGAGTGCGACCAGCTTCGCCCACAGGTCGTCGACCTGATTGCGGAGGTGGTCGAGGTCGCCACTGTTGTCGACGACGTGCGTGGCGCGCGCGAGACGGTCTTCGCGTCCCATCTGACTCTGGATCCGATTGCGGGCATCCGTCTCGTCCATGCGTCGGTGGTCGACGAGGCGCCGAACGGCGAGCTCGACCGGCACGTCGACGACGATCGTCGCCGACAGGTCGTCCCGGGGGTGCTCGCCGAGCAACGGGTGATCGAGCACGACGATGTTGTCGGTGCCCGCTTCGGCCTCGATCTGCCGCATGATCTCGTCCTGAATCGCGGGATGCGTGATCGCGTTCAAGTCGGCCAGGGCCTGCTTGGCCTCGTCGGTGTCGCCGAACACGATCGCCGCGACCGCGGCCCGGTCGAGCATGCCGTCCTCACGCAGGATCTGAGCGCCGAAGCGCTCGGCCATCCGCGAGAGGACGGGCGAACCCGGACGCTGCAGGTCGCGGGCGATCTGATCGGCGTCGACCACAACGGCACCCCGCTCGGCGAGCAGGGCGCTGACGGTCGACTTGCCCGCGCCGATGCCACCCGTCAAACCGACGAGCAGCAACGCGGATCAGGCCTCAGCGGTGGCGTCGGCCGGAGCCTCAGCCTCGGCCTCGACAGCCGGCTCGGCCTCGACCGCAGCGTCGGCATCGACAGCGGCAGCGACAGCCGTCTCAGCGACGCCGGCGTCGAGGTTCTCGAACTCGGCCCAAGCCGCCTCGACCTCTTCGGAGCTCGACGCCCAGTTGCCCTGGTCGTCGACCTCGAAGTGCTCGCGGTACTCGGCGGCGAGCTCGCCACCCTCGGCGGCCTGCTTGATCGACAGGCTGATCCGGCGACGGGCGAGGTCGAGATCGATGATTTTGACCCACAGCTCCTCGCCGGGCGTGACGACCTGCTCGGGCGAGTCGACGTGGTGGGCCGACATCTCGGAGATGTGCACCAGACCCTCGATGCCGTCGCCGACCTGGACGAACGCTCCGAACTGGACGAGCTTGGTGACCCGACCGTAGACGAGCTGCCCGACGGCGTGGCCCTCGGCGAACTCCTGCCACGGATCGGCCTGGGTGGCCTTCAGCGACAGGCTGATCCGCTCGCGGCTCATGTCGACGTCGAGCACCTGGACCTTGACCTTGTCGCCCACGGCGACGACCGAGCCGGGGTGGTCGACGTGCTTCCACGACAGCTCGCTGACGTGGATGAGGCCGTCCATCCCGCCGAGATCGACGAACGCACCGAACGACACGACCGACGACACGGTGCCCTCGCGGACCTCGCCGATCTTGAGGTTGGTGAGGAAGCTGTCGCGGGTCTCCTTCTGGGTCTCCTCGAGGAAGGCCCGGCGGGACAGCACGACGTTGTTGCGGTTCTTGTCGAGCTCGATGATCTTGGCCTGCACGGTGGTGCCGATGTACGGCGCCAGGTCACGCACACGACGCAGCTCGACGAGCGATGCGGGCAGGAAGCCACGCAGACCGATGTCGACGATGAGACCACCCTTGACGACCTCGATGACCGGACCCTCGACGACTTCGTCGGCTTCCTTCTTGGCCTCGATGGTGCCCCACGCGCGCTCGTACTGCGCCCGCTTCTTCGACAGGACGAGACGGCCTTCCTTGTCCTCCTTGGTGAGAACGAGGGCTTCGATCTTCTCGCCGAGGCTGACGATCTCGGCAGGGTCGACGTCGTTGCGGATGCTCAGCTCGCGGGCAGGGATCACGCCTTCGCTCTTGTAGCCGATGTCGAGCAGGACCTCGTCCTTGTCGATCTTGACCACGGTGCCGTTGACGACCTGGCCGTCCTCCACCTCGACGATCGTGCCGGCGATTGCGTCGGCGAAGCTCATGCCGAGATCGTTGGAGACGATCTCGCGCGGGGTGTAGTTGCCTTCCTCGTCGAACGACCCGAAGTTCGGGTTCGAGGTGGGCATGTCGGTCGTGGTGTCGGACAAGGGACGGACTACTTTCGGCGATGAAACGGATGAGCGCACGAGCGCGCCGGCTGGCGCGAACGCAAGCGTGCATGCTACCAGGCAGGACGCTTCCGCAACAGCGTCGGGTCGGCGTTCGTGTCCGGATCGTCTCGTCGGGCGATCAGCAACAATTCGGGCATGTCGATGCCCGGTGGGTTCCGCGCATAGCCACCCGGTTCGACCCCGTACAGCCCGTCGGGCGTCAGGGCGTTGGCCCGGCACAGCATGCGTAGTTCGCGCGGCGTGTAGCACCCGGTCCAGAGGTCGGTCGCGATCGTCTCCCCGGCCTCGCTGCGAATCTCCGTCCGCTCGTGGTTGACGCCGGTGTCGACGTCGAAGCGGGCATTGGGATCGTCGCCCCAGTGACGCACGACGAAGTACGCGCTGAACGCCGTGAGGGCGAGCCGGCCACCAGGGCGGAGCGCACGAGCCATTCCTGCGAACACGGTCTCGTCGTGGCCGTCCGCGGTCATGAGCCCGAAGGCTCCCTGGCAGAGACAGATCACGGCGTCGAACTCGGCGTCGAACGGGAGCGCACGGGCGTCGAGTCGTTCGAACGTTGCCCCAGCGGGTGCACTGGAGATCGCGAGTTCGACGAATCGGGCACTGATGTCGACGCCGTGCACGAGCACGTCGCGCTCGGCGAGCGCGTGCGCGTGCCGACCGGGGCCGCATCCCACATCGAGCACCCGCATGCCCGGCTCGAGCCCGAGGGCGCCGACCAGGAAGTCGACCTCCTGACGGGTGCCCTTCGTGAACGAGTAGCGCAGGTACGCCGCACCGAGGTGATCGGCGACGGGCTCGAACCAGTGCTCCACCGCACCGAGTATGCCCGACAGCCGACGGTGCCGATTGTCCGGACGTCTGGGACGAATTGCCCTGCCGCGCGAGACGCACCGGGCGCACGATCGGGGACAGGACGATCTCTCGCTCAGGAGGCACGCAGCAATGACACGCAAGAAGGTTCTCGTACTCGGCGGCAACTTCGGAGGCCTGACGGCGGCGATCGCCGTCAAGCACGATCTGCACGGTGACGTCGACGTCACCGTCGTGTCCGCCTCCGACCGCTTCCTGTTCAACCCGTCGCTGATCTGGGTGCCGTTCGGCAAGCGCAAGGCCGAGGACATCACGTTCTCGCTCGCCCAGACCTTCGACGACCACGGCGTCAACTTCGTCCACGCCGAAGCAACCGAGCTCGACCTCGCGGGCAAGCGGGTCACGACGACCGCAGGCACCTACGACTACGACTACCTCGTCATCGCGACCGGCTACAAGAACCGGTTCGACGTGATCCCAGGCCTCGGGCCCGACGGCAACGCGTACACGATCACCACGCTCGAGGACGCGATCCACGCCGGTGAGGGGTGGAAGAAGTTCCTCGATGACCCGGGCGACATCGTGATCGGCGCCACGCAGGGAGCAGGCTGCTTCGGAGCGGCATACGAGTTCCTCTTCAACACGAGCTACCAGCTCAAGAAGGCCGGGCTCAAGAAGAAGGTCAACCTCACGTACGTCACGTCCGAGCCGTTCCTCGGGCACTTCGGCATCGGTGGCCTCCCCCACGGCGAGTCGTTGCTCGGCATGTTCCTGAAGAAGGAGAAGATCGCATCGGTCGTCAACGTGCCGATGGATCACGTGGACGAGGGCAGGCTCGTGCTCGCCGACGGTCAGGCGCTCGACTTCAAGTACGCCATGATCGTCCCGCCGTTCGTCGGCCAGGAGGTCGTCAAGAAGGCGACCGAGATCGCGGACGACAAGGGCTACGTCAAGGTTCGCGACACGTACCAGACCGAGGCGTACGACGACGTGTACGCGGTCGGCATCGCTGCCGCGGTCGAGGTGCCGTGGCAGACCCCGACACCGGTCGGCATCCCGAAGACCGGCTTCCCGACCGAGCAGCAGGCGCACGTCGCCGCCAAGAACATCGGCTCACAGGTTCGCGGCGAGCCGGTGCAGGACCACAAGAGCTTCGGCGAGATCCCGGCGGTGTGCGTGATGGACGCAGGCAACAACGGCGTGCTGATCCTGGCCGACCACATGCTCCCGCCCCGCAAGCACGGGGTGCTCATCCCCGGCCCCCAGAACCACGCCATGAAGCTCGCCTTCGAGAAGTACTTCATGTGGAAGATGAAGCACGGCCAAGTCGGCCTCCCGTGACGGATGTGACGGATTGGGTCAGACCAACTCCGTCACAACTCGAGCCGTGACGGAGTTGGTCTGACCCAATCCGTCACGTGACTAGCTCTTGGCGCTCGCCCAGGTGGTGCCCCAGGCGACGTTGACCTCGAGGGGGACGTCGAGCTCGGCGGCGTGACGCATCAACTCGACCACGAGTGGGCCGACCGTGTCACGCTCGTGTTCGGGCACCTCGACGATCACCTCGTCGTGGACCTGGAGCACGAGCACGCTCTCGTACGCGCCCGCCTCGAGTGCCTCGTCGATGCGCACCAGCGCGACCTTGAAGATGTCGGCGGCGAGGCCCTGGATGCCGGCGTTCATCGCCTGGCGCTCCCCTGCCTGGCGGATCCGCCAGTTCGAGTCGAGCAGCTCGGGGATCGGGCGCCGCCGCCCGAACAGCGTCGACGTGTATCCGTTCTTGCGTGCCTCCTGGACCGTCGCGTCCATGTAGGCCTTCACGTTCGGGAACGCCTCGAAGTACGCCTCGAGGATCTTCGCCGCCTCGTCGGTCGGGATGTTGAGCCGCTGGCCGAGCCCATACGCCTCCATGCCGTACGCCAGCCCGTACGACACCATCTTCGCTTTCGACCGTTGGTCGAGCGTGACCGCCGCCGGCTCGACGGAGAACACCCTCGCCGCGGTCGCGTTGTGGATGTCCTGACCGGACGTGAACGCCTCGATCAATCCGGGGTCGTTCGCGAGATGGGCGATGCAGCGCAGCTCGATCTGGTTGTAGTCGGCGACCAGGAGGGTGCGGCCCGGTGACGGCACGAACGCCGTACGGAACACGCGGCCCTCGTCGCTGCGCACCGGGATGTTGTGCAGGTTCGGCTTGTCGGAGCTGAGCCGGCCGGTTCGGGCGACGGTCTGGTTGAACGTGGCGTGGATCCGGCCGTCGGGCGCCACCTCGTGCAGCAGGCCCTCCCCGTACGTGCCCCGGAGTTTCTCGACCTCGCGATGGCGCAGCAGCGGCACGATGAACTCGGGCCAGAGCTCCTTGAGTTTCTCGAGCGTCTGGGCGTCGGTGGAGTAACCCGACTTCGTCTTCTTGACGCCCATCGGGCTGAGCTGCTTCTCGTCGAACAGCAACGCTCGCAGCTGGGTGGGCGAGTTCAAGTTGAGATCGGGCTTGCCCGCGACCTCGCGCAACTGGGCGGCCAACGACTCGACCTCGGCCGTGAGCCGGACGTTGATCTCACGCAGGGCGGCAGTGTCGACGCCGACGCCGACGTGTTCCATCTTCGCCAGCACGCGCACGAGCGGGTTCTCGATCGAGTGATACAGGTCGGCCATGCCCTGTGCCGCCAGGCTGGCCTCGATCGGCTCGGCGACGTGGTGCACGGCGAGCGCGTCGCGCCCGGCGCGCTCGGCGTCACCGACTGCGGTGCCGTCGAGGTCGAGCTTGCCGGCGCTCGCAACGATGTCGCTGGGCGGAGCGAACCGTGTGAACCGCGTCATCAGATCGGCGAGCTCATAGCGGGACTCGGCCGGGTCGATCAGGTACGCGGCGATCGCCGTGTCGAGCTGGAGGCCGCGCAGATCGACGCCTCCTGCGAGCAGCGACCGCATCACGTCTTTCAGGTCGTGGCCGCGCACGTGAGGGTGCGCCGCGATCGAGTCGCCAACCGAGCGATCGTCGAGCAGCTCGCCCGGGACCCACGCCACCTCGGACAACTTCGGATCGGTCACGAAGGCGATACCCGCCAAACGGCTCCGGCCGCGCTCTCCCTGCCAGACCCCGGCGAGGTCGAGGATCGACTGCGCTGCGATCGCCGTCACCACCTCGTCGACGGCGGCGAGTGTCGTGACCTCTGCGACGAGCTCGTCACGGGGTGCGCTCGTCTCGATCCCCGAGGTCGAGCCGAGCACATCGGCAAGGCGATCAGCGAGGGTGCGGAACTCGAGGAACTCGAACAACCGCTTGACCTCGGCGGGCTTCGGTGTGACGGCCAGATCGTCGAGATCGACCGACGCGATCGGGGCGTCATGTCGAAGTTGCATGAGAGCAAGGTTCCTGCGGGCGCGCTCCTCGTGTTCCTTCAGGTTGTCGCGGAGCTTCGGCGTCTGCCCGTCCGCGTTCGCGAAGATGCCGTCGAGGCCGCCGTACTGGACGATCAGCTTCGCCGCGGTCTTCTCCCCCACACCGGGCACGCCGGGAAGGTTGTCGGACGGGTCGCCCCGCAGTGCCGCGTATTGGGGGTAGAGCGCCGGGGTGACACCCGTCTTCTCCTGGATGCCCGCCTCGTCGTAGAGCGCGTAGTCGCTCACGCCACGCTTGTTGTAGAGCACACGCACGTGCGGGTCGCGGACGAGCTGGTAGCTGTCGCGGTCACCGGTGACGATGATGACCTGGTGCCCGCGGTCGACGATCGCGTCGGCCGCGGTGGCGATCAGGTCGTCGGCCTCCCAGCCGATGGCTTCGACCTGCTGGATGCCCAGCGCCTCGAGCACCTGACGCACGAGACCCATCTGCTGGCGCAGGATGTCGGGGGCCGCTTCCCGCTGAGCCTTGTACTCGGGCGCGGCCTCATGCCGGAACGTCGGCTCCGGCCGGTCGAACGCAACAAGGATCCCGTCGGGCTGTTGCTCGCGGATCACGTAGATCAGCATCGAGGTGAACCCGAACACGGCGTTCGTCACCTGGCCGCTCGCGGTGGCCATGTCGGACGGGAGGGCAAAGAACGCCCGGTACGTGAGCGAGTTGCCGTCGACCAGCAGGTAGGTGCCCATCGGTCACCCGGGCCGAAGCGAGCCGTCGAGGATGCGCTCGGCGACATCGCGCATCCGCGTGCGCTCGCTCATGGCGGTGCGCTGGATGAAGCTGAACGCCTCGGACTCCTTCATCGCGCACTCGTCGATGAGCAGCCCCTTCGCTCGGTCGATCAGCTTGCGGGCTTCGAGCTGCTCGCCGAGGGCGTCGATCTCGCCGGTGAGGTTGCGCAGCTCGCGGAAGCGACCGATCGCGACTTCGATCGCCGGGATCAGGTCGCTCTTCTGGAACGGCTTGACCAGGTACGCAAGCGCCCCGGCGTCACGGGCCTGCTCGATGACCTCACGCTGGCTGAACGCCGTGAGGATCAGCACGCCGCACAGCTTCTCGGCGGTGATGATGCCGGCGGCCTCGAGACCGTCCATCCCTGGCATCTTGACGTCGAGAATCGCCAGGTCGGGCTGGAGGCCACGGACCAGCTCCACTGCCTGATCACCGCGGCCGGTCTCACCGACCACCAGATAGCCCTCCTCTTCGAGGGTCTCCTTGAGGTCCATGCGGATGATGGCTTCGTCCTCGGCGATCACGACTCGCAACGACAAACCGGTGCTCCCTCTCGTCGGACGCCCGAACGGCGACTCGTGGACATTCAAGCAGACGGTCGCAGCGTCGAGCCCGAATCAGCGTTTGCCCGACAGCTTGTCGAGGAGTTCGTCCTGCTTGCGTTCGAGCTCGTGGATGGTGTCGACCACGTGCTGGCGGTGGCGAGCCATCGCGTGCGCGTGCTTGCGGGCGTCGTTCGCCTCGAACGCTGCACCGGGCGTCTCGCTGACGAGCGCACGGATCGCCGAGTCGTCGGCGTCACTCGCGAACACGTCGAGCTGCTCGTCGATCTGCGAGAGCTCGGCCCGCAACGCCTTCAGGCGGACCACGTTCTGCGAGAGGCGGCGTTCGACCATCCAGGCAGCCATGCGGTGCCGAGTGTACGGCGAACGTGCCCCGGGTGGGATTCGAACCCACACTGGACGGTGTTTGAGACCGCTGCCTCTGCCATTGGGCTACCGGGGCCAGGCCGCCGAGGCTACCGATGTGGTAGCCCGGCGGCGCAGGACGTTGGAAGCGCTGTCGGAGCGATCAGCGCGATTTGACGACGATCGTCTTCGCGACGAGATCCCACACCGTCTGACGCATCGGCTTCGAGAACAGGAACACGAGGCTCACGATCAGGATGACCAGGTTGAGGAGGCCGGGCAACACCGGGATCGGAACGAGGGCAAACGCGCCGGGGATCGCCCAACGAATGATCGCGTGACTCCACTCGACCGGGCCGCCCGTGTCTGCACGGACCACTCGAAGGCCGAGCGCGAGCTTCATCGGCGAGCCGCCGTAGAGCTTCGTCATCACGGCATCCCACACGAAGCCGACGACGGCACCCATCAGTGCGAGCAGGTACGCCGTGCCGAAGCTGGCATCGGCGCCGAACCCGGCGAAGCCCGCTGTGTCGTCGCCGCTCAAGATGATCGCTGCGAAGATCGCGCCGAACACGACACTCAGGATCACGCCGTCGAGGAAGCGGGCGAGGACACGCATCCAAGGGGCTGCGAGTTGCTGACCGGTCGGCGACGACGGACCCATGCCTTCGAACGGGGACATCGGTGGAGGGGGCGGCGGACCACCCGGAGGCGGCGGAGGTGGAGGAGGCGTCATGCTCATGTCGGGTGATCGTAGGCGCGCGCACCAGACCACCCGCGGACCTGTTCGCGCCCCGAATCGGCGACGCGAGTTACCGAGCGGTATCTCGCGCACCCCTCTGCCAGCGGTCTAGCCTCGACACGATGCTCGCTTTCACGTTCCCCGGACAGGGGTCGCAGCGCCCCGGGATGGGACGCCCGTGGGTCGACCACGAGAGCTGGGAGCTCGTCGACGAGGCGAGTGAGGTCGCAGGCCGCGACGTGGCCGCACTCCTACTCGACGCCGATGCCGACGAACTGAAGGACACCCGCAACGCCCAGCTCACGACGTTCGTCTCGAGCCTGATGGTGCTCGACGCCGTCGAGCGGATCGGCATCGACGCCGGCTTCTGTGCGGGGCACAGCCTCGGTGAGTACACCGCGCTCGCAGCCACCGGCGCACTCGGGTTCCAGGAAGGCGTGGTGCTCGTCGCCGAGCGTGCCGCTGCGATGCACGACGCCGGCATCGCCCAGCCGGGCACGATGGCGGCGGTGCTCGGCCTCGACGACGACCAGGTCGAGGTCGCCTGCAACCTGGCCGATGCCGAGGTCTGGGTCGCGAACTTCAACGCTCCCGGTCAGGTGGTGATCGCCGGTTCGCACGATGGCGTCGAAGCGGCCGGCAAGCACGCCAAGGAACTCGGCGCCAAGAAGGTGATGCCGCTCCAGGTGTCCGGTGCGTTCCACACGTCGTTCATGAGCGCAGCTCGCGACCGTCTGCGCGACGCGATCGCGACCGCCGACATCCGCGACGCCGAGATCCCGGTGATCTCCAACGTCGACGCGAAGCCGCACAACCTCGGCGCCGAGTGGACTGCACTGCTCTCGGCGCAGCTCGCGAGTCCCGTTCGCTGGAAGCAATGCCTCCAGCACCTCGCAGCGCTCGGTGTCACCAGGTTCGCCGAGCTGGGTCCGGGTGGTGTGTTGACCGGCATGGCCAAGCGCAGCGTCGAGGGCGCTCGAACCATTTCTGTGGCGACCCCGGAAGACCTCGACAAGTTGCTCGAGTGGGTCGGCGGTGGCGCCGTGAGCGTCAAGCAGCCCGAGGGTGAGCACCTGTTCGCCCACGAGCGTCTCGTCGTGTCACCTGCTGCCGGCATCTTCACACCGGCGGCGATCGCTCCGGGGACGACCATCGACGTCGGTACGGTGCTCGGGCACGTCGGCGACCACGAGGTGCGCTCCCCGTTCCATGGCTCGATGCAGAGCTTCATTGCGGTCGACACCGAGCGGGTCACCCCACGACAACCCATCGCCTGGTTGCGCACCACCTGACGCGACCATCGCCGAAACACCTCCGAGGAGGCAGACATGCCAGCAACACGTCCAGGTGCCCGCGGGGCTGTGGTCTCCGGGTGGGGTACTGCGCTGCCTGAGAAGGTGATCACCAACGACGAGCTCGCCGCCACGATGGACACGAGCGACGAGTGGATCGTCGCCCGTACCGGTATCCGCGAACGTCGCATCGGCGGCAGTACGGTCGGCCTGGCGGTCGAGGCCGGCCGCCAGGCGATCGAGATGGCGGGGCTCGATCCGGCCCGCATCGACGGCGTCGTGCTGGCCACCACCAGCCCCGACGAGCAGTGGGGCAACGCCGCTCTCGTGCAGAACGAGCTCGGAATGCGGTGTGGCGCGTTCGATGTGAACGCGGCGTGCTCCGGTTTCATGTATGCGCTGATCACCGCTCACGGCATGATCGCGATGGGTGCCGACCGGGTGCTCGTGATCGGGGCCGAGACGCTGTCTCGGATCACCGATTGGGACGATCGCGGAACGGCGCCACTCTTCGCCGACGGTGCCGGTGCGCTCGTCCTCGAGTCGTGCGAGGGGCCCGGCCAGCTCTTGGCATGGGAACTCGACGCCGACGGATCGGCGCTGTCGATCCTGCGGTCAGATGTCGGCGGCCCGATCAAGATGGAGGGCAAGGAGGTGTTCCGGCGAGCGGTGCGGATCATGGTCGATTCAGCGCAGAAGTCGATGCGCCACGCCGGCGTCACCGCTGACGACATCGCGCTGATCGTCCCGCATCAGGCCAACATCCGCATCATCGATGCCGCGTGCGAGCGTCTCGGCATCGAGCGGGAGCGGGCCGCTGTCGTCCTCGACCGCACGGGGAACACGTCGTCCGCCTCGATCCCGCTCGCTCTCGCCGATGCGCTCGATCACGGCCGGGTGAAGAACGGCGACCTCGTCCTTCTCGTCGGGTTCGGCGGCGGCATGACGGCGGGATCGTGCATCCTGCGCTGGGGCGGTGGCCTCGATGCCTGAGCCAGCATGCCGCACGGGCGAAGCCCGCAACCGAGACAGCATGACGGCGGGCTCGTGCATCCTGCGCTGGGGCGGTGGCCTCGATGTCTGACGCCGCACCGCGTGTGGTCCTGGTGACCGGTGGATCACGTGGGATCGGCCTCGCTGTGGCTCGCCGCTTCCAGGATCTCGGCGATCACGTGGCCGTCACGTACAACAGCTCGCCGCCGCCTGACGGCATCTTCGGGGTGCGGTGCGACGTCACCGACATGGCGCAGGTCGACGCTGCGTTCGCAGCGGTCGAGGCCGAGTTCGGGAGCGCGGTCGAGGTGCTCGTGTCGAACGCCGGGATCACGCGTGACGGTCTGCTGCTGCGGATGGGCGAGGACGATTTCACGAGCGTGATCGACGCGAACCTCACCGCGGCTTTCCGGGTCACGAAGCGTGCGGCGCAGGGCATGCTGCGTGCCCGGCGTGGGCGCGTGATCCTCGTGTCGTCGGTGGTCGGCCTGCTCGGAGCGGGTGGCCAGGCGAACTATGCGGCGTCGAAGGCCGGTCTCGTCGGGTTCGCCCGGTCGCTCGCCCGCGAGCTCGGGTCGCGCAGCATCACCGTCAACGTCGTCGCTCCTGGACCTGTGGAGACAGACATGACCGCCGCACTCGGCGACAAGCGAATCGGCGAGATCATCAATGCGGTCCCGCTCGGTCGTATGGCGACCGCCGACGAGATCGCGGGCGTGATTGCGTTCCTCGCATCAGCCGACGCCGCCTATATCACCGGTGCCGTCATCCCCGTCGACGGCGGCCTGGGCATGGGTCACTGACCTGGATTCACCTGGTACCCGCCAGTAACTCAATACACTGTCGTCCGGCCGCCCCGGTCCGGGCGGCCTTCCGCCAATCGAGGAGACTTTCGTGGATCAAGAATTGTTCGCCCGCTTCCGCAAGTGCGCCGTGGAGGTGCTCTCGGTCTCCGAAGACCAGGTCGTGCCCGACGCCAAGTTCGGCGATGATCTCGATGCCGACAGCCTCGATCTCGTCGAGCTCGTGATGGCGCTCGAGGAAGAGTTCGGCGTGGAGGTGCCCGAGGAAGAACTCGAGGGCATCGGGACCGTCGGCCAGGCGTACGACCTGGTCGCGGGCAAGCTCTGATGCGCGGCGCGGGCCGCCGCGTCGCGATCACCGGTCTCGGCGTCGTCGCGCCGTGCGGCCTCGGTAAGGAGTCGTTCTGGTCTGGCCTGCTCGGGCCGGGCCTCGACGGCGCGGGTCGATCGACGACCATGGACGACTGGGATCCGTCGCCGTATTACGCCAGCCCGAAGGAGTCGCGCCGCGCCGACGGCGCCGAGCAGTTCGCGATCGCGGCTGCGATCGAGGCGATCGAACAAGCGGGCACGCTCACGGCGACCCCCGACCGGATCGGTACGATCTTCGGGACCGGCGTCGGCGGGATCCACACGCTCGAGGAACAGATCCAGGTGCGCCTCGAGAAGGGTGAGCGGCGTGTCTCACCGTTCCTGGTGCCGATGATGATGTCGAACGCGCCTGGTGCGGCGGTGTCGATGCGGTTCGGTCTCCAGGGTCCGAACGAGACGATCTGTACCGCGTGCGCCGCGGGCACCCATGCGATCACCTACGCGGCCCGGCTCATCTCGTGGGGGCTCGCTGACGCGGTGGTCACCGGCGGGACGGAACATGCGGGGACCCCAACCGCTCTGGCCGGGTTCGGGAACATGACGGCGCTGTCGACGAGCGGGACGAGCCGTCCGTTCGATGCCGATCGCGATGGTTTCGTGATGGGCGAGGGTGCGGCAGTGTTCGTGCTCGAGGAGTGGGAGCACGCGGTTGGCCGGGGAGCGACGATCCTTGGCGAGGTGTTGGGGGGTGCCAGCAATGCCGATGCCCATCACATCACTGCGCCGTCACCCGGCGGTGTGGGCGCCATTGCCTGTATGCGGCTCGCGCTCGCCGACGCCGGCCTCGACGCCAGCGCGATCGCGCAGATCAACGCGCACGGCACGAGCACACCGCTCAACGATGCAGCCGAGGCTGCGGCGATCACCGAGGTCTTCGGCCCTGGGTCGGTACCCGTGGTCTCGACCAAGGGTGTCACCGGGCATGCGCTCGGTGCGGCGGGGGCGCTCGAGGCGGCCGCTGTCGTGCTGTCGATCCACCACCGTCTGATCCCGCCGACAGCCAACACGAAGGTGCTCGGCGACGACATGAAGATCGATCTCGTCATGGGCGAGCCTCGTCCGTGGGAACCGGGCCCGACGTTGTCGAACAACTTCGGCTTCGGCGGCCACAACGGCAGCATCATCATCGGCCCCGCCTGACCTCGCTCTCGTTGAACTCGTGAGCGTCGTGGCATCCACGACGTGAACGGGTTCAGCCGCTGACGACGACGAACATGAGGTCGCATTCGGTCGCGACCTTGCCGCCGATGAGTGCACGCCCTGAGCCCTTGCCACCTTTCGACGACAGCTGACTCATCTCGCACTCGATGATCAGCTCGTCGCCGGGGCCGACCTGGCGACGGAACCTGGCGCCGTCGAGGCCACCGAAGAGCGGCAGGCGACCAGCGAACCGTTCGTCGGCGAGCACTGCACACGCTCCGACCTGGGCGATGGCCTCACACATGAGCACACCGGGGAGCGTGGGCCGGCCTGGGAAGTGACCGGGGAAGAACCACTCCTCCCCGGTGAGCCGCCAGATGCCCCGCGCCGATTGTCCTGGCACGACCTCGAGGAGTTCGTCGACGAACAGGAACGGCGGGCGGTGGGGCAACAGTTCGTCGGGACGCACGCTGCGACTGTACGTCGCCGGCGATCCGTCGATACGTGCTCAGGCGATCGTGCGTGTGTCAGAACCGGCGGCGGCGGCGGGCGTGGGCGTGCCAGTGTTCCGGGATCGTGCGCAGCACCTCGTCGATCCAGTAGTCCGGCGGACCGTGCTCGTCTGCGACTTCACGCAAGCGGTCGAGCATCGTCGTGCGCACATCGTCGGGCGGGTGTGGCGAGTGGTGCCGCCAGACGACCATCGGCACGCTGCACGACTCGCACTCGGCGACCCAGCACACGTCGTCCTCGAACCACCACGGCGTCAGGGGTGCCGCTTCGCACAGCTCGCAGGTGGCGGTCACGAGTCGATGGCGCGACGGACCTCGGCGACGTAGTCACCGACCGCATCGGGACCGGACTCCACGAGGCGACGCACCACCGAGGCGCCCTGGATGACACCGTCGGCCACACGACTCACCTCATAGGCCTGCTGCGCGTTCGAGACGCCGACCCCCACCAGGACCGGCACGTCGGTGATCGCTTTCAGCCTTGCCGCGAGCGCTGTCGCCGACGCAGCGAGTGAATCGCGCTCACCCGTCACGCCGAGCAGCCCGACCGAATACAGAAAGCCTCGGGCGCGAGCGGCGATGCGTGGCAGGCGCTCGTCAGGCGCCGTGGGCGCAGCCAGCATGACGGTCTCGATGCCCTCGTGATCGGCGGCACGCGTCCACGGTTCCGACTCCTCGAGCGGGAGGTCGGGCAGGATGCAGCCGGAAATCCCCGCTTCGACCATCCGGTGAGCGAACCGGCGGTGGCCGTCGTGGTGCACCAGGTTGTAGTACGTCATGACGACGAGCGGGATCTCGACGTCGAGTCCGGGTACGGCTTCGAGCACGCTCTGCGGCGTGGTGCCCGACTCGAGGGCCGCCTGCGACGCCTGTTGGATGACCGGTCCGTCCATCACCGGGTCGGAGAACGGGATGCCGATCTCGATCGCGTCGGCGCCGTTCGCGGCCGCCGCGCGGATTGCGTCTTCCCAGCCCGGATAGCCGCCGGTGATGTACGGCACCAGCGCCTTGCGTCCCGCGCTGCGGATCTCGCGGAGGTGCGCTTCGAGGCGGCCGGTCACGCGAGTTCGCCCCGGGCCGTGAGTACGTCCATCATCTGCGAGACGTCCTTGTCGCCGCGACCGGAGAGGTTGAGCACCACCGTTTGGCCGCGCATGGTGTGTGCCTCGCGCACCAGCCACGCGATCGCGTGGGCTGGCTCCAGCGCGGGGATGATCCCCTCGATGCGCGACAGCAGCTTGAACGCCTCGATCACCTCGTCGTCGGTCACGTTGGGGTACTCGGCGCGGCCGATCGACGAAAGATAGGAGTGCTCGGGCCCGACGCCCGGGTAGTCGAGGCCGGCGGAGATCGACTTCGCCTCCTCCACCTGTCCGTACTCGTCCTGCATGAGGTAGCTGCGCATCCCGTGCACGACGCCGGGTACCCCGCGGGCGACAGCGGCTCCGCCTGCGGGCTCGACCCCGACCAGACGCGCCCTGGTGTCGACGAACCCGGAGAAGATCCCGATCGCATTGGAGCCGCCACCGACACACGCCACGACGACATCGGGGTCGTCACCGGTGAGCGCGCGGCACTGCTCGCGGGCCTCGTCACCGATCACCCGGTGGAACTGGCGGACCATCCACGGGTACGGGTGCGGACCCATGACCGACCCGAGGCAGTAGTGGGTGTTGCCGACCGTGGCGACCCAGTCGCGCATGGCCTCGTTGACCGCGTCCTTGAGGGTGCGCGACCCGCTCTGGACGGCCTCGACCTCGGCCCCGAGGAGCCGCATCCGGAACACGTTGAGCGCCTGGCGCTCGACGTCGACCTCGCCCATGTACACCTTGCACTCGAGGCCCATCAACGCAGCGGCCGTCGCCGACGCCACACCATGCTGGCCGGCGCCGGTCTCGGCGACCAGCCGGGTCTTGCCCATCCGCTTGGCGAGCATTGCCTGGCCGAGCACGTTGTTGATCTTGTGCGAACCGGTGTGGTTGAGATCCTCGCGCTTCATCAGCACCCGCAGCCCGAGGTGCTCGCCGAGCCGGAAGCACTCGGTGAGGAGCGACGGTCGGCCGGCGTAGTCACGCAGGATCGTCGCGAACTCCTCGCGGAACGACGGGTCGGTCCATGCGTCCCGAAAGCCTGCGTCGAGCTCCTGGCAGGCGGGAATGAGCGTCTCGGGCACGAACCGGCCACCGAACTCGCCGAAGCGCCCGGTGAGGTCGGGCTCGGTCATGATCGACTCGGCGTCGAACTTCGGTGGTAGGGCGGTGTCGGTCATGGGAGGGAGTCCTTCACTCGTCGGCCCAGTCGTACGGGATGTCATCAGGGCCGAGGTAGGGGGTGGGGGCGGCGGCGCGCGCGTTGGCGATGAATCGTCGCACCTTCGTCGGATCCTTGCGTCCCGGAGCTACCTCGACGCCCGAAGACACATCGACGCCCCAGGGTTCGACCGCTTCGATGGCGTCGGCGACGTTGTCGGGATCGAGACCACCGGCGAGGATCAACCGCACGCTGTCGGGGGCCTCGGATGCGAGCCGCCAGTCGAACACCTTGCCCGAACCAGGGTTGGGGGCGTCGACGAGCACGAGATCGGTGGAGTAACGATCGGCCCTCGGCAGGTCGGTCGACGTGGCGCTGAACGCCTTGATGACCCACCGGATGCTCTTCGCGACCTCGGCCGCCTGCTCGGGCGTCTCGCGGCCGTGGAGCTGCACCGCCTTGACGCCGGCCCGGTTGGCGACGTCGATCACGCGCGGCGGCAACTCGTCCCGGAAGACGCCGACCGTCAGGATCTCGGGTGGCAGCCGGCGGGTGATGTCGTACACCTTCTGCGGCGCGATCTGGCGCGGCGACGGTGCGAAGACGAACCCCACGGCATCGGCGCCCATCGCGACAGCGAACAGGGCGTCGTCCTCATTGGTGATCCCGCAGATCTTCACGAACATGCAGCGAGCACAGTACTGCGCACGTGACGGATTGGGTCAGACCGATTCCGTCACGGCTCGAGCCGTGACGGAATCGGTCTGACCCAATCCGTCACGGGACCCGGAGGGAGCGGAGGGCTGCGGCGGGGTCGGCGGCGGTGACCAGGGTTTCACCGACGAGCACTGCGTGATAGCCGGCGGCGCGGAGCGACGCCGCGTCGTCGGGGCCTCGCACACCGGACTCGGCGACCTTGACGACACCGTCGGGGATCACACCTGCCATGCGGACCGCACGTTCGTGGTCGACCTGGAAGGTCACGAGGTCACGCTGGTTGACGCCGATCAACGTGGCGTCGGCGGCGAGCGCTGCGTCGAGCTCGTGCTCGTCGTGGATCTCGACGAGGACGTCGAGGCCCAACTCGACCGCGAGCGCATGGAAGTCGCCGAGCTTGCACGGCTCGAGCGCGGCGGCGATCAGCAGCACGCAGTCGGCACCCATCAGACGGGCGTCGACGACGTCGAACGGTGACACCGTGAAGTCCTTGCGGATCACGGGCAGCGAGCACGCGCCACGAGCCGCTTGCAGGTCGGCGACCGACCCGCCGAAGAACTCGACGTCGGTGAGCACCGAGAGGCACGATGCGCCGCCCGACTCGTACGTCTGCGCCATCACCGCGGGGTCGAGCCCAGCGTTGAGGTCGCCCTTCGACGGCGAACGGCGCTTGATCTCGCTGATCACCGCGAGCCGTTCGGCACCGTCAGCCGCCAGCGCCGTGCGGAACCCGCGCGTCGGGGGGAGCGATCGGGCCTCGTCGATCAGCGCGTCAAGCGAGCGCGACTCCCCCGCCGCGACCTCGCGGTGGCGGTCGAGGATCCGGTCGAGGTAGGTGGCCATCGGTGTCAGAACCCGAGCTTGGTGGCGATGGTCGATGGCAGCTCTGCGATCGAGACGCGCACCTGCTCGGTGGTGTCGCGGTCGCGGATGGTGACCGCTGCGTCCTCGAGCGAGTCGAAGTCGACGGTGACGCACAGCGGCGTGCCGATCTCGTCCTGACGGCGGTAGCGCTTGCCGATCGACTGGGTGTCGTCGTAGTCGACCATGTACCGGTCGGACAGCGTGGCGAACACGTCGCGGGCGAGCGGCGTCAGCGTGTCCTTCTTGCTGAGCGGGAGCACGGCCACCTTGTACGGCGCGAGGCGAGGATGGAGCCGGAGCAGGGTGCGGGCCTCGCCGCCGACCTCGTCCTCGGTGTAGGCGGCGAGCAGGAACGCCGCCATCGCACGGTTCACACCGGCGGCCGGCTCGATCACGTAGGGCACGTACCGCTCGTTGCTCGCCTGGTCGAAGAAGTCGAGCTTCTGACCGGAGTGCTCGGCGTGCTGGGACAGGTCGTAGTCGGTCCGCTGGGCGATGCCCTCGAGCTCGCCCCAACCCCAGGGGTACATGAACTCGACGTCGGCGGTGCCGGCCGAGTAGTGGCTGAGCTCGTCGGCGTCGTGGGCGCGGAGGCGCAGCATGTCGGCGGGGATGCCGAGGTCGACATACCAGTTGAACCGGGCGTTGCACCAGTACTCGTACCACTGGGCCGACTCGGCCGGCGGCACGAAGAACTCGCACTCCATCTGCTCGAACTCGCGGGTGCGGAAGATGAAGTTGCCGGGTGTGATCTCGTTGCGGAAGCTCTTGCCGACCTGGGCGATGCCGAACGGTGGCTTCTTGCGGCTCGTCTGGAGCACGTTGAGGAAGTTGACGAACATGCCCTGCGCCGTCTCGGGGCGCATGTACACCTCGGCGCCCGAGCCCTCGACCGGGCCGGCAAAGGTCTTGAACATGAGGTTGAAGGCGCGCGCCTCGGTGAACGCGCCGACGGCGCCACAGTTCGGGCACACGTTGGGATCGTCGAGATGGTCCTCGCGGTGCCGTGTCTTGCACTTCGTGCAGTCGACCAGCGGGTCGCTGAAGTTCGCGAGATGGCCACTCGCCTCGAACACAGCGGGCGGCGCGAGGATCGCAGCGTCGATCAGGACGACGTCGTCGCGCTGCTGGACCATCGTGCGGATCCAGGCCTCGCGCACGTTGCGCAGCATCAGCGAGCCGAGCGGCCCGTAGTCGTAGCTCGAACGGAACCCGCCGTAGATCTCGGCCGAGGGGTAGACGAAACCCCTCCGTTTGCACAGGTTGACGATCTGGTCGAGCTCGGTGGCGGGCATAGGGCGCCAAGGCTACGGGTGAACCCGTCGCGACGCGAGCCCGTTTCGCCGACCGAGGGTCAGGTCTTGATGACCGGCGTCCAGAACATGAACGCGTTGACCAACAAGGTCTTGACGTCGTGCGGCTGAGGGCGACCCTTCACCACGACCGTCGTCATGATCTTGTCCCCGATCGTCTGGCGCTTCGCGTCCCAGAGGGGGAAGAGCCAACCGATGTAGCAGATCAGGCTGTCGACGATGTGCGCCAGCTGCCGGACGAACACCGTCATGCCGGAGCCGAGCGGCGCACCGGTGGTCTCGCTGATCAGGAACTGACCGGCGGCCCGATCGCCGACGTCGTAGCCGAGGTGTCCGCGCTGGATGAACATCCGGATCGTGGCGGCGACACCGAAGACGATGAGCACCACCCAGGCGAGGATGCCGAGCACGTCGCTGATCGCCGCGAGGATGAGCACGACGATCCATGCCGGCAGGAAGATGAACGAGCGCACGAGGACGCCGATCACGCGACTCCCCCACGATGCGTACTCGCCGACTGCGCCGGGCGAAACCGGACCGCCTTGCGGCGGCATGCCCGGCGGCATCGACGAGGGAGGAGGCGGAGGTGGTGGAGGCGGCGTCATGCTCACGAGCGAGACGCTAGTGCGATCGTGCACTCCGGACGGGTGATATCCCGACCGCTCCGGATCGTGTCAGTGCCGTTCGAACATCGCGACCGCTTTCAGGCGGCGTTCGATGTGGTGCTCCATCGCCCTCGTGGCGAGCGTCCCGACCTCGTGGGTAGCGGGCGACTCGTCGAGCGCGAGGACGCTGTTGAGGCGCCCGCCGAGCAGGTCGCGCATGATCGTGAGCGCGGCGGGCGAGATGGACGTACCCGATCGACACGAACGGCACAGCACGCCGCCCTCGTCGAGGTCGAACGCAACGAGCGGCGTCGTCGAGCCGGACTCGCCGCAGCGGACGCACTCGTCGAGCTGGGGTTCGAGCCCTTCCGCCGCCAGCAGCTTCCAGTAGAAGGCCGGCACGTTCATCGGCGAGGGTCGCTCGGCGATCGTGCGCAACACGCCGACCGCCATGCGGTAGAGCCGCAGATTGGGCTCACGGTCGAGTGCCAACTGGTCGACCGCCTCGATCGCCGCCATCCCCTGCGAGGCTCGGTCGAGCGACGACAGCATCGGCGCGAGCGGCTCGACCGACTCGGCCTGGTTCACGATGTCGAGCTCACGGCCGCGATACAGCAGTAGCTTGACGTGACTCATCGGCTCGAGCCGGGCCCCGAACTTCGACCTGGTCTTGCGGACACCCTTGGCGACGGCACGCACCTTGCCGTGTTCGGCGGTCAGGATGACGACGATCCGGTCGGATTCCCCGAGCTTGTACGTGCGCAGCACGACCCCCTGGTCGCGGTACAGCTCGCTCACCATGACGTCATCCGTCGTCGAGGCCGCCGAAGCGGCGGCGCCGACCGCCGAAGTCGGCAATGGCGTCGACGAGGTCGGCGACGCTGAGATCGGCCCACTTGGTGGGGAGGAACACCAGCTCGGCGTACGCGAGTTCCCACACGAGCGAGGGCGGCAGCTGCGTCGACGGTCCGAGCACGAGCACCAGATCGGGTTCGCAGTCGGCGGGCTCGTACAGCACCGCCGCAACCGTGGCCTCGTTGACCTCGTCGGACGGATCGAGCCGGCGCATCGCGTCGGCGAACCGTTCCCGGCCGCACCCGCGCGGGTCGATCAGGACCACGCTGTCGCCCACGCCGTGCCGCCACGGCAACAGCTCGACGTCGGGCGCATCAGCGCCGTCCTCGTAGAGGCGGATGGTGAGCCATGGAACGCCCACCTGCGCACAGAACCCGCCGAGGACGTCGACTCGCTGTTGCCACTGTTCGGTCGTGAGTTCGACCCATTCGCGGCGGGTACCCCCGACGACGAGAACGTGGCGGAGCGACAAGCTGGCCACGTCGGTCGAGCTCACACGCTGCTCGGGATCGACGCGGGTGGTTGCATCGCCCGCCTCGGGCCCTCGGTGCCCGGCACGTTCCACATCGGCCGATCGCTGCATCATCGCCGTCCATTCTCCCACGAACGCGGTCGCTAACGTGGCAGTTCTGTGACGAACCAGACCGCTGACCCCTCGATCGCACCGCAGGGTGACGCTGCGGCGGCGGGGCCCCCGGCGCGGTTGCTGCACGTCGCGTGCATCATGGACGGCAACGGCCGGTGGGCCGGCCAGCGGGGTCTCCCCCGCGTCGATGGCCATACGGAGGGCGAGGAGAACCTGGCCCGAATCGTGCGGCTCGCGGTCCGGCGGCCGGTCGGCTGGCTCACCGTGTTCGGGTTCTCGACCGAGAACTGGGTGCGCCCACGTGCCGAGGTCCGGCACATCCTGGGCCTGCACGAGAAGCTGTTCGGACGCGTGAAGGAACTGAACGAGCTGAACGTCCGGATCCAGTGGATCGGCCGACCATTCGACAGCCCGGCAGCACGCACGCCCAAGTACGTGCAGCGCGCCATCCGCAAGGCGATCTCCGATACCGCCTCGAACACCGGCATGGTCCTCACCGTGGCGTTCGACTACGGCGGGCGTGCCGAGTTGATGTCGGCGGTGCGGGCCGCCCGCGCCGACGGGGTCCCGGTCACCCCCGAGACGATCGACGGTCACCTCTACCTCCCCGAACTCCCACCTGTCGACGTGATGGTGCGGACCAGCGGCGAGCAGCGGGTATCGAACTTCCTGCTCTGGCAGTCGGCGGGCTCCAAGATCCACTTCACGAACACCTCCTGGCCCGACTTCGGGGCCGACGACCTCGACGCCGCGATCGCGCTCGTCAGGTGAGCGACTCCGATCAGGCGGCGGCGGCAACGCTCGCGGCGCTCGACGCCGTCACCGGTGCACTACCGGTCGCCGAGCGCCGCGAGGGGCAACGCGAGATGGCCCGCCGCATCGCCGAGTCGATCGCGACCGGCCGGCACCTCGTCGTGCAGGCCGGCACCGGTACCGGCAAGACGCTCGCCTACCTGGTGCCCGCGCTCGTGTCGGGCAAGCGCACGGTGGTGGCCACCGCCACCAAAGCCCTGCAGGATCAGTTGGCCACCAAGGACCTCCCGCTCGTGTGCGCGGAATTGGCCGAGCACGGCATCGACGCCGACTGGGCGATCGTGAAGGGCCGCTCGAACTACGTCTGCCTGCAGCGGCTGCGCGAGTTCACCGGAGCGGCTCAGGGTCAGCTGGAGCTCGGCGAGATTTCGGCGATCACCCGCGCCGAGATCATGAAGCTCGCCGAGTGGGCAGGCCGTACCGACTCGGGCGACATGGCCGAGCTCGACTGGAACCCCTCCGACGCTGCCTGGCGGTCGGTGAGCGTCGGCGGCGACGAGTGCCCCGGTGGGGACAAGTGTCCGATGGGCGATGCGTGCTTCGCCGAACGGGCTCGTGCCCGGGCACAAGCGTCGGATGTGATCGTGGTCAACACCCACCTCTACGGGCTCGACGTCGCCGCGTCCGGGGCGATCCTGCCCGACCACGACGTCGTCGTGTTCGACGAGGCGCACGGGCTCGAAGACATCATGAGCGACACGGTCGGCGTCGAGATCGCCCCTGGGCGATTCGTCACGCTCAGCGCCACGGTTCGCCAGATCATCGCCGACCCCGAGCCCGTCGGTGCGATCGCCGACCTGGCGAGCCTCACCCGCGAAGCATTCGCGCCGTACGCCGGACAACGCCTCAGCAGCCCCCTCCCCGAACCGATCATCGAGGCGCTCACCGAGGCTCGCAAACGGATCGACCGGATCGCCGAGGCGATCGCGAAGATCGAGTCCAACATCGACGACGTCAACCAGCGCAAGCTGCGCGCCACCGTGATGGTCGGACGCACGATCGAGAGCATCGACGCCGCCCTGACCGACCGGGAGAACACCGTCCCGTTCGTCTCCGGCTCGGCTGACCACCCCCGGCTCGAGATCGCGCCACTCGACGTCGGCCCGACCATGCGTGACGGTGTCTGGACGAAGCGCACCGCGATCCTCACGAGCGCGACGGTGCCCACGTCGCTGGCCGCCCGGGTCGGACTGCCCGAGCCGGCCACCGACACGGCCGACGTCGGGAGCCCGTTCGACTACGAGCGTCAGGGCCTCCTCTACTGCGCGATGCACCTGCCTCCGCCCAAGTCACCGAAGTTCCGTGACGCGGTCGCCGACGAGCTCGTGGCCCTGATCGAGGCGGCCGGCGGTCGCACACTCGCCCTGTTCACGAGCTGGGCCGCGATGGATCACGCCGTCGAAGCCGTCCGAGGCCGGGTGGCCGTTCCCATCCTCACCCAGCGCGACCTGCCGAAACCGGCGCTCGTCCAGGCCTTCACCGCATCCGAGGAGACCTGCCTGTTCGCGACGACCGGATTGTTCCAGGGTGTCGACGTCCCCGGCCGAACACTGTCGCTCGTCGTGATCGACAAGCTGCCGTTCCCGCGCCCCGATGACCCTTTGCTGTCAGCCCGACGTGAGCAGCTCGGCCCGACAGCATTCAGCGCGATCGACGTGCCGAGAGCAGCGACCATGCTCGCCCAGGCGTGCGGCCGGCTGATCCGGACCGGCACCGACCGCGGGGCCGTCGCAGTGCTCGACCCGCGCCTCGGCACCGCCCGGTACCGGTGGGACATCGTGGCTGCGCTCCCACCGATGAAGCGCACCCGTCATCGGACGGAGGCCGAGGCGTTCCTCCGGACGATCCGTGATGAGGCCTCGGCGACTACGGTCGCCGGGCATGGCTGAGCTGGTCCGGTCCGAGCACGACGCCGGCGTGGTCACGATCACGCTCGACTCACCGCGCAACCGCAACGCCCTGTCCCGCCAGCTCCTCGACGAACTCGGCGATGCGCTCGATGCTGCGCTCGCCCCTGGAGCGGGCACACGCGTGATCGTCCTCGGGCACGAGGGGCCCGCGTTCTGCTCCGGCGCCGACCTGAAGGAACGGTCCGACGGCGGCCCGATCGACTCGCGCCCGATGGTGGCGGCCATGGAGCGGCTCATGGTGGCGCCGTGCCCGACGATCGCCGCGGTCCAGGGAGCGGTGCGCGCCGGCGGCATCGGCTTGATGGCGTCGTGCGATCTGGTCGTGGTCGACCGGTCGGTCTCGTTCGCACTCACCGAGGTCCGGATCGGAGTCGCCGCCGCGATCATCTCGGTGCCGATCCTGCGGCGGGTCCCAGCCGGCAAGATCGCTGCTGCGATGCTGACCGGCGAGCCGTTCGACTCCGATGCCGCACGCGAGATGGGACTCGTGACCCACGTCAGCGACGATGTGCCGAGCACCGTCGCCGGGCTGTGCGCAGGCGTGATGGCTGGGGCGCCACGCGCCGTCGCCGAGACCAAGCGCCTGCTGCACCGGGTGCCGACGCTGACGACCTCGACCGCATTCGCCGAGATGCGAGCCCTGAGCGACGAGCTCTTCTCCGCTCCGGACGCGGCCGAGGGAATGGCAGCGTTCAGGGAGAAGCGTGCGCCTCAGTGGCCGACCGAGTGATCCGGCGTGCCGATCAGGAGGCGAGCAGGCGGTACCCGATGCCGCGCACGGTGACGATCAGCTTCGGATCGTCGGGTTGATCTTCCACCTTCAAACGCAGCCGCCGGACGTGGGCGTCGACGAGGCGCGAGTCGCCCAGGTACTCGTAGCCCCACACACGTTCGAGGAGTTGGTCGCGCGAGAGCACCGCTCCGGCGTGATCGGCGAACTCGCACAGCAGCCGGAACTCGGTCTTGGTCAGGCTCAGTTCCTCACCCGCCTTCAGCACGATGCCCTGCTCGCGTCGCAACTCCACGTCGCCGAACCGGGCCGGCCGGCTGGCGGCAGTGGACTCGAGGAGGTGGACTCGCCGGAGCAGCGCGCGGATGCGGGCAGCGAGCTCCTTGGGTACCACGGGCTTGGTCACGTAGTCGTCGGCGCCCGCCTCGAGGCCGGCCACCATGTCGTGGGTGTCGGTCTGCGCGGTGATGATGATGATCGGCACGATGCTGTCGGTCCGCAGCGCTCGGCACACGTCGAAGCCCGACAGGTCGGGCAGGCGCAGATCGAGCAGGACGAGATCGATCTCGTTCGCACGGAACGCCGACAGCCCGTCGGCGCCGTTGACGGCCTCGACCACCTGATAGCCCTCGTCCTCCAGCGCGAGGCGCAGCGCCAGCCGGATCGCATCGTCGTCCTCGATGAAGAGCAGCGTGTTCATCCGTCAGACAGTGTGGCACGGGACGAGTCGCCGCGACCTGGCGTCTCACGCCACGTGGTGGCGACCGTGGATTCGATGACGATCCGTGACACTGGCCGGATGAGCGTGCCGTTTGTTACAGAAATCGCACAGTCACAACGCCGGGCCGTCACACAGGGCTCGCAGTATCACAGGTGTTCACGCTGCCCCGGTGAGGTGCCTTCCTCCCCCTGGCGCCTCACCGGCAGCGGCGGCGTGACGCTCTCCGTATCCGCTCCGTGGCTCGAGCGCGTGACGTTGTCGTCCGGCCATGCGCATCCTCGCATGACACACTGACGGGCCATGGCCGATCGGCGATCACTGCGTCTCAGCACCCGGGTGACGCTCTTCTTCGCGATCACGGCGCTGCTCGGCGGCGGGGCGTTGACGATCACCACCTTCCTCTTCGCCCGCCAGTCCTTGCTCGACCAACGCGAGACCGCAGCCGTCGACGACGCCCGTGCCAATGCCCGCTTCGTGAAGAACGAACTCGAGACCGATCCCGAACCCGACTCGGTCAACCGTGCCGTGCGGGAGATCGAGACCGACCCCGATGGTTGGGTGATCGTGCTCGTCGACGGACGTGTGGTGCCGTCGTCGACCGGCCCGGGCAACGGGCTCGACGACCTCCCGAACGAGCTCCTGGTATCGATGGAAGCACAGATCTCGGGTTACCAGCGCTTCACCGGAGCCGACGGCGACCCGTACATCGCTGTCGGGATCCGGATCGAGCCGTTCGACGCGTCGTACTTCGAGGCGTTCCCACTCGACACCACCGAGCGCACCTTGCAGGTGCTCGCCACGGCGCTGATCGTCGGCTCGGCCCTCGCCACCCTCGTCGCGACGTTCTTCGGATGGTCGACCAGCCGACGCATGCTACGACCGCTCTCCCGGGTCGCCGACGCTGCCGCCACGATCGCAGCCGGCAACCTCGACACCAGGCTCGAGGAGGAAGACGACCCCGACCTCAACCGGCTCGCCGGATCCTTCAACGACATGGCCGATGCCGTCCAGGAACGTCTCGAACGTGAACAGCGATTCGCGTCCGACGTCAGCCACGAGCTCCGGTCACCGATCACCGCACTCACCGCCGCGGTCGAGGTTCTCGACACGAAGCGGTCCGACATCCCGGAGCGGACGCGGCAGGCGCTCGACGTGGTCGTCAGCCAGGTCCGGCGGTTCGACGCGATGGTGATCGACCTGCTGGAGCTCTCCCGCATCGATGCCGGCGCCACCGACATCAACCTCGAAGATGTCGATCTCGCCGACCTCTGCGACCGGGTGTCACAGCGTTACGGGTACGGCGACCTCCCGATCGAGGTGCACCGTCGGGCAAAGCGGCGGGCGATGGTCGACCGGGTCCGATTCGAGCGGATTCTGGGCAACCTGCTCGACAACGCCACGACACACGGCGGTGGGCCGGTTCGCATCACGATCGAGCCATCACCGGTACGGCGCTCGGTTCTGATGGCCGTCGAGGACGAAGGGCCGGGTGTGGCTGCGAGCGAGCGCACCCGCATCTTCGAGCGCTTCGCACGCGGCAGCGCCGCCCGCCATCGAGTTGGCACCGGGCTCGGGCTCGCACTCGTCGCCGAACACGCCGCCGCGCTCGGCGGTGAGGCCTGGGTCGAGGATCGCACCGGGGGCGGCGCACGGTTCGTCGTCCGACTACCGACGGAGGCGCCGTGAACCTGACCCGAAGAGTCACCATCGTGCTCGCGCTCATCGTGGCACCGCTGCTCGTGCAGGCATGCAGCCTCCCACCGGACGAGCGCGTGACGCGGCTCGACGCCGACGAGCTCGGCCCGGAGTTGGTCAACCCGACGACCACGACCACCACGACAGTTCCGCCGTCGACCGCGCCCACGACGACAGACCCGTCGGCCAGCGCACCGGCGACCACCACCACGACCACAACGATCGACGTGGCAGTCACCGAACTGCAACGGGTGGCCTACACGCTCGGGTCCAGCGACAACCTCGATCGCATCGGTCTCCAGCTGCGTTCCCCGGTCTCGTACTTCGCCATCCGCAACGAGCTCGTCTCGCCCCGCCCCGAAGTCCGGGCGCTCGGGCTCGCGACCGCCGTACCCGACGAACTCGTGTCTGGTTTCCAGTTCGACGATGCCAGCGTCACGTTGACCATCTCGCTCGACGCCGACACCTTCGGGGGACTCTCCGAGTCGCGCCGACGGCGAGCGATCGGCCAGCTGGTGCTCACGTACACCTCGTTCGCCCCGGTCGACTCCGGCGCAATCGGCTTCGTCAACTTCGCGATCGACGGCGCGCCGATCAGCGTCTTCGTGCCCCGTACCGGCGGATCGAGCGAGGACGGACAACCGTTGAGGTTCGCCGACTTCTCCCCGCTGTTGGGTGACGCCTCCGGCGGCCCGAACGACACAACACCGGCGACGACCCCGCCCCCGACCGACCCACCCGCGGCGTCCACCGCACCGCCCACGTCAGCGGCCTGAGGTCGCGCGTCTTTCCGAGTCAGTAGCCGAGGCGCTCGACGCGTTCGGGACGGCGCTGCCAGTCCTGGTCGACTTTGACCCTGAGCTCGACGAACGCCCCCGGAGGCAGCTGCTCCCGGACGCGGGTACCGACCTCTTTCAACACGGCCCCACCCTTGCCGATCACCATGCCCTTCTGGCTGGTGCGCTCGACGATGATGTCGACGCGGACGCGCGGCCACTCCCACTCGGTGACGCGCGTCGCGATCGAGTAGGGCAGCTCGTCGCGCGTCACGGCGAGCAGTTGCTCACGGACGAGTTCGGCGACCCACTGCTCCTCGGGCATGTCGGTGAACTCGTCATCCGGGAAGTACTTCGGGCCCTCGGGGAGGCGGGCGACGAGGTGATCGACGAAGGCCGCGATGCCTGCGCCGCTCCGGGCCGACACCGGGAAGTACGCCTCGGCGCCGAGCTGGGCCGCCGCAGTGAGCATCGCCAGAACCTGATGCTTCGATGCGATGTCGACCTTGTTGACCACGACGACGGCGTTGGGGATGTCGAGGTGGTCGGCCACCCACCGGTCGCCCTTGCCGAACGCCTTGGTGGCATCGAGCACGAGGCACGGCACATCGACACCTTCGGTGCTCCCGAGCGCCGTCGCGTTGACGCGCTCGCCGAGCGCCGACACGGCCTTGTGGAGGCCGGGGGTGTCGACGAACACGAGCTGCGCGTGCGGGATGGTGTGAACGCCCATCACGCGATGGCGGGTGGTCTGCGGCTTGTCGGACACGATGCTGATCTTGCGGCCGCAGACAGCGTTGACGATCGAGGACTTGCCGACGTTGGGACGCCCCAAGAGCGCGACGAACCCGGAGCGGAACGGTGTCGCTGGGTGATCCATTCCGCCATTCCTACCAGCGCTTCGCAAGAACACCCTGGCTCCACGTCGTCGAAGGTTCGTATCAACCAGGCTGATGGTGTCATGCTGGTTCCATGTCACCTCGCATCATCAACGGCGCCGAAGAGCTCAAGACGCTCGTCGGCGAGCACCTCGGCTACAGCCCCTACTCGGAGATCACGCAGGAGCAGGTCAACCTCTTCGCCGACGCCACCGGCGACCACCAGTGGATCCACATCGACGTCGAGCGCGCCAAGACGGGTCCGTTCGGCGGTCCGATCGCGCACGGATACCTCACCTTGTCACTCGGCCCGTACCTGTACCCGCAGATCGTCCAGTTCGGCGGCTTCTCGATGGGCGTCAACTACGGCGCCAACAAGATCCGCTTCCCATCACCGGTCCCGGTCGGCGCCAAGGTCCGCCTCGGCGTCAAGCTGCTCCAGGTCGAAGACATCGCCGGCGGCGTGCAGCTCACCCTTGAGTTCACGTTCGAGTGCGAAGGCGCCAGCAAGCCCAGCTGTGTCGCCGAGATCATCTTCCGCCAGTACGTCTGACGGTCTGATCCGGGTGCGACGTCGACGGGCAGGCCTCAGGCCTGCTCGTCGACGAACACCTCGTTGAGCAGGCCGGTGTCGACGTCGTACACGAAGCCGCGGATGTACTCCTTGTGCGGTACGAACGGGGTCATCCGCAAGCGCCGCATCGACTGCGCCGTATCGACGTAGGGGTCGCTGAACGACTCGAGCGCCCACCAAGGCTTCACGCCGAGTTCGGCCTCGAGCGTTGCCTTGAAGTCATCCTCCGTGACCCGCTGCAGGCCACAGTCGGTGTGGTGCAGCAGGATGATCTCGCGGGTGCCGAGGAAGCGCTGCGACAGGCACAGCGACCGGATCACGTCGTCGGTGATCACACCGCCCGCGTTGCGGATGATGTGCGACTCGCCGTGCCGGAGCCCGAAGATGTCGAAGATGTCCATCCGCGAGTCCATGCACGCCACGACTGCCAGCTGACGGCCGGGCTGCACCGGGAGGGAGTCGCTCCGGAAGGATTCGGTGTAGACCGCATTGTTCGCGATGAGCTCGTCGGCGTTCGGCTCGAACGCGGCGTCCTCGATCGCGTCGTGGCTCATCGACGGACCTCCGGCATGACCTCGGCCAGCAGCTCCAACGTTTCCGTGCCGGGGTAGTCGGCACACCACGGGATGAACCCACGGCAGCCGAGATCGGCGTAGATGCGCATCTTCTCGACGACCTGCTCAGGTGTTCCGACCAGGTTGTTGGCCCGCCAATCGTCGGCCGCCTGGCCCCACAGGGCCAACGATCCCGCCGCGTCGATCTCGGCCTCGGTCCGGCGGATGAAGATCTCGGGTGACCACGTGAGTCGGATCTCGTCCGGGTCACGCCCGACGGACCGGCAGTGCTCGTGCAACACGTCGCGCTTGTGGGCGAAGACGTCGGGCGGCCCTCCGAAGTTCGAGTTGTCGGCGTACTTCGCCACCGTGCGGAGCGTGAGCTGCTCACCGCCGCCGCCGATCCAGATCGGCGGGTGCGGCTGCTGGATCGGCTTCGGATCGCACTGGGCTCGGCGCACGTCGTAGTACTCGCCCTGGAACGTCGTCTCACCCTGTGTCCACATCGACCGCACGATCTGCACGGTCTCGTCCAGCATCCGGATGCGATCCTTCGGCTTCGGGAAGTCGTAGCCGTAGGCCCGGTACTCCTGCTCGTACCAACCGGCGCCGACACCCCAGTCGAGCCGCCCACCCGACATCACGTCGATGTTGGACGTGATCTTCGCGAGCAGCGCCGGACTGCGGTAGCTGTTGCACCCGACCATCTGCCCGAGCCGGATCGTGGAGGTGAGCTGGCTGATCGCAGCGATCGTGGTCCAGCACTCGAACACCGCCTCCTCGGCCGGGCGGGGCACGTTGTGGAAGTGGTCGTACACCCAGAGCGAATCGAATCCGAGCCGCTCGGCGAGCTGGGCGACCTCCACCGCCTTGGCCCACTTGGCCTGGGCACCCTCGATCGCGACCAGGTCCATCTTCCACCCTTGGGGCACGAAGACCCCGAAGACGATGTCGCGTGCCGTCACGGCCAAGCACCCTAGGCCCGAGCAGCCAGACTGATCGAATGTCGATCGATCGCGCACCGTTGGACGACCTCATCGCCGGGTACGCCGCGGAGCACCACTGCCCCACCGTCGCCTGGGGCGTCGTCCGCGACGGCGCGCTGACACTTACCGGATCGGCCTGCCCGGCGGGCGGCGACGTCGACGAGCACTCGGTGTACCGGATCGCGTCGATGACCAAGTCGTTCTCCGCGGCGGCGACATTGCTGCTGCGCGACGACGGGCTGCTCCGCCTGGACGACCCGATCGCGACCTACGACGCCTCGCTCCACGCGCTCCGGTCGCCGACCGCCGACGCCCCGCCGATCACCGTGCGCGACCTGCTCGCGATGTCGAGCGGACTCGTCACCGACGATCCCTGGGCCGACCGCCACCTCGACCTCACCGACGAGGAGTTCGACCGGATCGTCGCCGGCGGGTGCGCATTCGGAGAGCCCACCGGTGCCGAATACGAGTACTCCAACTTCGGCTTCGCCATGCTCGGACGGGTGGTGGAGCGCGCCACCGGCCGCCGCATCCAGGACGTCGTGACCGAGCGCCTCCTGCGGCCGCTCGGCATGGACGCGAGCACCTGGACGCAGCCGGGACACGACCGGTGGCTGCGGCCGATGCGGTGGCTCGACGACGCGTGGGTCGAGGAGCGTCCGACGCCGGGCGACGGCCTGATCGCGCCGATGGGCGGCATCTGGACCACGGTGAGCGATCTCGCACGGTGGGTCGCCTGGCTCGACGACGCGTTCCCTGCTCGTGACGGCGCCGATACCGGCCCGCTGTCGCGGGCGAGCCGGCGCGAGATGCAGACCGTGCAGACCTACACCGGGTGGCGCACGCTCCGCGGGGTGCGAGCGCCCGCCGGCTACGGCTACGGGTTGCGGATCCAGTTCGAGGACGAGCTCGGCACCCAGGTGACGCACTCGGGTGGCTTCCCCGGTTACGGGTCGACGATGCGGTGGCTCCCGGGGCGGCGGCTCGGCGTGATCGCCCTGTCGAACGTGACCTACGCACCGATGACCGAGCTGGCAGCCCGGATGCTCGACGTGCTCCACGGGCAGGGCGTCGTCCCGCCCGAGCGGCGGTCTGCGACGCCGGCGGTGGAGCACGCCGCCGAACGGCTGGTTGCGCTGCTCAACGACTGGTCCGACGATGCCGCCGACGCGCTGTTCACCGACAACGTCGCTTGGGACGACAGCTACGAACGCCGTCGCCGGGCGGTCGCCGATCTCGTCCCGCTCACCCTCGACCGGGTCGAGCCGATCAACGACGCCCGCGGCCGCGCCATCTGCACGACGCCCACCGGAGCGCGGGCGACGATCACCGTCACCCTCGGCGTCGCCCTCCCGGTCAGGATCCAGGACTACGACGTGAGGTGACGTCGCTCCCCCCTACAGCGGGAGGGAGCCGGTGGCAGGTTTGGTGGTGCCGTGGTCCTTGTACGCCGCAATGGTGCGCTGGGCGATGCGCATCTGGTGGATCTCGTCGGCGCCGTCGGCGAAACGCGCCCACCTCGCCTGCTGGAGCATGTGGGCGAGCGGGGTGTCGGTCGAGTAGCCGAGCGCGCCGTGCACCTGGATCGCACGGTCGATGATCCGCCACAGGCTGTTGGCGACGAAGTGCTTCGCCATCGACACGACGGCGGTGAAGTCCATGCCGTTCTCGATCTGGTACGCGGCGTGCAGGACCATCAGCTTGCACTGGTAGAGCTCGACGGCCGAGTCGCTGATCAGCCACTGGATGCCCTGCTTCTCGGCCAGGACCGACCCGTGGCTGTAGCGCTCGAGCGAGCGGGCGACCATCATGTCGAGCGCGATCTCGGCCTGGCCGATCCAGCGCATGCAGTGCGCCAGGCGGGCCGGGCCGAGTCGGTACTGACCGAGCAGATGGCCCTGGCCGCGACCGCCGAGCATGTTCGCGGCCGGCACGCGCAGGTCCTCGATGAGGATCTCGCAGTGGTTGTGGCCGCCCGACATGGTCTCGACGTCTCGGACGATGTTCCACCCCTCCGACGGGAGGTCGACGATGAAGCACGAGTTCGCCGCCTGGGGGAGGTCGGGGTCCTCCTCGGTGCGGGCCACGAGCAATGCGAACTTCGCGCCGCGGGCGCCGGAGATGAACCACTTGTGGCCGTTGATCACCCATTCGTCACCGTCCTGGTAGGCGAACGTCTTGATCAGCGTGGGGTCCGAACCCGCCACTTCCGGCTCGGTCATCGCGAAGCAGGAACGCGCGGTGCCCTCGCACAGCGGGCGGAGGTAGCGCTCCTTCTGCTCGTCGGTCCCCCAGTGCAGCAGGGTGTGCTGGTTGCCCTCGTCTGGCGCCTGGGCGTTGAGCACGAACGGGCCGATCGACACCTTGGCCGCTTCCGCCGACACCGCCGCCATCGCGGTCGGCCCGAGCCCCATCCCACCCCACTCGGGCGGCATGTGCGGGAGCCACAGTCCCCATTCGTCCTTCGCTTCCGCTCGCAGCTTGACGATCGTGCGCACCACCTCGGAACGCTGCGACTGATCGGTCGCGTCCCACTCCGGACGGACGCGCGCATCCATGAACTCACGGACCTTGAGGCGCACCTCGTCGACCTCGGGCGGGAAGGTGAAATCGATCACGCCGACGAGTGTGGCCGGGCATGCCTGAGCGCTGCGAGCCGTGCGCGGCAGCTCAGGTGGCCGGGCACATGCCGACCTCGACGAGGGTGTCGAAGAACTCGCCCGGGGAGGCGTCGATCGTCGTGAAGGCAGTGGTGCCGATCTCCGTGCGGACCTCGACGTCGACACCGTCGGTGCGGTCACCGCGCGGGAGCAGAGCGCAGTCGTCGAGGTTCCACAGGATCGCCAAGACCGCAGTCGCTCCGTCGGGGACGCGCTGCGGGAGTTCCGTGTCGGCACCGATCGACGGGTGCCGTGCGGTCGCGAACGCGAGACCGCTCGGGAACTCGCTCGGCTCACCTGGATCGGTGACATCGAAGTCGAGCTCGTTCTCCGCGAGCACCCACGCCCCGGCGACGCTCGCACCGGGCACGGGCACGACACGCCGCACCTCGACGCCGTTCCAGCCGTCGGCGACCACGCGAGCGACGACGAGCACCTGATCGTGGCCCTGCAGCGCCGACCACGAACCAGCCGAACCGTCCCCACCGCCGAGCGACGGCCGGAGCACGTGCGGGGACCACCAGACCGCGGCGATCAGCCCGAACGCGAACACCAGGAGCACGCCGCTGCGGAGCCGGGACCGGCGGGGCACGAGCGTCTCGATCGCTGGATCGAAGTCGTGTCGATCGCTCGTGGCAGTTGCCGTCATCATTGGCACATTGTACTATGCCAATGAGCCAATGCAAGACGCAGCCGTTGATGGGCTGCCCGGACGAGGAGGTCGGAGCCGATGGGGATCGTGGTGCTTCTGCTCGCGTTGCTCGTGGTAGCCGGTGTCGTGGCCCGGTCGGCGCAGCTGGTCACGGCCGGCGGTTGGCTCGCCGAGCCACTCCCACCCGGCAGCCACGAGGCCTCGGTGCTCGTGCGCTACCTGAGGCGGCACGTCCTCCACCGGCGCATCGGAGCGACCGTCGGCGTGGTGGTCGCGACAGTCGCCGGCATCCGCCTCTATGGGGAGCTCAACATCGGGATCGGAACGCGCAGCCCGCTCGCCGACATCCTGTTCTGCGGGTTGGCCGGCAGCATCGTCGGCGCGATGTCGGCCGAGACGTTCCGGCTCAGCGACGACCGCAACGACGTCAGGGCGGCATCGCTGGCCGAGCGGACGCCACTCGTGCCCGTCCGCTTGCTCGTGCTCAGCCGGGCGCTGACGATCACGTCGTGCCTGGGTGCCGTTGCGATCCTCGTCGTCGCACGCGACGCAGGTCCGCTCGTGATCGCGGCGGCCGGCGTCGCGGTCGCCGGCGTCGCCGAGGCAACACGGAGCGCGATCACCAGCCGGCCACGGCCCGTCATGACCGACCGCGCTCGATGGGTCGACGACCGGATGCGCTGGTTCGCGCAGCGGGCCGTCGGCAACCTGCAGCTCGCCGCCGCCTGGCTCCTCGCCGGCTGGGTCGTCTCCAAGACGGGCGACACCGACCACACCCCCGTCGACGTGTTGCAGGTCGTGACCGTCCTCGGCTGTCTGGCCGCCACCGTCGTCCATCTCCTGCGTGCCTCGCCACGACGCCCTCGCGATTGGGTTGCGCCCCAGTGATCGTGCACGTCGATCCGTCGTCGGCGGTCCCGGTGTTCGAGCAACTCCGGATCCAGATCGAGCGCATGATCGCCTCCGGCCACTTGCGGCCCGGCAGTCGTCTCCCGGCGATACGCGACCTCGCCAACGATCTCGGGCTGGCGCGCGGCACCGTCAACAAGGTGTACGACCTGCTCGCCCGTGACGGCCTGGTGGCGACCTCGGGGCGCCACGGCACCGTCGTGCTCGTCCCCCCTCCGACCACGACCACCGATGCCGATCTCGACCACGCCGCTGATGCCGTCGCGCTCGTGGCGCTCCAACTCGGCCGTGACCGCGCCGCTGCACGTCGTGCGCTCGAGGCCGCATTCGATCGCGCAGAACGGTCGCACTGAACCCCCCTGCCCGCTCTAGCCTCGATCGCATGAGTGCTGCATCGTCCGGGCCACGCTGGGACACCGAGGCCTTGCCGCAGGGTGAGGAGAAGAAGCAGGCGGTGCGCGAGATGTTCGACGCGATTGCACCGCGCTACGACCTCGTCAACCGGATCATGACCTTCCGGCTCGACGTCCGGTGGCGCAAGCGAGCCGTCCGCGACCTGCGCCTGCCGGCGGGCTCGACCGTGCTCGACCTGGCATCGGGCACCGGAGATCTCTGCATCGACCTGCGCGCCGCCGGGCACGAACCGATCTCGATCGACCTGTCGTACGGCATGCTCGCCGCCGACCGGTCGGGGGCGCCCAGGGTCCAGGGCGACATCCTCCGCATGCCGTTGCCCGAGTCGTCGGTCGACGGGGTCACGTGCGGGTTCGCGCTCCGCAACCTCGTCGACCTGCAGTCGTTCTTCGACGAGCTGGCTCGTGTGGTGCGGCCGGGCGGGCGGGTGTCGCTGCTCGACGTCGGGATCCCGAAGAACCGGTTGATCCGCTTCGGCAACGGCATCTACTTCGGCAAGATCGTGCCGAGGATCGGCGCGCTGCTCTCCGACGGGGCGGCCTACCGCTACCTGCCCAAGAGCGTGGCCTACCTCCCGCCGGCGCCCGAGATGGTGTCGATGCTCGAACGTGCCGGGTTCACCCACGTCGAGCACGCGCTGCTGTCGGGCGGGCTGACGCAGCTCCTGACCGGCACCCGGAGCTGACCGTGCGCGCCGTCAGCACGCCCGTCGACGGCGCGCTCGACCTCAACGACGTCGCAGGTGGGGACGGCTACCTCTTCGTGCGCGACGGGGTCGGATTCGCCGGGCGTGGCGTGGCGGCCCGTGTTCCCGTCGACGAGGCCGTCGCGTTCCTCGCATCGATCGACCACGACGACCAGGTGGGTGGCGCACCCGGCGTGATCGCCCTCGGCGCGATCCCGTTCCTCCCCGGCTCCCCCGCCGAGCTCGTGGTCCCTGAGCTGATCATCGGCAAGGACGCCGCCGGCCGCATCTGGCGGACCGATGTGGGCGATCCCGGGCTCGACCCCCGGGAACGCTCACATGCCGGTGCGAGCGTTCCCGAGGGTGGAGCCCGGGATCGCCCACACCTTCCTGGCGCGTTCTCGATCCGGCCGGGGGTAGCGGTCGAGCACTACCTGGCGGCGGTCGCCGCAGCGCGCGACGCCGTGCGCGACGGGCGGATGGCGAAGGCGGTCATCGCCCGACCGATCGTCGTCGAGTCGGACCGGCCGATCGACGTCCACGCGGTCCTCCTGCGGCTGAAGGCGAGCTTCGGGTCGAGCTACCGGTTCTCGATCGACGGCTTCATCGGCGCCTCGCCCGAGCTCCTCGTCGAGGTCGACGGCGATGTCGTGCGGTCGCACCCCTTGGCGGGCACCACCCGCACCACCGGTGATCCCGAACTCGATGCAAAGCTCGCCGCCGAACTGCACGCCAGCCCGAAGAACCGGATCGAGCACGACGCCGCGATCGCGATGGTCCGCGACACCCTGCTCCCCTACTGCAGCTACCTCGACTGGGCGCCCGAGCCGTCGATCGTGAAGGTCGCCAACGTCCAGCACCTCGGATCGCAGGCCGAGGGACGGCTGTCCAAGCCGACACCGTCGGTGATCGAACTCGTGCGTGCGCTGCAGCCGACTCCCGCCGTCGGCGGTCACCCCCGCGAGGCGGCGATCGAGCTGATCACCCGCGTCGAGGGCTTCGAGCGTGGTCGCTACGGCGGCACGGTCGGTTGGGTCGATGCGCACGGCAACGGCACCTGGGCGGTGTCGCTGCGTTGTGCCGAGCTCAGCGCCGATCGGCAGTCCGCACGCCTCGTGGCGGGCGGCGGCATCGTCGCGGACAGCGACCCCGAGAGCGAACTCGCAGAGACCCAGGCCAAGTTCCAGGCCATGCTCAGCGCGATCGTCAGGCCGTGACCGATCGGCGCGCAATCCGCACAAAGCGGCTCCGAACCCGGCACGCGGACCTGAATCCGCTTTGCGCGGGTTCGGGCGTGCGTCAGGCGGCGATCGTGGCGGGGTCGCAGTTGCTGCCGCAGACGACCACGACCACCCGTTCGGCGAGGGCGGGCACGTAGGCGCCAGCGCGGAGCGCGGCGAGCGCGGCAGCGCCGCCGGGTTCGACGATCAGACGGAACTCGTCCCACAGCTCGCGCTGCGCGGACCGGATATCGTCGTCGGACACCACCACGGCCTCGTCGACGAAGTGACGCACGATCGACCACGGCACAGCACCGAGGCGCTTCGCACCGAGCGAGTCGGCGGCGAGGCCGCTCACGGGAACGTCGACGGGCTCGCCCGCCAGCTTCGCCGCCCGCAGGCACTGCGACGTCTCCGGCTCGACGCTCACGATCCGCACACGGTCGCGGAACCACGCCGCCTGCCCGGCCATGAAACCGCCACCGCCGGTGGCGACGATCAGCGTGTCGAACCCGCCGACCTGCTCGTCGATCTCGCGCGACATCGTGCCCTGGCCGGCCACGGTCGCAGGATGGTCGTACGGGTGGATCATCAGGGCGCCCGATTGCTGCTGGCGCTCGTTCGCCGCCTGCTGTGCGTCGTCGTAGTAGCCCTCGATCACGGTGACGGCGGCGCCGAACCGTTCGATGTTCGCGCGCTTGATCGCCGGCGAGGTCGACGGCATGAACACCTCGGTCGCCACGCCGAGCTGTGACCCGACGTACGACAGCGCTGCGCCATGATTGCCCCCGCTCGCCGTGATCAGCCCGGCCGCCGGCAACGAGGCTTCGGACAGCACCCGGTTGAAGGCCCCGCGTGTCTTGAAGGACCCTGCATGCTGCAGCAGCTCGAGCTTGAGCGTCAGCGGTCCGTGCTCGATCACGGGCGTGCGTCGCGCACGGTCACCGATGCGCTCTGCGGCACGTTCGATGTCGTCAGGGGTGACCGCCGGCTCGTTGCTCATCAGGCGATCATCGCAGGCGCGCGGCGATCGTCTCGACCAGATCGCGTTGGGCGCCCACTTCCGGGCCTGCGCCGGGGCGTGCCGCACCCACCGCCTCGAGCGCTGTCGCTGTGTCGTGCCCGAGCGCGATCAGGACGCACGCAGCGATCGTGCCCGTTCGCCCCATCCCGGCGGCACAGTGCACGAGCAGCGTGTCGCCGGCAACGAGGCGGCCGGCGAGATCACGGACGAGGGGCTCGGCTGCGTCGACCGGTGGTGCGTGCAGGTCGTGCACGGGCGCCCAGATCGCGTCGCCACCGGCGGCCGAGCGCAGCCACAGGAGATACGCCGGGTACCGGTCGGCCAGCTCGTGCTCCTCGGTCAGGCACACGACGATGGCGTCGCCGCCGACCTCGGAGATCGCCCGAGCGTGGTCAGGTCCGATCGCGTGCTTCCCGCACAGCCACAGCGCGCCGTCGACCCCATCGGGCAGCGGTACCCGGTCGATCCCACCGTCGCGCTGACGCCGGCTCATCCAGCCCAGACCGTCCACCGCCGACGTCTCACCCGAGCGCGGCGGCGACGGCCGCGTTGAGGCGGGCGTGCTCGCGGACGTTGTCGGCACGATCGGTGACGATGCGGGTGAGCGAGGGACCCGGCTCAGCGAGCGAGGATCGCAGCTCGTCGGCGGTCGACACGGTCCGGGCGGGAACGCCGTGCGCGCGTGCGAGGGCCTCGATGTCGGTGCCGTGGGGGGTGCCGAAGAGCTGCTCGAAGCGCTCGTTCGGCAGCGCCGTGGCCTGCGGCAGGAACGAGAAGATGCCGCCGCCGCCGTTGTCGACGACGACGATGCGCAGGTCGGCCGAGCGCCCGCGGATCGCGACCAATGCGTTCGAGTCGTGCACGAAGGCGATGTCGCCGAGCAGTACGACGGTCGGATGCCCGGCGAGTGCCCGGCCGAGCGCCGTCGACAGCACGCCGTCGATGCCGTTCGCGCCGCGGTTCGAGTGTGCCCGAGCGGCCGGCCCGCCGAACCACTCGACATCGCGCACCGGCATCGACGAGGCGACCACCAGATCGGCGTCGTCCGGCAACCAGTCGGCGATCGTGCGGGAGACCAGGGGCTCGGTGAGCGCCACCGGCTCGTGGAGCGCCGCTGCCAGGGCGGCCTCGGCGCGCTCGTTGGCCCGTCGCCAGCGCGCCATCCACGGCGTGTCGATCGCGCCGGTGAGCGTCGCAAGATCGTCGATCGAGCACTGGAGGACGACGTTGTGGTCGGGGTTGATCACACCCGGACCGCCGACCTGGATGACCGGCGCACCGCTGCGCACGATCCACTGCGACAGCACCTTCGACGCCGGTGGCCGGCCGAATCTCACCACGAGCTGCGGTGCGTGGTCGGCGGCGAACTGCTCGTGACGCAGGAGGGCGTCGAAGGAGGTGACGGCCTGCGGGAGCGATCGGCACCCCGACAGCGGATCGGCGAGCACGGGCCAGCCGGTTCGGGCGGCGAACGAGCCGATCCGCTCGACGTCCACACGATGGCGTCCACCGACGACGATCACGCCACGCTGATGGTCGAGCTCGACGGGGACGGGTCCGCTGCTCGCGATGGCTCGCGGCACGGGCAACGGCGGGCCGATCGGCTCGGGGAGCTCGGCGGCATCACCGACGAGCGGCTCCCGGAACGGCAGGTTGAGGTGAACCGGACCGGCCTCGGCCGTGGCGAAGACGCGCTGTGCGAGGGGTCGCCACGACGCCGGATCGGCCGCATCGGGCGGGATCGCGTCGTGGAACCAGCGCACCGAGCGACCGTACAACTCGATCTGATCGATCGTCTGCGGGGCACCGACCCCACGCAGCTCGGGCGGCCGGTCGGCGGTCGCGACGATCATCGGGACGTCGGACAACCCGGCCTCGACGACGGCGGGATGGAAATTCGCCGCGGCGGTCCCGCTGGTGCACAGCAGCACCGCCGGAACGCCCTCCAGGCCCAGCCCGAGCGCGACGAAGCCGGCCACCCGCTCGTCGTGGACGACGTAGACCGACAGCTCGTCGCGGGCGGCGAGAGCGAGGGCCATCGGCGTGCTGCGCGAACCCGGTGCGATGACGACCTGACGGACCCCGCACCGCACCCATTCGTCGACGAGCGTGGCGCAGGCCGTCGCGTTCACTCTGCCGACCCGATCGCTCATGTCCGCGACGATACGGGCCTGCTGCGGGGATCGCTGCGGCGAGCGCCGTTCCCCGCTGCGGGCTCTACCATCGGTTCGATGAGCATCGCCGCCGTGCCCACCATCGAGATCGAGATCTGGAGCGACGTCGTGTGCCCCTGGTGCTACATCGGCAAGCGTCGCTTCGAGCGCGCCGTGGCCGAGCTCGGCGATGAGATCGACATCGCGGTCCGGTACCGCCCGTACCAGCTCGACCCCACGGCGTCACCCGGGGCCACCGAACCCGTCGCCCGCGCCTACGCCAAGAAGTTCGGCGGCCCCGAACGCGCCGAACAGCTCATGGCGCACGTCACCGGCGTCGCCGCCGAGGACGGCATCGAGTTCCACCTCGACCGAGCGCTGCGGGCGAACACACTCCTCGCCCACCGGCTGCTCTGGCTTGCGGAGCAGCCCGACTCACCGGTGGCACAGGCGGACCTCAAGGAGCGTCTGCTCCGGGCTTACTTCGTCGACGGGCTCGACATCGGCGATCCCGACACGCTGGCCGACTGCGCTGCCGAGGTTGGCTTCGACCACCGGACGATCCTCGAGTTCCTTGCGTCGGATCGTGGCGCCGGCGAAGTCCGTGCCGAACTGGCGCTGGCCGGCGAGCTGGGCATCACCTCCGTGCCCACGTACGTCGTCAACGGCCAGTGGGCGATCCCCGGCGCGCAGGACAGCGACACGTTCGTGAACGTGCTGCGCCGCCTGCGCGATCGGATGGTCGCCGCTGAGGTCGCCGAACCGAACGGCGGCGACGACGACGCCGGTGACGTCTGACGAACGACGTGAGCGGCCGGCTCGTCTTCCTCCACGGGTTCACCCAGACACACCACCACTGGCACGAGTGCGCGCACCTGATCGCATCACGACTGGTGACGCCGCCGACGATTGCCTTCGTCGACCTGCCCGGCCACGGGCTGAGCGGTGACGACCACCGGACGATCGAAGCGGTCGCCGCCGATCTCCCGCGAGTGGGCGGTGCCGGGACGTATGTCGGCTACTCGATGGGCGGTCGCCACCTGCTCGCAGCAGCGGTTCGGCGCCCGCCCGAGATCGAGCGGATCGTCGTAATCGGGGCGAACGCCGGCCTGAACGACCCTGCCGACCGAGCGGCGCGTGCGGCCGAGGACGAGCGGCGTGCCGAGCGGGTGGAGCAGGTCGGCGTCAAGGCGTTCGTCGACGAGTGGCTGGCGATGCCGATGTTCGCAGGCGTACCGTCGATCGAGAGCGATCGCCGTCACCGGTGCCGTAACACCGCGACAGGATTGGCGGCGAGCCTGCGCCTGGCCGGGACGGGCGCGCAGGAACCCGTCTGGGATGCCCTCCCCGAGATCTCGGTCCCGGTCCTCGTGCTCGCGGGCGAGCGTGACGTGAAGTTCGTCGACATCGGCCACCGGATCGCCGAGACCATCCCCGGCGCCACGTTCGCCGTGATCCCCGACGCGGGCCACGCGACCTTCGGCGAGCGCCCAGAGGCGACCGCAGAGCTGATCGCCGCCTGGCTCTGAACGTCAGGACAGGGCGAGACCGACGGTGAGCAGCAGGCCGTAGGCGAGCTGGACGGCGCCGGTGCCGCCCAGGACAGGGATCAGCTCGCGACCGGTCGCTCCGCCCAGCACCGTCCGGAACGGTGCGACGGCGAGCCCGAGCGCCAACACGCCGAGCGCGGCCCACGGCCGGTCGAACGCGCAGACCGCAGCGGCGACAGCTGCCCCGACGACGAGCGCGACGTAGAACCGCCGCGTCACCCGGTCCCCCAGCCGCACCGCCAGCGTGCGCTTCCCCGCGACAGTGTCGGTGGGGATGTCGCGCAGGTTGTTGACGACGAGCAGTGCGCACGCGAGCGAGCCGACCCCCGCGGCTGCAGGCCAGGCCACCCACGGCACCGCCTCGATCGCGACGAAGGTCGTTCCGACGGTGGCCACGAGGCCGAAGAACACGAAGACGAACACCTCGCCGAGGCCGAGGTACCCGTAGGGTTTCGGCCCACCGGTGTACCCCCACGCAGCGAGCAGGGCGGCGGCACCCACGGCGAGCAGCCACCACGACGTTGCGACTGCGAGCACCAGGCCCGCCACCGCGGCCAGTCCGAGGCTGAGCAGCGCCGCCCGCTTGACGGCCGACGCCGACGCGGCGCCCGAGGCGACGAGCCGCATCGGCCCGACACGGACGTCGTCGGTTCCCTTCACGCCGTCGCTGTAGTCGTTCGCGTAGTTGACACCCACCTGGAGCAGGAGCGAGACGGCGAGCGCGAGCGCGACGCGCCACCACACGACGTCGACGCCGGTGGCACCGAACGCGGCACCGGCGCCGACGGCCACGGGCACCACCGCGGCGGGCAAGGTGCGAGGGCGAGCGCCCGCCACCCAGACGGAGAGTTGGGGACGATCGGCCATGTGTGCGACATGATGGGGCGGATGAGCGAACTCTGGCAACTGGGAGCCCTCGAACTGGCCGCGAAGATCCGCGACGGCGAGGCGTCGAGCCGTGAGGTGCTGGAGGCCCACCTCGCACGCGTCGACGAGGTCAACCCGCACCTGAACGCGATCGTGCGGCGTCTCGACGACGAGGCGAGGGCCGCGGCCGACGCCGCCGACCGCGCCGTCGCTGCGGGGAGCCCGCTCGGGCCGTTCCACGGCGTGCCGATCACCGTCAAGGAGAACATCGACCTGGCCGGCACGCCGACGACGCAGGGCTTGGCGGCGCTCGCCGAGGCGATCGCGCCGAGCGATGCGCCGAGTGTCGAACGCATGCGCGCGGCCGGCGCGATCCCGTTCGCCCGGACCAATCTGCCCGACCTCGGGTTGCGCGTCCATACCCACTCGTCGCTGCACGGGCTCACTCGCAACCCGCACCATCCCGGTCGCACCGCCGGCGGGTCGAGCGGCGGCGAGGGGTCGGCGATCGCGTCGGGCATGAGCCCGCTCGGGCTCGGCAACGACATCGGGGGTTCGCTCCGCAACCCGGCGCACTGCTGCGGGATCTCATCCATCAAGCCGACGAACGGCGTCGTCCCGATGGCCTCGGCGGTGCCGCCCGAGGACATGGGGCTCGCCGCACAGCAGATGCTCGCGGAGGGGCCGATGGCCCGTTCGGTCCTCGACGTGCGGGCAGCACTGCTCAGCCTCGCCGGCGCGCACGTGCGCGACCCGAGGAGCCTGCCGGTCACGCTCACCGACCTGGGACCGGGCGAACGCCTGAGGATCGCCGTGGTGCTCGCACCCCCCGGTGGCTCGACGCACCAGGAGGTGGCCGACGCGGTGCGGCGAGCGGCCGACCATCTCGCCGATGCCGGCCACGACGTGGTCGAGGCACTCCCGCCCGACTACGAGGCGACGATCGAACTGTGGGGCGCGCTGCTCCTCACCGACATCGCGGTCCAACGCCCGCTGCTCGACATGGTGATGGGCGACGACGGCCGGGCGATCCTCGACGCGTTCCAGGCGAGCGGGCCGGCGCCGACGCTCGAGCTGTCGTTCCAGGTGCAGACCGAGCGCTACCGCCTGATGCGGATCTGGTCGGCGTTCTTCGCCGACCACCCGATCGTGTTGTCGCCCACCTGGGCGCAACCGCCGTTCGAGCACGATGCCGACCTCACCGACGATCCCCAGTTCCTCCGCGACACCCTCCGCCCGGTGCTGCCGGCCAACTTCCTCGGGCTCCCCGCCGCCGTCGTACCGTGCGGCACCGCCGACGCCCTGCCCGTGGGCGTCCAGGTGATCGGCGACCGGTTCACCGATCTCCGCTGCCTGGGCATCGCCGGACAGATCCAGGAACGCGAAGGCACACCGGCGCCGATCGACCCCGTTCGTTCCGTCACCGCGTGACCGGTCGACTGGTCGCGCTCGACCTCCCGGGTGGTCCCGGGTTCGTCGATGCGCTCCAACGCTTGTGGGATGCAGGCGACGCAGCGTTCCCGGTCGACCGTCGCCTCCCGCCCGCCGCCAAGGTCGCCCTGATCGAACGGATGGGCGCAGCCTCCGTCATCGACGAGTTCGGCGGCCACACCTCCGGGGTCGGTGCCGTGCCGGTCGACGCCGGCGACGCGCTCGTCGTCGCGACGAGCGGTTCGAGCGGGACGCCCAAGGGCGTCGTGCTCACCCATGATGCCGTGCGTGCCTCCGCCGTCGCCACGTCGCTCCGTCTCGAGGCGACCACAGGCGATCATTGGTTGGCATGCCTCCCGCTCTCGCATGTCGGGGGGCTGTCGGTCGTCACCAGGGCACTGGTGACGGGAACGCCGCTCACCGTCCACGACGGGTTCGACGCTGCTGCAGTCGACGCGAGTGAGGCGTCGCTCGTGTCGCTCGTCGCCACCGCGATGCAGCGCATCGACACCACCCGCTGGCGCGTCATCGTGCTCGGTGGCGCACGACCGCCGCACGACCGCCCGGCGAACGCGGTGACCACCTACGGCATGACCGAGACCGGGAGCGGCGTGGTGTACGACCGGCGCCCGCTCGACGGCGTCGAGCTCCGCATCATCGACAGCGAGGTGCACGTCCGCGGTCCGATGCTGCTGCGCTGCTACCGCGACGGCACCGACCCCAAGACCGACGACGGGTGGTTCGCCACGGGCGACCTGGGCGACATCGACGACAACGGCCTGCTGCGCGTCCACGGCCGGCGCGGTGACCTGATCATCACCGGCGGTGAGAACGTGTGGCCCGAGCCGGTCGAGGCGATCCTGCGTCGCACGCCGGGCGTGATCGACGTCGGGATCGCGGGGGTCGCCGATCCGGAGTGGGGTCAGATCGTCACGGCGTTCGTCGTGCCCGCCGACCCGACAGCGCCGCCCGCTCTCGACGAGCTCCGCGCTGCGGTCAAGGACGAGCTGGCGGCGTTCAACGCCCCGCGTCGACTCGTGCTGGTCGACACCCTCCCCCGCACCGCGCTCGGCAAGCTGCGGCGCAGCGAACTCGTCGTCCGCAGCTGACCGGTCAGACGACGCCACCCCTGACGCCGGCACCGCCGTCGATCACGTAGGTCTCGCCCGTGATCCACGACGCCTTGTCGGACGCCAGGAACACCGCGAGGTTGGCGATGTCGTCGGGTTCGCCCAGCCGCTTGAGCGGCAAGCCCTGCTCGAGCTGCTCCCCGAAGTTGTCGACGAGCACCTTGGCAAAGTCGGTCCGCACCAGACCGGGAGCGATGCCGACCACACGATTGGGCCCGAGCTCGCCCGCCAACTGCCGGGTGAGGTGGATCAGTGCGGCCTTCGTGAGGTTGTAGACCCCGAGGCCGTACTCCGTCCGCAAGCCGCCGACGGACGCGATGTTGATCATCACGCCCGGATTGGCGGCCATCGCCTGGCGATACGCAGCGCGCGACCAGAACAGTGGCCCCCGCAGGTTCACCTCGAAGGTCTTGTCGAACGCCCCCGGCTCGACGTCGAGCGTCCCGCCGTAGTGCGGGTTGGTGGCGGCGTTGTTGACGAGGATGTCGAGGCCACCGAAGCGCTCGATGGTGGCCGCCACGCACGCCTCGGCCGACTCGACGTTCCCGGCGTTCGCCGCGTACACCGCCGTCTCGCCGTCGATCCGAGATGCTGCGTCGTCGAGCTGATCCTGCTTGCGCGACGACAGCATGACGCTCGCGCCCGCCTCGGCCATGGACTTCGCGATCGCGAAGCCGATCCCCTTCGACGCTCCTGTGACGAGCGCGACCTTGCCTTCGAGCGATACCTGCATGAGCGGCCACCGTAGTGGCCGATGTGACGGTCAGGGCTCTTCGGAAGCAGCCGCGTGGAGGACCGACGCGTCGTCGTCCTCGTCGTGCATCGGCACCAGGGCAATGCGCAAGCGCCGGATGCGTCGGCCCTCGACCTCGATCACCTCGAGCTCCCACCCGTCGTGCCTGATCGACTCGCCCACCTCTGGTGGGTGCCCGAGCGTGTTGAACACGAAGCCGCCGATCGTGTCCCAGTCGTCGTCGGGGACGTCGATGTCGAGCAACTCGTTGACCTCGGAAACGGCCATGCCGCCGACGATCAGATACTCACCGGTGGGGAGGCGTTCGACATCGGGCAGCTCGTTGTCGTACTCGTCGACGATCTCGCCGACCAGCTCCTCCAGACAATCCTCGAGGGTGACGAGACCGGACACCGCGCCGTACTCGTCGGCGACGATGGCGAGGTGGAACTTGCCCGTCTGCATCTCGCGCATCAGCTGGCGGACCGGCTTGTTCTCGGGGATGAACCGGATCGGGCGGACCAGTTCGGCCGCAAGCCGAGCACCATCGCCGGCACGCTCGGCTCGCATGAGATCCTTCGTGTACGCGAGACCGATCACGTCCTCGTCGTCGTGCCCTTCGACCGGGAGCCGGCTGTACCCGCGATCGATCGCGAAGTCGAGTGCCTCGGACACGGTCGCCTCGTTCGGGATGATCGCCATGTCGGGTCGTGGCACCATCACCTCGCGTGCCACGGTGTCGCCGAACTCGATGATGCTCTCGATCAGCTCGCGTTCATCGTGCTCGATGACCTCGTCGTCGGCGGCCGCACCCACGATGCCGAGGAGCTCCTGCTCGCTGACGAACGGACCCTGCTTCAGACCGCGCCCTGGAATCAGGATGTTGGTGAGTCCGATCAGCCCGCGGCTGATCAGTCGGAGCGGCGGGAAGGTCACCAGCACCTGTGTGAAGCGGGAGGTCATCAGACCGGCGCGCTCGGTGTGCAGGACCGCCCACGTCTTGGGCATCGATTCGGCCAGCACGAAGAACACGATGACGTTGATGACGAACGCGATCGCGATGCCGTACCAGCCCGGCAGCAGGCTCTGGGCGAGGATGCCCGCCAGATAGGCCTGGCCGGTCTGCAGCACGGTCACGGTCACGAGGAGCGGATTGATGAATCGCTCGGGATGCTCGACCAGCTTCACGAGGGCTCGTGCAGACTTGCTGTCGGTGCTGTCTGCCAGCGATCGCGCCTTGACGACCGAGACGCGGTTGAGGCCGGTCTCGGCGATCGCGAGCACGACGAGCACCATCAGGATGGCGGCGATCGCGAGCAGCAGTACGGTCTCGGTTCCGGTCACGGTGTCAGTCCTGCTCCTGTGTGAACGCGGCTGGAGCCGGGCCGTTCCAGTGATGATCGATCAGATGGGTGAGCTCGGCCGCACGCATGCGGGCCGTCTCGTCGGGCTCGGCGTGATCGTGGCCGAGGATGTGGAGGACACCGTGCACGACGAGCAGCGCGAGCTCGTCGTCGAGCGTGCCGGCATGGGTGGGTGCGTTCTCGGCGGCAACCGCCGGGCAGATGACGACATCGCCGAGCAGCAACGGTCCGAACCCGTCGGGTAGAGCATCGCCCGCGACGTCGTCGAGCGGGAACGACAGCACATCGGTCGCGCCGGTGGATCCCATGTGCTCTGCGTTGAGCGCGGCGATCTCGTCGGTGTCGACGAAGGTGAGCGTCAACTCACCCGTCCGGCCCTCAGCCGTCAGCACGGCGGCGGCCAAGCGGGCCCAGCGACCGGCATCGACCACGACGTCGGCCTGCTCATCGGCAGGGACGACGATCACGTCCCCGTCGATGATCGGATCGAGCGGAACGGGGTCGACGCCGGTGGCACTCGGAGGCTCAGCCATCGTCGCCGGACCGACGTTTCGGGTGGCGCTCGTCGCGACGGCTCGACGCCGCCTCGGCGTCGCGTTCGTAGGCCGCGACGATTTCGGCGACGATCTGGTGGCGGACGACGTCGGCTCCGGTGAGGTGCACGAACTCGAGGTTCTCGACGCCCTGGAGCACCCGCTCGAGCCCCTTCAGACCGGAACGGCCATCCTGGACGTCGACCTGCGTGACGTCACCGGTGACGACGACCTTTGACCCGAACCCGATGCGCGTCAGGAACATCTTCATCTGTTCGGGGGTGGTGTTCTGGGCCTCGTCGAGGATGATGAAGCTGTTGTTGAGCGTGCGCCCGCGCATGAACGCAAGGGGCGCGACTTCGACCGTGCCCCGCTCCAACAGCTTCTGTGCACCCTCCGGATCGACCATGTCGTAGAGCGCGTCGTACAGGGGACGCAGATACGGATCGATCTTGGCCATCAGGTCACCCGGCAGGAAGCCGAGCCGCTCGCCCGCCTCGACGGCCGGTCTGGTGAGGATGATCCGCTGCACCTGGCGTGCTTGGAGCGCCTGCACGCCCATCGCCACGGCGAGCCACGACTTGCCGGTGCCCGCCGGGCCGATGCCGAAGGTGATGATGTTGTCGCGAATCGCCTCGACGTAGCGCTTCTGACCGGCGGTCTTCGGGCGGATCTGACGACCTTTGGCGCCGCGCAGCACCTGATGCGTGAGCACCTCGGTGGGTCGCTCGTCGGCCTCGACCATTCCGATCGATCGGTCGATCGTGCGCTCGTCGAGCTCGTGGCCCCGCTCGAGCAGGCCGACCAGCTCCTCGAACAGTCTCGAGACGCGCTCGGTCTCGGTGCCGCGCACCGAGATCTCGTTGCCTCGTACAGTCACGGCGGTACCGGGAAAGTGGCGTTCGATCCTGCGGAGATGCTCGTCTCGCGGACCCAGGAGCGCCGACATCAAGTGCGGGCCGGGGACGACGACGGTGGACGCGTCGGTCTGGGTCATGGGAGAGCGGTCATGTGGGCGTGTAGCCACCGGCGGGGCTCATCCCCACACGGTAGCGCCTGAAGAGCAGTGGCCGACGCTCCCGGGCGGGCGATGGGCCGCGGGCCCATCGGACCCGCGACCACCTCGCCATCGAGGCGACGCCGGGAATTGAACCCGGGTTCACGGCTTTGCAGGCCGTTGCCTTAGCCACTCGGCCACGTCGCCAACGCCAGGGAGGATAGCGGGGACCGCTCGGTCACACGCGAGTGCTTCGGGCTCGACGGCGCGGTGCACGCCACGGACCGCTTCCGTCCGTCAACATGGGGAGGTGCGCTTCGCCACCCCCGTCATCGTGTCGCTCGCAGCGGTCCTCGCTGGCGGGTGCACACAGGACGACGAGCCCGTGGCCGACACGGGTTGCGCGGCGACGGTGCGCGAGGCGTCGTTCGCGACCGAGGTCGAGCAACAGATCGCGCTGCTCGACGCGGCGTTGGTGCGATGCCGTTCGTACGAGACGCTGGTCGACGAGATGCGGGAGTATCCCGGCATCGTCGGCTACGAGCTCGCGACGTTCGTCGAACTGCGCTGCGGCGCCGTCGACGACGACGCGATCCGCTCTGCACCGGCGTGTGCCGGCTTCGCCACGTCGAACACCACCGTCGTGACGCTGCCTGCGGACCAGGTGTTCGTCGGGGAGACGCTCGACGGGCGTCCGGTCGAGCTGCGTCCCGACGCCGACACGGTGTTCGTCGGCGAGTACCCGGAGGTCGTACAGCGCACGGTCGACATCGCCAACGAGGCGGGCTGCGACGCCGTGCTCGAACAGCGGGACCTGTGGGCGGCACGCATCTCCGAGCCCGGCTTCGGCGACGAGGCGTCGGTGTACGCCAACCACGCTCAAAACGTCGCTGTGTTCATCGGCTGCGAGTTCGAGGCGCTGGGCGGCCCGCCGGCAGCGCCCTGAAGCGAGCAGGCCGTCAGTCGAACTGCAGGAACAGGATCGCGAACGCAACCCCGAGCAGGGCGACCGCTGCGAGCCACTGCATCGTCGGGCCGAAGACCCGCGCCCGGCCGACTCGATCGTGACGTGAACGTGTCGGCCTCCCCTTCGGTGGTGTGACGGCGTGCTTGGGAGTCGCCTGCTTGCTCATCGAGAGCTGATGCTAGTCCTGCGGCAGAACGTGCCGCCGAGCCGCAGGCCGTCCCGATGCGGATCCGCCATGTAAACGTTTGCATACTGGTGCGCGATGACGAATCGGAACGAAACGACACCGCTGCCGACCTCGGACCCGCTCGCACCCGCCGTCGACGTGCCGCGATGGTGGCAGTCGGGTGTCGTGTACCAGATCTATCCACGATCGTTCGCCGACGGGAACGGCGACGGCACCGGCGACCTCCAGGGCATCCGCTCGCGACTCCCCTACCTGAGCGCGCTCGGCGTCGACGCGATCTGGGTGAGCCCGTGGTACCCGTCGCCGCTCAACGACGGTGGCTACGACGTCGCCGACTATCGCGACATCGATCCGCGTTTCGGTTCGCTCGCCGAGGCCGAGGCGTTCATCGCCGAGGCGCACGAACTCGGGCTGCGCGTGCTGGTCGACATCGTGCCCAACCACACGTCGAGCGAACACGTCTGGTTCCAGGAAGCGCTCGCGTCCGAACCCGGATCGGCAGCACGCGACCGGTACATCTTCCGCGAGGGTCGCGGGCCCGACGGTGCGCTGGCTCCGAACAACTGGACCGCGGTCTTCGGCGGCTCCGCGTGGCGCCGGGTCGCCGACGGCGAGTGGTATCTGCACCTGTTCGAAGAAACCCAGCCCGACCTCAACTGGGAAAACGAATCGGTACGGGCCGAGTTCGACGACATCTTCCGCTTCTGGCTCGCACGCGGGGTCGACGGCTTCCGCATCGACGTGGCTCACGGGATGGTGAAAGACCAGTCGTTCCCCGACCTCGAGCACAGCGAGGGCCTGCTCGAGAACAGCCAGGTGCTCGACCACCCGCACTGGGATCGCGACGGCCTGCACGAGATCATCCGCCGTTGGCGAGGCATCCTCGACGAATCGGGCCGCGACGTCATGATGGTCGCCGAGGCGTGGGTGCACCCTCACCGGCTGCCGCTCTACCTGCGTGACGACGAGTACCACCAATCGTTCAACTTCGAGTTCCTCGAGACCCAGTGGGACCTGGTCGGGGCCAGGACGGCGATCGACGATGCGATCCGAGCAGCAGCCGAGGTCGGCTCTGCGCCCACCTGGGTGCTGTCGAATCACGACGTGATGCGCCACGCGACTCGCCTCGGCCTGCCCTCCGGCACCGCGTGGCGGGCGTGGCCGCTCGACGGCCCGCATGACGTGCTCGACACCGTGCTCGGGCTCCGCCGCGCTCGCGCGGCGAGCCTCCTGCTGATGGCCCTGCCCGGGTCGATGTACGTCTACCAGGGAGAGGAACTCGGTCTGCCGGAGGTCTGGGACCTGCCGGTCGACGTGCTCGACGACCCGGTGTGGCGTATGTCCGGTCACACCCACAAGGGGCGTGACGGTTGCCGCGTCCCGATCCCGTGGACGCGCGAGGGCAGCTCGTTCGGCTTCGGCGCGAACGGCGCCTGGCTCCCCCAGCCGGCAACGTTCGGACCGCTCTCGGTCGAGTCGCAGACCGGCGTCGCCGGCTCGACCCTCGAGCTCTATCGCTCGGCGCTCCACCTGCGCCGAACGCTGTTCGTCGACGACCAGCGTTTCGAGTGGGTCGACCTCGCCACCGACGTACTGGCGTTCCGACGCGGCTCGGGTGTCGTCTGCATCGTGAACTACGGCGACGCGAGCGTTGCCCTGCCCGCCGGTGACGTGCTGATCGCCTCGCAGCCCGGGGTGACGACCGAGCTGCCGGCCGGCGCCGCAGCGTGGGTCCGGCCGAACGGGACCTGACCGGCGAATCCGCCACCCAGCGCGCGCCCGCGCCCACATCGCGGCGGTGATGCGCTAGACAGGGCGGCGTAGCGGGCCTCATCGCTCCAGCGGGCAGAGAGGCACACCACATGCGGAACGCCCCATCGCCACCACCGAACCTCGGTGTCGGCAGTCTGACCATCGCGCTCATCGCCCTCGCGGGCTGCGCATCGTCGGCCCGCCACGAAGAGCGCGGATCGGCCTCGCCACTCGTCGAGGCGACGGCCTCGATCGCAATCCTGACGAGCGATGCGCCCGTCCTCACCGCCGGCGGTCCGACCCGGGCCCCGCTCACGCTGTCCACCCGTTCACCCGACGTCGGCGATCGCCGGGACGCGATCCCGTCTGGAACCGCACCGTCAACGCTCGCCAGCGCACCTGAAACACCCGACCGACGCCAGCGGGCCATACCACCCGACACGGCGCCGATCGGGAGCGCCCGCACCACGCCCATCAGGTCGGCTGCACCCACCACGTCGACCCCGCCCACCACGTCGACCCCGCCCACCACGTCGACCGCATCCACGTCGCCACCGGCGACCATCGCGACCACGCTGGCGCCGGCCGCACCGCCACCTGCGGCGCCTGCGCCGCAAGCACCGTCGACCGCGCCAGCACCGTCGACCACGCCAGCGCCGTCGAGCACGCCAGCGCCGTCGACCACCCGCCCGCCGGCTGCCGCTGCACCGTCGAGCGACGCCGTCGCAATCGTCAACGAGCACCGCGTCGCCGCCGGCCTTCCCCCGCTCACCGAACACCCCGCACTCGTCGAAGCCGCACGAACGCATTCGCTCGATCAGGCTGCGATGCAGACGATGACCCACACCGGTTCCGACGGATCGAGCGCCGGCGATCGAATCGCGTTGGCGGGCTTCTCCGCGTCGACCTGGGGTGAGAACGTCGCCGCCGGCTACTCGTCGACCGCTGCGGTGCTCGACGGATGGATGGCATCATCTGGGCATCGCGACAACATCCTCGGCGATGGGTTCACCGCGATCGGCGTCGCGTCGGCACGGTCCGGCGACGGGACCCTGTACTGGACGATGGTCCTCGCCGGCTGAACCTCTGCCCGAAACCGATTCGGGCACAGCTCTGTCAGCCGGCTTGGCTCGTTCCCGCTGATGGCTCGAAGATCGTCTCGCGGATCTCGCGAATGACGTCATCGAGGTTGCAGACCGCGGAATGGATTCGCTCGGCGACCGGGGACGACGCCAGCGGCGCCGCAGTCTCGAGCAGGAGGCCCTCGGCGAACAGTCGCTGCATCACGGTGTCGTGCAGGTCGCGGGCGATCCGGGCATGCTCGGCGCTGGCATCGGCCGTGGCCGCCCGTCGATGAGCGAGATCCAGGTCGAGCGCCATCGACACCACAGCTGCGAACTGGTGGACGACATCGCGGTCGGCGTCAGTGAAGTCACGTGCGCCTGGCCGACGGGCGACGACGAGCAGGCCCGCGAGGTCGGGCTGCCTGAGCTCGACGACGAGCAACGGACCCGCCTCACCGTTCTCGCTCGAGACGGACGGATCCTGCGGCGGGGTCGGCACGTGCGAAAGGCCCGCCTCGCCGCCTGCTCCCCTCGATCCCGGCGCCTCATCGCGGGCGACCACGGCGAGGCGGGGCGAGCCCTCGGGCGTGAGGGCCACCCAGCACGCATCGGCCCGGAGGATCGATCGCAGATGATGCGCCGCCAAACGCATCGTCTCATCGACCGGGCTGCCGCTGGTCATTGCGGTCATCAGCTCCGTGTTCGCAACCAGCTGACCGACGAGTGAGCGTCGCATCGCTGCGTCGCGGAGCACCAACGCCACGCTTCCCGGTCGCCCGATGTCGATCACGGTGACCTCGACAGGCACCTCCGATCCGTCCCGATGTCGCGCCATGCGCTCCGCACGTGACCCCGGCCGGACCGCTCCGGCCACCTCCCCCTGGTCTGCACCCTCGGCGACGTCGACGAGCACGGTGGCGAGCGCCATGCCGAACAGCTCGTCCGGGGAATACCCGATCAGACCCAGGACCGAGCCGTTCGCCCACCGGATGGCACCCTCGTGGGCGACGACGACCGCGTCGGGGAGATCGTCGACGAGCTGTGCCAGATCGACCTCTCGCTCCATCTCGGCTCCTCCTGATCGAACGCCCTGATCCAGGAACGCTGTGCGTGACCCTACGCCCGCGCCCGACCTCCGTAACCGGCCGTTCGGCCCTGATCCGAAGCCCGAGGGTCCCGAATCTCGCCCGTCTGCCGGACGGTGCGCCCAGCAGATACGGACCTTCGCCACTGGCCACGGACAGCCCTCGGGAGTACGAAGGAACTGTGAGAGCGTGGATGGCGATGTTCGTCCGGCAGCTCGCACTGGTGGCGGGCGCTGTGCTCGCCTACTTCGGCGTCCGTGGGCTGACGGAAGGCAACGAGTTGATCGCCCGCGCCAATGCGGCCGACCTCCTGGACCTCCAACGGCGGCTCGGCATCGCGATCGAGACCACGGTCCAGAGGCCGCTCATCGCGCACGGATGGTTGCTCGACCTCGCGAACTGGGCGTACATCTGGCTCCACTGGCCGCTGCTGGTCGGAACCCTGCTGTGGTTCGTGATCGCCGATCGTGACGCCTACACGCGCCTGCGGAACTCGATGTTCTTCTCAGGCGGCATCGGGCTCATCATCTTCGCCAGCTACCCCGTCGCCCCGCCGCGTCTGTTCTCGAGCGCGTACGTCGACACCGTCACCCTCCACTCGGTGTCGTATCGGGTCCTCCAACCGCCGGCGCTGACCAACGCCTACGCGGCGATGCCCAGCCTGCACGTCGGATGGAACCTGCTGGTGGGGATCATGTGGTGGCAGGTCCTGGGGCATCGGCGCTGGCGGTACGCGGGTGCGCTCATGCCGGCCGTGATGGGCTGGGCCACGATCGCCACCGGGAACCACTGGGTCCTCGACGCCCTCGTCGGTTCGATGGTCGCGCTGACAGGCCTGACGCTCGAATGGCTACGGCGTCGGATCTTCGGCGTCGGCGAGAGCGAGGAGGTCGACGACCTCGTCGTCGCTGACGGCCCGGAAATCCCGGTAGTACGCGCCGACAGCACAGAAGTCGGACGGCGTCTCGAGCGCGATGTAGTCGTCGGCGGTGTCCGCGAGATCGCTTTCCCACCCGTGGGGAGCGACCGGGACCGCAAGGACCACGCGCGCGGCTCCTCGTCGGCGTGCGACGTGACACGCCGCGCGCGCAGTCGCACCGGTCGCCATGCCGTCATCGACGACGACGACGAGGCGCCCGCCGAGCGGATGTGATCGCCGGGAACCACGCAGCCGCCGGGATCGACGTTCGAGTTCCCGGCGTTCCGCGTCGACCACGAGCGCGAACTCGTCGGGATCGACGTGGTGGCTGCGCATCACGTCGTCGTTGACCGCGATCGCCCCGTCCTCGCCGACCGCACCCATCGCCAACTCACGGTGCCAGGGAACACCGAGCTTGCGCACCAGGATCACGTCGACCGGCGCACCGATCGCCCGGGCGACCTCGACCGCGACCGGAACGCCTCCACGGGGCAGTCCGACCACGACGGGTGCCCCACTAGCACCGAGCCGGGCGAGGCGCTCTCGAACCGCCTCACCGAGCCGTTCGCCTGCGTCGATCCGATCGTCGAACACGAGCCCATCGTCCCGCTTCGAGCCGCCGGCTGTCTAGGTCCGTTGGACTCCACCCTGCGCCCACACCAGCGTGGTGCCGGTTCGGCGGGCGCTGTAGCGGAACCAGGCAACGCCCAGCGAGAGCGTGACGGCAGTGGTGACCGGGCCGAGGACCGACTTCACGAGCACGAACGTCGTCGCCGACTGCGTGAGCAGCAACCAGACCGTGATCGAGGCGTTGATCAAGCTGGTGACTGCCCACAGCGCCGTCAACCGGAGGAAGAACTCCCGGATCAGCGGGTGCTCGCGCGTGTCGGTGTCGAACGGGAAGACGTCGTCGGCGAGACGCTGCGCGAGCGGCGAACCGAGCGGGATCGACACCAGGAACGCGAGCCCGACCAGCACCGTCGAGACGGTCGGCTGGAGGAAGTACACGAGCATCGACCCGGTCGCCACCGCAGCGATGGTCCGTGCGGCGAGTGCGACGGCGCTGAGCAGCACGAGGCCGGGGATGCGCCGGCCCGTCGCCCACCGGTACACGATGGTGCCGCCGCTCCATGCCAGGGCCACGAGCAGGGCGGACAGGTTGCCCACGATCTCGAGGAAGCCGACGAACAGGACGAGCGGCACGAGCTTCGCCTCGATGATGTTGGGGGTCGCGTGTCGCAGGATGTCCCGGATGCGCGGCAACACGATGGGAACCGTGATCGCCGGGATGTGGACGTGCGCCGTCATCGATCGTGGTCGTCCGGACGCACCCGCGGCTCGGACACGGACAGTGTACGGGCGCGCGCTTCACGCGCGCACGTCAGCATCGACAGATCGTCGGCGATGACCGCACTCACCCCCATCGCGTCGAGCGATCGCAGGCGCTCGGCGTCGACGACGCCCCAGACCGCCACGAACGGGTTGCGACGTCTGAGGGCGGCGACCGTGGCAGGTGTCGCGAACCGGTCTGCGATGCCGTGACCGTCGACCGTCGGCGACCGGCGCTGCGTCGCCCACCAGAGCTGCCAACGGGCCCCGATCGAACGCACCGTACGGACACCCTCACGACGACGAGCGGGGCGCAGCAACCACCAGCTGCGGCACGACACGGTGCTCGCCTGTCGACCAGCGGACGCCGCGAGTACGGCGCCAGTGAGTCGCGGCGTGAAGCCCTTCAGGTCGAACCAGAGATGAACGTCGGGACCGGCCGCATCGAGAATCGGCGGCAGCGGCTCGGCGCGCTCGTCACGGACCAGGTACCAGCGCTCCCAGAGCACCGACGTTGGCCAGAGCAGCTTGGCATGCCGAACCTCGAGCCGACCGTGGCGCAGGTGGACATCGAGTTCGAGCGCGTCGGCGGCGGCGAGCCCCGCCGGCACGTCGCAGGGTCGATTGGCTGCACGGTGGGCGATCAGCTCCACCGGGTGCGCACGATCAGCGACGAGCAGCCTCGTAGGTGAGCCACTGGCCAGCCTCGAAGTCGTACAGCTTGCAGGCGCGGGTGGCACGTAGGTACTCCCTGACCGAGAGCCGTCCGGAGCGAACGGTGTCGGGGTACGCCTCGGCGATCTGTGCGGCGGCCTTCGGGAGCTTGTCGAACCGGATCCGGGCGTCGACGTGGTGCGGCACGTGCACGAAGATGTTGTGGAACCACAGGACGTTCACGAGACGCGGGATGCGCAAGATGGTGGTCGAGTCCATCTGGCCGTGGAACTGCGTCCACTCCTTCTTGGTCCACCAGCGGATATCGGGCGCGACGTGGTGCACGTAGACGGTGAAGCCGATGATCTGCACGAACAGCAGGAACGGCACGACGAGCAGCTTGACCGGCATCCAGACCGCCTGGACCCAGCCACCCGTGAGAGCTCCGAGCACGACGGCGCCGGCGACTGCGAGCACGATCGCCGTGCCGAGCGTGATCTTGTCGCGGATGATGGCGTCACGACGCTTGCCAGGGGCGTTGAACCGCCACATCTTGTTCCACCACACGTCGCGCATGAAGTACGCACCCGAGCCGAGCCACGACCACTCGAGCCGGTGCCGGAGCCGCTCGTGGCGGCCCATCGCGCGGTACTCGTCGACGGTGGCGGGGTGCCAGACGAAGTCGAAACCCTGGCGGGTCGTATAGCCGTGGTGGATGCGGTTGTGACCGAGATCCCAGGCGGCCTCGACGTGCGCGCTGGGCCCCATGCACACCTGGGCGAAGAAGCGATTGAGTCGCCGCGACTCGGTCAGCGCGTGATGCGATGCGTCGTGACCGATCACGAACATCCCGGCCACGCCGAGCCCGGCGAGCAGCCAGAGCGGCAGAACGAAGTACCAGGTGTCGGTGAACGCGAGGGCCGCCACGGGCGCCGCCCACAGCACGATGGCTTGGAGGACGACCATCACCGCCCGCGGCGTCGACCGTTGGTAACACTCGGCGTCGAGAATTGCCCGGACATCGTTGAGCGAGTGCTCGCGCTGGATGAGCGGGGCGGATACGACGGAACTCTCAGTCGTCAGCGTCATCGGCAAGCACCTTAGCGCGTCCTACCGACCAGTAGGTAGAGCCCTCCGTCACAATCTGCCGGCGACGCTCACGGGACCTCGGCGGACACAGTGTCACGAGCCGCGCCCCTCGGCGTACATCTCCTCGACGAGGTCGGCGTGGCGCTCGATCACGACGGCTCGCTTGACCTTCATGGTGGGCGTGAGTTCGCCGCCCTCGATCGAGAAGGGCTCGTGGAGCAGCCGCCACTGCTTGATCTGCTCGACGGGCGCGTGCTGCCGGTTCACCCGTTCGATCGCCGCTGCGACGCCGGCTCGCAGTTGTGGATCGTTCGCGAGTGTCGCGATGTCCGAGAAGGCGCCCTGTCGTTCGGCCCAATCAGCCGCCTCGTCGGGATCGAGCGTCACGAGCGCGACGAGGTATCTGCGACCATCGCCCACCACCACGGCCTGCCCGATCAGCGGTTCCATCGCAAGGCGGCTCTCGATCTCGGACGGCGAGATGTTCTTGCCCGCTGCGTTGATGATCAGGTCCTTCTTGCGACCAGTGAGACTGACATAGCCGTCGGCGTCGATCGTGCCGAGGTCACCCGTTGCCATCCAACCCTCCATGTCGACGAGCAACGCCGTCGCCTCCGGGCGGCCGAAGTACCCGGCACACACGCTCCCACCGCGCACGAGCAGTTCACCGTCCGGGGCCGTTCGGATCTCCAGTCCCGGAAGGGGGACCCCCACCGAGCCGATGCGGATCGCGTCAGGAGGGTTGAGCGTCGCCGGACCACAGTCTTCGGTCTGCCCCCAGACCTCTGCGATGGGGAGTCCGATGGCGTGGAACCAGCGCACGAGGTCCGGGTGGATCGGCGCTGCGGACGACACGATCACCCGGGCGCGATCGAGCCCGAGCGACTGCCGAAGCTTGGCCCCGATGGTCCGGTCGAGCAGGCGGTGACGCAGGGTGAACCCGCGGTCGAGGGTCGATCCTTCGTCGCGGCTACGCACGATCGCCGCACCGAGGTCGATGTAACGCGTGATCGCTGCCCGGAGCGGTTTCGGGCGGCGGGCGATCTGCTCGAGGATCGCGTCGTGGAACTTCTGCCAGACGCGAGGTACGGCGAAGAAGACCGTCGGCCGGCATGCGCGCAGATCCTCGGGCATGGTGGCCAGGCTGCGGGCGAACCAGGTCTCGCCTCCAGACACGATCTGGCCGATGTGGCTCGTGATCCGCTCAGCGATGTGGCTCAGCGGCAGATAGCTCAAGAATCGGTCGTCCGGTGAGAGGCCGACCATCGATTCGACCGCGCTCGCGGTCCAGTCGAGGTTGCCGTGCGTCAGGATCGCCCCTTTGGGCGGACCGGTGGTGCCGCTCGTGTAGACGAGCGTCGCAATGTCGTCCGCAGCGATCGCCGTGGCGGCACGAGCAACGGCATCAGGGTCACCGGCGAGGCGAGACCGACCATCGCCGCGGAGTTGGTGCAGGTCGAGCACGAGCCCGCTGCGGTCGAGGCCGGGCAGGTCGACGAGCCCGACCAGCCGCGCCAGGTTCGGCAGCTCGCCCAGATGGAGGAGCACCTTCGCGATCTGCTCGCTGCCCTCGACGAAGCACACGCGAGCCGACGAGTCGGCCAGGACGAAGGCCACCTGGGATGACGAGTTGGTCGGGTAGACGGGCACGGTGATCGCGCCGATCGACAGGATCGCCAGATCGGCGATGTGCCACTCGGCCCGGTTCCCCGAGAGCAACGCCACCCGATCGCCTGCGCCCACACCCAGCGTCAGCAGACCTGCCGCGACCTCCTCGACCGCGGCCCCGTAGTCGCCCCATGTCACGGGCATCCATTCGCCGTCGACGTTCGACCGCAGCGCCACCCGCTCCGGTTGCGTCTCGACGCGCTCGCGGAACCGCCCCACCACCGTTCGAGACGCCAGCGGCAACGCTCCCGAACGAACTGTGCCCATCGCGTCGCTCGTCATCGTGCAGACCTCCATCGAGCGGCGGACGGCTTCCCGTGGCGGGACGAGTCGAACTGCAGCCGCTACGTCCTCGAACATGACCGATTCGGACGCCCGTGCACAGGGTCGAATGGCAGGCGCCCGATGTGCTGACGCCCGGACGTCAGCCTGCGGCGCCGGCGTTGCCGATCAGCTCGATGAACGCCTGGGTGAGCGATGCCTGCAGCAACGCCGGATCCGATACCGCTGCTGCGTCGCTGAGCGTTCCGACGCAGGCGGTCGTCCGGTTCGAGACCATCGCGACGTTGAGTGCCGCGCCCGCCGTCGGTGCGAACGCGTGGATACCCTCGACACTCGCACCGGCGAGGAAATGCGGTTCGGTGAACCCGGGCACGTTCGTCAGGGTGACGTCGGCACCGCGCACCATGCCGCCGACCACACCACTGGACAGAGCCGACGGGAGCATCTGCACGATGCCGGCGAGGGTCTGGCTGAACGACAGCGCCGGTTCGCTCCGCGAGATCCGCATCCGCTCGGACGCAGCCCGCATGAGCGCAACGGGATCGTCGCAGTTGGCCGGCATGACGAACCTGACCGGCGCCCACTGGTTCCCTCCCCGCGCGTGGTCGGCGCGTCGGCTGCTCACCGGCATCGTGATTCTCAGCCGCTCCGTCGGTGCTCCCATCTCCCGGTGGTACGCAGCGATCCCGCCGACCGCACCGGCGACGAAGGCGTCGTTGATCGTGCATCCGTGGCGCGCCGCCGCGCGACAGAGTCGATCGAGGTCGAGCGCTGCCGTGGTGACGTGTCGCTCGGTGCTTCGCCCCACCATCAGAGGGGACAGAGGATCGAAAGACGGGGCGAGGAGGCGGGCCGCAGAGCGCATCCCCTTCCATGCCGAACGGCTCACCCGCTGGGGATGGAATGCTGTCGTCACTGCGAGCTGAGCGGCGTCGAACGGCAGCACAAGGGCGCGGCCGAGTGGTCCGCCGTGGGCGCCGGTCGCCGTGGGCGACGCCCGCCCGGGGCGAGGGATCGGGATCTGAACCAGGTCAGGCAGCGGCGCGGCGCGGCGACGGGTGAGCAGCACGTCCAGGAGCCGGATGCCGCCGACACCGTCGGTGAGCGAGTGGTGGACTTTCAACACGAGCGCTGCCCGACGGCCGCACTCGGTCGTCGTTCCGCCCATGTAGGTGCACTCCCAGAGCGGACGGTCCCGGTCGAAGGCGGTGCTCACCATCGGTTCTGCAACAGCGGCGATGGCAGCGTCATCGACCGGCCCGGCGACGACCGCAAACGTCACGTGGTCGTTCAGGTCGAAGCGCGGATCGATCTCCCAGTGCGGCACGCCCAGCCCGAGGGGCCCCTCGACAACACGTTGACGCAGCCTCGGCACCTCGCGTGTCGCCGCCTCGAGCACGGTCAGCAGCGCTGCCCGACCGACCGGCCGATCGAGCACGATCGCCGCGACGATCGTGGTGCGCAGATGCGGGTTGCGTTCGATGTCCCAGAGCGTCGCGTCGGTCGGGTTGAGACGCGACGGCGGCACGGCGACGGAGGTCATCGGTGGACGACGTGCGCTCACGATCCGATCGTGCGACATCGATCGCCCCGTGACACGGGTCTTCGTGCCCTTCGGCGCCGGGCAACGAGTCAGCGCCGCGGTTCCGGCGTTCCGCCGGCGAGCACCACTGCGGCGACGTCGGTGTCGACGTTCGAACTCGTCATGGTGACCCCAACCCGCGCGCCGGACCAGTCGGGGGCCTCCTGCATCAGCGCTGCGAGCGCCGCCGCTCCTGACGGGCACGGGAGCTGGTGGGTCGAGCGGAAACAGAGCCGCATCGCGTCGGTCGCGGCAGCATCGCTGATCTGGACCACCCGGGTGAGCCCGGCGAGCATCGCTGCGACCGCGTCCGGATCCGGGACGCGGCAGGCGACGCCGTCGATCAGGGTGTCAGCCGTGGCGGTCGACACCGCGTGACCGGCCTCGAACGAGAGCGCCGTGGCGGGGGCACGCTCGCTGACCACCCCGATGATCCGGGTCGGCAGGCCGAGCAGGTCGCGCACAGCGACGAATGCGTTTGCGCCCGACCCCATGCCGATCGGCACGAACACCGCATCGAGCGCACCAGCAGCGTCGAACAACTCCTTGGCGTACGTCGCGACTCCGGCGACGAGGTCCGGGTGGTACGAGGGCACGGCCTCGAACCCACGCTCGGCAGCGAGATCGACGCTGAACTCGCGAGCCTCCTGGAAGTCCGCACCGTGCACGATCAGCTCGGCGCCGAAGCTCCGCATCGCATCGTTCTTCTCCGGACTGTTGTGGTGCGGCACCACGATCACCACGGGGAGCTCGTGCTGCCGACCGGCGAACGCGAGGCTCTGGCCATGGTTGCCACGGGTGGCCGAGACGATGCCCTTGACGTGCGGCCGCTCGCGGACCAGGCGGTCGACGTAGACGAGACCACCGCGAACCTTGAACGCACCCGTGGGCGTGGCGTTCTCGTGCTTCACCCACACCTCGGCCCCGAGCGCCTCCGCGAGCAACGGCCACGCGTACTGGGGAGTGGGCCGCATCGACCGGTACACGACCTCCTGTGCGGAGGCGAGGGTGGCGGCATCGAGCGACATGCCGACACGGTGCACCGTGCAACCGACCCCCGTCAAACCAGCCAGGTCCCGATTGCGTTCGGATCCGCCATTCCGACCCATCACGATGCCACGACGCGACGAGGCCCCAATCCCGTGGGGATTGGGGCCTCATTCTCGAGCGGACGACGGGATTCGAACCCGCGACCCTCACCTTGGCAAGGTGATGCTCTACCAGCTGAGCCACGTCCGCGTTGCGACCTGCGAATCTACCAGCGCACCGCGCGAGTTCCCACCCGGATCGATCGAGACGGGCCCGCGACGGGCCTAGTCAGGTGCTTCGGAGAGCGTGGCAGCCCTGACCGACTCGACCCGGGCGTTGATCGTGATCGCCGCCAACGAGACGAGCACGATCGATGCGCCGATCGCCTGGACACCGCTCATTCGCTGATCCAGCCACAGCCATGCAGCGACCGCCGAGACCACCGGCGAGGCGAGCGTGAGGAGCGCGGCGACCGTCACTTCGAGATGGCGGGCGGCCCAGGTCATGAGGCCGTGGCCGAGCACGCCCGGCCCGAGCACCATCGCGACCAGGAACCACCAGTCGTCACCCTGCACCGCCCCGAGATCGTCGGCGATCAGCAGACACGGAGGAACCGCGACGGCTGCTGCGATCACCGTGATCGTCGCGATCAGCGACCACGAGTCGACACCCGCGTCGCGGAGTCGCTTGGTGCGCAGGAAGTAGACGGTCCAGATCAAGAGACTGATGAGCGCCAGAAAGTCGCCCCACAGCCCGGCCTCGCCCGAATTGCCGGCCCCGAGCACGACCACGACGATCCCCACCAGGGAGGCGGCGACCGCCACGTACTGCCGGCCCCGGATCCGCTCGTTGTAGAGGAACCGGGCGACGAGCACCACGAGCACCGGCAACAGGTTGCTGATCAGTGTCGCATTGGCGACGCTCGTGTTCTTCACGGCTTCGAAACCGATGATGAGGGTCACCCCGAACAGCGCACCGGGCAGCAGCGCCTGACGGAACAGGGCTCGACTGAACCGTGCCCCCAGCGCCAGGGAGACAGCGACGATCGCGGGTGTACCCAGCGCGAACCGGTACACGATGACCGTCGGCGCCGACACGTCCATGGCTCGGACGAACACGGGGCCGAGCCCCCAGAAGAAGACAGCGATCGAGGCCGCGATGAGCCCGAGTTCACCCGCCGTGCGCTGCCGCGCCGCCGGGAGGGCCGTCGTCACGAAGACCGTTGGTCGCCCGGACGCAGATCGATGCGGAGGGTCAGAATGCCATCCTCGATGCTTGCGTCGGCGTCGCCGATGATGGCGAAATCCTGGTAATCGTGCTTGGCCTGGGTGATGAACGCCTGGCGCTCCTCCCCGGCCACCGGCGGGAGAGGACGGCGCTTCACGGCCTGTGCCCGCTCCCGGAAGCGAGCGGTCATCGCAGCGGTGTCGAGCTCAGCCATGCGGCCCGAGCGTACCCGCCACGGTCCGGTGCCGGTGTGTCAACCGGGCGGGCGATCTCCGTGCCGGTACTCGCGCAGCTCCGAATCGATCTCGAGCATCGCGGCGGCCATCAGGTCGGGGTCGATCTCGCGCTCCGGTCGAGCATCGGGGACCGGGAGGCCGGACGGCGCATCCACCAAGTTCACGCGCGGACGTTGCTGCAGCCGTACCGAGGGCACGACGGGAGGCCCGAACCCCGAGCCAGTCGCGTTGTGCCCGCGGGCCATGGCCGCCGTCGCATCGGCTGGCGTTCCGTGCCGATTCGACAGCAACGGATCGCCCGGGATCGCTCGGGGAGCATCGTGCAGATCATCGAAGCCGGACGCCGTCGGACCGGCGTCGAACGCTGCGTCGATCTCGGGTGGGGCCGCGCTCGGCTGGAGCGGCTCGGCGCCGTCAGGGCGCACCTCGTCCAACCGTCGGCGCTGCCACACCGGATCGCCGCGACGCCACGCGCGTTCACCCATCAGCTCGAGCGGAGCGAGGACCTCGGGGTCGGGCCGGGTGACCCGATGCAACCAGACGGCGAGCATCACGAGACCGATTCCGATCGAGATGAGCAATGCGATGATCGCGGTCACCCGCCGTGTCCCGTCAGGATCGCCCACCACGGCGACGATCACGGGCGCGACGGCTCCCCATCGGGCGCCGACTGCGCCGGATCGGGTTGGGGGTGTGCACTCGATCGCCACGCTCGCTCCAGTATGCCCCGTCGCCGCCCGTCACCGCTGGTGACCGGTGCACCAGACGGTGGTGCGGCCGCCGACGGTGTCGCGCCGAAGCGCGGCGCCGTCGCGCGGACAGGACGGCAGCGCCGCACGAACGGCGGGTGAGATCGCCCCTCGATGGCTCCCGCCGCGGCGCAGCATCGCCGACAGGTGCCGTCGAGCCGCGTGAGCGAGCGCTGCGACTTCGTCGTCGGAGAGGGAGTTGGCCGGACGCATCGGGGCGATCCCGGCTTGCCACAGCACCTCGTCCGCGCAGAGGTTCCCGAAACCGGCGATCGCTTGCTGGTCGAGGAGCACCACTTTCACCGGAGAGCGACGAGACCCGAGCAGGGCCGACCACTGGCGGGGTCGCAGCGACATGAAGTCGGGCCCGAGCTGATCGAGGGTCGGATCGAGTGTGAAGCGCGCCCACCGGCGCGGATCGTTGACACGGAACGCTCCTTCGTCGGCGAACCGCACCGTGAGGCGATCCCACGCCGGATCGTCACGTCCGCTTCCGTACTCGAGCTTGCCGATCGGAGCGGCACCATCGACGACGACACGCCCGGTCATCCCGAAGTGGAGTCCGAGTACCAGCGCCGGCTCGAGATCGATCAGCACGAGCTTGCCGTGTCGCCGCACCGAGACCACACGTCGCCCGGGCACCAGCGAGGTGATCGCCTCCGCCTCGCCCTGGCGGCTGTCGACGTCGACGGTGTCGACGGTGCGGCCCGCGCACCGTTCCAGCGCACGCCGGTAGATCTCGGCCTCGAGCCCTTCGGGCATGCGCGAAGCGGTCAGCCGACCGCAGCGAGGAACTTGGCGATCGGCTCGCCGACGAGGTCGAAGTGGATCAGGAACGCGTCGTGCCCGTGCGGCGAGTCGATCTCGATGTAGGTCGACGGGAGGCCGGTACGACTCAGCAAACGGGACATCTGACGCTGCTGGTACGGCGGGTACAGGATGTCGCTGTTGATACCGATCGTGAGGTTCGGCACACGGATGCGGCCCATCGCCGATTCGAGGCTCCCCCGGCTGCGGGCGACGTCGTGGAGATCCATCGCCTTGCCGATCACGAGGTAGCTGTTGGCGTCGAATCGCCGCACCAGCTTGTCGCCGTGGTAGTGCAGGTAGCGCTCGACCTCGAACTCCTGCCACAGCCCGAAGGTGTCACCCATCTGCGCCCGGTCGGTGAGCTCGCGGCCGAATCGATCGGTGAACGCGTTGTCGCTGCGGAACGTCACCTGCGCCACCTGTCGCGCGATCGCGAGCCCCTCGGCCGGACCGTCACCCGGGTCGGCGCCGTAGTAGTCACCGCCGCGCCAGCGCGGGTCGAGCCGGATCGCGCGACGCCCGATCACACCCCACGCGATCTGCTGCGCACTCGACTGCATGCACGACGCGATCGGCACGATCGAGCCCACACGCTCGGGATACGTGATCGCCCACTCGAGCACCTGCATGCCGCCCATCGAGCCACCGATGACCGATCGCCAGCGTTCGATCCCCAGATGGTTCATCATGCGACGCTGGTGCCGAACCATGTCACGGATCGTGAGGACCGGGAATCGCGACCCGTACGGCAGGCCGTCATCAGGATGCGGCGACGCCGGGCCGGTACTCCCCTGGCATCCACCGAGCACGTTGGCACACACGACGAACCAGCGATTGGTGTCGATGTGCTTGCCCGGGCCGATGCAGTCATCCCACCAACCCGGCGTGGGATGGCCCGGGCCGGCCCGACCCGCAGCGTGGGAGTCGCCGGTCCAGGCGTGGCACACGAGGATGGCGTTCGAGGCGTCGGAGTTGAGTTCGCCCCACGTCTCATAGGCGATCACGACGTCGCGCAGCACTGCGCCACTCTCGACCGCGAACGGATGCTCGGTCGCGAACGTGTGGAACCGGCGACAGCCCGGTTCGTCACCGGGGCACCACGCACCGGTCACCGGCAACGGGTCGTTCGGCATCTGCTCCTGTCGCTCCTCGATCGTGTCAGGGGTCCATTTGCGAGGATGGACCCGGTTGCATCGCGAGCGGCGCAGAACGCCGGTTTGCCGGGCTGTCGGCCGCATGTCCTGCCGCGGGTTGCCCAGCGACGGGGAGGCACCTTGGGGGCGTGGCCCAGGTTGCCGGGCCCGGCGAACCGGGCCGCTCTTGATGCACGCCGCAATCTAGCAGGAGCGCGACCAGAGCTGACCACCCGTTCGGAGCCCGGCTACCCTCGTGTCCATGCGAGTGCTCGTGGTCGGTTCCGGTGGCGTTGGTTCTGCGTTCGTGGCGATCGCGTCACACCGGGAGGCCTACGACCACATCACCATTGCCGACATCGACATCGAGAAGGCCGAGGCGGCCGTCGCCACCGCGGTCGACACCGAGGGCGGCAGGATCCTGGCCGCGACGGTCGACGCCTCCGACGAGGAGGCGGTCGCCTCCCTCGCTCGCGAGTGCCGCGCCGACGTGATCCTCAATGCGTGCGATCCGCGGTTCAACGACCCGATCTTCAACGGTGCGTTCACGGCCGGGTGCCACTACGTCGACATGGCGATGCACATGAGCGAGCCGCATCCGACGAAGCCATACGAGAAGACCGGTCGGCGCCTCGGCGACGCCCAGTTCGCCCAGCACCCCGTGTGGAAGAACCGTGGCCTGATGGCGCTCGTCGGGATGGGCGTCGAGCCCGGCTTCTCCGATGTCGCCGCCCGGTACGCAGCCGATCACCTGTTCAGCTCGATCGAGGAGATCGGTGTGCGCGACGGCGCCGACCTCGTGGTCGACGGCTACGACTTCGCCCCGACGTTCTCGATCTGGACGACCATCGAGGAGTGCCTCAATCCGCCGGTCATCTACGAACGCGAACGTGGCTGGTTCACCACCGAGCCGTTCAGCGAGCCCGAGATCTTCACCTTCCCGGCTGGCATCGGCCCGCTGCAGTGCGTCAACGTCGAGCACGAGGAGGTCATCCTCATCCCCCGCTGGATCGACGTCGAGCGGGTGACGTTCAAATACGGGCTCGGTGACGACTTCATCAATGTGCTCAAGACGCTGCAGAAGCTCGATCTCGTGTCGACCGACCCGGTCGAGGTGCGCGGCGTGCGGGTGTCACCACGCGACGTCGTGGCCGCCGCACTGCCCGACCCGGCCGAACTGGGCGACAAGATGACGGGCCGCACGTGCGCCGGCACGTGGGTGAAGGGCACGGGCAAGGACGGCAAGCCGCGCGAGGTGTACGTGTACCACATCGTCGACAACGCCTGGTCGATGAAGGAGTTCGGTCACCAGGCCGTCGTCTGGCAGACCGCCGTCATGCCGGCCGTCGCGATCGAGCTGATCGCAACCGGCCAGTGGTTCCAGCGCGGCATCGTCGGCCCCGAGGCGCTGCCGAGCGAGCCGTTCCTCGACCTGCTCGATCAGCACGGCATGGAGTGGGACTTCGCCGAGTACTGGGATCGCAAGCCCGCCCCCGAGCGCGAGCGCGAACAGACCGCCGCCACCTGAGTTCCGCCACCGGTCACCCGCCGACGAGACGGCGGGCGTAGGCGAGGGCGTGGTCGAGGGAGCCGGTGAACGCCTGCCCCGTCCATGCGATGTCGAACGCGGTGCCGTGATCGACCGAGGTGCGGATGATCGGGAGGCCGAGCGTGACGTTGACGCCGGTGTCGAACGCCATCAACTTCATCGGCGCATGCCCCTGGTCGTGGTACATGACGACGATTGCGTCGAACCGGTCGCGGTGCACCGCCGCGAAGAACACGGTGTCGGCGGGGTGCGGGCCGGTGGCGTCGATCCCCTCGGCCACGGCCGATGCGATCGCCGGAGCGATGTGCTCGATGTCCTCCGTCCCGAAGAGCCCGTGCTCCCCTGCGTGCGGGTTCAGGCCGCAGACGGCGATGCGGGGTCGTGTGAGGAACCGTTCGAGTGCGCTGTGCGTGAGCCGGATGACGTCGCGGACCCGGTCATGGCGGACCCGGGCGATCGCATCGCGCAAGGAGCAGTGCGTGCTCACGTGCGTGACGGCGAGCGAACCGTTGGCGTGCTCGGCGGTCAGCATCATCGTCACCGACGAGACGCCGCAGCGCTCTGCGATCAACTCGGTGTGGCCGACGAACGCCGGATCCCCGACTTGGGTCGCCTCCTTGTTCATGGGCATCGTCACGATCGCCGCGACGTCGGCAGCGAGGGCCGCATCGGTGGCGGACAGCACATAGCTGCGGGCGGCAGCGCCCGATGCCCCGTCGAGTTGGCCGGGGCGGTGGTCGTTCACCGTCAGCAGTCCGGCATCGACGACGCACAACGAACCGGCACGAACGTCCGAGGGCGAACTGATCACGTCGACCGGGACGTCGACGCCGAGCAGGTCTGCGCCGTGGCGGAGGATCGCAGCGTCGCCGAAGACCACCACGGACCCATCGGTGAGCGCTCCGTCAGCCGCGCGCCGCAGGACGATCTCGGGTCCGACGCCGGACGCATCACCCATCGTGATCGCGATCGGGCGGGGCTCCCGCCAGCTCACGTCCGGTGCCCCCAGAGCAGATCGACAAGTGCGTCGTCGGTGCCGAACCCGCCGGCACGGGTGATCACGGGGATGTCGACCACGAGCGACTCGATCAACGCCGTGCCGGGCACGACCGAACCGAGCACCACGACGAGCGCGTCGCCGAGGAGGGACGCGGCGGTGTCCCCGCCGATCACGACGAGCGTCCCGACGTGCCCGCTCTCGACCACTCCCGCCGCCTCCTGGATCAGGCTCCGCATCGTCGCCGCTGCCTGCTCGGCGCTGACCGGCCCATCGACGGAGGGCGCCCGGAGCACGACCGGCGTTCCGGTCTCCATCGCCCGCAGGGCGTCCGGACTGAACCGGTCGATCACGATGGCGCCACGCGCCCGCACCCGTTCGACCTGCACGTCGACGACCGGATGGGCGCTCCCGCACACGACCAGGGTGGGCGGCCGGACGATCCTGGTCGGAGCATGATGGGTCGGCCGCCCGATCGCTGCGCCGATCACCGCCGACGTCCCGGCGAGGAGGATCTCGGTGGCGTTGTACCAGCGATCGACGACGGCATCGATCGAGGGCTGGTCGTCGGCGTCGGCGACCGCGACCCCGACCGGATCGGCAAACCAGGCCGAGAGCTCGGTCCGATCGTGGATCTCCACGACCTCGACGCCCGCAGCCAGGAGATGATCGCTTGGCCGCGATGAGAACGGGGGCCCGAGCGGGTCGAACTGCATGGCACTCTCGTGGACGGGGACACCGTCGACCAACACCACACCGTCAACGCACACGCGGCCGAGCGCCGGTAGGGCGGGCACCACCATGACAGGCATCCCGGTCGCGGCGTGACGACTCGCGATCTCGACGGCCCAGTTCCCGCGCAGGGTCGAGTCGATCTTGTGCGCAAGCCGGCCGCGGCGCGGCAACGTCGCGGCCCGGGCAGCCGCTTCGGCGGGGTCGAGATGCCGGCTCGCGAGGTCGATCACGGAGCACGCGGATGTGCTCGGCGGGTGATCCGGCCAGACGGCGACGGGCACGGGCAGGCCGAGCCGGTCGGCCAGAGCGGCAGCAGACTCGATCGCTCCGGTGCGATCATCGGCGGCCACCTGCAGCTTCACTGGCGCATTCTGCCCGTCAGGACCGTGGCAGGCGGCATGCAGCGGTGCCCCCGGGCAGCCGGTACCGGTTGCGCGCCACCGAGCGGTAGAGCACTCCGGCCACCGTCCGGATGCCCGGCGCGGCGAGCACGACACCCAGCACCTTCCACACGCCACCCGCGTAGCGGAGCGCGGCGATCACCGCGTGCTCTGCGCTGGCGACCGTACCGCCGGCGTCGACCCACTGGACAGCGCTGGTGCACGACTCCTCGGTCACGCCGACTTCGTCCAGATCGAGGAACTGCCACGGCTCGACGTGCGGCAGCCTCAGCCAGCGCTGTCCGGCGCGCGCCGATGTGGTGCAGAACCCGCAGTCGCCGTCGAACACGAGCAACGGACGTCCGCTCGCGAGATCCGGCGCCGACATCGGTTCGCCCGCGGACGTCATCCGGCGACGCGACCGATGACGGGCTGGGCGTACCGCAAGCGCTGGTCGAATCCCGTCTCGTACGGCATGAAGCCGTTGCGGTCGGGATACAGCAGTTGCACCAGGTCGAAGGGCCGACCCGCGTACCATGAGGCCGCCGTCCCGAACAGTTGACCCCTGGCTTCGAGGTCGACCGGGGCGAACCGGCACCGCAGGTCGTTGTCGAGCAGGCCCACCAGTTCGACGTCGAGCGGTATCTCGGTGCCACCCCGCAACGCGTCGATCACCAGGCTCACGAGGCCGTTCGCGGCGGATGGTGTGAGGCCGAACACGGCGATCTCCCCGAACGGACAGATGGCGGGCACGCCGATCGTGTACGCGTACGAGGGCGAGGGCGGATCGGTCGATGGGTCAGCCGTGACCGGCTCGAGCGCCCATCCGTTGGTCTCGATCATCCACTCGATCTTCTCGGCGTGGGGGATGTGGAAGTCGGGTAGTCCGTCCATCGCACCGCTCATCCTGCCAGCCTTCCGCCCGATACCGTCACGGTCGTGTACCGGTTCCTGTTCACTCCCAAATGGATCGGCTTCCACCTCCTCGTCGTGGTCGGCATCGTCACGATGGTCAACCTCGGGTTCTGGCAACTCGAACGACTCGACGACCGGCAGGCGTTCAACGCCACCGTCGAGGCCCGCTACGACGCCGCACCCCGACCCGTCGGTGACGTCCTGACCGCTTCGACCGACCCCGCCGACGTCGAGTGGATCCCCGTGATCGCCACGGGGACCTACCTCGACGACGAGACCATCCGTGTGGTCAACCGTTCGCAGAACGGCCGGGCCGGCGACAACGTCGTCGTCCCGCTGCTGCTCGCGAACGGGGATGTCCTCCTCGTCAATCGGGGCTTCATCCCACTCGGTCTCGAGGCGCCGGACGCGCCCGACGGTGAGGTCGCCGTCGCCGGCCGGCTGCGCCAGTCACAGGAGCGCCGTACCGGCCAGTTGTCCGACCCCGCCGAGGGCGACCTCTTCGAGGTCCAGCGGGTGGACATCGACCGGCTGGCCCCGCAGCTCGGTTCCGCAGTGCTGCCCATGTACGTCGACGCGTACGAGTCACGTCCGGCAGACGACCCGGTGATCGAACCCGTGATCCAGCCCGACGTCTCGGACGGTCCGCACCTGTCGTATGCGGTGCAGTGGTTCCTCTTCTCGGCCGCCGTCGCGATCGGATGGGTGCTTGCGGTGCGGAAGTCGATCGGGATCCGGCAGCGCGAGCTCAGCGTCTCGGAGGAGCGGGAGCCGGTTCCGACAGCGTGACCCGGTTCCGGCCGTTGCGCTTCGAACAGAGCAGCGCTTCGTCCGCACGCACGATGATGGCACGCACGTCGGCGAGCTCGCCGGCCGCGACTCCGGCACTGATGGTCAGCGCGATGCCGGCTGCCTCTGCGCCCCAGTCGAACGCCTCGATCTCACGCCGGATTCGCTCCGCGCACTCGATCGCCGGTCCGGCGTCGGCGCAGCGGATCACCACCGCGAACTCCTCGCCACCGAAGCGCGCCACCGGGTGGGCCCCGCTCGCCGCCCGCATCAGCTCGCCGACACGACCGAGCACCCGGTCACCCACGTGGTGGCCGTACGTGTCGTTGACCGACTTGAACCGATCGACGTCGAGCATCACGACCGCGCCCGCCCCGCCGACGCGAGCGATCGCGTCGAGCTCGCGCTCGAGCCAGTGGCGCGAGTGGACACCGGTCAGCGGGTCGCGATCGATGTCGGCCCGAAGTCGTTGCGCAGCTCGGCGCAACGCCGAGCTCGAACGCTCGAGGTCGGCGCGGCGTCCGATCTGGTCGGCGAGCCCACCGACCTGCTCGATCTGCCAGCGCCGGGTGAGATCTGCGAGCGTCACGGCGTCGGCGTAGGCGCCGGCGAGGTCACCGAGCGCCGCCTTCGCCTCCGACCGCGTCCGGAGCGCTCGCACGAGACAGTGGTCATCGGCGCTGGCGCGCAGTCCAGGCTCAGCCGTCGACAACAACCCGATGGCGAGATGGAGATCGTCGCGCTGCGCGGCACCGAGGCCCCGCACCAACTGGTGCCACGCGACGAAGTCGGCCACCGCAGTGTCGTAGAGAGGAATCGCCGCGTCGAGCTCGTCGGCGTCGACCGGCTGTCCGGCCGCCAGGTCGGCTTCCGCGTCCAATCCGGGGCCGAGCAGCGTCCGCGAGATCTCGTCCTGACCGGAGGTTCGCAGCCAGGTCGCAGTGGTCCGAGCATGGACGATGTACGCCTCTCGTGCGAGTGGATCGGAGGTCACGTGTGCTCCCTCGGCGGCGATGTACCCCGAGGTGTAGGCGACCGCGTCGAGCGGCGCACCGTCGACCTGCACGGCACCGTCGAACGCGCGGCGCGCGAGGTCGACGGCGATGTCGAACGCACACCGCCGCACGTAGAAGCCCGCCAGCGCGAGCGAGGCCCTGATCACATCGATCTCGTCGAGCACCAGGTCGTCGAGCAGCACGAGCGCATCGACGGCGTGCTCGATCCCGACCGCTGCCTGCCCGGCCTGGTCGAGGAAGACCGCTGCCATGGTGGAGGCGTACGCAGCGTGCCCCAGGTCGCCGGCCGCCACCAGGAGCGGGACGGCGCGCCGGCTCAGATCGGCGGCGGTCGCCGGATCGCCACGGCCCTGGACCGCGAGGGTCTTCGCGACGAGGAGTCGACCGATCTCACGCGGGCTCGACGCAGCATCGATCGCAGCGTCGATGCGGGCGACGAGCGACTCGTCGAAGCGGAACGCCGTCGACCTGATCTCTGCGACGAGATCGTCGACGTGCTCCAGGGGGTCGGCGCCCGGCACCACGGGTCGCCCGCGCACGCTCGTCTGCTCTGGACTCCCGCCCGACATGACCGACGAGTCTTGACGATCGGCGGCCTGACCGCCACATCGCCGTCCAGGTCGGCATACGGTGGGGCCATGAGGGTCATCGAGGTGTTCGCCGACGCGTGCTGCCCGTTCGCTCACGTCGGACTCCGTCGGATTCGCGATGCATGCGACGCTCGAGGGTCCGACGCCGTGCTCCGCGTCCGGGCCTGGCCGTTGGAGCTGATCAACGGCAAGCCGCTCGACCCACCGTTCATCGCGGAGGAGATCGACGAGATCCGTGATCAGGTGGCGAGCGACCTGTTCGCGGGATTCGTCGAGTCGTCGTTTCCTGCATCGTCGATCCCGGCAATGGCGTTGACCGCTCGCGCCTATGCCGTTTCCGATCGGGTCGGCGAGGCCGTTGCGCTCGCCGTTCGAGACGCACTGTTCGAGCACGGGCTCGACATCGGCGACCACGCCACGCTGACACGGATCGCCGCGGACCACCGGGTCACGCTGCCCGACGACGCAGACGGCGACGACGCCCTCGTCCGGGCGGATTGGGACGACGGTCGTCAACGGGGCGCCGTCGGCTCACCCCACTTCTTCATCGACGGAGAGAACGTGTTCTGCCCGGTCCTCGACATCGCACGCATCGACGGTCATCTCCGGATCAGCGTGGACCACCTCGCACTCGAGGCATTCCTCTCACGACTGAACGACTGAACGGCTGAACGACTGAACGACTGAACGACTTCGGTGCTCACGCACCGTGCACGCGCCACTGGCTGGTCAGCCGCTCGGCGAGCTGGATCACCGGGATGTACGGGTTGCGGGTCGGTGACCGCGGGAACAGCGACGCGTCGCAGATCATCAGGTTGTCGTAGCCCAGCACCCGACCGAACTGATCGGCGACCACACCCTCCGGGCACGACGACGTGAGGTGGTGGAATCCGGTGACGTGGCCGACCGCCCAGTCACGGACGAGGTCGGCGTCGTCCGCGATCGCGGAGACCGGCGTGCCATCGGCGTCGAGGTAGGCGCTGCGCACCACCTCCCGGACGGCGTCGAGCTCGATGACCCGCAATGCGTCGAGCACGACATCGGTGAGCCCGGCGATGTCTGCCGCGGTCGTCAGCTGGTGCAGCTCGACGAGCGGCGGACCGTCGTGGTCCGGGAGCGATACTCGGCCGGCGCTCGTGACCGCGAGTTGGCCGGCCATGATCGCGCCGTGCCCAGGCGCCAGATTGAGGTGATTGAGCGGCAGGATCTGGCTGCCGTTGCGATCGATGACCACGCTGATCGTGGGAGCCACCACGTCGGTGCCCGGCTCCAACTCGAGCGCGATCGTGCACGCCGGGTGGTCGTGCAGCCCTTCGCCGATGCCGGGCGTGTCGATCCGGCTCCGCAACAACAGCGTCGGCGTCCCGATCGCTCCGGCGCACACCACGAAGCGGTCGGCTTGGTACTCGATCCCGTCGGCCGTGATCGCGCGCTCGGCGCGCCAGCCGCGTAGGCCCAGCTGCACCACCGGTGATCCGGTCACCACGAACAGGTTCGGCCGGTGCAACACGGGGCGCAGGTAGGCGTCGGCAGCCGTGATTCGCTGACCGCCGGCCCGAGTGAGGAGCACCGGCCGTGCCCGCGGGTCGGCATCCATCACTGCGCTCCCGAGCGACCCGAGCCGAGTCGCCGGTTCGAGCGGAATCAGGTGGTCGATCTCGTACTGCCCAGGGTCGGGCGTGGCAATGCAGCCATGGATGAGTGACGATCCCCCGAGACCGAAGCCCTGGAGGTACGGCTGCGGCTCCTCGCCGGGCCGCCGGACCACCATGAGGTCGGGTGCAGTGCGGAGTTGGTCCTCCAGGAACGCGCCGCCGCGGTCGGGAACCGGCCCTGGGCCATGGTCGGCCCCCGCTTCGATCAGGACCACGTCGTTGAACGGGTCCTCGCTGAGCCGGGCCGCGACGACACATCCGGCGCTGCCGCCGCCGACGACGATCCAGCGGGTGCGCGACGTCATGCCGGTCCCGGCGCTCGACGCGCGACGGCGATCACGATCCACCCTGCGAGATGCGCGGCGTTTCGCTGGGGAGGCCGACGAGGTGCGCCGCATCGTTGTACCGGACGAGGCGCCAGCGCCTCGCTCGACCCTCCGTGGGGATCCGGGTGAACTCGGTGAGCGACGTGTTGAGGGTGTGCAGATCGAACCCGCCGGTCATCGGCAGCCGGAGCAGGAGTCGGAACGCTGCGTCGACGACCCCACCGTGGCACACCACGACGATTGCGCCGCCTGCGTGCTCGTCGACGAGCCGGGAGATCGCCCGGCCGACCCGGTGATGGAACTCGGCGACGGTCTCACCGCCGGGAAAGGTCACCCCGTGGGGATCGTTCTCCCAGTCGGGCGTGCCGAAGCGGTCGACGAAGTCGGCGAAACCGAGCCCGTCACACTCGGGCCCGGGGTCGTGCTCGCCGAGGGCCTCGTCGACGACGATCGGCAGCCCGAATGCCGGGGCGATCGCCTCGGCAGTCTCACGCGCACGGGGGTAGCCGCTGGAATAGAGCACGGTCGGCTCGAGCTCACCCGATGCGGCGAGGCGGTCGTGGAGGGCCGTTGCCTGACGCCGCCCGAGGTCGGACAACCCCGAACAGGTCCGATGGCCGCCGATGATGCGGCGGACCGTGACCTCGGACTCCCCATGACGGATGAACACGATGGTCGTCGGTGCCACGAGTGCAGCGGATCCTGCAGGGTCGGTCATCGCGACACGCCACCCGCTCGGGCGATCGCGACGAACTCGTCGTCGGTGAGGGGAATCACCGACAGCCGGTTCCCGCGTGCGAGCAGGCGACACTCGGTGAGTTCCGGCATCGACCGGAGCTCGTCGAGCGGGACGAACCGAAGCTTCTTGACCGGCCCGAGCGTCACCCAGTCCCAGCGGGGATCGGCAGGATCTGACGCCGGGTCGTAGTACTTGGAGGCCGGGTCGAACTGGGTGGGGTCGGGCTCGGCGGTCTTCACGATCTTGGCGATGCCGGCAGCCCCGGGAGGCGTTGCGTTCGAGTGGTAGAAGATCACTTCGTCGCCCTTGGCCATCGACCTCATGAAGTTCCGGGCCTGGTAGTTGCGCACGCCGTCCCACCCCTCGCGCTTCACTCGAACGAGATCGTCGTACCCGAACACATCCGGTTCGGACTTCATCAGCCACGTCGCCACGCGCGGGCACGGTAGCGGAGGCGCCCTCGAACGCTCAATCGCACGCCGAAACGGCGCCGCGATCGGCGGCGCGCTGACATTTCGTTCAATGGATCGAGCCACGCCGCGCGAACTCATAACGTCGCGGCAGTGGACCTCCCGTCAACAGCCCGCCGGCACCGCTTGACGATCCGGTCCATCGAGCCGGATCCCCGTGGCGCTGCGATCGCCGCAGCCGCTTCCCACGTGGGCGTAGGGGTCCCCCCTGCCGGCGGTGTCGCCGTGAGTGACATCATCTTCATCGAGGGTGACATCTCCGCCACCGACCTCGACGCGCTGCACCGTCTGCTCACCGACCCGCTCCTGCAGACCGCGACGTGGGAAGTCCCGACCGGGCCAGGCGTCGAGGTGACGTTCCTCCCCGGGGTCACCGACACGGCCGCCGGCTCGGTCGTCCACGGCGCCGGTCAACTCGGCATCATCGTCACGGGGGCGGCGACCGGCCGGCGTGTCGAGTTCGGTCCGGACGTCGACCCGTCACTCGCCGAGACCATCGTGCGCCGGGTCGTCGCCAACCCGGTCATCGAACGATGGGCGATCGGCACCGTCGATCCGGTGCTGCACCCCGACAGCAGCCGCACCGGCAAGGCCGAGATCGTTCCGCTCCAGGGGCGCACTCTCGACGAGCTCGTCGCGATCGGGGTCGAACGCAAGCTCGCGCTCGACCCGGAGGAGTTGCTCGCCGTCCAGGCCCACTTCGCCGCAGCGGGTCGAGAGCCGACCGACGTCGAGCTCGAGACACTCGCACAGACGTGGAGCGAGCACTGCGCCCACAAGACGTTCCGCGCCCACATCACGACCGACGACGGCGTCGAACGCTCCTCGCTCATCGGGATGCTGCGCGCCTGCACCGAGGCGATCGCTGCGCCGTTCGTTCGGTCCGCGTTCGTCGGCAACGCCGGCATCGTCGGATTCCGCGACGACGCCGACGGGCGGGCGATCACGCTCGCACTCAAGGCGGAGACGCACAACCATCCCTCGGCGGTCGAGCCGTTCGGCGGCGCGAACACCGGCGTCGGCGGGGTGATCCGAGACGTGCTCGGCATCGCGCACCGCCCGATCGCCGTGACCGACATCTTGTGCTTCGGCCCGCCCGACACCCCGCTGGCCGACGTGCCCGATGGCGCCCTCCACCCGCTGCGTATCCGTGAGGGTGTGATCGACGGCGTCGCCGACTACGGCAACAAGATCGGGCTGCCGACCGTGGCCGGTGCGATCCTGTACGACCCGGCGTACACCACCAACCCACTCGTGTTCGCCGGCTGTGTCGGAGAGGCCAACGGATGGGAGCAGCACGCCGGCCCGTTCCCCGGCGACCGGGTCGTGGTGCTCGGCGGCCGCACCGGCCGCGACGGGATCAGGGGCGCCACGTTCTCGTCGCTGACGATGGACGCGACCACGGGCGAGGTCGCCGGCGCGAGCGTCCAGATCGGCGACCCGGTGGTCGAGAAGCTGCTGATCGACGTCCTCGTCGGCGCCGAGCACCTGTTCACGGCGATCACCGACTGCGGGGCCGGCGGGTTGTCGTCGGCGGTGGGCGAGATGGCGGAAGGCGTCGGCGCCGATGTCGAGCTCGATCGCGTCCCACTCAAGTACGCCGGGCTCGAGCCGTGGGAGATCTGGTTGAGCGAGGCCCAGGAGCGGATGGTGATCGCCGTCGCGCCCGAACGCCTCGCCGAGCTGAGCGCCCGCTGCGCGGCGCACGGCGTCGAACTCGCCGACCTGGGTCACTTCACCGGTGACGGCCGGTTGATCGTGCGCAGCGGCGGTGAGCCGGTGCTCGAACTCGACACGAGCTTCCTCCACGACGGACGCCCGCAGCGCCGGATGACCGCCGTGATGCCGCAGCCACGCCGCGGCGAGGCGGCGGCGACCGGTCGCACCGTTGCCGACCCGGCCGCTGCGTTGCTCGCTCTGCTCTCGCACCGCAACATCGCATCGAAGGCGTCGACGATTCACCGGTACGACCATGAGATCCTGGGTGCCACCCTGATCCGACCGCTGGTCGGGCGTGAGCGGGACGCGCCCGCCGACGGGGTGGTGCTGGCGGCGCCCGGCGATGCCGAGGGCATCGCGATCGGTATCGGCGTCAACCCGTGGTACGGACTGCACGACCCCGAGGCGATGGCGCACGCTGCGGTCGATGAGGCGATGCGCAACGTGGTCGCCGTCGGGGCCGACCCCGACCGAGTGGCGCTGCTCGACAACTTCTCCTGGGGCGACCCGCGTCGACCGACGACGCTCGGCGAGCTGGTCGCAGCGGTCGACGGCTGTGTCGCTGCCGCGCTCGCCTACCGGGCGCCCTTCGTGTCCGGCAAGGACTCGCTCAACAACGAGTACACCGGCGCCGACGGCCAGCGCCACGCCGTGCCACCGACGCTCGTCATCACCGCGGTCGGGCACGTTCCGGATGCCGATCGCTGTGTCCGCCCGGTGCTCACGTCGCCGGGGAACCTGCTGGTGCTGCTCGGGCAGACCGCACCCGAGTTCGCCGGCAGCCATCTCGACATGGTCCTCGGTGCCCCCGATGAGCCGGGAGTCGTGCCGGCGCCCGACCCCGGTGCACCCGAGCGCTACCGACGTCTGCACCGTGCGATCCTCGAAGGCCTGGTACGCGCCTGTCATGACGTCAGCGAAGGTGGACTCGCCGTCGCGCTCGCAGAGCTCTGCATCGCCGGGCGGCTCGGTGCCGAGATCACCGAACTGCCTCACCCAGACCTCGCGACGGCGCTCTTCTCCGAGTCGGTCGGCCGGCTCGTCGTCGAGGTGACGCCGGGTGATCTCGGGCGCTTCCGCGACGTGATGCACGATGACGTGCACGTGCTCGGCACGGTGCAGGCAGCGCCGTGGCTGCTCGTCACCGGCATGATGCCCGTCGAGGTGCCCGATCTCGTGGCCGCGTTCCAGGGCGAGCAGACGGAGTCCGCATCGTGAGCCGCGTCCCTGCGATCGTCGTGGCAGGCCCCGGCACCAACCGCGACCGTGATCTCGCGCTCGCGCTCACGATGGCCGGTGCCGACCCGGTCATCGTGCTCGCTCGCGATCTCGTCGCTCGGCCCGAGATGCTCCATGACGCTCGCCTCGTCGCCATCGCCGGCGGCTTCTCCTACGGCGACGCGCTCGGCGCCGGGAACATGCTCGCGCTCGATCTGCGGGTGGGCCTCGGCGACGCGCTCGAGGAGTTCGTTGCGACCGGGCGGCCGCTGATCGGCATCTGCAACGGGTTCCAGGTGCTCACCCGCACCCACCTCCTCCCGGGCGCGCTCGGCCACAACGATCACGGCCGTTTCGACTGTCGCTGGGTGACGCTCGAACCGCAGCCGTCGGTGTGCGTGTGGACCCGCGGCATCGACGATCCGATCGACTGCCCGATCGCCCACGGCGAGGGTCGCTACGTCCACCCCGACCCGGCTGGACTCGCCGCGTCGGGCCAGGTCGTGCTGCGCTACGCCGGCGCCAATCCGAACGGTTCGGTCGATGCGATCGCCGGGGTCTGCAACCCGGCCGGCAACGTGCTGGGGCTGATGCCACACCCCGAGAACCACGTGCTCGCACGGCAGCACCCGAACGCGGGCCTCGACACCGAACTCGACCCCGAGCGGCACCTCGGACTACGGATCTTCCGCAACGGCGTCGCGGCCGCAGCGGAGATGTGACGGGAGACGACGTGCGCACCGGATCGTTCGCCCCGTTCACCGAGATCGACCTCGCGCTCCCCGACCGGCGCGACGGCAAGGTCCGCCACTCGTGGTCGTGCGGCCCCGGCCGCCGGCTGATCGTCACCACCGACCGCTTGTCCGCATTCGACCGCGTGCTGGCCGGGGTCGCATACAAGGGGCAGGTGCTCAACGAGCTGTCCGCGTGGTGGTTCGAGCGGACTGCCGACCTGATCGCGAATCATGTGATCGACGTCCCCGACCCGAATGCCCTCCTCGCGCGCTCGGCGACGCCGCTCCCGGTCGAGGTCGTCGTGCGCGGCCACATCACGGGAGTGACCGACACGTCGATCTGGGGCATGTACGCCGAGGGCCGCCGCGAGATGTACGGGTACTCGTTCCCCGACGGACTCCGCAAGAACACGCAGCTGCCGACGCACATCGTCACCCCCACCACCAAGGCGCACGACGGCGGGCACGACGAGCCGCTGTCGTGTACCGACGTCGTCGAACGCGGTCTGCTCGATGCCGATCTCTGGGAACGGGTCATCGCTGCGGCGCTCGCGGTCTTCGAGCGGGGCGTCGACCTCGGCCAGCAGGCCGGGCTGATCCTCGCCGACACCAAGTACGAGTTCGGCCTCACCGACGACGGCGAACTGATCCTCATCGACGAGGTGCACACACCCGACTCGTCGCGCTGGTGGGTGGCTGCTACCTACGTCGAGCGTCTGGCTGCGGGCGACGAGCCGGAGAGCCTCGACAAAGAGGTGGTGCGGCGGGCGTTCGCCGACATCGGCTACAAAGGTCACGGTCCCGTCCCCGAGGTCGACCCCGACGTGTGGACCGCCACGACGCAGCGCTACGTCAACGCCTTCGAGCGCCTCACCGGCGACACCTTCGAGCCCGGAAGCTACCCGGTCGCCGATCGGCTCGTCGCGAACCTCCAGAAAGCAGGCCTGTTGTGAACAGCGTCCCCGTGACCCTCCGTGATCGTCACCATGACGACCGACGCGAGGACGACCGGCCCAAGGAGGAGTGCGGCGTGATCGGCATCTCGACGCCGCACGGCGACGGTGTCGCCGAGATGACGTTCTTCGGCCTGTTCGCGCTCCAGCATCGCGGCCAGGAGGCGGCCGGCATCGCGGTCAGCGACGGCCAGCGCGCCCGGCTCCACAAGGACGAGGGCCTCGTGGCGAACGTGTTCACCCCGCAGGTGCTCGCCCCGCTCACCGGCTACCACTCGATCGGCCACACCCGGTACTCGACGACCGGCTCCAACGCGCTGCGCAACATCCAGCCGTTCCTCGTCGAGACGATGCACGGCCCGCTCGCCGTGGCCCACAACGGCAACATCGTCAATGCGCCGTCGCTACGAGACGAACTGCTCACCCGTGGCTTCGGCCTCACGGCAACGAGCGACACCGAGGTGATCGCGCTCATGCTCGCCGCTGCCGGTGGGCGCACCTGGGAGGAACGCCTCGAGCGGACCCTTCCCGCCTGGAAAGGAGCGTTCTCCCTCGTCCTGCTCAGCCAGGACCAGGTGATCGCCGTGCGCGACCCATGGGGCTTCCGCCCGCTGTCGGTCGGCCGTCTGCCGAACGGCGGCTACGCCGTCGCGAGCGAGACCTGCGCGCTGAGCACCCTCGGCTGCGCAGACATCGACGAGGTACGCCCCGGCGAGATCGTCACGTTGCGGGGCGCCGAGATGCACCGCCACCAGGCGCTCACGCCCGCCGCACGGTCGGCGCGCTGCACCTTCGAGTTCGTCTACTTCTCCCGGCCCGACTCGGTGTGGGACGGCCACAACGTGCACCACGTGCGCCAGCGGCTCGGGGTCGAGCTCGCCCACGAGGCGGGGATCGACGCCGACGTCGTGATCCCGGTGCCCGACTCATCGATCCCGGCTGCGATCGGCTACTCGCAGGCCTCGGGGATCCCGTTCAACGACGGCCTGATCAAGAACCGCTACATCGGCCGCACGTTCATCGAGCCGACGCAGGGCCTCCGGGAACGGGGCGTCGCACTGAAGTTCAACGCGCTGGCCGAGAACCTCGCCGGCAAGCGGGTGATCATGATCGACGATTCGCTCGTGCGTGGCACCACCAGTGGCCAGCTGGTCAAGCTGGTACGCGACGCCGGTGCAACCGAGGTGCACCTGCTGATCACGTGCCCGCCGATCACCCACGCCTGCCACTTCGGCGTCGACATGGGCCACGACGGCGACCTGATGGCCGCCCACCTCAGCATCGACGAGATGCGCGACCGGATCGGCGCCGACTCACTCGCGTTCCTCTCGCTCGACGGCATGATGCGCGCCGTCGGCTCGACCGAGGGGTACTGCAACGCGTGCTTCACCGGGACGTACCCGCTCCCCGTCCACGACGCCCAGGCCAAACTCAGCTTCGAAGGAGCGCTCGCCTGATGCGGGTGCTGGTGGTGGGTAGCGGTGGGCGAGAGCACGCGATCGCCTGGGCGTGCGAGCAGTACGGGCACACCGTCACGCTGGCTGCCGAGCTGGGCGACGCCACCGCCGCCGCAGTCGACCTCGTGATCCCCGGCCCCGAGTCGGTGCTCGTGAACGGCATCGCCGACGAGTGCCACTTCCGCAAGATCCCGTGTTTCGGGCCGACCTCGAAGCAGTCGCGGATCGAGTCGTCGAAGGGGTACAGCCGCCACCTGGCGACCTCGCTCGGGGTGCCCGGCCCCCGGTACGAACGGTTCGAGGAACTCGACACCGAGGGCGCGATCGCGTGGTTCCACGCGTTCGGCCACCCCGTGGTCGTCAAGCTCGACGGCCTGGCGGCGGGCAAGGGCGTGATGGTGCCCGAGTCGATCGACGAGACGCTCGCCGCCATCCGCGCCACCTCGCCGATCGGTCCGTTCGTCCTCGAGGAGCGCCTGACCGGCGCCGAGTGCTCGTTGCTCGCCCTCTGCGACGGGACGCGCGCGGTCGCGCTCCCGCTCGCGCAGGACCACAAGCGCATCGGAGAGGGCGATACCGGCCCGAACACCGGTGGCATGGGCGCCTACGCGCCGGCCCCGGTGCCCTACGACGCCGACGAGCTGCTGGCCACGTTCGTCCAGCCGGTGCTCGACTACTTCCTCGCCTCGGGGGCCCCGTACGTCGGCGTGCTGTACGCCGGCCTGATGCTCACCTCCGACGGCCCGAAGCTGATCGAGTACAACTGCCGCTTCGGCGACCCCGAGACACAGGCAGTCCTGCCGCTCCTCGACGCCGACCTGGCCGAACTCGCGCTGGCGTGCACCAGGGGCGACGTCGAATCGGTTCCGCTCGCCGTCAGGAAGGGCGCGTCGTGCACGGTCGTGGCTGCGGCGCCGGGCTACCCCGGCACGCCCAGCACCGGTGCGCTGATCTCGCTGTCGGGCTTCTCGACCACACAGTGGGCCAACGCGTCCACGACGGTTCCGGCAGCCACGCTGTTCCCGGCCTCGATCACGGACGGTCGAACCGCCGGTGGCCGGGTGCTCGCCGTGACCGGTGTGGGCGACGACCTGGCGGCTGCCCGCGCCGCCGCCTACCGGGGCATGGACGGGGTCCGGTTCGCGAACATGCAGGTGCGACGCGACATCGGCTGGCGAGCGCCTGGTGCGCTGCTCACCTCGTACGCGCAGACCGGCGTCGACATCGACGAGGGCAACCGCGCCGTCGCTCAGATGAAGGGCGCCGTCGAGCGCACGCTCGGCCCCGACGTGCTTCGCGGTGTGGGCAGCTTCGGCGGCGTGATGTCGGCCAAGCGCCTCGTGCAGCTCGCCGACCCGGTGCTCGTGGCGTCGACCGACGGAGTCGGCACCAAGGTCGAGCTCGCAGCGCGGCTGGGCAAGGTTCGAGGCGTCGGTGCCGACATCGTCAACCACTGCATCGACGACGTGCTCGTGCAAGCCGCACGCCCGCTGTTCTTCCTCGACTACATCGCCGCAGGAACGCTCGACGCCGACCTCGTCGCCGAGGTGGTGACCGGTATGGCCGAAGCCTGCGAAGCAGCCGGTTGCGCGCTGCTCGGCGGTGAGACCGCCGAGATGCCGGGCGTCTACGCCGAGGGTGCCTTCGACATCGCCGGGACCCTGATCGGGTACGCCGACCGTGGCGCCCTGCTCCCACGCGATGACGTCGCTCCTGGCGACGCCCTGATCGGGGTGGCGTCGAGCGGGCCGCACACCAACGGCTACTCGTTCCTGCGCAAGCTGTTCGACTGGGTACCGATGGACGTGACGCCGCCCGGGTTCGACCGCCCGCTCGGCGATGCACTGCTCGAGCCGCACCGGTCATATCTCCATGTGCTCGGCCCTGCGATCGATTCGGGGCGGGTGAAGGGGCTAGCGCACATCACCGGCGGCGGTCTGCCCGAGAACCTTCCACGCGTGCTCCCCGACGGCGTCGACGCCGAGATCGAGCTCGGGTCGTGGCCGCGGGGCCCGCTGTTCGAGCTGATCGCAGAGCTCGCGACCGGCGTCGACGCCCACGAGCTGCACCGCATGCTCAACATGGGCATCGGGATGGTGCTCGTGGTTGCCGAGGACGACGTCGACGCGGTGCAGGCGATGATCGCCGAACCCACCTGGCTGATCGGCCGACTGATCAACGGCGAACCCGGCCAACGCCGAGTCCACCTGGTCTGACCCGCGGCAGGGCGCAGGCGTCAGGAGGCGCCGAGTGCGATGTTCACGAGGGTGGGGCCGAGGAACCGCTCGGCGACCTGAGTCGCTCCGACGACGTCGAAGTGCATGCCGTCGGGTCGGGCGGCGATGTCGTCGATCGTCGACGAGCCGTACCACCCGGCCAGGTCGACGCTGGCGACCCGCCCGGCCTGGGCCGCTGCGACCGTGTCGCGGATGATGGTGTGCATCACCGCGATCCGTTCGGGATCGGTCATCTCATCGGGAGGTGCCGGGTCGACCCGCACGACCGGCGGCTCGATCCAGACCACCTCTGGCGCACCAGCACCGAGGATCCACTCGGTGACGTCTGCGTAGTCGGCTCGGATCCGCTCCTGCGCTCGCGGATCGAACACCGACAACACACCCTCGTCGGGCGACCACTCACGGTCCTTCACGTCGGTGCGCGTCGCCATCAGCATCACGACGTCAGGACGGAGTTGCAGCAACGCGTCGTTCATCCACGTGCTCAACGTCTGGTCGCACTGAGCGACGTAGTCGGTGCCGTCGTCGGCAGGCACCCGACCGTCGAGCACGAACCCGCACCCCGGCGACACGGTGAGCGTCACGCTCGCTACGGCAGGATTGGCAGCCGCCCACGCGGCCAACCCGTCGCCGATGCTCCATGCCGTGGAGTCGCCGACCACCAGGATCCGGACCGCACGCTGCGGCATCGCTGCGACCGCGACGTCGACGGCGGAAGCGGACGGAACGCTCGCCGGCGGTGCAGGCGGTAGCGACGGGTCGGGTGGCACGGTGGGTTCAGCCCGCTCGGTCACGTGCATCGAGGTGCCGCCCACCATCGCGGCATCGATCCTCTGCGGCACCGGTGCGCGGTCGCTCGACGGCGCACGCGTCGCAGGCAGCTCGGTCGGCTCCTGTGTCAGCGGCACCAGCGGGGCCAGCGAGGCCAGCGGTGCGAGCTGGCTCTGGTCGGCGATCGGTTCGAGTTGACTCACGGCGCGACTCGGATCGGCGAAGCGATCAGGCGTACCGAACGATCCCAGCGTCGCCACGAGCACCACTACGACCGACGCCACCAGCATCGGCCGCCAGAGCGTTCGATGGTCGCCGGCCCCACTCCTGATCGGCCGCTCGAACCATCGGTAGGAGATGGCAGCGATCGCGATCGTGATCGCGATCTGGATCAGGAATCGGCCGACCGTCGGCCCGCTCCCCCGGTCGTCGAGCACCAGGAACACCGGCCAGTGGTACAGGTACACGCCGTAGCTGATGACGCCGAGACCGGTCAGCGGTCGCCAGGCGAGCGCACGGCGCAGCGGCGAACGAACCTGGATCGACAGGATCAGCGCCCCACTCGCGAGCGCGAACATCGGGAGCCAACCCGAGTAGGCCGGACCCGAAGCGCTGGGCCAGCTGACCGCAGCCCACACGATCACGAACAGCGCCGGGGCACCCAGCCACGCCATCTGCGCCGACGGAGCCTCTGCGCGTCGGTGGAGCACTGCAGCCAGCGACGCCCCGACCAGGATCTCCCCTGCCCGCGCCGGGGTCGCCCAATACGCAGCGTCGCCGCCGAACAGGAAGGCGGTCGTCGGGGCGGCCAGCATCGCCAGCAGGGTGAGCACCAGCACCACACGATCAGGCCTGCCACGCCGCATCGCAGCGACCATCACGAGTGGCCACAGCCAGTAGAACTGCTCCTCGATCGCAAGCGACCAGAAGTGGTCGAGCGGCGATCGCGTCGCGAGCACCTGTTCCGCGTAGGAGGTCTCCCCGGTCAGGGAGAACCAGTTCGCGAGGTGGAGCACTGCGCCGAGGAGGTCACGCCCGAGATCGGGAACGTCACCGAACGCGCCGAAGGTCCCGAGCACCCCGACTGCGAGCAGGCATGCGATGCTGGCCGGAGCGAGTCTGCGAAGCCGCCGCCCCCAGAATCGGACCACGTCGACGCGCCCACGGCGTTCGTGCTCGTCGAGCAGCAACCGGGTGATCAAGAACCCGGAGAGCGTGAAGAACACCGAGACACCCACGTAGCCACCGGTCATCCACGACCAGCCGCCGTGGAAGCAGACGACCATCAGGACCGCCACACCGCGCAGCCCGTCGAGCGCAGGCTGGTGGGCGAACCCGTGAGTGCGTGCACCCGCCGCCGTCGGCGCGGGTACGGCCGCCGTTGCGCTCATCCGGATACCTGACGCGCGGCCCAACTCCACATGCGGCTCCGAACACTATCGAACCGGGTCGAACCTGACTTTTCGTTCAGCGCGCACCAGCCGTTCACCGCGCGCGCGTACCGTCGACGCATGGAGCACCGGTCCACCGCCACGACTCGGCTGGTGGTGCTCGCGTCGGGCAACGGGAGCAACCTACAGGCGATCCTGGATGCCACGGCAGACGGGCGCATCCCCGCCACCGTGGTGGCAGTCGTCTCGGATCGCGACGACGCGTACGCCCTCACGCGGGCCGCCGAGGCCGGTGTGCCGTCGGTCCACATCGGCCGCCATGCGGGCGAGGCCCGGCCCGACTACGACGCCCGGCTCGCCGACGTCGTGGCCGGGTTCGCACCCGACCTGGTCGTGCTCGCCGGGTGGATGCGGATCCTCACCACCAGCTTTCTCGGATGGTTCCCCGAGCGGGTGATCAATCTCCATCCCGCGCTCCCTGGTGAGCTGCCGGGCACCCACGCGATCGAGCGCGCCTGGCACCAGGCACTGGCCGGCGAACGGGATCGCACCGGGGTGATGATCCATCTCGTCCCCGACCAGGGCGTCGACGACGGCCCGGTGCTCGCCACTGCCGAGGTACCCATCCTCGCGGACGACACACTGGAGACGCTCGCCGAGCGAGTCCATGCCACCGAGCATCGCCTCCTCGTCGACACCATCCGGACCTGGTGCGAGCACGCCAGGTCGGTCCCCACCGGGACGCGCAGCAGCTGAACACCGACATGACGGAGCGAACCATGAGCCTCAACGACGCACTCTTCGACCGCTACGACGCACTCACCTTCGACGACGTCGTCGTGATCCCGGGCTACTCCGAGACCCTGCCCGATGCGGTCGACACGTCGTCGGCGTTCGCCGCGGACATCGTGCTCGCGGTCCCGCTCGTGTCGGCGGCGATGGACAAGGTCACCGAGGCGCGCATGGCCATCGCGATGGCCCGCAACGGTGGCATCGGCGTGATCCACCGCAACATGTCGGGCACCGAGCAAGCGGCCGAGGTGCAGAAGGTCAAGCGCAGCCAGAGCGGAATGATCTCGGACCCCGTCACCCTCCGCAAGACCGCCAGGCTGTTCGAAGCCGAAGAGCTCATGAACCGCTTCAAGTTCTCGGGCGTCCCGATCACGAACGAGACCGGTGAGCTCGTCGGCATCCTCACCAACCGTGACATCCGGTTCTGCGAGGGCGGTGACTTCGAGCGCCCGATCAGCGAGTTCATGACCAGCGAGAACCTGGTCACCGCCAAGGTGGGCACGTCGCTCGACGAAGCCAAGGCGATCCTCCAGCGGTTCCGGATCGAGAAGCTGCCGCTCGTCGACGACCAGGGCCGGTTGGCGGGCCTGATCACCGTGAAGGACATCCAGAAGCGTCTCGACTACCCGAACGCGTCGCGTGACAGCCGAGGGCGGCTCCGCTGTGCGGCGGCCGTCGGCGTTGGCGACGATGTCGAGGCACGGGTCGAAGCGCTCGTCGCGATGGGGGTCGACGCCGTGGCGATCGACACCGCTCACGGCCACTCTGCCGGCGTGATCAAGACCATCGAGCGGATCAAGGGATCGTGGCCCGATCTGCCGGTGACGGCGGGGAACGTGGTGACCGAGGAGGGGGTGGAGGCCCTTGCGAAGGCGGGCGCCGACGCCGTCAAGGTCGGCGTCGGAGCGGGCTCGATCTGCACGACCCGCATCATCAGCGGTGCCGGGATGCCGCAGCTCTCGGCGATCTACTTCGCCGCCAAGCGGGGGCGCGAGTTGGGCATCCCGATCATCGGTGACGGTGGTATCACGTACTCGGGGGACATCGTCAAGGCGATCGCCGCGGGGGCGACGACCGTGATGCTCGGTTCGCTGCTGGCGGGGACCGAGGAGAGCCCGGGAGAGACCGAGCTGTTCGAGGGTCGACGGTTCAAGAGCTACCGGGGCATGGGCTCGCTCGGCGCCATGCAGGGCCTCGGAGCCGACCGCTACGCGACCGCACAGGGCGACGGCCCGTCCAACCTCGCCGCCGCCACGCGCAAGCTCGTGCCCGAGGGCATCGAGGGTCGCGTGCCGTACGCCGGGCCGCTGTCCGACACGATCTATCAGCTCGTCGGTGGCCTGCGGTCCGGGATGGGCTACGCGGGCGCCGCCGATCTCGACCAGCTGCGCACGAGTGCGCGCTTCATGCGAGTCACCACAGCGGGCCGCGAGGAGAGCCATCCGCACGACGTGACGATCACCAAGGAAGCGCCCAACTACCAGCGCACGTGATCATCGCCCGACTGCGGTCAGAAACGCGTCGGGATCGGCCAGACTGACCCACACCGTCCGGAGGCGCAGCGGCACGAATGCCACCCAACCGCGTGCCGGCGGATCGATCCGGATCTCGACCACGTCCTGCAACGAACCGTTCACGAGCCAGCGCCCCCGCCATCCATGAACACCCCATCCGATGAAGGGCCGCTCGACGCGCCGTGCGCCGAGGACGTGATCGAGCGGAATGCTCGCCCGGAAACCCCACCCGATGCGGAACGCCAACACGATGCGGCCACCGTACCGGCGCGCCGGGTGCCCCTGACGTGGCTCATGGCCCTCGCGACCGTCGTCACCGCTGGACGCTTCTGGTTCAGCAGCAACCGCACGATGATCCACATCGCGATCGACGAACCCGCACAGCTGGCCATGGCGCGCTGGCTCGCCGGCGGCACGCGTTGGAATCTGTTCGACCACAGCACGTGGCGACCCGGTATGGCCACCGTGCTCGCTCCCCTGTTCTGGTTCACCGACGACACGACCACGCTCATGCGCGGCGGGCTCCTGATCGGCGCCGCATTCGGCGGGGTCGGCGCCGTTCTGCTCGCTCGCCTCGCGTCGCGGATCACCACGATGTCGCCGGTCGCCTGCGTGTTCGCCGCCGGGGTCGTCGCGTTGGCGCCCTCGTCGCTGGCCGCCACGTCCTACGTCTGGGCCGAGTCGCTGGTGACGGTCACGTTTCTCGGGGCCCTCCGGCTGACGATCGACACCTACGACACCGGACGACTCGGTTCGGGTATCGGCGCGATCGTCGTCAGCGTGCTCGGGTTCGTCTCCCACGGACGGCTCCTACCGTACGTCGCGCTGGTGTCGCTCGTCGTGGTCGGCCGATTCGTCGCCCGCCGCGAGTGGAGGCATGCACTCGTCCTCACGGTGGTCGCGATCGGCTGGACGGCACTCGGCCACCTCTACACGGCGTGGGTCTTCACGAACGTCTGGGACGATCCGGGCAGCAGCAACACGATCGGCTCGATCACCAAACGACTCCCGCGCCTCGCCGACAACGCCCAGTCGGTGGTGGGCCAAACGTGGTACCAGTTCGTCGCCACCGCCGGTCTGGCAGCGGTCGGGCTCGGCGTGGCAGCGTCGGCGGCCGCTCGTCGCCGTGCGAACGCTCCGCTGGTGGCCTCGCGCAACGCTCGCATCGTGCTCGCCTACACGCTCCCGCTGGTCGGTGTCTCGATGATCTTCATGTCGGGCCGCACCCGGGCCGACCATCGGATCTACGGCCGGTACAACGACGCCATCGTGTGGCCGTTGATCATCATCGGGGTCGCCTGGCTGCTCTCGCTGCGCCATGCAGTCCGACCGGCACGACTCGCCGCGGGGGTCACCGTGATCGCCGGGCTGACCGCGGCGGGTACGTACGCCGTCGACCGCTGGCACGGCGCCGAGTTCGCCGAGTCCGTCGGGGTCCGTCCGATGGTCGCCGGGTTCGCACCCGTCATCGGGACGGCGAATGCGATCCCGGTCGTCGAGGTCGCCGCGTACGGTATGGCGCTCTTCGTCGTGCTCGTCGTGCTGGCACTCCTGCCACGACGCGCCGCGACCCTGACGGTCGTCGCCGTCGCGTTCGTCGCGATCGGCGCTGTGCGGACCCACGACGGTCTCAACACGCGTCTGAACAGCTGGCAACCCACGACCGAGGTCACGGCCATCGAAGACCTCGTCCCGCCGGGCGAGGAGATCGGCGTGAAGTTCGTTCGCGATGCCGACGATCCCGAGGTCGAGTGGGACGACCAGCGGCGCCGGATCCAGCTGTACCAGTTCTCGCTGCCCGACCGCGTCGTCGTTCGGGACCGAGGGGTGGATGACGGCGTCGGACCGTTCGTGTTCGCCCCGATCGGCGATCAGGAGCTCACGGCTGCCGGGGCGAAGGTCGTGTGGAAGGACCCGCGAATCAAGTACGCGCTCTGGGAGGAACCGGTGTCGCCGAGGGCCCGCCCGGAGTCGTAGCGTCGGCCGGGGGCTGCAGCCGCTCGTCGTCCGCCACGTGCCGTGACACCCGAGCGTCGGTCGCAGGGGCTTGAGCGGCTCCTCGTTCGGCATTGATGCCACCTTGATGTTGTCGGACGAGGCTTCGCCGCATGGCCCGCCGCCTCGACCACGCCCCCGGAGCACCACCATCGACGATCACCGCCTCAGATGGTGCGCGCTCCGGTGCCGGCGTGTTGGCCAGCGGCGTCCGGCCGCTGGTCCTTGCGGTCGACGACGACCCCGTCCAGCGGGCGTTCCTGCTGACAGTCCTCCAGCGGGCGGGGTTCGACGTGGTCCTCGCGTCGGACGGCGACGAAGCAGTGGCCTTCGCGGTCGACCTGCGACCCGACGTGATCGTCACCGATGCGCTGATGCCGCGGACATCGGGGCTCGAGCTGATCTCTCGCCTGCACACGCAGCTGGGCAATGCCCGCGTCCCGACGATCGTCGTGAGCGGCACGGCCGACGTGGCGACCCGCCTCGACGCGTTCGAGATCGGCGCCGATGACTTCCTCGCCAAGCCGTACGACCCGGCCGAGCTCGTGGCACGGATCAATGCGCAGCTCAGGGTCGCCGGACACTGGACCGCACAGGCCAATGCGATGCTCGCTGAACTGCGATCGGCGCGCCAGGGCATCACCGATCCCCGCTCCGCTGATGACGCCCGTACCGGCGTCGAAACGCGTCTCGACGCCGCCAGGCGGCTGTTCGACGGCCGCCCCACGGCGCTCTCCTGCGCACTGCTCGCCGTCGTCGACCCCCGGGGGAAGGTCGACTGGGATCCGCGCCCGGCGCTGGTCGACTGGGCGGTGGTGCAGCCGGCGACGGCCGGGCTCGGCCCGGCGACACCCACCGTCGATCTCGACATCGGTCCGCACGGCCGCTGCCCGCTGTGCGGCGCCGTCGGCGAGGGTCGCCTCGCCATCACCGCCGCGGGCCGATGGTCCGGCGGGGCGGCCTACGTGCTCGTCGGTTGCCAGTCTCCCGCTCGCCAGACCCACCGGCTCCTCGTGGAGGAGCTCGCCGATGAGATCGGCGTCCTGCTCGACGACGCTCACGACCGCAACTTCGCCGACGATCACGCCCGCCACTGGATCGATTCGGTGATCACCGACGAGCGGTACCGCTTCGTCTTCCAGCCGATCATGACGCTCGGCTCGCGCCGTGTGGTCGGCTACGAGGCGCTCGCCCGATTCACCGACGGCTTGGATCCGATCGAGGTGCTGGACCTCGCCACGCAAGCGGGCCGCCGGGTTTCGCTCGAGCTCGCGCTCGTACGCGGCGCGCTGAGGGCCGCCGGGGTGTTCCCCGACGGCACGTGGATCCACGTCAATGTCTCACCGTTGGCTGCACTCGCACCAGAGGTGGTTTCGATGCTGGCCGGTTGTCGCCAGCGAGTCGCGCTGGAGATCACCGAAGACGCCCTCTTCGATGCCGACGGCGCCACCAGTCTGCGAGCCTCGCTGCCAGCCAGCTGCAGGCTCGCGATCGACGATGTCGGGGCGGGCTACGCAGGCCTCTCCCGCCTGCTCGTGGTGCGCCCCGACATCGTCAAGATCGACCGTGCGATCATCGCCGGCATCGACGCCGACCCGGCGCGCCAAGCGCTGGTTGCGGGCCTCGTGCAGTTCGGCAACGTCACTGACGCCATGGTGATCGCCGAGGGCATCGAGCACGAGGAGGAGCGGGCGGTGTTGCAGTCCCTCGGCGTGCGGTACGCGCAGGGCTACCTGTTCGCTCACCCCGAGACGCCGGTCGCCGCTGCACTCCAGTATCCAGCCGTACCGCCGGCACCCTGATCGCAACCGCCGGTCAACCGCCCGTTCGTTCCTCGGCCCAGCGCACGAGTTCACCACGCGAGCGTTCGGCGAGGGCGCGCAGACCGCTGCCCGCCGACTCACCAGATCGCTCGATCGCAGCACAGACGTCGCCCAACTCGAGCGCGCCGAGCAACCGGGAGCTCGACTTGAGGGTATGGGCCACCGACGACGCGTTCGGGTGGCCGTGCGCCTGTGGGTCGAGTATCGACGCGATGCGATGGTCGAGCTCGCCGCAGTAGGTGACGATCAGGCTGGCGACCACGTCGGGCCCACCGAGCTCGCCGGCGAGTCGATCGAGCACTGCGACATCGATGCTCGGCGTGTCGGCCGAGTGCGACGCCTCGTCCGCCGCGGGCGGCGTGGGGCTGGATGCAGCGCCGACGGCGACACGGCCCGCCAACACCTCGCTGATCGCGGTCGACAGGTCGCCGAGCGACGCAGGTTTGGCGATGAACGCGTCCATCCCCGCATCGGTGAAGTCATCACGGTCAGCGCTGGACGCGCTCGCCGACACCCCGATCACCGGTATCGCCGCAACCGGCCCCGCCAGCGCGCGCACAGCGCGAGTCGTCTCCGTTCCACTCATGCCGGGGAGCTGCTGATCCATCAGGATCACGGCGAATGACTCGGTCGTCGGGTCGGACAGCAGCGCCATCGCGTCCTCACCGGATCCGACGATGGTGGGAACCAGGCCGAGCCGCTCGAGTTGGCGTTGGGCCAACTGCTGATTGACGGGGTTGTCCTCGACGACGAGCACCCTGGTCCCTGCGCCGAGCTCGGTGGCAGCAGCACGGACCGGTGCCGCAACCGGTCCGAGCGGCAGGCGCACGTCGAACCGGGTGCCGGTGCCGACCGCGCTCGTCATCGTGAGCGTGCCACCCATCGCACGGACGATGCGCTGGACGACCGCCAGTCCGAGCCCGGCACCCCGGCGGTCGCCAGCGGTCGAGCCGACCCCGAACGGCTGCAGCACGGTCTCGTGCTCGTCGGACGGGATGCCGATGCCCGTGTCGATCACCGAGAACACGACGTCCCCCGCTTCGGCTCGTACGACGACCTGGATCGATCCGCTGTCGGTGAACTTGACGGCGTTGCCGACGAGGTTCGACAGCACTTGGCGCAGCCGATCGGCATCGGCGTTGACCCAACCGGGCACCCCCTGCACGAAGCGGCTGGAAACGTCGAGCGTCGCTTCCTTGCCGCGCGTGATGACAGAGGCACGCGCGAGTTGGACGACGTCGGTGACAATCTCGACGAGCTCGGTGGGGACCGGCTGCATGGAGATCCGACCGCCGTCGAGCCGGGCAGCGTCGAGGAGGTCGTCGGTGACCTGGGTGAGGCTCTTCAACTGGCGGCGAAGTGTGCGCACGAGCTCAGCGGTGTGTTCGGGAAGCTGGTCGTCGGCGAGCAGATCGGCGAGGCCGTGAGCGGCGTGGAGCGGGTTGCGGAGCTCGTGGCTGACGGTCGCGAGTAGGCGGGTCTGGCTGTCGACGTGCGCCTCGGCCCGGCGTTTCGCTCGCGCCAGTTCCGCGACGGCGCGCCGGTGTTCGGTGACGTTGCGGGTCACGATGACGAGTGCGTGCAGGTCGGGGTCGCTGAGCGCGTTGAACGCGCGAACGTGCAGGATCTGCTCGTCACCACCGGCCGACCGGACGACGATCTCGGTCTCGATCTCGCCGCCGGGGTCAGCGATGAGATCCTCGCGGAGCGCGAGGATCTGGTCGACATCGTCGCGATCGACCAGGTCGAACACCGTTCGCGTATCCCAGAACTCGGGTGGGTACCCGAGCACGGGCGCGTAACGGCCGGTCGTCTCGATCACGGTGCCGTGTACATCGACGAGTGTGAGGGTGTCGTTGGTGTACCCCAGCATCCGCCGCACTTGCGCACTGCCGATGTGCGGCCGCGGCTCGATCGGCACGATCGCTCCGATCAGGTGGGTGCAGCGCCCGTGCTCGTCGCGCAGTGCCCGCGTCGTCAGGCGTCCCTCGAACGTCGACCCGTCCCGTCGGACGTACACCTTGTCGGTCACGTACCGCTCGATGTCGCCTGACACCAGGCGGTCGAGGTAGGCGCGGGTCCAGGCTCGATCGTCGACACGCGTCACCGAGCCCACGTCGAGCGTGAGCACGTCGTCCATCGAGTAGCCGAGCATCTCGGCGTATTCCTGGTTGCAGGCGACCTGCGTGCCGTCGGGATCGATGACCGAGATCGCGATCGGCGCCTCGGTGACCAGCCGCTGCCACGGGATCATGTCGTCGCTCACCACACCATCATGCCGGTCGCTGCCCGTGCGCGCACGACCGCTCGCCGCGGTGAAGGATCGGGACGGACGAACAGCAGACATCCGCCCGATCCCCCACTGCGACGAGCGGTGTGACACGGAGGTAACGGATCAATGGCATCTCGATCCACCGGCTGCTGGCGGGAGTGTCGATCATGACCGGTCGAGTGACGCTCAGCGGATCCGGTCGTGGCCACGTCCGGGTCCGTTCGGAGAGAGCGTCGCACAGTGCTCGTCGTCATCGGCATCTCCCGGCATTGCCGGCACCGATCACGTTCGCGCGTACGCATCAAGCGAACCCAGGGGCGCTCGTCAAGGTTCGGCCAACCATCGTGCACGGAGGAAGCGGACCCGAACGTTCACCCCGAGCACCTGCGGCTGCGTGGACGAGCCGATCCGACCGAGGGAGGAGGTGGCGAGTGCCCCAGCCAGCGACATCCCAGACGGCAACATCCCAGACGGCTCGATCAAGGTTCGATCAAGAACGATTCACGCCGCATCAAGCCCGGCCTGGATCGACGCCGACGTGGTCTCCGAGCAGTCAAGCTGGCGCGGTGGCAGGGACGTCGAGCTGGTCGGAGGTGGCAGCAGACCTCGCGCTGCGCTTGATCGGGGCGTCCGACGACGATCTCGACCGCGTGGTGAACGAGACGATCGGCGAGATCGCGACGTTCTGCGACGCCGAGCGCGGGTACGTCACCTTCTACGACCCGATCGAGGCCACGTTCGACATCTCCCACGAGTGGACCCGCGGTGTCATCCCACAGCGCCCGGCGATCCAGCACGTGCGTCTCGACCAGTTCCCGTGGTCGGTCGCGTGCGCAAACCGTCAGGAGATCCTCGTCGTCGACGACATCGCCGACCTCCCACCCGAAGCAGCCGCTGAGCATGCGTCGTTCGGAGCGTTCGGCGTGCGATCGATCCTCCAGATCCCCATCATCCACAACGGGGTCACCGTCGGCGTCGCAGGGCTCAATCGGTTCGAACCCAACGCAGGTTGGCACCCCGACACCATCGAGTTCGCTCGCCGGGTCGGTCAGGCCGTCGGGGTGGCGTTGGCCCGCAACAGGGCGCTGCGCGAGATCGCGTCCGCACACGAGCGCGCCGAGCACGCCCGCCGCTCGCGCGACGACCTGCTGGCCCACGTGAGTCACGAGCTGCGGACACCGCTCCATGCGATCCTCGGCTACGCCGAGCTGCTCGAGCTCGACGAACGCTCGGACCAGGACCGTGATGCGTTGATGCGGATCCAGACCAACGGCCGGCACCTGCTGGCCATGATCGACGACCTGGCCGAGCTGGCGCGATCGAGCCCGATGATCGCGCACCAGACCGACGTGAACGCCGTGACCAAGGAGATCGTCACCGACCTCGCCCACGTCGCGCACGACCGCGGGCTCGAGCTCATCGGTGGTGCGTGCTCAGGGGTTGCGGGCGTCGAGATCGGTCGCTTCCGTCAGGTGGCTCGCTGCCTCGTGATCGGTGCCGCGCAATCGATGCGCGACGGTCGGATCGTGGTGGAAGCCGAGGGATCCGAGGAGACGACCATGCTGCGCGTCCGTCTTGCGAGCACCCGAGCGATCTCGCGCGACGGGCTCGTCCTGCCGATGGCACAGATGTTGATGCTGGGCCACGGGCGGATCGAGACGCGTGCCCCCGATGATCGTCACACGTCCACGATCACCGTGACGTTCGAGACAAGCTGACCGGGACGTTCAGACGGAGGCGAGCCCGTACCCGACGCCGCGGACCGTCCGGATGACGTTCTGCTCGGTGTGGTCGGCCAGCTTGCGGCGGAGGTTGGCGATGTGCACGTCGATGACGTGACGGTCGCCGAACCAGTTCTCGCCCCAGACCTGATCGAGCACCTGCTGGCGAGTGAACACCTGCTGAGGCGACCCGGCGAAGAGGGCGAGGAGATCGAACTCGATACGCGTGAGCTCCACGTCGACGCCCTGGACCTCGACCTCACGGGACGTCAGTCGGATCACGACCTCACCCACGGTGATCTCGGACACGGATGCCGGCGCCGAGCGTGGCCGCCGAGCCAACGCGTCGATGCGGACGCCGAGCTCACGAGGCGAGAACGGCTTCGTGACGTAGTCGTCGGCGCCGAGCTTGAAGCCGACGATCTTGTCGATCTCGTCGTCACGGCCGGTCAGCATCATGATGTAGGCGTTCGACCGCTCGCGGATCATGCGGCACAGGTCGAGACCGTCGCCGTCGGGCAGCGTCAGGTCGAGGATGACGAGATCCGGCGGGACCGAGGCAATCGATTCGACGGCGTCTGCGATCGAGCCGGCCGACCGCACACGATGGCCGCGTTCACGCAGCACGCTCGTGACGATCTGGACGAACTCAGGAGCGTCTTCGACGATCAGGGCTTCAAGAGTGGTGGACACAACTCACATCCTCGCATCGCGGCGCACCCACCACGCGCACATGGTGCGCCTGGAGTGCGCGGAATGGGCCCGCTGTCCGCGCACCGCGTATCTGCAGCACCGCCAGGCCCTCTGTGGAACGTCACGCTGATTCGCCACGCACGATCATCGGCAGGGAGGCCCTCCGACATGAGCAGCTACTACGACGAACTCGATGATCGAGGGAGATGGACCCGGAGAGCATTCGGCGCAGCGGCGGTGCTCGCCATCGTCGTGTTCGTCGGCAACTCGACGTTGCGGGCCGGGCCGGTGACCCCGATCCGCAGCATCAACACGCCGGCGACCGAGCCGGAACACGACATGGCAGAGAGCACGGTGCCCCCGGCGACGCGTGCGGAACCACCGACGACGACCGAAGCCGAACCAGTACCGGAGCCCGAGCCCGATGCCGAGCCGACACGCACACCCGCTCCCGCACCCGCCGAGTCGACGCCGACGCCGACGGATCGTGCGAACCGCTCCGCACCCGACGGCACACCGCTCCCGGTCCTGGTCGTGTATTCGCCGACGACGGTCACGCTGAGCGGAGCGGTACCGAGCGAAGATGCCCGCGAGCGACTCGTCGCGCTTGCGGTGGCGAACAGCCAGCACGCCGTCAACGTGGTCGATGACCTCGCGATCGACGAGCTCGTGCCCGACGGTGTCGGCATCCGCGTCATCGAGCTGGACTCACCGCGCTTCCCCGACGGGAGCGCGGAGCTGACACCGGAGCACTCGGTGCAGTTCGATCGTGTTGCTGCCGTCCTCGGAGCGTTGCCCCACGTGACGGTCCTGGTCGTCGGTCACGCCGATCAGCGCGGCGACGCCCGGACGAACTGGGAGCTGTCGGACGAGCGCGCTCGCACCGTGGTCGCGTACCTCACCGGTGCCGGCATCGAGCCCGCCCGCCTCTCGTCACGTGCCGCCGGCGAGACCGACCTGTTGAGCATCGACGACGACGCGACGGCTCTGGCGCTCAATCGGCGAACCGAGTTCATCTTCTCGGGCGTGCTGCTGCCCTGAGTCGACGGCTCAGGCGAGCTTCTCGACGAAGGCTTCGAGCTGGCGCAGGTTGCGGCACTCGAACACGCCGTCGGTGTGGTTGCCGTAGTCGCCGACGATGGAGTCGCCGGTGTTCCAGTACGACCGCGGCTCGGGGTTGAGCCAGTACACGTGGCGGGCCTTCTGGCGGATCTCGCGGACCACCCAGCTCTGGCTGGCGTGGTAGTTGTTGCGGGCGTCGCCGAGGAGGAGCACGGTGGTCTTGGGGCCGACGTCCTTGCCGTAGCGCTCCCAGAAGACCTCGAACGCGTGGCCGTAGTCGCTGTGGCCGTCGACCCACACCACGTCGGCTTCGGTGTTGACCCGGTGGATCGCTTCCTGGATGTCCTCGGTGGACTTGAAGAACTCGGTGACCTCGTCGATGCCGTCGATGAACACGAACGACCGCACCTTGCTGAACTGGCCCTGCATCGCGTAGACGAGCATCAGGGTGAAGCGGGCGAAGGCGGCGACCGAGCCGGAGATGTCGGCGATGACCATCAGCTCGGGCTTGGCGGGGCGCGGGTACTTGAACTTCGGTTCGGCCGGCACGCCGCCGTAGCTCAGCGAGTGACGCACCGTGTTGCGGAAGTCGAGCGGGCCCTTGCGTCCGTGCTTGCGCTTGCGGGCGAGCCGGGCGGCGAGCTTGCGGGTGAGCGGCTGCAGCGCCTTCTTCAGCGACTGCATCTCGTCGCGTGAGGCGTGCATGAACTCGACGTCTTCGGGGAGCGGCTTGCGGAGCGTCTTGGCCATCGCCTCGACGCCACGATCGGCCACCAACCGTCGGCGGATCTCGGCCTCGATCTCCTTCTTGAACTCGTCGATGCGATGTTCGAACTCGTCGCGTTCGAGGCGCTCCTCGAGATGGGTCAGCTCCCCGCCGGCGTCCTGGGCAGCCTGCTCCATGAGCTTGTCGAGCATGCCGTCGAGGTCGAGGTTCCGCAGCGTGCGGTACAGGTAGTAGGTGCCGCCGACGGGGCGGCCCGGCTCCATCCCGGCGAAACGTTGGACCGATTGTTTGGCGAGCGCCCGCATCATCGCCTGGTCGGCGTTGAGGAGCGCCTGCATGAGCATCTGCGCGATCTCCTCGGGCGTGAGCGCATCCATCGATCCGGATGCCCCGCGGTTCTCCTCTGCCTGCTGCTCCTGCATCTCGCGCCACAGCTCGTCGATCGCCGACGCGTCGGCGTCGGCGAGTCGGTACTCGGGGCCCCGCAGCGAGAAGTACACCTCGAACACCGTCTCGAACGCGCGCCAGTGCGAGTTGTTCTTGATGAGTGTGGCGCCGAGCGCGTACTTGAACGCCTCGCGGTCCTCGATCGGGATGTGCTGCACCGCCTCCATCGCGTCGAGGTTCTCGGTGAGGCTGACGGGCAGCCCGGCGTTGCGCAGCTCGGCGACGAACCCGTTCAACAGGTCGAGCATCGACTTCTGAGGCGCGGCTGCGGCGCTCATCAGTCGACGCTCAGCTCCTTGGCGGCCTTCGCGATGTCGGTCTGGTACTTGAGGAGGATGTGGAGCGTCTCCTTGGCGGTCTGCTCGTCGATCGTGTCGATGTTGAGCAGCAGCAGGGTGCGAGCCCAGTCGAGGGTCTCGGAGACGCTCGGCGACTTCTTGAGGTCGAGCATGCGGATCGAGCGGACGATGCGGCTCACCTGGTCGGCGAGGTGCTCGGTGACCCCGGGGACCTTCGTGAGGACGATCTCCTTCTCACGCTCCATCGACGGGTAATCGACATGGAGGTAGAGGCAGCGCCGCTTGAGGGCCTCGGAGAGCTCACGGGTGTTGTTCGACGTGAGGAACACGAGCGGGATCTGCTTGGCCTCGATCGTGCCGAGCTCGGGGATCGAGACCTGGTAGTCGGAGAGGATCTCGAGCAGCAGCGCCTCGGTCTCGACCTCGACGCGGTCGACCTCGTCGATCAGGAGCACGACCGGGTCGGGGGCGGTGATCGCCTCGAGCAGCGGGCGGGTGAGCAGGAACTCGTCGCTGAAGATGTCGTCGTGGACCTCGCTCCACGAGTCGCTGGTGCGATCGGCCTGGATGCGCAGCAGCTGCTTCTTGTAGTTCCACTCGTAGAGGGCTTTGCTCTCGTCGAGCCCCTCGTAGCACTGGAGGCGGATGAGGCGGGCGCCGGTCATCTCGGCGATCGACTTCGCGAGCTGCGTCTTTCCGGTGCCGGCCGGGCCCTCGACGAGCACCGGCTTGCCGAGTCGATCGGCGAGGAACGCCACACCGGCGATGCCCTCATCGGCCAGGTAGTTGACGCTTTTCAGGCCCTCGCGAACCTGCTGCACGCTCTCGAATCGGTTCGCCGGTTCCACTGCCATCCGTGAAACGCTACCCGCCGACTTGACCCGCAGGTCAACCGGATCCCTCAGCGCCGATCCATCCACGCTGTGGCAGTCAATTCGACATCCGCACCCGAATTGACTGCTCGAGCGTCGCGGTGCCGTGCGCCGTAAGAACCGCCGGTGCGTGCTGAGCCACCGACGGCGGCCACGGCACTAGCCTCCCGGCGTGGCTGGAGCACTCTCGAAGTACGTCAACGCTTTCGTCGACGGGGTCGAGGGGCTGCTCTCGGCGCTGTCGGGCGACCGACATCATCAGGAGTGCATCGTCGAGGCGAGCGATCTCGTCTCGGCCGTGCTCGACAGCGACGGGCGGCTCACCACCAGCGAGCTGGAGGGCTGGCTCGACGACATCGGCCCCCGCCTCGAACCACCGGTGATCATCACGCCCCAGCAGCTCCGCGAGAGCGATCTGATCACCGGCAAGCAGACGTGGCTCGCTCGGCCCAGCACGCTCTTCGACCTGCTCCTCAAGGCCGATGCCCGCGACGGCGCCCGTCGCGCCAACAGCTACTACGACCTGGCGATGCGACTCGCCCATGCGAGCGCGGCGATCGACCTCGTGCCGTCGCCCGACGAGATCGCGGCGATCGACCGCTTCCGGACCCTGCTCCTGAGCACGATGGACGCGGCGGGCGTGCCGCGCCCCGGGCAGCCGTCGGCTCCCGTCGCGTCAACGGCCACATCTGCCCCGTCGGTCACGCCCACCCAGGTGGAGCTGCCGCCCGAACGCCCCATCGAGGAGTTGCTGGCCGAGCTCGATGGGCTGATCGGCCTCGACCACGTGAAGACCGAGGTCCGGCGCCTCACCAGCCTGCTCCGCGTCCAGCAGCTGCGCGCCGAGCAGGACCTGCCGGTCATCGAAACCAGCCGGCATCTCGTGTTCACCGGCAACCCGGGCACCGGCAAGACGACCGTCGCCCGACTGCTCAGCCAGATCTACCGCACGCTCGGGGTGGTCGAGCGTGGCCATCTCGTCGAGACCGACCGCTCCGATCTGGTCGCCGGCTACGTCGGGCAGACCGCGACCAAGACCAAGGCGGTGCTCGAGTCTGCGCTCGGCGGGACCGTCCTGGTCGACGAGGCGTACGCCCTCGCCCGCGGCGGCGAGAACGACTTCGGCCGCGAGGCGATCGACACGCTCGTCAAGTTCATGGAGGATCACCGCGACGACCTGGCCGTCGTCGTCGCCGGCTACCCGGACGAGATGCAGACCCTCATCGACACCAACCCCGGCCTCAAGAGCCGCTTCGCCCGGACCCTGCGGTTCCCCGACTACACGACCGACGAGCTCGTCCGGATCTTCGACAGCATGTCCGGCAAGCAGGAGTACCACCTCGATGATGCGGCCCGGGCCCGGCTCATGGAGGTGATCGAGGCCGAGCCTCGCGGTCGCGGATTCGGCAACGCCCGGTTCGTCCGCAACGTGTTCGAGCAGGCGGTCTCGATGCACGCCGTCCGGCTCACCGACGTCGCCTCGCCCTCGGCCGAACAGCTCACGACGCTCGACGCCGGCGACATCGCGCCCGTGTGACGCTGGCGCTGCTGCAGTGCGCACCGTCATCACTCCCCGGACTGACGCGTCGGTTCGATTAGATTCTTCTCACACATGGGCATTCGAGATCGCTTGAACACGCCGCGCACGGCCAGGGCGATCATGTCCTGGCGAATCGCGGCAGGCATCGCGATCGCAGCCGTGGCCGCGGTCGGCGGCGTTCCGGCACTCGGGGCGATCGCACTCGGTGCGGTCGTGTACGCCGGACTCGTCGGAGTCGCCGTCGCCATGCCGAACGGGCCCAAGCGCCCGGTGATCGATCCGTTCACGCTCGGGGAACCCTGGCGCCAGCTCGTCCACGGAGCACAGACATCCGGACGCAAGCTGCGGGCGACGGTGGAGAGCGTGCCGGAAGGCCCCCTGCAGGAGCGGCTGCGGACGATCATCGCCCAGATCGATCACGGCATCGACGAGGTGTGGCGGGTCGCCCGGCAGGGAGACTCGATCGACGATTCGGTTCGAACACTCGACCCGACCGCACTCAGGTCGAAGCTCGCGACCGCAGAGCAGCGGGCGGCGGCTCAGGCATCCCCGGATGCCGATGCGGCCGTCGAGTCGCTGCGGGCGCAACTCGCGACCGCTGACCGGCTGCGAGCACAGAGCGAGACCACTGCCGCGAGCCTGCGCCTCACGCAGACCCGCCTCGACGAACTGGTCGCGCGTGCGAACGAGGTCAAGGTCGGTGCCGCCGACACCGAGCGGTACTCGCAGGACGTCGACGAGATGGTCCTGCAGCTCGAAGCGCTCCGGCAGGCCGTCGAGGAGACGCGATCGACGTGATCGCCAAACGGGTGGGCGCCTCACTGCTCGCAGTGTTCATGATCGCAGGGGCATGGTTCGTGCGCGACCGCGTCGACAGCGATGGCGAGTCGTCTGCGAACGCCGGGGTCCTGGTGTGTGCGACCGAGCTCGGAGACATCTGTCGTGCCGTCGCAGGCAAGGACCTCGCCGTCGTGATCGCGGACGCCGGGACGACGATCGACGAACTCGGGCGCATCGGCGCCGAACCCGCGCTCTGGCTGACGTTCGACGGCTTCCCCCAGATGCTGAACATCACGCGCGAACAGGCGGGTGCCGAACAGATTTCGTACGTCGCACCCGAGATCGCATCGTCGTCGATCTCGGTCGTGGTCAGGAACGGCCGCCCCACGGACGCTCTCGTCGAGGCGTGCGGCGATCCGGTCGACCTCGGCTGCGTGGGCGAGCAGACAGCGCTGCAGCCGGCCGTGTCTTCGGTCGACAGCGGCATCGGCCTGATCGCGGTGAGCGCTGCGGTCGTCGCTCGCGCCGGCGAGGTCGTCGACTTCAACGACTCGAACCTGCTCTCGTGGGCACGCTCGTTCCGGCGTGACAGCGACTCCTGGGATCTCACCGCCGGCACGGCGATCGCGACGATGCAGACACGACCCGCGATGTTGGTTGCGCTCGGCGTCGAGTCGGAGCTGGTCGCCGCGCGACGAGATGATTTCACGGTGCTTTACGCTGACCCGATGGTGCGAGCTCGCGTGGTGCTCCTCACCCCGAGCGGGTTCGAGGTTCCGGATGATCTCCGGTCAGGTCTGACAGCGGCGTTGGTCGCCGACGGATGGGACGGCCCTGCCGACCCCGAACCAGGCTCGCTCCCCGATCCGGGAACGATGATCGCGATCCGCGCAGCGTGGACGGAACTCGGATGACCCGCCGGCGCACGAGCAGCGGCACGCCGAGGGGCGCTGCTCTCGTCACCGTGATCGCAGTCATCCTCGCTGCCTGCGGAGGGGGCGGGAGCGAAGGCGGCCCGGCCGATGGCGACCCTGGCGACTGCATCGTCGTCGACATGGCAGTGAGCAGCGAGAAGATCACTCTCCTCACCGAACTCGCCGCAGAGTTCAACGCGAGTGACGAGGCACAGGTCGACGGCGAGTGCGTCTTCGTCCGCCCCGCTCGCAAGGCGTCGGGCGCCGCTGCCAATCTCATCGTCGCCGGTTGGCCCGACCCCGACGCCAACGGTCCACCCCCGGTGATCTGGTCGCCTGCCGCGTCCGGATGGGCCGGCATCGTCAACGAGCGGGCCGGCGCGACGATCGCACCGCCCGGTACTCCGTTCATGCTCACGCCGCTCGTCATCGCGATGCCGCGACCGATGGCCGAAGCGCTCGGCTGGCCCGATGCCGACATCGGGTTCGCCGACATCGTCGCCCTCGCGAAGGACGATGCCGGTTGGGCGTCGTTCGGTCATCCCGAGTGGGGCGCGTTCCGCCTCGGCAAGACCAACCCGAACTACTCGACGAGCGGGTTGAACGTGACGATCGCCCAGTACTACGCCGCCACCGGCAAGCGCGAGAACCTGACGGTCGAGGATCTCAACCGCGCCGACGCCCAGCAGTTCTCACGCGACGTCGAGTCGGCCGTGGTGCACTACGGCGACATCACGATGACCTTCCTCAACAACTGGTTCGCCGCCGATGCGCGCGGCACGTCATTGACGTACGTGTCGGCGGTCGCGATCGAGGAGAAGAGCCTCATCGACTACAACCGCGGCAACCCCGACGGTGAGCTCGCGCCGGGCGAGGTGCCGCGCGAGCCGCGGGTGCCGCTCGTCGGGATCTATCCGAGCGAGGGGACGCTGTACTCCGACAATCCGTTCATCATCCTCGACACCGAGTGGGTCTCGCCCGAGCAGCGCCAGGCGGCCGAGTTGTTCGAGGCGTACGTCCAGCGGCCGGAGAATCAGGAGAAGGTGCTCGAGTTCGGCTTCCGGCCCAACAACCCGGCGGTCCGGCTCGCCGCACCGATCAGCCCGGAGTTCGGTGTCGACCCGAACGAGCCCCGGGCCGAGCTCGAGGTGCCCGAGCCAGAGGTGCTGGTGCGGATCCTCGATGCGTGGGCCGAGCAGCGCAAGGAAGCTCGGGTGCTGCTCGTGCTCGACGTGTCGGGCTCGATGGGTGAGCCGGCCACCAGCGACGGTCGCACCCGGCTCGACCTGGCGCAGGACGCGGCGGTGAACGCGCTCGACCAGTTCAAGGACGCCGACGAGGTCGGCCTGTGGGTGTTCAGCACCGAGCAGGAACTGCTGGGGTCACCCGACCCGAACTATCGCGAGCTCGTGCCCGTCGCCCCGATCGGCGAGCAGCGCGACCTCATGGCCGACCAGATCATGGCCCAGATCCCGACGAACGCAACGCCGCTCTACGACGTCACCGGCAAGGCGTACGAGGCGATGCTGCAGACCTACGACCCCGAGAAGATCAACGCCGTCGTGTTCCTCACCGACGGCATCAACGACGACGGCGTCTTCGAAGACGACGAGCAGGAGTTCAGCACCCTGCTCGCGACGCTCCAGCGGGGCAGCGAGGGAGCGTCGTCGCGCCCGGTCCGGGTGTTCACGATCTCGTACAGCGACGCCGCCGACACGGCGACGCTGCGGGCCATCGCGCAGGCGACCTCTGCCGCCCACTACGACGCGTCCAACCCCGCGACCATCCAGCAGGTGTTCACCAACGTGATCTCCAACTTCTGAGCGCCTCGACGCCGATGACACGCCGCCGCTTCTCCGACCGCTTCTACACGCCACAGGTGGCGCGTGCGATCACGTCGCCGCTCGGCATCGTCGTGTTCGGGATCGGGACGGCGGCGGCGATCCTGATCGGTCTGCCGCTCGCAGCGGCGGCCGGGATCGGTGTGCTCGCCTGGGGTGGTCGCGTGCTCGCAGCGGTTCCTCGCAACGAGCGCCGATCGCGTCTCGACGCCTCCGGCCTCGCCGATCCGTGGCGGTCCTACGTCGTCGCTGCGCAGGAATCCAAGGCCCGCTTCGACCGGGTGATCGCCGACATGGCGGCCGGGCCGATCCGCACCCGCCTCGCTGATCTCGCAGCTCGACTCGATCGGGGCATCGCAGAGTCGTGGCGGATCGCGCGTCGGGGCAACGACATCACCAACGCGCTCGCGAAGCTCGACACGATCGAGGCCCAGACCGACCTCGCCCGTCTGCGGGCCCAGGTGTCGGCGCGCCCCACACCGATGCCCACCGACGCCGAGACGCAGACGATGCAGGCGCTCGACGCCCAGCTCCAATCAGCCGAGCGCCTCCAGAACGTCGCCATCGACGCCCGCGAGCGACTGCAGCTGCTCGACGCCCGGTTCGACGAACTCGTCGCGAGGGCGATCGAGGTGAGCGTCGGCACGTCCGACGCGGCCGGGCTCGGCGACGACGTCGACGCGCTGGTCACCGAGCTCGAGGCGCTGCGCGTCGCGCTCGACGAGACCAACGCCGCCGAGCGCTCCGCCCCTCCGGCACCCGCGTGAGCCTGCTGCGCTCCAACGTCGTCGTCGCGACGGGCACGTTGCTGTCGCGCATCACGGGGTTGCTCCGGGTCTTCGTCTTCGCCGCCGTCATCGGCCTCGACTCGCTCGGCGACGCCTACCTGCTCGCCAACGAGACGCCCAACATCATCTACGACCTCCTGCTCGGCGGCGTGCTCTCCGCGACGCTGATCCCGCTGTTCACGGCGTACATGGGCGACGAGACCCGCCGCGGCGCCGACGAGCGCGCCACCAGCGTGATCGTCACCACCGCCGCGACCCTGATGGTGGCACTCACGGCGGTGGCGATGCTCGCGGCGCCGCTGGTGTTCCGCCTCTACAGCCTCGACGTCTCCGACGAGGTCGACGCCGAGCTGTACCGGTCGGTCGGCACGACGCTGACCCGGATCTTCCTGCTGCAGATCCTGTTCTACGGCCTCACCGGCCTCGCCAACGCGTATCTCCAGAGCCGGCGCCGATTCCTCGCAGCGGCATGGAGCCCGGTGGTCGCGAACGTCGTCATCATCGTCTCATTGCTCTCGCTCCCGGGCCGGGGTGATGCGGCATGGGGGCTGCAGGACGTGCTCGACGACTCGCGGCTGCGCTGGACGCTCGGCTTCGGGGCGACCGGCGGGATCGCTGCGATGGCGTTCATCGTGGTGCCCGCCGCCCGGCGCGCCGGGCTGTCGTTCCGCCCCGTGTGGGACTGGAAGCACCCGGCGGTGCGCAAGCTGCTCGTGCTGTCGGGGTGGACGATCGGCTTCGTCGCCGCCAATCAGGTCGCGGTGCTCGTGATCCGCAACCTCGCGGGTGGGGAGGGCAGCGGCATCAACGCTGCCTACATCACGGCGTTCATCTTCTTCGTACTCCCCCACGGCCTGCTGGCCGTGTCGATCTCGACCACCTTCCAACCGGAGATGGCCCGCGCCGTGGTCGCACGCGACCGCGCCGCGTTCATCCATCACATGTCGCTGGGCACGCGGCTGATCGCCCTGCTCACTCTGCCCGCCGCCGCCGGGCTGTTCGTGCTCCGTGAGCCGATCGTCGCGCTGATGCAGCGCGGGCAGTTCGATGCGGTTGCGTTGGACAACACAGCCGACGCGCTCGCCGGCCTCGCGGTCGGTCTCGCGGCGTTCTCGATCTACCTGTTCGTGCTGCGCGGCTTCTACGCCCACCAGGACACGCGGACGCCGTTCGTGCTCAACGTGGGCGAGAACCTCATCAACATCGTGCTCGCGTTCCTGCTGGTCCAGCGCTGGGGAGTGCTCGGCCTCGGCCTCGCCTACGCGATCGCCTACCTCATCGCAGCGGCGTGGGCCGTCCGGGTGATGGGCTACAAGGTGCCCGGTTGCTCGCCCGGCGTGGTGCTGCGCGGCATGTGGCGCCCGGCGCTCGCAGCGGTGCTGATGGGAGAGGCGATGTGGTTCGTCCGGCGCGGCGTCGAGCCCGTCGGAAGCTTCTGGCACTCGGTCGTGCAGATCGTCGTGGCCGGCTCTGTGGGGCTGATCGTGTACGTCGCCGTGCTCGTGGCGCTCCGGGCACCCGAGCTGGATGCGATTCGCACCCGACTCCGCCGTACCGGGTGATCCGGGCGGCGCCACCGACTACGATCCCGGCCATGTTCAAGCTCGCTCGCAAGTGGTGGAAGTACGTGACGGCCAAGCTCACCGGCAGCTTCAACGAGCGGGCCGACCCGAAGGTGCAGCTCGAGCAGGCGATCATGGAATCGCAGGCGCAGCACAAGCGGCTCAAGGAGCAGGCCACCAACGTCATCGCCGGCCAGAAGCAGTCCGAGCTGCGCCTCAACGCGAAGATGACCGAGCTCGAGAAGCTGAACGGGAACGCCCGCCAGGCGCTGATCATGGCGGCCGACGCCGAGAAGGCCGGCAACGCCCAGAAGGCCTCCCAGTACGCGGCGGCCGCCGAGACCATCGCCGGTCAGTTGATCCAGGTCGAGAAGGACGTCGAGAGCCTCAAGTCGATGGTGCTCGAGAGCACCCAGGCCGCCGACCAGGCCAAGGCCGCCGTCGCCCAGAACAGCCGTCTGCTGCAGCAGAAGATCGCCGAGAAGTCCAAGCTGCTCAGCCAGCTCGAGCAGGCGAAGATGCAGGAAGAGATGAACACGGCCATGAATCAGCTGAGCGAGACGGTCGGCGACGACGTCCCGACGCTGAAAGAGGTCGAAGACAAGATCCAGGCGCGCTACGCGAAGGCCAAGGCCGCGAGCGAGCTCACCGAGAACTCGGTCGAGTCACGGGTGCTCGAAGTCGAGCAGGCCACGGCCAACGTCGAAGCCCAGGGGCGTCTGAGTCAACTCCGGGCCGAGCTCGGCCTCGACTCCGCCGCAGCGCCCGCGCCTCAGGTCGAGGGCGGCCAGCCGACCACCTGAGCTACGCCGTGAGCACGACGAGGTCGTCGCGGTGGATGACCTCGTGGACCATGCCGTCGGGTAGGTCGCGGGTTTGGCGGCCGGCCACGTGCTCGAGCTGATCTGCTGTCACGTAGATCATCCCGCGAGCGAACACCGACCCGTCGAGGCCCTTGACCTCGACGGTGTCACCTTCCCCGAAGGTGCCCTCGACGCTACGGACGCCGGCCGGTAGCAGGCTGGTGCGGCGCTCGGTGAGGGCGCGCCGGGCGCCATCGTCGACCACGACCGCGCCCGCGACCTCGGCCGCGAACGCGATCCAGAGCTTGCGGGCCGGGAGCCGCCGATCGTGACCGGCGAACGTGGTTCCGACACCGTGATCTTCGACCGCCTCGACGAGCACGTCGCCGCGCGACGCCCGTGCGATCACCGTGCGCACCCCCGACCACGATGCGATGCGTGCGGCGGCGAGCTTGCTCGCCATGCCACCGCTCCCCCGGCCGCTGCCATTGGCGCTGGCTCGAATCGAGAGCAGCGGATCGTCGGCGGCCACCCGGGTGACGAGGGTCGCGTCGGGATGGCTGCGCGGATCGTCGGTGTAGAGCCCGTCGAGGTCGGTGAGCAGCACCATCACGTCAGCGTTCATCGAGTGGGCGACGAGGGCGGCGATGCGATCGTTGTCGCCGTAGCGAAGCTCGTGATTCGCGATCGCATCGTTCTCGTTGATGATCGGAACGCATCCGAGCTCGAGCAGCCGGCCGAGCGTGGAGCGGGCGTGGAGGTATTGGGTTCGGTCGACGAAGTCGTACGGGTCGAGCAGCACCTGCGCGCCGACGATGTCGAACAGCGCGAGCTCGTCGTTCCACACCCGCATGATGCGTGTCTGGCCGACCGCCGAGACCGCCTGGAGGGTGCGCATGTCTGCCGGGCGCGACGAGAAGCCGAGCGTCGCGACACCGGCGGCGACCGCACCCGAGGAGACCAGCAGCACCTCGTGCCCGCGCTCGCGCAGGGCAGCGACCTCACGGACGACCTTGGCGATCGCGGTGTGATCGACCGCACCCGCGCCGTCGGTGATCGACGACGTCCCGATCTTCGCGACGACACGCATCTCAGAGATCCGGCTGGTACTCGAAGCTGAACTCGCCGATCCAGACGATGTCGCCCTCACCCACGCCGGCACGGGCGAGCATCTTCAGGACGCCCATCTGCTCGAGGCGGAAGTCGATGTACCCGAGCGCCTCGGGCGTCGTGACGTCGTTGAGGGCGACAACCCGTTCGACGTCGCGGCCGAGGAGCCGGAACTCGCCCTCGCCGACGCGTTCGACCACCGCGCCGCTCGGCTGTGGGCGGATCACCACGAGCCCTTCGGGGTCGTCGTGCGACTGACGGGCCTCGTGCACCAGGGTCGCCATGCGCCCGACGAGATCACGCAAACCGTGCCGGGTGACCGACGAGATGACGGGATGCTTCCAGCCGATCAGCTCGAGGTCTTCCGGCTGGACGACGTCGGCCTTGGTGCCCACGATGAGCCGCGGCCGATCGAGCAGGTCGGGCCGGTACTCGCCGAGTTCGTGGATGAGGATCCGCTCCTGCTCGTCGGCGGGCATGCCGTCGTCGGGGGCGAGGTCGATGAGCAGGCACAGCACGCGGGCGCGCTCGATGTGCCGCAGGAACTGGTGACCGAGGCCGCGACCCTCACTGGCTCCCTCGATCAGACCGGGGATGTCGGCGACGACGAAGTTCGTGTCGTCGTCGAGGCTGACCACGCCGAGGTTCGGTTCGAGCGTGGTGAACGGGTAGTTGGCGATCTTCGGCTTCGCGGCCGAGATGACCGAGATCAGCGTGCTCTTGCCTGCGTTGGGGAACCCGACGAGCGCGACGTCGGCCATGAGCTGGATCTCGAGCTTGAGCCAGCGTTCCTCGCCGTGCTCGCCCTGCTCCGCGAACGACGGCGCACGGCGCCGGTTCGAGAGGAACTTGGCGTTGCCGCGCCCGCCCCGGCCACCTGCGGCCGCCAGGCACTTGTCGCCGTGGCGGTACAGCTCGGCGAGCACCTCGCCCGTGTACAGGTCTTTGACGATCGTGCCCTCCGGCACCTTGATCTCGAGCGACTCGCCCCGACGACCGTGCAGATCCTTGCCCTTGCCGTGCACGCCGCTCTCGGCTCGCCGGTGCGGGTGATCGCGGAACGCGATCAGCGATGCGACGTTGTGGTCGGCCACGAGCCAGATGTCGCCGCCCTTGCCACCGTCGCCGCCGTTCGGGCCCCCGTAGACGACAGGCCCCTCACGACGGAACGACACGCAGCCCGCGCCACCATCGCCGCCGCGCACATTGAGCTGGGCTTCGTCGACGAACTGGGACTGCGACACGTCGGTCGAGCCTACCGAGGCTCGGGACCCCCTCCCCGGCCGGTTCGTTTCGCGCCATGGAGCCGGATGCCACAGCCGGTCGGTAGAACTGCAGTGGTGCGGTGGGCGATCGTGGTCCTGGCGCTCGCCGGGGCGTCGGCGTGCGGGAGCGGTGCAGATGGCGGCGCGCCGCCGGTCACGTCGGCGCCGTCGGCCGTCGAACCGAACGCCGTGGTCGACCGCATCGTCGACGGCGACACGATCGACGTGCTGATCGACGGCGACGTGGAGCGAGTGCGGCTGATCGGGATCGACACCCCAGAAGTCGCGCGTGAGCCCTTCGCCGACCGCCCTGCCCAGGTCGCGGAGTGCTTCGGCGACGAGGCGAGCGCGTTCACGGCGTCGTTGCTCGGGCCTGGCGAACCGGTGCGCCTCGAGCGCGACGTCGTGCCCCGCGACGACTTCGGGCGTCTGCTCGCGTACGTCTACCGGGCGAGCGACGGCGTGTTCGTCAACTACGAGATCGTCAGGCAGGGGTACGCACAGCCGCTGACCATCCCTCCGAACGTGACCTTCAGCGAGTTGATGGTGGAGGCGGCCCGGGACGCCGAGGCCGACGACGCCGGCCTGTGGTCGGCGTGCGGGTGAGTCACCCCAGCTCGAGTGGCAGTGCCGGATCGGCGGTCCACTCGCTGAGCGAGCCGTCGTAGATCGCCACCTCGACGCCGCTCACCCAGAAGGCGGCGAACGCCGGGACCGTCGCCGCGATCCCGCCACCGCAGTAGGCGATCGCCCGATCGGCGCCGAGGATGCCGGCGCTCTCCAGCGTCGCGGCCAGCGAGTCGCGATCGAGGAAGCGACCGGTTGCCGGGTCGAGCAGATCGTGGCCGGGCAGGTTGCGGCTGTTGGGGATGCGCCCCCGGCGGGAGTACGGACTGACCGCGCCGTCGCCGCGGAACGTCGCCGGGTCGAGCGCATTGACGAGCACGCCACCGGCGGTCGATGCGGCGGCGACGTCGTGGAGGCCGACGACGAGACGTTCGCGGAGGGCCGGCGTGAACGTCGCCGGCGGCGCCGGCGCCGGCTCGCCCTCGGCGACGGGGTGGCCGGCGGCGCGCCAGGCTCCGAGCCCACCGTCGAGGACCGAGACCGCGTCGTGGCCGAACACACGCAGCGTCCACCACACGCGAGTGGCCCACGCCGTGCGCGTGGTGTCGTAGACGACGACGTGCGTGTGGTCGCCGATGCCGAGCGTGCTCATCGCGGCGGCGAACCGCTCGGGTGTCGGGAGCGTGAACGCGAAACGCCCGTCGGGGTCGGACAGGTCACCCTGGACGTCGACGAACCGGGCCCCCGGCACGTGCGCGGCGAGGAATCCGTCGCGGTCGGGGTGCACGGTGTACGGCACCGCCTCGTCGGTGACCCGCAGCCGGGTGGTGGCATCGAGCACGACGACGTCGGGCTGGTGCAGCACCGCTGCCAGCTCGTCGGCGGACACGAGGGACGGGAGCGCGACCATGTCGTGACGTTAGGTGGGCTGCGGGTCGGATCAAGTCAGTCTCCGGGGCGGCGAGCAACGCCTCGACGACCTGGCTCAGCGTCGGTGGCGGTTCGTCCTTGAACGGAGCGAGGCGCGCGTACGCGACGGCAGCTGCATCCATGAAGCCAACGGGGCAGCCGAGCCCGGCGGGCAGACCGACACGATCACGTCGGCGGTCGCCGACAGCGCTGCGAGCGTGGCGACCGGTCGCATGCGCAGGGCGTCGGCGCGTCGCCGCGTCGCATCCGAACGGCCGTCCGCGACCCACGCGGTGTCAGCTGCGCAGGTCGCCGCGAGCGACGCGCCCATCGCGCCCGGGTGGAGAGGACCGACGATCATCGGACGATCTTGCCCGATTTCCAGTGTGTCCGGGTTGCGTAGTTGGTCGAACAGGTGTACGATTGCGTCATGTCCACCGGGGTCGTCGATCCACCGCTCGGAGCGTCACTCGATGTGTCGTTGGAGGGCGAGTTGGCGGTGGTGGCGGGGGTCGTGAACGCGCAGCAGGCGCGGATCGTGGAGTTGA
>JALHOG010000006.1 GCA_022843125.1 Ilumatobacteraceae bacterium
CCGCGACATCGCGATGATGAAGGCTGCGACGATGCCTGAGACTGCGGCCGGGAACACGATGCGCATCACCGTGCTGACCTTGGTGCCGCCCACCCCGTAGCTCGCTTCACGCAGCGACGACGGCACCGCGGTGAGCGCGTCCTCCGAGACGGACGCCATGATCGGGATGACGAGGATGCCGATACCGAGCCCGGCGACGACCTGGTTCTTCAACTGGTCGGGCCGGAAGAGCCAGTCGACGACATCTGGTGCCAGGAAGAACAGGGCGAAGTAGCCGATCACGACCGAGGGGATGCCCGCCAGCACCTCGATGATCGGCTTGACGATCCGCCGAACCCTCGGCGATGCGTACTCGGAGAGATACGCAGCCGTTCCGAGACCGAGCGGCACGGCGACGACCATCGCGATGCTGCTCATGATCAGCGTGCCGAAGATGATCGTACGGAGGTCGAACCGCTCACGTCGCGGGAACCAGCCCGGCGTGTTGCCTCCGCTCCCCCACAGCGACGGGAGATCGATCGCACCCAGGAACCGCAGCGAACCCTGGACGAGGGTGACCACGATGAGGACGCTCACGATGATCGAGACGGCCGCCGCCGCCGTGAAGAACCAGCGCATGCGCCGCTCTTTGCCGCGCCGCTTGTTGTCTCCGCGAAGATCGGCGAGGGTGAGCGATGTAGGGCTCGATGTCACGAGCGGAACCTTTCAGGTCGAACGAGTGAGATGGAAGCGGAGACCTGCGACGCATGATCCAGCCGCCGCCCGGGGGGTGGGGCAGACGGCTGGATCATACGAGATCGGCGCCTCGGCGCTGCGAGGGGGTCAGCCCTTCGCGGCGGTCCAGGCGTCGCGTGCTGCGGTCAGGTCTGCCGACGGCACCTGCACGTAGCCCGCCTCCGACACCTTGGCGATGCCCTCGTCGCTGAGGTACAGATCGATGTACGACGCCACGGCCGGGTTCTCCATCGCCTTTGCGGTGTTCACGTAGATGAAGAGGTCACGGCTGAACGGGTAGGACCCGTCGGCGACCGTCTCTTCGGTCGGCAGCACGCACTCGCCCTCGTCGTTGGCGACGGCGATGGCCTTCATCCGCTCACCCTCGGCCTTGTAGTAGGCGTAGCCGACCCAACCGAGGGATGTGTCGGAACCTTCGATGCCCTGCACGATCAGGTTGTCGTTGGCGCTCGAGGTGTAATCGGCCCGGGTCGCCTCTTCCTGACCGCGCTCCTCGGCGAGGTCGCCGATGGCGAACTCGACGAACGAGTCGTAGGTGCCCGACTCCTCACCGGGGCCGCTGATCACGAGCGGGGCATCGGGGAGTTCGGCGAATGCGGAGCCGACCTCGGCGGCGAGCGCGTTGGCGTCGGACCAGTTGGCGAACCCCTCCGACTCAGGACCGATCAGGGCGTAGAGCGCCGCGTTGTCGAGGCACTCGACAGCCGTGTTGTTCGGGCTCGTGGCGACGGTGAGGCCGTCGATCGCGATCTTCAGCTCGACGAACTCGATCCCGGCATCGGCGCACAGCTGCGCTTCTTCTTCGCGGATCGCACGCGAGCCGCCGGTGACGTCGGCCTCGCCCGAGCAGAAGATCTCGTAGCCGTCGCCGGTACCCGGGCCCTCGACGGTGACGTTCAGTTCGCCGCCGCTGAGTTCGCCGGCCAGTTCGCTGACGCGCACCGAGACGGGCTCGACGGTCGACGAACCAGTGACGAAGACGGTGCCGGCGGCGAGCTCTCCCGAACCCCCGGCGTCGCTCGTCTCCATGGTGTCGGCGGGGGCGTCGGTTGCGGCGGGGGCGTCGGTTGCGGCGGGGGCGTCGGTTGCGGCGGGGGCGTCGGTTGCGGCAGCGGCCGTTTCGTCGGCTGTCGGCTCCGCATCCTCCGAGGAGTCGGCGCTGCCGCATGCGGCGAGTGCGAGGCTGGCGACGACCGCTGCTGCGGCGAAACGCTTACGGGAAATCTTCACGCTGAGTTGCTCCATTCAGAGACGTTCACGAATCGGCACGACCTGGAGTGATCTGCCGGACGCAACGCTAGGAACCCAAGATGAACGCCGCCCCCAGCCCTCGGTGAACGCCAACTGAACAACTGCTCCATGGTGATCGACCGTGAACAGGGGTTGTTCAGATGTTGTTCACCTCGTCGCCATCTTGATGACCCGGTCGTGACGAACCGCACATGAATGTGAACGGAACGAGTCGACCGTCATCGGGCATCAGACACGCCGAGCGGGTCGAGCCTGCTGTTGACGTTCGACCGTCCAACGGTGCATCAGCTCCTGCGCGTCGGGCTCGAACCGCTCGCGAGCACCCATCCGCTGCCACGAATCGTCAGGCTGCAGCTCCCACCGCACCACGTCGGCGAAGTCGAACGCCAACACCTGATCCAGCCACTCCCGGTGCTTCGGATGCTCGATCGGCACGAGCACCTCCACCCGACGGTCGAGGTTGCGCGGCATGAGGTCGGCCGATCCGATCAGATACATCGGGCCGTCAGGGTGGCCGTCATCGCCGAAGTCGCCGTGCCCGAACCGGTAGATCCGACTGTGCTCGAGAAAGCGCCCGAGGACGCTGCGCACGCGGATGTTCTCGGACAGGCCCGGCACGCCGGCACGCATGGTGCAGATGCCGCGAACGGCGCAGTCGATCTGGACCCCGGCGCGACTCGCCGCGTAGAGCGCCTCGATCACGACGGGGTCGGCGACCGAGTTGCACTTGATCGTGATCCGACCCTCCGGGCCGAACGACGTCTCGTGCTCGATGAGATCGATGAACTGGCTCTTGAGATCGCGCGGTGCGACGAGCAGGGTGCGGTACTCGTCGCGGCGGGAATAGCCGGTGAGGTGGTTGAAGAGCTGGGCGGCATCGGCGCCGATGTCGTTGTCACACGTGAGGAACCCGAGGTCCTCGTACAACCGGGCGGTCTTCGAGTTGTAGTTGCCGGTGCCGATGTGGCAGTAGCGACGCAGCTGATCGCCGTCGTCGCGCACCACGAGGACCACCTTGGAGTGTGTCTTGAGCCCGACCATGCCGTACACCACGTGGACGCCGGCGCGCTCCAACTGGCGCGCCCACTGGACGTTGTTGGCCTCGTCGAACCGCGCCTTCAACTCGACGAGCACGGCGACCTGCTTGCCTCGCTCGGCCGCCTTGATGAGGCTCCGTGCGATCGGGCTGTCGCCGCCAGCGCGATAGAGCGTCATCTTGATGGTCTGCACTCGCGGGTCGGTGGCGGCCTGTTCGAGGAAGACCTCGACGCTGCTCGCGAAACTCTCGTACGGGTGGTGGACGAGCAGCGCCCGGTCACGGATGACCGAGAAGATCGACCGGTCGGACTCCTCGGCCACAAGCAGGCGACCGGCGGTGACGGGCGGCCACGCACGGTCTTTGAGGTCCGGGCGGTCGATCGCGTGTAGCTGCCACAGGCAGCTCAGATCGAGCAGCGCCCGGTGCCGTGACACGTTCCGCGGATCGAGTTCGAGCTCACGCATCAGCACGTCTTGCATGTCGTCGCTGATGTCGTCGGCGACTTCCAGCCGGATCGCCTTGTTGAACCGTCGCCGGCGAAGCTCGAGTTCGACCGCCTCCAGCAGGTCGTCAGCCTCCTCCTCCTCCAGCGTGAGGTCGGCGTTGCGGGTGACGCGGAACGTCGCCCACTCCTCCACGATCATCCCGACGAACAGGGTGTGCAGGTGGGCTGCGATCACCTGCTCGGACGGCACGAAGCGCCCGTCGCCGAGGGGCAGCAGCCGCGGGAACAGGTCGGGCACCTTCAGGCGCACGAAGCGACGCTCGCCCGTGTCGGGGTCGGCGACATGGGCGGCGATGCTCAAGGCCAGGTTCGAGATGTAGGGGAACGGGTGGCCGGGGTCGACAGCGAGCGGTGTCAGGACCGGGAAGATGCGAGCCTCGTAGTACTCGTGCATCGCCTCACGGTCGTCGCTGCCGAGTGAGTCCCACTCGACGATCGCAACCCCTTCGGCGGCGAGTTGCGGCACGATCTCGTCGAGGAACACCGACTCCTGCCGCTCGACGAGTTCGTTGACCCTGGCCGAGATCTCGATCAACTGATGCAGTGGCGTTCGGCCGTCGAACGTCTGCTCGTCGATACCGGCTGCGATCTGGTCGCGTAAGGCCGCGACCCGAACCTGGAAGAACTCGTCGAGGTTGGTCGAGACGATCGCGCAGAACTTCGCCCGCTCGAGCAGCGGGATCCCCGGCTCCTCGGTGAGTTCCAGAACACGACGGTTGAAGGCGAGCCAGCTGAACTCTCGGTTGAGCAGCCGATGGGTCACCGGAGCGTCGTCATGGTCGGTCATCGCCGATCATCTTTCACGGAGACACAGTGTCGCGCCAGCGCACACCGTTGGACAGCGCTACCCGCCACGACCGCCCATTCGTTCAGCCCGCGATCACGGTGCGGCTGCCGGGCGTTCACACGTGGGCTTCGGCGAGGCCCAGTTCCCACTCGAGCGAGATGTACTCGCGCTCGGCGTCGCGGTTGACCCGCTCCTTGTTGCGGCGAAACTGCGGGTCGTCGCGGGGCAGTAGGACGAGGCGAGCGAGCGCTCGGGCGCGGAACTCGTCGAGGACCTTGTGGTCGCCCCAGTCGCCGTAGACCTCCCAGTGGGGCGACACGGACCCCAGGTAGACGATGCGGGCGTGCGCCCGTGGCGCAACCTCTTCGACGACGTCTGACATGGGGAGCGAGCCTACCTGAGCCGACTGCAGCCCGGGCCCTCCTCGCCGACCGCTCCGCCGATGGCGCTCCAACATGTCGGAACCATGACGGAATCAGCCAGAATTCCGGTCAAGACGACGATCCAATGGACATTTGTTTACAGTTCCGTTACGCTGACGTCTCAAGCGGGAACCAAAGTGTTTCGGCGAACGTCCAGACAGGTACCGGAACCGCCACCGGTCGCATGCGGCGACGCACGCGGGCTCGGTTCAGGACGACAACACCGACACGCGAACGAGACGCCGCCGGCCCCCACCGGCGGACGAGGAGGCGAACGATGAACACGAGCGACACCCAACCCGCACCCGACCCTGACTCCATCACCGGCTGGATGGCAGTTGGATTGTGCCGCATGTACGCACCGTCCACCTTCTTCCCGAGTGATGGTGTCGGCGTCGACAGGGCCCGCAAGATCTGCGCCGAATGCCCGGTCAAGGACGCATGCCTCGAGCACGCCCTCGAACATCGCATCGAGCACGGGGTCTGGGGCGCCTGCAGCGAACGTGAGCGCCGCCGCATCCTGAAACGTCGGCGCGACGCCGAGGTCCGAGCGAACTGACGGCAGTTCGATCACGCACGCGAACGAGCCCGCACCGATGGTGCGGGCTCGTTCGCGTCATCGCACACGTGCGATGCGCATCACTGGAGTGCCACGCCGGGATCGACAGGGGCCGCAGCGCCGACGATGGCGTCTGCGCTCGACGTCAGCGCGTCAGGACGACGCGGCTGGACCCTTCGGAGCGTCCTTCTGCTCTTCCTTGAGGCCGTCGGCAAGACCGTCCTTGAACTCCTTCTGAGCCTTGCCGAGGTTCTTCGCCAGCTTCGGCAGCTGGGCGCCTCCGAAGACCAGGAGGATGATGACGAGAACGATGATCCATTCGGGGCCACTGGGCATCTCGTCAGCCTAATCCTCAGGCGCCGACAATGCTGCGCGCGGCCTGCGCTCGCTGGCGACGGATCCGCCGGCGCTCACGCTCGGACAGCCCACCCCAGATCCCGAACTTCTCGCCGTTCTGCAGCGCGAACTCGAGGCACTGCTCGCGCACGACGCATCCACGGCACACCTCCTTGGCCTCTCGGGTCGACGCTCCCCGCTCCGGAAAGAAGAGGTCGGGGTCGACGCCGAGGCAGTTGGCATCGTCTTGCCAGTTGTCGTCAAGCGCAGCCGGCTGCGTGTCGTCGTGCATGATGGGGACCCCCCTGCCTGGTGCCCGCGTGCCCGGGGGTGGTCGAGACCCGGGCCGAAAGTGTGTCGAGTGAACGGTTCGTGATGGTCGCGCTCGGTCATGTGACGAAGACGCGGCGTGTAACTACGTGGGTGTGATTCTCGCATACCATACCGGTTTACTGCAAGGGTGCATTTCGCGCTCGCCTGATCAGGGAGATCGCGCGACCACCATCCGCGAGGACCACGCGTTCGCGAACACGGCGAGTGACGACGAGTGCCGAGCGAGGCCTGGGCATCCCCGCAGCCCGGCTCTTGCCGGTCAGACGGCGCGGCGGCGCGTCATCCGGCGACGGTGCTCGAGGAAGTCGACGAGGACGTAGTCCCCGAGCGCCTCGTTCGTCGTGTAGAACGCTCGGCCTCCGTTGAGCTGGGTCATCTTGTCGATGAACGCCGTCAGCGCCGTGGTGGCATCGAGCACGAACGTGTTGATGCGGATCCCGTCGCGCGTGCAGCGGACGACCTCGCGCAAGGTGGCTTCGACGGTCTCGCGGACCGGCGGATAATTGAAGTACACGTCGCCGCTCGGCGTGATGTGGGCTGTCGGTTCGCCGTCGGTGATCATGATGATCTGCTTGTTGCCGGTCTGCCGCCCGAGCATCTGCCGGGCGAGCGTGAACCCATGGTGCATGTTCGTGCCGTAGACGAAGTCCCACGAGACCTCGGGAAGCTGCTCCGGGGTCACGACACGGGCCGTCTCGCTGAAGCCGACCAGGCCGAGGTAGTCACGCGGGAACTGGGTCGAGATCAGGTGGTGGAGCGCCATCGCCACCTTCTTCGCCGGCAGGAAGTTGTCGCGCATCGGCATCGACATCGACAGGTCGAGCATCAGCACGGTGCTCGACCGCGTGAGGTGCTCGGTGCGCTCGATCTCGAAGTCGTCGGGATGGAGTTCGATCGGGGTACCGGTGCCTCGTCGACCGATCGCATTGCGGATCGTGCGCTGGAGATCGAGCTGGAACGGATCGCCGAACTCGTACGGCTTCGACTGGTAGGCCCGCTCGTGGCCCATCCCCTCACGGTGGAGCTGATGCTGCCCGACGTGCTCCTTGGTGAGCTTGGTGAACAGGTCGCGCAGCGCGTTCGAGCCGATCGCACGCAGGCCGCGCGGCGTGAGCTCGAGGCGGCCGTCCTTCTGTTCGATCAGCCCGACCTCCTCGAGCATCTTCGTGAGCTGGCTCAACCGTTCGAGCTGCTGCGCGGCATCGTCACCGAGCAGGTCGCGCACACGATCCATGTCGGCCTCGGCGAGCGCCCCGGGGTTGGTGGCGTTCTGCAGGAGGTGCTCGAGCTGGTCGAGATCGCCCAGCTCCTGCATGGCCTGCATGGCCTGCGAGAAGCCCATCGGGTCCTGGCCCTCGAAGTCGTACTGCTGCCCCCAGTTCATCTGCGGGAACATCTGCTGCAGGTTCGAGCCGAGCTGGTCGAGCTGCCAGCGCAGGTCCATGTCGTCGAGGAGCTGATCGCTCAACTGCTGCATCTGGGCCCGCTGCTCGGGGGTCATCGAGTTGAGCATCGCCTGCATCGCCGCCATGCGGCGTGCCATCTGCTCGAGCAGCTCCTCGATCGTTTCCGGATGCTCGGGGAAGAAGTCACCGAACTCCTGCATGAACTGCTCGAAGCCGGGATCTTCGCCGCGCTGCTGCCGGTCGAGCATCTCGTTGAGCGCGGCGAGCATGTCTTTCATGCGCTGCATGTCGCCGGGGCTCATGTTCTGCATGCCCTCGGACATCTGGTCGACCATCTGCTGCATCAGCTGCTCGCGCAGCCGGTCGAGCATCTGCTCGAAGCGCTGCTGGGCCTCCTTCGACTCGAAGTCGTACGCGCTGAGCTCACGCACCTTTCCCGCCAGGTCGTTCGGCATCAGATCGAGGCGCATGTTGCGCTCGGAGGCCGTCTCGCGAGCCGTGTTGGCGCGTCGCTCGTCGCCGCTCGTCTCGGCATCGCGGACGGCGTTGTCGATCGCGTGCCGCTCCTCGTCGACGATGTCGTCGAGCTCTCTCGAGATCTCGTCGTAGACACCGCCGAGGTCGTGACGGTCGAGCCGCTCCTGGCGCTCCTCGCGCAGCTTGGCCAGAAGGTCTCGCAACCCCTGCAACCGCTCGCCGTCGGGGCCGCGCATCCCGTCCTGCATCATCCGGCGCAGCGCCGCGTTGACATCGCCGTGGTAGAGCAACTCGTCGGTGAGCTGGCCGAACAGCGCATCGGCGTCGAGGTCGAAGCCGCGCTGGGTGCCGTCCCACCGGGAGTAGGTGAAGCGGGGCGCCATGATCGCACCGTACAACCGATCGGCCGGCGACGACAGGCGGAGCGGCACTCGATGCCGGCCATGCGTGCCGGGCACGCGTGACGGGCGCGTGAACTGCGGCCGGCTAGCCGGGATGAGTCGGCGGCGGTGCCAACGCAGGCCGTAGCCTGTGGGGTCATGCGGGTGCCGCGCACGTTCGTCTTCCTCGACCTGAGCGGCTTCACCAACTACACCGCCGCCTACGGCGACGATGCCGCCGGGCGCATCCTCGGCACGTTCCGGGCGCTCGTCCGCGAGACCGCATCCGAGCGCGGCGTGCGGGTGGCCAAGTGGCTCGGAGACGGCTGCATGGTGGTGGCGGTCGATCAGCTGGCGGCGATCGAGTTCGTCATGGATCTCGAGCAGCGGGCGTCTGCCGTGTGCGCTCCACTCACCCTGCGTGCAGGCATCGCCACCGGGCATGCGCTGCTGTTCGAGGGGGACGACTACATCGGGTCAGCCGTCAACATGGCCGCTCGCCTGTGCGATTTCGCCCAGAACTTCGACGTGCTGATGCCCACGATGCATCTCGACCGTCTGCCCGAAGGCGTGTGCGCCGAACCGTACGGCGAGATCGAGCTGCGGGGCTTCCCGGGCACCGTGTCGGTGGTCCAGCTGACCGGCGTGCCCACCATGAGCGCCCGGCACGACACCGGCGAGCTCTGGACTCGCAACCCGTTCGGCTGAGCTCGTCAGGTGCGGCCCCGGTAGGTGGCGCCGGCGGCGGCGGTGTCCTTGTTGAGCCGCTTCGACAGGTGGAGCCCTTCGAGGACGAACTCCGCTGCAGCCGCGACGGCCGCCGGGGCGGTATCACCTCCGGTGAGCGCTGCGACCGGCGCCTGGAGCGCGGGGACCTGGTCGACCAGCGCCGCAAGATCCTCACTCGACATGTCCTCGCCGGTGTGGACCACGAGCCCTTCCTCGAACGCGTCGACGATCGCCGTGGTGCACGACGGGTCGACCCGATCCTTGTAGACCGAGAGCACTGCGCCGCGCACCAGGTTGTCGAAGATGACGCCCTCGCGGCCGTCCTCCAACGCTTCGATCTCGATCTTGCCGATCGAGCTCGCAGCGAGCGCATCGAGGTCGTCGACACGAGCGACGACGTGGTGCTCGCCAGCCCGCAGGCCGCGCCGCAACGCGCTCGCAGCGAGCGCTTCGTAGTTCGACACGCTGAGGCGCACGCTGACGCCGCTGCGCTGATTCACGTGGTTGCTCGCCCTCGCGAGCTGGCTGAACGTCGCGACGACCCGACCGAGATAGTCGGGCACGGTGACACCGAGCGACTCGCCCACCGACAACGGCCGCGCCTCCTGCTGCATGATCTCGTACTCGATGTCGGCATCGAGCGGGTAGTGCGTGCGGATCTGTGACCCGAACCGGTCTTTCAGCGGAGTGATGATGCGGCCCCGGTTGGTGTAGTCCTCCGGGTTGGCCGAGGCGACGAGCATCACGTCGAGCGGCAGCCGGATCTTGTAGCCGCGAATCTGCACGTCACGTTCCTCGAGCACGTTGAGCATGCCGACCTGGATCCGCTCCGCGAGATCAGGGAGCTCGTTGATCGCGAAGATGCCACGATTGGTGCGGGGCACGAGGCCGTAGTGGAGCGTGAGCTCGTCGGAGAGGTAGCGACCCTCGGCCACCTTGATCGGGTCGACCTCGCCGATCAGATCGGCGATCGACGTGTCGGGGGTGGCCAGCTTCTCGCCGTAGCGCTGGTCGCGGTGGACCCACTGGAGCGGGGTCTCGTCGCCCATCTCGGCGATCAGGTCGCGGGCGTGGCGTGAGACCGGATGGTACGGGTCGTCGTTGATCTCGCTGCCCGCAACGATCGGCATCCACTCGTCGAGCAAGCCGGTGAGCGACCGGATCATTCGGGTCTTGGCCTGACCGCGTTCTCCGAGGAAGATCACGTCGTGCCCCGCGAGCAGGGCGTTTTCGAGTTGCGGCATGACGGTCTGCTCGTAGCCGAGCACACCGGCGAAGAGGGGCTGACCGGCTCGGATCTTCGCGACCGCGTTGATCCGGATCTCCTCCTTCACCGGGCGGGACTGCCACCCCGACGCTCGGAGCTGGCCCAACGTGAGGGGTCGATCTGTCATGGGTCGAACCTACAACCAGGCAGGTTGCGTTGTCCCCTCGGCCCCGGACAGTCGCGACCGTGGCAGCCGTTGGACAGGACCTCGCGCGGGACGAGGGACACGACGATGTCACCGGTGTCGATCGTGCCGCCGGTCTGAGCGCCCCGGCCACACGAGCCCATGTGAAGGTGCTGCGCCCAGTGGCCGCACGCAACAACGGCAATCGCCGGCTCGAGGGCGGGCTCACCGCTCCCATCATCGGGCGGCCCGAGTTCCTGTCGGCACGCATGCTCGCGCTGGTCGCCGCTGGTGCCATCTCGTGGTTCGCGTTCGACCATCCCGCGGCCGGGCGTGTCGGCATCGTGCTCGTCGTGACCGCCGCGCTCAGCCCGCTGATCAGCCGCATCCCACCGCGCTCGCATGTCGGCGAGTACCAGGCGATCGTCGACCTCATCGTCATCGCCGTCTTGGTCTGCGCAGCGCCGGAGCTGTGGCCGATGGCGTTGATCTGGATCGGAACCAACCAGGCCTGGCACTCCCTGACCAGCACCCCGAGGGCATCTCTCGTCATCTCCGGCGCGTCGTTGGCGACCATGGCGTTCGTCGGCTACTTCGAGTCGATCGAGATGTGGCCGTTCGCAGTCATCACCGGCCTCCTGCTCGCGGTCGCGTTCACCGTCTATGGCAGCACCCTGCGACAGGAGATCTGGGACCAGGAGTCCGCGCTGACCGAGGCCCTCTCGGCGGCGGGCGCCGTGGTGCACCACTCCGACCTCCATCGCGGCACCGTGGTGCGCATCGAGGGTGATCTCCCCGGCCTGACCGGCTGGACGACCGAGGAGTGGGGTTCGATCGACCATCGCCACTTCATCCACCCGGACGACCTCGCTCACTACTGGGTGGAACTCGACGAGGTGGAGCCCAACACGGTGCTCGACCGCCTGGCACGCATGCGCCGCAAGGACGGCAGCTACCTCTGGATGCGTGACGTGGCGCTGGTCAACGAAGACGCTCGTGGGCACCGCACGTTGCGCGGCTTCTCGCTCGACGTCACCGACCTGGAGGAGTCGAACGCACGCAGTGTGCGGCAGCTGCGCGAAGACACGCTCACCGGGTTGCCGAACCGGCTGGCGCTCAACGAGCGGATCACGGAACTGCTTGCGTCCGACACCGACTTCGCCTTGATGATCTCCGATCTCGATCGGTTCAAGGAGGTCAACGACACGCTCGGCCACGAGGCAGGCGACCAACTCCTCCAGATCATCGCCGACCGGCTCGTAGGCGCCGTGCGGCCCGGCGACCTCGTCGCCCGTCTGGGCGGCGACGAGTACGCCGTGGTGCTCGTGGGCGACGTCGACGACGTGGAGGTCGTCGCGATCACCACTCGGCTGTCGACCGCCTGCGCCCGACCGGTGTCGCTGAACGGTGTGGCGGTCGCGATCGCGACATCGACCGGTGTCGCGCTGCGATCGCGTAGCGGACGCGATCGCGCCACGATGCTCCGCCACGCCGACATCGCGATGTACGAGGCGAAGCGAAGCTCCGAGAGCTTCCGCGTGTTCGATGCGAGCCTCGAGCAGACATCGACACTGCGCCTCACGCTGTCGGGTTCACTGGCTGCCGCGATCGAGAACGGCGAGCTCACCGTCTTCTTCCAACCGAAGTACGACATGGCCAGTCGTCGACTCATCGGAGCCGAGAGCCTCGCCCGCTGGCAGCACCCACAGTTCGGGCTGCTGACACCCGCCACGTTCTTGGACATCGCGCTCATGTCGGAGACCGCGCTGCCGTTCGCACTCTCCACCGTGCGCGGGGCGGCGTCGATGGTGCGCCGGCTCCAGGACGCGGGCGATGCGATGCCGATCGCCGCAAACGTCGCGATGCGCGCCCTACGCGACCCGGCGTTCGCACCCGCTGTGCTCGCGTTGCTCGCCGAGCTCGACGTGCCACCCGAACTGCTCGTGCTGGAGCTCACCGAGAGCGACCCGCTCTGGCCGAACCTTCACACCGTCCTGGGGCTCGAAGCGCTGCTCGAGGCCGGTGTGCAGATCTCGATCGACGACTTCGGGACCGGGCACTCGTCGCTCGAGCGGCTCCGCGCCGTGCGCGTGCACGAGCTGAAGATCGACCGATCGTTCGTGGACGGCATGACGTCGGATCCGCTCCAGCGTCAGCTGGTCCGCACCATCGTCGACCTCGCCGGCCGTCTCGGCTACCGCATCGTCGCCGAAGGCGTCGAGACGGAGGAGCAGGTCGACATGCTGCTCGGATTCGGGTGCACGATGGCCCAGGGCTATCTCTTCGCGCGGCCGATGTCGGCCGGCGACTTCTTCGACTTGGCCCGCGCCGAGGCGATCGGGGAGGTCTCGCTCGACGCGTGACCTCGGATGCCCCCCACCCGTACGGCGCACGCGGTCGGACGGGATGCGGATCGGTACGCTCGACCACGTGGACCTCAACGGGGTGTGGCGGGTCGCACCAGCCGACGACGACCTGCGGCGGGATGCGATCGGGCTCGACGTCGACGACGCCGACTGGGCCGAGCTCACCGTGCCGGGCCATTGGCGCAACCATCCGGAGTTCGCCGATCACGACGGGCCGCTGCTGCACCGGCGCCGGTATCGGCTCCCCGAGCCCGCCGAGGGCAGGCGCCGCTGGATCACCCTCGACGGCGTCTTCTACCAGGCCGACGTGTGGCTCGACGGCGCCTACCTCGGTGACCCGGAGGGGTACTTCTTCCCCCACACGTTCGACATCACCGCGCTCTCGCGGATCGGCGACGAGCACGTGGTCGCGATCGAGGTGGCGTGCCCTCCGGTGCGCAGCCACCGCGGCCGGCGCACGATCACCGGCGTCTTCCAGCACTGGGACGGGATGGACCGAACGTGGAATCCGGGAGGCCTCTGGCGGCCGGTGCACGTCTTCGACACCGGGCCCGTCCGCATCGACCGGTATCGCGTGCTGTGCCGCGACGCCGATGACGCTCGCGCCCACGTGCTGCTCGCCGCGCGACTCGACAGCGACGGGCCGCGCCATGTGACCGTGCGCACCACCGTCGACGGCGAGATCGCCGACGAGCACGAGCGGCGTCTCGCCGCCGGGCTCAACGAGATCAACTGGAACCTCGACATCTCCGACCCACACCTGTGGTGGCCGCGCTCGCTCGGCCCACAACCGCTCACGACGATCGCGGTCGAGGTGCTCGTCGACGGCACGCCGAGCGATGCCAGGGCTCGGCGCACCGGGCTGCGTGTGGTGGCCTGGAACGATTGGCAGTGTTCCGTGAACGGCGAGCGGCTGTTCCTCAAAGGGGCGAACCTGCTGCCGACCGCGGCTGCGCTCGCCGACGTGACGCCGGCCGCCGCCCGCTACGACATCGCGCTCGCCGTCGAAGCCGGGCTCGACGCATTGCGCGTGCACGGCCACATCGCCCCCCGTCACGTGTACGACGCCGCCGACGAAGCAGGGATGCTGCTCCTGCAGGACTTCCCACTGCAGTGGGGCTACGCCCGGTCGGTCCGGGACCAGGCGGTCCTCCAGGCGCGGGCCGCGGTCGACACCCTCGGCCACCATCCGTCGATCGTCCAATGGAACGCGCACAACGAGCCCACCGCCGCCGCCGTCGGCATCCAGGGCGACGGGGCGCCGTCGAAGCTGCGCTACCTCGCCGGCCAGCAGCTCCCGTCGTGGAACAAGTCGGTCCTCGATCGATGGGTGAAGCGCTCGATCGAACGGGCCGACCCGACCCGACTCGTGGTGCCTCACTCGGGAGCGCTCCCCCACTTCCCACTGCTCGATGGCACCGACAGCCACTTCTACTTCGGGTGGTACCACGGCGACGTCCGCGACATCGAGCAGGTGGCTGCACAGGTGCCGCGGGTCGTGCGCTTCGTCTCGGAGTTCGGCGCACAGGCTGTGCCCGACAACGCCGACTTCATCGACGCCGCTGCGTGGCCCGATCTCGACTGGGAACATCTCGCCATACACCACGGCCTCCAGAAGTGGGTGTTCGACCAGCGGGTACCGCCTGCCGAGTTCGCGTCGTTCGACGCGTGGCGCCGAGCGACCCAGACGTACCAGTCCGAGCTGGTACGGCACCACGTCGAGGTGTTGCGACGCCTCAAGTACCGACCCACCGGCGGTTTCTGCGTGTTCGCGATGAACGACCCGATGCCGATGGTGAGTTGGAGCATGCTCGACCACGAGCGCGTGCCGAAGCCGGCGTGGGAGGCACTGATGCACGCGTGCCGTCCGGTGATCGTGGTACTCGACCGCCCGCCGTCGATCGTCGGTCACGGCGAACGGCTCGTGCTCGACGTGCACGTCGTCAACGACCTGCGTACGCCCGTCGACCCGGCCGTGGTCGAGATCACGGCCACCTGGGCCGGTGGGAGCCACCGCTGGCGCTTCGGCGGCAGCGTCGGCCCCGACGAGTGCGTCAAGGTCGGCGAGGTCGAACTCGACGTGCCCGACACGCTCGGCGCGCTCACCTTCGACCTCGCGCTCACCGCCGGCGACATCACCGCCACCAACCACTACGCCACCGTCATCACTGTGCCCCCGGCCTGACGCCGCGGCCCGTGGGGACTCGTCCCCATTCACGAGGGGCGATTCGGTTCGGCATGATCCGCATGGCAAGCTGACGCTGCGCCACCCGAGCGCTGGAGAGGTTCGATGCACGGATCGAGATCGATGAGGCGGACGCGGCGGGCATCAACGATCGCCGCCGCCGTGGCACTCACCCTGGCTGCGTGCTCGGGAGACGACCCCGACACCGACGCCACCACGCCCACCGCTGCCGCGGCGATCACCCAGGTGCTCACGACCCCGACCACACCACCCCCGCCGTCGAGCACCGCCACACCAACGACCCCCGCCCTCACCGCGCCACCCACCACATCGCCCCCACCCTCCACCCAGCCCCCGACGACCCCACTCTCGCAGCCCCCGGCGGAGATCACCGACCCAATGGCTCCTGAGATCCAGCTCATGATCGCCTCGGTACAGGCCCATGTCGAGGAGTTCTCCCGAGCGATGGCTGCCCCGTCCGATCCGGGACTCGAGCAAGCAGCACTGGCCTCGACGACCGGACCGATGGCGGAACGGGTCCGGCAAACGTTGGCAGCGCTGCGGGCCGGAGGACAGTTCGTACGCCCCAACCCCGATCAGCTCGACCGGTTCGAGGCCACGGACGGGGCAGCGATCATCCAGGGCGAGATCGGCAACGTGCTCGGCTGTGTGATCAGCGGTGGCACCGTGGTGGAGGCTGCCGACCCCGACATCCCGCTCGCCACACTTCTCTCGCTCGATGTCTCGTACGCCATGCAACTTGTCGACGGCGTCTGGCTCGTGAGCGACCTTCAGGTACTCCAGGAGTTCAAAGGGCAGGCAGGGTGTGCATAGGAAACTGATGTCCGTCACCGCGACCTGTGTGCTCATGGCCACGGGGCTAGCGGTTTGTCCGTTCACCGAGATCGTGCACGCCACGCCGCAGACCGTCAACAACCGTCCAACATCGCAACCGCCTCCGACAACGCAAGCTCCCACGCCCCCTACGCCCACTCCAACGACCGGATCGAACGGTTACGAGCTGACCACATCGGTGCAGAGCAGCACCGCGACCGGCACGACGACTGAGACGACCACAACCGAGTGGTCCTGTCGTCGGGAGGTTGTCCGCGTGATGAGCAACTCCGTCACCGTGACCGGCTCGATCCGGGTCATGCAGATCGACGCAGCTCGCTACCGGTTCAACTCCGAGACCGGAGAGGCCTGGGTCTGGACGTACGAGACATGTCGGGCGTTGGACGGATCGGGTCGCACTTCTTCCCGCACGTTCTGGGACCGGATCACAGACGTCGATCCTGCGCTCGGGATCGAGCCTGCGTACGACGAGGCGGTGGACATGATCGAGTTGCCCTCGCCGATGCTGAGCCCGACCAGTCGAGGTGTCGTCAACCTGGGGATGTGGCTCGCTGTCGCCGAGCAGGACCCCGTCGTGGCTCGCGCCGAGATCGCGACCGCCTGGGCCGAAGTCCGCGCAACCCAGACGCTGACGACGTTCGACTTCGGGAACGGAGACGTGATCACGTGCGACGAGCTTGGTACGCCGATTCCGCGATCCGAGATGGACAGCGTCGAGGAGGGTCCGTGCGGATACACGTACCGGTCTGCCAATGACGGCGAGCCGTACACCATCACGATCACCTCCACGTGGGCGATCGAGTGGGAGCTCTCGGATGGCCGCACCGGCACCCGCCCGGACATCACGTTGAGCACCAGCGTCGAGTATCCCGTCATCGAGATCCAGACTGTCGGCACGAGCGGTTGATTGCGCCTCGGCAAACCGGGCGATGACCATGGGTGCCGGCGTGGTACACCCGGTGTCATGCACGAACGACCGGAGGATCTCGCCGAACTCCAAGCGGTGATCGACGCCAGCTATGCACAGGCCGGGTCGCACCTGGCGGCGATCCACGAACCCGAGCGCCGCCTCGACGCTGCGCAGGTCGCAGCGGAGTTGACCGGGATGCGACTGCTCGTGCTCGCCACGGCGACCCGTGACCGCCGACCGATCACCGGGCCGGTCGACGGGATCTTCTACCGCGGCATGTTCCACTTCGGATCGTCGCCGGACTCGGTTCGGTTCCGTCACATCCGGGAACGCGCAGATGTGAGCGCCACGCACCTTCCCGGCGAGCATCTCGCCATCACGGTGCACGGCATGGCCGAGATCGTCGACGTGAACGCACCCGAGCACGCGGAGCTGCGCGACACCATCTTGGGCATCTACGTGCCCCGCTACGGCGAGAGCTGGGCCGAGATGCTCGACGGGGGCGCTGCGTACGCACGCATCCGCCCTCGTCGCATGCTCACGTTCTCGATGCCAGACCCGGTATGACGCTCAGGAGCGGGCGAGGGCCTTGCGGTTCTTGAACTTGGACTTGCGGTAGTCCTGGTTCATGACGGCGATCACGTCGATCGAGATGCTCTTCGGGCACGCGGCCTCGCACTCGCCGTGGTTGGTGCACGAGCCGAAATAGCTGTCCATCGTCTCGACCATCGCCTCGACGCGACCGAAGCGCTCGGCCTGGCCCTGCGGGAGCAGGTTGAGGTGTGCGACCTTCGCCCCGGTGAACAGGTTGGCGGCGCCGTTCGGGCACGCCGCCACGCACGCGCCGCAGCCGATGCACTCGGCGGCGTCCATCGCCGCATCGGCGACGGGCTTCGGGATCGGGATCAGGTTCGCGTCGGGGGCGCCACCGGTCTCGGCGGTGATGAAGCCACCGGCCTCGACGATGCGATCGAACGCCGAGCGGTCGACCATGAGGTCCTTGATGATCGGGAACGCGCTCGCCCGCCACGGCTCGATCGTGATCGTGTCGCCGCTCTGGAACTTGCGCATGTGGAGCTGGCACGTGGCCGTACCGCGCTGCGGGCCGTGGGCCTGGCCGTCGATCATCAGCGAGCACGTGCCGCAGATGCCCTCACGGCAGTCGTGGTCGAACACGACCGCTTCCTTGCCGTCGGAGATGAGGCGCTCGTTCAGGATGTCGAGCATCTCGAGGAACGAGGCCTCGTCGCTGATCTCCGGGACGGTGTACGTCTCGAAGTGACCGGCGTCTGCCGGACCGGCCTGGCGCCAGACCTTGAGGGTGATGTTCGTCAGGTGCTTGCTCACTTGTAGCTCCGCTTCTGGAGTTGCACGACTTCGTACTCGAGGGGTTCGCGGTTCTCGACGGGGGCCATCGGGTTGCCGCTCCATTCCCACGCCGTGACGTGGGCGAAGTTGTCGTCGTCGCGCTGGGCTTCACCTTCGTCGTCCTGGTACTCGGCCCGGAAGTGACCGCCGCAGCTCTCGCGCCGCTCGAGGGCGTCCTTGCACATCAGCATGCCGAGCTCGAAGAAGTCGTCGACGCGGCCGGCCTTCTCGAGCGTCTGGTTGAGGCTGTCTCCCGTGCCGGTCACCCGGAGGTCCTTCTTGAACTCGGCATGCAGGGCGGGCAGTTCCGACAACGCCTTCTCGAGGCCCTGCTCGGTGCGCTCCATGCCGCAGTAGTCCCAGATGATCTTGCCGAGCTCGCGGTGGAACCAGTCGGGTGAACGTGTGCCACCGATCGCCAGGTACTGGCGGAATCGATCGGCCGCCTCACGCTCGGCCACCTTGAACCCCTCGTGATCGGCGCCGGGAATCGGCTTGTTGAGCCAGCCGGCGAGGTAGTTCGAGATGGTGTTCGGCAGCACGAAGTAGCCGTCGGCCAGGCCCTGCATGAGCGCCGACGCACCGAGTCGGTTGGCGCCGTGGTCGGAGAAGTTGGCCTCGCCGGCTGCGTACAGACCCGGCACGGTGGTCATCAGCTCGTAGTCGACCCAGAGCCCGCCCATCGTGTAGTGCGATGCCGGATAGATCCGCATCGGCACGGTGTACGGGTCTTCGCCAGTGATCCGTTCGTACATGTCGAACAGGTTCCCGTAGCGCTCCTTGACCGTCTCCTTGCCGAGGCGGCTGATCGCGTCGGCGAAGTCGAGGTAGACGCCGTTCTTGAGCGGGCCGACGCCGCGGCCCGAGTCGACCGACCGCTTGGCCGCACGCGACGCGATGTCGCGCGGGGCCAGGTTGCCGAAGCTCGGGTAGAGCCGTTCGAGGATGTAGTCGCGCTCGGCCTCGGGCACCTGGTCGGGGCTGCGGGTCTCGTCGGGGTTGGCGGGCACCCAGACGCGACCGTCGTTGCGGAGCGACTCGGACATCAGCGTGAGCTTCGACTGGAAGTCGTCGGCCTGCGGGATGCACGTCGGGTGGATCTGCGTGTAGCACGGGTTCGCGAACGCAGCGCCCTTGCGGTGCGCCCGCCAGGCGGCGGTGACGTTGCACTGCATCGCGTTGGTCGAGAGGAAGAACGCGTTGCCGTAGCCACCGGTCGCGAGCACGACCGCGTGAGCGGCGTGCGACGAGATCTCGCCGGTCACGAGATCGCGGCAGACGATGCCGGCGGCGCGACCATCGATCACGACGACGTCGACCAACTCCATCCGGTTGAACAGGCGCACGCCGCCGGTGCCGACCTGACGGGCGAGCTGCTGGTAGGCGCCGAGGAGCAGCTGCTGGCCGGTCTGGCCGCGGGCGTAGAACGTGCGGCTCACCTGCGCGCCACCGAACGAGCGGTTGTCGAGCATGCCGCCGTACTCGCGGGCGAACGGGACGCCCTGGGCCACCATCTGGTCGATGATGTTCACCGACACCTGGGCGAGGCGGTGGACGTTCGCCTCGCGGGCGCGGAAGTCGCCGCCCTTGATGGTGTCGTAGAACAGGCGGAACACGGAGTCGCCGTCGCCCTTGTAGTTCTTCGCGGCGTTGATGCCGCCCTGCGCTGCGATGGAGTGGGCCCGCCGGGGCGAATCGTGGAAGGTGAAGGCATCGACCTGGTAGCCGAGTTCGGCGAGCGTGGCCGCTGCCGACGCACCCGCCAGGCCGGTACCGACGACGATCACCTTGAACTTGCGCTTGTTGGCCGGGTTCACCAGCTTCTCGTGCGCCTTGAACTCGTCCCACTTGTCGGCCAGGGGACCGTGCGGGATCTTGCTGTCGAGCACCATGCTCATTCGTCGACCTCCTCGACCTCACCGTGGATCACGGTCCCGGCATCGGGGTCGAACTCGACCACGCCCGCCAGCACCATCACCGGGAACGACACGTTGCCGATCACGACGATCGCCGCGATCGCTGTGGCGAGACTGCGCCGCCACTGGTTGAACTTCGGGTTGTTCCAGCCCATCGACTGGAAGAGGCTCCACACCCCGTGGAAGAGGTGGATGCCGAGCGCGATGTTGGCGACGATGTAGAGGATCGCAACCGGCACTCGACTGAGGCTGGCATCGACGTTGCGATACACCTCGCCGTACTCGAAGTCGGGGTTGACCCAACCCAGCGTGAGGTCGGCGAGGTGCCACAGGATGAACAGCAACACGAGCGAGCCGGTCCAGCGCATGGTCCGGCTGGCGAAGCTGGCGACCTGGTAGTCACGAGCCGACTGGTACTTGACCGGGCGAGCCTTGCGGTTCAGGACCGTCAACGTGTACGCCGCGTGCACGTGGAACACGAGTGCGGCGAGCAGTCCGATGCGCATCAGCCACAGGGTTCCGTACTCCGGCACGATCGGCACGAGCAGTTGACGCAGGTACTCGCCGTAGATGTCGAGGTCGTAGTCGCGAACACCGTCCTTCTCGACGATCCCGAGGTACATCTTGAGGTTGCCGACCATGTGCGCGACGACGAACCCGATGAGCATGATCCCGGTGATCGCCATCACGTACTTCTTGCCGACCGCGGTCGAGTAGAAGTCGAGAAGGAAGGGCTTGCGCTTCTTGCCCGCCCGTTTGACCGCCGTGCCCGACACCGGGCCACGTTGCAGCGTTTGTGCCATGGGGGAACGGTACTCCCGGAGCGTTCACAGCTTCACAATCGTCCGCGGAGAGACCGTGCCCATCACGAAGAACGCGAGCCCATCACGGAAAGCGATCACCGCCGGTCACGAACGCCGCGTTTGCCGTGAGGGTCACCGAACGACCAACATGTCACGACCTTTCGACGGACCTCAGGAGGTATCCGCCAATCATGGACGCAGTCCCCTATCTCGCCGCGGTCTCAGCGCTCGCGGCGCTGGGCCTCGCCGGCTACTACTACAAGCTGGTCGAAGCCGCTTCGCCCGGAAACGAGCGAATGGTCTTCTTGATGACCGAGATCCAAAAGGGAGCTCGGGCGTTCCTCAAGAAGGAGTACCAGTGGGTCGCGGTCTTCGTCGTGATCCTCGCGGTGCTGCTCGCCATCGTGATCGCGCCGCTCGCTGCGGTGACCTACATCCTCGGCGCGGTGCTGTCGGGCGGTGCTGGCTACGTCGGCATGACCGTCGCGACCCTGGCCAACGCACGCACCACCGAGGCGGCCAGGTCCGGCCCGGGCAAGGCGCTCGCAGTCGCGTTCCGCGGCGGCGCCGTGATGGGCTTCTCGGTGGCCGGCCTCGCACTCCTCGGCCTCACCGTCACCTACGTGGTGTTCGTCGAGCTGCTCGAGGTCAACGACCGCTTCGAGATCTTCACGGCGTACGGCCTCGGCGCATCGACGATCGCGCTCTTCTCACGCGTCGGTGGCGGCATCTACACGAAGGCCGCCGACGTCGGCGCCGACCTGGTCGGCAAGGTCGAGGCGGGCATCCCGGAGGACGACCCGCGCAACCCGGCCACCATCGCCGACAACGTGGGCGACAACGTCGGCGACGTCGCCGGCATGGGCGCCGACCTGTTCGAGTCGTACGCCGGCGCGATCATCGCCCCGATCTCGCTGGTCGCGTTCGCTCCGATCCTCGTCGTCGGCGACGCTGCCGTGCTGCCGCTGCTGATGTTCCCGATGGCGATCGCCTTCGTCGGCATGATCGCATCGATCATCGGATCGTTCCTCGTCAAGGGTGGCGAGTCGACCGACTCGCACGCACTCGCTCGGGCGCTCCACATGGGCACGAACGTGGCGATGGGGCTCACCGTGCTCGGAACCATCGGCATCTCGTACTGGATGTTCAGCGGTGATGACTACCGCAACCCGATCGGGCTCGCCATCTCCGTGATCGGCGGCCTCATCGTCGGATGGGCGCTCGGCAAGTGCGCCGAGTACTTCACGTCCGACCACTACGGCCCGGTGAAGAAGATCGCCAACCAGGCCGAGACCGGTCCGGCGACGACGATCCTCGGTGGTGTGAGCGCCGGCATGCTGTCGGTGTTCGCATCGGTCGCCCTGATCCTCGTCGGAGTCGGCCTCGCCTACTGGGGTGGCCAGATCACGTTCACCGAGGAGCAGCAGTCGATCGGCGGCATCTACGGCATCGCCGTCGCAGCGATCGGCATGCTCGCCACCACCGGCGTCGTGGTGTCGGTCGACGCATACGGCCCGATCGCCGACAACGCCGGCGGCATCGCCGAGATGGCCGAGCTCGACCCGTCGGTCCGGCAGGTCACCGACGCACTCGACTCACTCGGCAACACCACCGCTGCGGTCGCCAAGGGCTTCGCCGTCGGTTCGGCCGCCCTCACCGCGCTCGCGCTGTTCAAGAGCTTCGAGTTCGCCATCCTGGCGGCCAACCCGGACGAGGCGTTGAACCTCAACGTCGGCGAAGTCGCCGTGTTCATCGGCCTGTTCATCGGTGCCGGTCTGCCGTTCCTCTTCGCCGCTCTCACGATCGACGCCGTCGGTCGCGCCGCGCAGAAGATGATCGAAGAGGTCCGCCGCCAGTTCCGTGAGATCCCCGGGCTCCGCGAAGGCGAACCGGGCGTCATCCCCGACTCGGCACGCTGCGTCGCGATCTCGACCGAGGCGTCGCTCAAGGAGATGATCATTCCCGGCTCACTCGCGGTGGTCGTCCCGTTGGTGACCGGCTTCATCAGCGTCGATGCACTCGGCGGCCTGCTGGCCGGCGCCCTCGTCACCGGGTTCGCCCTCGCGATCTTCATGGCGAACGCCGGAGGCGCGTGGGACAACGCCAAGAAGTACATCGAAGCAGGACACCACGGCGGCAAGGGCTCCGACCCGCACAAGGCAGCTGTCGTGGGCGACACCGTCGGCGACCCCTTCAAGGACACGTCCGGTCCGGCGATGAACATCCTCATCAAGGTGATGACCATCGTCAGCCTGGTGTTCGCCTCCGCCTTCGTCTGACGCTCGGTGGGCGCCTGGGCCGACGAGCGTCGGCTCAGGCGCCGACCACGTCGTTCAGCAACGCCGACAACCCGATCGCCCGCACCCGGAACGGGGCCGTCGCCAACCAGCGATCGAACAGCGCTGGGGCGAGCGGCCTCGCAATGCCGTAGCCCTGGCCGAGGTCGCACCCGAGCGCGGTCAGGCGATCGAGGATCGGCGCGTTCTCGGCTCCCTCCGCAACGACGCGCAGCCCGAGGTTGTGTCCGAGTTCGATCGTCGAGCGCACGATGACCTCGTCCTGCGCGTCGAGCGCGAGGTTCGCGACGAAGCTCCGGTCGATCTTGAGTTCGGATACCGGCAACCGCCGGAGATAGCTCAGCGACGAGTACCCGGTCCCGAAGTCGTCGAGCGACAGGCCGACCCCCATCCGGTGCAACCGATCGACCGTCGACATCGTGCGGGGGGTGTCGGCCATCAGGGACGACTCGGTGATCTCCAGGATGAGGCGGTCGGCAGGGACGCCGTGCTGCTCGAGCCGCCCGGCGATCCGCTCCGGGAGCCACTCGTCGAGCAGGTCGAGCGTCGACAGGTTGACGCTGATCGTCAGATCGTGGCCGGCATCGATCCACGACCGAGCGAGCTGTACCGACATGGTGAGCACCTGGTCGGTGAGCCGGCGGATCAATCCGGTCTCCTCGGCGACCCGGATGAACTCGTCAGGAGCCACCCAGCCGCGCGTCGGGTGATGCCAGCGTGCGAGCGCCTCCGCTCCGACCACGGTGGAGGTCGCGAGGTCGAGCTTGGGCTGCAGGTGGATCGCGAGCCCACCGGTGTCCAGCACCTCGCGCAGATCACCGAGCATCGCCAGCCGTTGGGGCGTGCGGCGGTCGATCTCCTCGCGGTACAACTCGAAGCCGAGGTGATCGTGCTTCGCCGCGTACATCGCGATGTCGGCCCGTCGCACGAGCGCAGCCGCATCGCGATCGTCGTCGGTCGAGATCGCTACGCCCACGCTCACCGTCACGACGATGTCGTACCCGTCGAGCGCGAGCGGTGCATGCGCAGCCGAGAGCACTCGGTCGGCGAGCTGGCGGACCGACGCGACGTCGGGTCGGCGGACGAAGAGAGCGAACTCGTCACCGCCGAAGCGGGCGAACACGTCATCGGGCTCGATCAGGGTTCGCATTCGAGCCGCGAACTCGATCAGCACCCGGTCGCCCACGTGATGTCCGAGGGTGTCGTTGACCTCCTTGAACTGGTCGAGGTCGAGCATCAGGACCGCGTGTACACCCCGTTCGTATCCGGCGGACCGCCCCGCCAATGCGTCGGTGACCGCCCGGTCGAACGTCGCCCGGTTCGGGTCGCCGGTGAGCGCGTCGTGCATCGCTGCGTGCTGCATGTCGGCGTGCAGGAGCGCCTTGTCGAGCGCGATCGACAGTTGGGCGCCGAGGGTGTCAGCGCGCTGTAGGTCACTCCGATCGAAGAGCCCGGTCAAGCCTGCTCGGTGGACGACCACGAGCAAGCCCGTGATGGAACCGCCACTCCGCAGCGGCACGATCAACCGATCGGACGGCCGCTCCAGCGTGGGTCGGACCACGCCGTCCTCGTCGATGGTCCACCACGACGCCGTCTCCGATGCGAGCGCCGCGTCCCACTGCGGTTCGTCGGACGGCGTCGCGATCGGTCCGACCGGGCAGCCCGACCGAATTGTCGACAGCAGCGCCCCGTTGCGCCCGAGAACGTGCAGCGCGGCCCCTTCAGCCCGCAGCAGACGTCGCACCTCTTCGATTGCAACGTTCGCGACCTCGTCGACGTCGAGCGATTCGCCGATCACGGCGGTGAACTCGTGGACGGCGTTCAGGTCGCGGTGGCGCTGCGCCAAACGCCCGTAGCGGAGCAGCGCCAGCCACACGGCGACGATCGGGACGATCGAGAGCGTGGCGTACCCGATGCCGAGCAGCGCCGGCGCGACTGCGACGGAGGCGATCAGTGCGCTGGCAGGTCCGACCACCAGCGTCGTGCGTGCTTGACCGACGAAGCGGCGGAACAAGTGCCCTTCGAACGAGGCGACGGCGATCGAGACCGCAACGACCCCACCGAACGTGGCCAGCGTGAGCCCCGCAGCGGCAGCGACCAGAAAGTGACCCCCGACGAACTCGTCCGTCGAGACGAACCATCGAACGATCGAGAACGCGACGGCGCCCTCGAACACGCACAGTGCCGCGTTGAACAGGACCTTCAGCGGCTTCGGGCGGTAGAGGACCACCACCAGCCCCACCCCGGCGAGGATCCGCAGCGGCACCGCGATCACTGGTGACAGGAAGGCGAGCGCGAACACGGTCGGCACCTCGGACAGCGAGATCAAGATCGCCTCGCGTCGATACTCGATCGTGAACACGAAACGCTCGGCGAGCGCGAACCCGGCGCCGATCAGGATCGCGAGCCACCACGGAGCGGGCAGCGTCGACTCCGTGACGCCATCACCAAGAAGCAGCAGCGTGACCCCGATCGCGCCCAGGACCACGGTGAGCGCAAGTACTCGCAGCACTCCATCTCGCGGTGGGCGCGCGTCGATCTCGGTTGGCACGTCGGCGTCGACGCTCGCGCTGCGAGCACCGTCGTCGACCACGAGCGCCGTCTCCGCCATGTGGCGATCCTTCGGAGGGCTGCCGCACCCGCGTGAGGAAAGATTTCGTCAAGGACAGGAGTCAGAACCGACCGTCCGGCGATCGGGCCGGCGCGCCGTCAGGTCTCGCTGACGAAGTCGATCAGTCGTTCCACTGCGCCGACGAGCTCCGGCTCCAGGTCGGCATAGGTGCTCACCCGATTCCGCAACGTGGGCCAGAACCCGTCGAACGGCACGCCCAGGGCACGGCACATGCCCTCCTTCCATGGCTGCCCACGCGGCACGTCGGGCCACCGGTCGAGACCGAGCACGCGGGGACGGATCCCGGCCCACACGTCGACGAACGGGTGGCCGGTCACCAGGACCGCCGGGTGGTCGACCCCGGCCGCGATCCGCGACTCCTTCGAGCCCGGCACCAGATGGTCGAGCAGCACCCCGAGTCGGCGGGCCTGCCCCGGCGCGAACTCGCGAACGGCCTCGACGAGGTCGTCGGCGCCGTGCAGGGGCTCGACGACGATCCCGAGATCGCGTAGGTCGTCCCCCCAGATGTGCTCGAGCAACTCGGCGTCGTGCTTGCCCTCCACCCAGATGCGACTCGCACGCGCCACCCTGGCCGTCCCGTCACCGGCGATCGAGCCGGACGCGGTGATGCGCACGTCGGCCGCCGCGGTTGCCGGCGCCGGCTTCGCGAGCGTCACCGGCTTCCCCTCGAGCAGGAATCCACCCGGCTTCCACGAGAAGTAACGGAGATGCTGCTTGCGATCGCGCAGGGTGACGGCCTCGTGGTTCCAGCGGACGACGTCACCGACGAACCCGCTCGCGCGGTCCTCGACGACCATGCCCAGCGCGACCTCGACCGTCGGGTACCGCGGCTTGCTCCGTTGATCGGCCAACTCGTCGAGGATGTCGCGGTCGTAGGGCATCGACGTCCGAGCATGGCACGTCGCATCACCGTCAGGACGTGCACGTGCGGCGGGGAACTCGCAGGCGCGAGCGAGCGTCCTAGTGCCATGGGGAGCAACAACGACCAACACACCGGCGTCCGCGGACGCCTCGACAATCGCCTGGCTGCGTTCGCGCTCGTCGCGCTACTCGGCCTCGCTGCCTGCGGGGGTGATGACGAATCGAGTGCGCCTGCGGCGACGGAGGCGGCTCTGAACGTCGAGCCGACGGCGGGCGATGCAGCGATCACGATGGACGCCGGCATCGACGCCGAGGCGGGCCAGGACACCGCGGCTGCCGCCGACGTGAGCGTCGGCGGTGAACCGGGCTCGATCGACCTCGGCACGATCGGGCGAGATGTCATCGTCGAGATGCGCGTGGTGATGAGCACCGACGACGTGCAGCGTTCGGTGAGCTCGATCAGCGCGAGGGCATCGGCGCTCGGCGGTGGGGTGGCGTCCTCCGAGGTCGACTTCGGATTGCAGGACGGGCCCGAGCCCAGCGGCTACGCCGTGCTCGTCGTGAAGGTGCCGCCCGGCGCCGTCGACGACCTGATCGCTGCACTCGGCGACACCGGCGTCGTGCAGTCACTCAATCAGAGCGCGCTCGACGTGACGGAGCAGCTGGTCGACCTGGACGTCCGCATCGAGAACGCCCGGGCCAGCGTGGCCAACGTCCGAGCGTTCATGGATCGCACCCAGAACCTGTCGGAGCTCGTCACACTGGAGGCGGAGCTGACCCGGCGCCAGACCGAGCTCGAGCAGCTGGAGGCGCAGCAGCGCAACCTGTCGGAGCGGGTGGCGTTGGCGACGGTGACCGTCGAGATCGTGCCGACGGCATCGGCGCCCGTGATCGACCCCGCCGACGGCACCGACGACGGGATCGACGACGCCTTCGGCGATGGGCTGCGAGCGTTCGCCGCCATCGTGTACGGCATCGTGCTCGTGCTCGCCGTGCTCGCACCGTTCCTCGTGGCCGGGGCGTTGGCAGCCGCGCTGGTCTGGCTGATCGTCCGGCGCTCGAGCCGCAGGAGCGCGCCGGCGACCGGTGCGAGGCTCAACGAGGACGACGACGTGCCCACCCCGACGGGCTGAGCACCCAGTCGGCGACCGTGCCGTCCGGGAAGGCGAACGGCGCCCGGAGTCCGGTGTGGGCGATCACGGCCGGCAGGTCGAGCACGCCCATGCCACCGGGCGCCGCCCACCGTCGCCAGCGCCGCGCCGGGATCTCCGCGAGGTCGATCCTGCCGACGTCCGCCACCTCGACCACTCCGTGGACCACGCCCGACTGGACGTACCCGAGCTCGATCGGTTCGGGCCGCGCGTCGGCATACCACTCGAGGTCCATGGCTGTCGGCGTGGGCACGCCGTACGCGCGTCCGAGTGCATCGTCGGGCTCGTCGAGCGCAGCGAAGTACGCCTCGTTCCCGACCGACCATTGCTCGTGCGGCGCGTCGCAGCGATGTTCGGCCCACATCTCGGGCGCCTTGATGACGAACGGATCGGGGCGGACCCGCACGCCCCACTCCGCCAGGTGCAGGAGCGGCTCACCTGCACGCACCATCGCGGACCAGTACCAGGCGCGCCCCGCGTGCAGGCGGTGCCCGGACAGCACCCCCAACGCGGCGTCGGGGGTCCACGCCGCGAACACCCACTCATCGACGGCGCCGGCGTGCGGGAACTCGTCGTCGCCGGACCAGTCGGCGTGCGCCGGGAGCGTCGCAGCGGCCATGTTGGGGCAGACTAGGAGCGCATGAGCGCACCCGACACCGTTCGCTATCTCGGTCTCGACTGGATCCGGGAGCTCACTCGCGAGGTCGACGAGAGCGAGGCGCTGTCCGATCTCGCCCGCGAGCACACGATCGGCGTCACCCAGATCGTCGTCGATGGTCCGGAGGGCGACGTCACGTACCACCTCCAGGTCGGTGCGGGAACCGCCTCGTTCGGCGCCGGCCCGGCTGACCCGGAGCACGTCAAGATGGAGCAGGACTGGGCGACTGCAGTCGCCGTGGCCACCGGCGAGCTGAACGCCCAGGAGGCGTTCGTCACCGGCCGGATCCGGCTCTGGGGCGACCAGCAGGCGCTGATGGAGGCGCAGCCCGTGTTCGGTGCGCTCGACACGGTCTTCTCCTCGGTCCGCGAACGCACCCGGTACGAGTGAGCGGTCGCTGAGCGAGGCGTCGCGATGCCCGAGCTGCCCGAGGTCCAAGCCCACGCGGAACGGCTGACGCACGACTTCGCGGGGCGGGTGCTCGAGACGTTCCGCCCGCTCGCGTTCACCGCACTCAAGACGGCGATCCCGCGCCCGGAGGACGCATACGGGCAAGCGCTCGCGCGGGTCGGCCGCCGCGGCAAGTACCTGCTGCTCGAGTTCGCCGACGTGCACTTCGCCGTCCACCTCATGCAGGGCGGCAGGTTGCTGGTCGACACCAAGCAGTCGGCCAAGCCCCGCGGCGGTCAGGCCCGGTTCGTGTTCACCGGCGGCCCGGCGCTGCTGCTCACCGAAGCGGGGAACGAGCGCCGGGCGGGAGTCTGGGCGCTCCCAGCGGCGACGGCGCTCGACACCGCACCGCTGAGCGCGCTCGGCCCCGAGGCCGACCAGGTCACCCCTGCGGAGCTCGCTGCGCTGTTCACCGCGACGAATCAGCGCATCCACGGATTCCTACGCGATCAGCACCAGCTCGCCGGACTCGGGCGCCGGCTCGCAAACGAGGTCTGCCATCGGGCGCGCATCAGTCCGTTCGCGATGACCGGCAAGCTCGGCCTGGACGGGGCGACGAAGGTGGTCGACGCAATCCGTGGCGCCATCGACGAGGGCATTGCGTACGAGCGCACGCGGCCCGACATGAGCGCCTCGAAAGACCGCCCCGGCGGAGTCCACGGCCGCACCGGCGGACCCTGCCCGGTGTGTGCCGACACGGTGCGCGCCGTCGAGTACTCGGGCTACACCGTCAACTACTGCCCCACCTGCCAGACCGGCGGCAAGGTGCTGGCCGACAACACCACCTCGCGATTCTTGAAGTAGCGGAGCTCGGCCACAGGACGTCGCGCTCTGAGCGTGCTCGAGCGCTTGAATCGTCGGAGCGTCGATGTGCGGGGAACGGTCGTGTGCTCGGCTCAGACCAGTTCGACGCGGCAGGCGATGCCGGACGCGTTCGCTCGGCGCCCGTCGGTGGTGAGCAATGAGGTGGCGCCGATGGCTTCTGTCAGGGCCACATAGGTCGCGTCGTAAGCGTTCAGGTTGTGTCGGAGTTAAGCATTCGTGGTCGTAGTGACTCGGCAGAGAATCTGGTGAGCGTCAGGCGGGTGAAGCCGTCAAAGGCGTCGGTGCCTTGCGTGTCGCTGAGAACCTTCTGGGCAACGAAGCGGCGAAGGACGTTGGTCACCTCGCTGTCGATGAGGTGGGGAACGGCGAGTTCCTCGTCACCAAGACGGTCGCGGTCCAGATCGTTGGCGACGAGATCGACCACGACGCCGGCATCGATGACCCTCACTCGCCGCGCCCTTCGTGGAGAGCGGCGAGGATCGTGCTGCGATCGACGCGGCCTCGAACTTTCGCCTGGGTGTCGCGAATCGTTGCGGCGTTGTCCGGGACCACCCGGGAGCGTTTCGCCAGATGCTCGAGTTCCTCGGGAGATCTCACGAACTGCGGTCCGCTGTCGAATCGCGCCCGCTCTTGACCCCGTTCCAGAGCGCCGCGACGGGGACCGCCCACACTCGCTCGCCGAGGCGGGCGGTCAGGGCGCCGGTGTGGAACAGGATGCCGCATTGGAAGCGATCGCCGAGGCGATCGCTCAGGAACGTCAGGGCGCTCGCGTCGCGCTGGTTCACAGTTCGGGCCGACTTCACCTCGATCGCAATCGCAGTGTCGGAGTTGAAGAATCGTCCCGATCCAACTTGCATGATCGTCCCAGGCGTATCGACAGGATCGTCCGACCGTGTCGAGCGAGACGGCCTCACCGGTCGCCGCGGAAGCAAACACTCGTCCCGGAGTTGCTCCCGGCGGAACTCCCGGACTTGCTCACTGGTTCGCTACGACGACCTGTTGGAGGCCCAATGAACACCGACACCGCTGCCCTCGCTGCCATCGACGCGGCGACCCTCGAGTTGCAGTTGCCCCAGATCCGAGTCGACGCCGAACGCCTCGGAGCTGCCGCTCAACGCGACCACGTCTCCGATCTCGGCTTCCTCGCCGAAGTGCTCTCCCTCGACGTCGACGCCCGAGCCGAACGCCGCAAACAACGCCGCGTCATCGAGGTCCGGTTCCCGCGCAACAAGCGGCTCACCACCTTCGATCTCGACGCCGCACCCACCGTCAACCCGGCCACCATCGCCACCGGCAGCTACCTCGACGCCGGCGAACCCGTCTGCCTCCTCGGCGACTCAGGAACCGGCAAGACCCACCTCCTCATCGGGCTCGGCATCGCCGCCTGCGAGCAAGGCCGACGAGTCCGCTACGTCACCGCCGCCCAACTCGTCAACGAACTCGTCGAAGCCGCCGACGACCGCAAACTCTCCCGACTCGTCACCCGCTACGGACGCCTCGATCTGCTCTGCCTCGACGAGCTCGGCTACGTCCAACTCGACACCCGCGGCGCCGAGCTGCTCTTCCAGATCATCTCCCAACGCGAAGAGAAGAACTCGATCGCCGTCGCCTCCAACCTGCCATTCAGCGAATGGGGCAACGTCATCGCCGACCCCCGCCTCGTCGCCGCCATCATCGACCGGCTCACCTTCCACGCCCACATCATCGAGACCGGCAACGACAGCTACGCCTTCGCAGCACCCGCACTGCCCGACGACGCACACCATGACCACTGGAATCCGGGGCATCACACTGGGGCCAGAACTGCTTGACATTCCCCAGAAGACCGGCCAAGCGCGTCACCACCGGGCCAGCGGGTTCAGTGGGCGATGAACGACGCGTCGAAGGCGCCCCGCTCGTCGATCGCGATGATCAGGTCGGGTCCTCGGCCGTTCGAAGCCAGGCACTCCTGGAGCGAGAAGTTGCCGGCGACGATCCGGTACCCGTCGCGATCGTCAGCGGCGAGGAACTCCGTGTTCTCCTCGACTGCCATCAGCACCCAACGCGCCTCGCGCTCACGTATCCCGATCACGAAGCCGCGCACCCATCCGAGTAGTGGCTCGTGCTCGGGGTCGACGGGGTCGTCGGGCGTGCCCTCGGGCAGCACGAAGGTGATCTCCATGTCACGGAAGTTCCCGGTCCATTCGCGATCGCCTCGGGCGGTCACGAGCCCGAGGACCGTCTCTGCGACCCGGACCGGCGCGGCCACGGCCGAACGCATCGCAGCCAGCAGTTCCGCTGGAACACCGGACGCGATCGGTTCCTCGTCGAGGTGGCTCGAATCGAGATGATGATCGCCGAGGCGGCGCGCTGCGATCCAGCGATCAGCAGCTTCTCGCACCGCCGAGTCGTCACCGACGGTTGCGGCAATCAGCAGCCGACCGGTGATCGCCTGCGCAGCGTTCCAGCCGACCGGGCCGAGTTCGAGCAATCGGTCGAGCGTGGCTGCAGCATCATCGAGCCGACCATCGGCGTGCTCCACCGAGGCCCGGATCAGCAACCTGTCAGCACTTGCCCCCGCATCGAGGTCCATTGAGCCCGCACGAGCATCGCTGCTGAATCGTTCGGGATCGAGAACATCAACGAGACCCACACGCTCACCGTAGGGCACGCCCGACTCGTCGGCTACGACGACGCCATGTGGTCGTTGCGCTCCGCAGCTCGGCCTCCCCGTGGCACCAGGGTCACCGCCGCCCCGCGCCTGGACGTCCGGATTGCCGCCAGTGGTGCCGTTCGGGCGGAGCTACTCAGCGCTGCGGCGAATGCCTGTCGAACGAACTTGCCGACAACACGACGAGTCGTTTACTGAAGTAACTGCGTCCGCGTTGCGGGCTGGAACCGCTCACGCACACGATCGAGGTTCAGATGTCGATCGTCCAGCCTGGGCGGCGTTTCGCCGACTCACCGAATCGGGGCTCGAGCTCCCGCTTGAGCTCGTCGGCAGGGATGTCGGTCACAACACCCGTCGCTTCATCGATGACTACCGGAATCTCCAGGCCACGGTCGAGAAGGGCTGCGACCTTCCAACTCGTCCAGATCTTGACGGTCGCCGGTTGCCCAAAGGTGTTGTCGGCAAGGCGGCTACGAACTTGCACGGTCACTCTCATCTTGTTGACCCGCTCGCCGTGCTGAGGTGGATGACTGGCCTTGACCACCACACCGCGCACGATGCCGCCTGCAGCGAGCAGGCGTTCGACCTCGTGCTGCGGAGTTGGGTTCAAGATGGTGAGCGGCAGATCCGCCTCCGCCTGCTCGGACATCGCCGTCGCTTCGGCCATCAGCTGACGGACACCCGTCACGCCCTGACGAAAATTCTTGAGTATCCCCACTTCGCGCGCGCCCCTTCGTCCGCCTCGACGACCGCCGCAGACGGTGAAACTGTACGCCTCTGCAAGCACGCACGAAACTACTCTGGCTCGATGCCGAGCGCACCCGTGTCCCGCGGCCGCCGGCGTTGGAAGCTGGTCATGCTCGGAATCGCCATCGCCTTGATCGGGCTGAGTGGCACGATCGGCGGAGCCGTCGCCAGCGTTGCAGCACGAGTTGCCTCCACCGTCGACCCCGATGCCGCGGGCACCACCCGCGCCCCGGTCACCTTCGTCACCGAGGAACGGACCTACAGGATCATCAACGTCGCATCGCGCCTTGGTGACCGCGGCAGCGCAGCCACCTATCGCTGCGAAGTCACTCGCGCCGACGGCACCACGGTGTCGATCGACGGCAGCACACAGGCCGTCGCTGTCGATGTGGGCAAGACCGAAACGGTCGGCGCCTTCGACGCGGTCGCCGGGACCACCGTCGTCGATTGCCGGACGGATGGCGGTCTCGAAGGCGAGTTCGTGGTCAAGGCCGACAGTCCGTGGGCCCGGTACGGCACCATCCTGCTCGTCGCCGGATCTGTCGTGCTGATAGCGGGCGCGGGTTGCATCCTGCTCGGCGTGTTCACGCGCACACCCCCACGAACGAGTTGAGTGCCAGGAGTTGGCGCTTCAGGAGCCAACTCGACGCAGCACACCGCTTCGGGCAGACCGACTACGTTGCGCCGATGACGTTCTTCGCACGTCGGCGATGGCCGCTGGTCGAGGCCATCTTGATCGACCGGCGGCACATCAAGAAATTTCTGGTGAGGTTCGACGCGACCTCCAAGCTCGTGTCGATCGACGAGTACATGGTGGAGTTTCCTGGCCCCGACGGCAAGCCAGCCCGGCTCGCCATCAAGGCGAAGTCGGTCCACCTCCCCGCGTCCGGGCTCCACGTCGGCCAACAGGTCCCCATCCACGTGAATCGCTCGGGAAAGAAGGCAGTCTTCGGACAATTCGAGCCTCGCGAGCGTGACGCAACGCGCAAGAAGCGCGAACGAGAGCAACGCGCCAAGGACGAGCAGCGCTTCAAGGAGAAGCTCGGGGAGACGTGAGCCCGAACGCCCACCGAATGACTCGCGCAGGCCGGCGCCGAACGACTCATCGACGACCTCGCCACCAGACTCGCAGCAGCAGCGGATCGCTCCGACGACCGGGTCGCTCACTCGTCACCGAGCGACTCCACACCCTCGAGCACTGACCACCCGACCAAGAGAACGGGGATCGAGACCGCTCCGCATCGAATTCGACGCGACGCTCATTCATTCCGGGGCAAGCAGGTACGATCGCGCGGTCTTGGGTTGGCCATGGGGCGGGCCCCGCTAGCAGCGGAGAATGTGGTGAGGGAAGAGCGCATCGCTCGACGACCGAAACGGAGCGTTGAACCTCTGCCGGCCGATCAGGCTGCCGCTGTCGAGGCCGCGCTGGCGGAGGGAAACGGTGATCCCACCCGTCTGCTGGTCATCCTTCACGCCCTGCAGCACCGGCTCGGCTACGTCCCGGCAACAACCGTTCCTTCGATCGCTCGGGCACTCGGTTTGTCCCGGGCCGAAGTCCATGGAGTGATCAGCTTCTACCACGACTTTCGCACCGAGCCCGGCGGCCGCCATCACGTCAAGGTGTGTCAGGCGGAGTCGTGCCAGGCTGCCGGCGGCCGCGACATCTGGCCGGCCTTGGAAGCCGCCCTCGGATGCGCCGCAGGTCAGACCTCGGCCGATGGATCGGTGACGCTCGACGTCGCCTACTGCCTGGGGCTGTGCGCAGCGTCCCCCGCGTTGCTGATCGACGACCATCCGATCGGCCGACTGACCGAGGCCAAGGTGGCCCGGGTCGCCGCTCGCACACGGAGCGCCTCATGACCACCAACGTCTATGTGCCCTGCGACGCGATCGCACTCGCGCTCGGCGCCGACGACGTCGCCACGGCCATCGCCGACCAGGCCGCAGCGCGAGCACTGGATGTGCGTGTGATCCGCAACGGGTCGCGGGGTCTGTTCTGGCTCGACCCGCTCGTCGAGGTGGACATCGACGGTGTCCGCCACGGCTATGGGCCGGTTGAAGCCGACGACGTCGCGTCACTGTTCGAGGCCGGCTTCTTGGGCGGTGCTGCTCATCCGCTCTCACTCGGGCCGGTCGAGTCGATCCCCGAGTTTGCTGCTCAGACCCGGCTGACCTTTGCTCGTCACGGTGTCGTCGATCCACGTTCGCTCGACGACTTCGTGACCCACGGCGGCTTTGCCGGACTACGCCGAGCGCTGACCCTCAGCCCCGACGAGCTGCTCGTCGAGATCGAGACCTCGGGGCTTCGCGGACGGGGCGGCGCAGCGTTCCCCACGGGCATCAAGTGGCGCACGGTGGCCAACGCGGTCGCAACCCCGAAGTACATCGTTGCCAACGGCGACGAGGGCGATTCGGGCACGTTCGCCGACCGGATGATCTTCGAGGGCGACCCGTTCTGCCTCCTCGAAGGCATGGCGATCGCCGCCCGAGCGGTCGGGGCCACGCACGGCGTGATCTACATCCGTTCCGAGTACCCACACAGCATCGCGACGACACAGGCCGCCATCGATGCAGCTCGGTCAGCGGGTTGGCTCGGAGCGGCAATCGCCGGTTCGGAGCTCTCGTTCGACGTCGAGATCCGAGTCGGCGCCGGGGCGTACATCTGTGGCGAAGAGACGTCGATGCTGGAGAGCATCGAAGGCAAGCGAGGCACCGTGCGGTTCAAGCCGCCGCTGCCTGCGCTCGAGGGGCTCTATGGCAAGCCCACCGTCGTCAACAACATCCTCACCTTCGCCTCGGTGCCGTGGATCGTCGCCAACGGTGGAGCGGCCTACGCCGCCTACGGGGTCGGCCGGTCGAAGGGCACGCTGGGCGTGCAACTGGCCGGCAACGTGGCCCGCGGTGCGCTGATCGAGGTGCCATTCGGCATCACCGTGCGCGAACTGGTCGAGCGATTCGGTGCAGGAACCCGCAGCGGACGACCCGTACGTGCTGTGCAGGTGGGCGGCCCGCTCGGCGCGTACTTCGACAACGCAGGCCTCGACGTGGCCCTCGACTACGAAGCCATCAGCGACGCCGGCGGCCTCCTCGGGCACGGCGGGATGGTCGTCTTCGACGAGTCAGTCGACATGGCCACCCAAGCTCGTTTCGCCATGGAGTTCTGCGCCGCCGAGAGCTGCGGCAAGTGCACCCCCTGTCGGGTCGGATCCACCCGAGGGGTCGAACTGATCGATCGCATCTCGGCAGGCACGCGGCGTGAAGCCAACCACGAGCAGCTGCTCGAGCTGTGCGATGTGCTCGAACACGGCTCGCTGTGCGCCTTGGGCGGCCTGACGCCGTATCCGGTTCGCAGCGCACTGCGGCTGTTCCCCGGCGATTTCGGTCTGGTGACGGACGTGGCCCAATGACATTCATCTGGAACGAGTTGCGCGATTTGCGCGACGCCGTCGATCTCGGCACGCCTCCGCGAGATGGACAGCCCGTCACGCTGTCGATCGATGGCGTCGACACCACGGTCCCGGCCCGGAGCTCGGTGCTCCTCGCAGCAACGATTGCCGGTGCGACCGTGCCCAAGTTGTGTGCGACCGACACGCTGGAGTGCTTCGGCTCGTGCCGCGTGTGCCTGGTGGAAATCGATGGTCGCCGCGGCTACCCGGCCAGCTGCACCACCCCGGTCGAGAGCGGCATGGTGGTGCGGACCACGAGCGAGCAGCTCGTCAAGCTGCGGCGTGGTGTCGTCGAGCTGTACCTGTCCGACTACCCGGACAGCGACATCGATGGTGGGTGGAGCCAGTTCCACACGACGCTTGCCCAGGTGGGGTTGGAGGAGGGTCTGCCTGCCGATCATCCCTACCGCGGCGGCGACACCCACGCTGACGTCCCGGTCGACGAGTCCAACCCGTATTTCCTGTTCGATCCAGCCAAGTGCATCGTGTGCAGTCGCTGTGTGCGTGCCTGCGAAGAGATCCAGGGCACGTTCGCCCTGACGATCGCCGGTCGCGGTTTCTCGTCGCAGGTCTCACCCAGCCAGGGCGAGTCGTTCCTTGCCTCCGAGTGCGTCAGTTGCGGAGCATGTGTACAAGCGTGCCCGAGCGATGCGCTCATCGAAAAGAGCCTGTTCCCAGAGGGGTACCACCGTGCCGATCCCCGTTAAGCCCGATCGTTCCGTCACGACCACGTGCGCGTACTGCGGAGTCGGATGTGGCTTCAAAGCTGAGACCGTCGAAGGTCGCGTCGTCCGCATGATTCCGTGGAAGGAAGGCAAAGCGAATCACGGACACAGCTGCATCAAGGGACGGTTCGCCTTCGACTACTACCAGCATCCGGATCGCATCACGACACCGATGATCCGCAAGAACGTCGACGATCCGTGGCAGGAGGTCGACTGGGACACCGCGTTCGCCTACGCCGCCGGTGAGTTCAAGCGGATCCAGGCCGAACACGGAACCACCTCGGTTGGGGCCGTTTCGTCGTCGCGCTGCACCAATGAGGAGATCTTCCTCATGCAGAAGTTCGCCCGCGTGGCACTGCGCAACAACAACATCGACAACTGCTCGCGGATCTGCCATTCACCGACCCAGTTCGGCCTCTCGGCAACGTTGGGTGCTGGCGCTGCTTCGCAGCACTTCGACTCGATCCTGCAGTCCGATGTGGTGCTCGTCGTCGGGGCCAACCCGACCGAAGGTCATCCCGTGTTCGGGTCGATGATGAAGCGTGCCGTGCGCCGCGGGGCGCGGCTGCTGGTCATCGACCCCCGCCGCACCGAGACCGTCGACTCGCCCCACTGCCGGGCCGAGGTGCACCTCGCCCTCCGGCCGGGCACCAACGTCCTGGTGCTGAACTCTGTCGCCCACGTGATCGTCCGCGAGCGTCTGTACAACGAAGCGTTCGTACGTGCCCGCTGCGACGGCGATGACTTCGAACTGTGGATGGATCTGGTCGGCGACGATCGCTATTCGCCCGACGTCGTCGGTCCCGAGGCGGGACTCGATCCCGACGACATCCGCCGGTTGGCTCGCATCTACGCCGGCGGCCCGAATTCGACCATCTACTACGGCCTCGGCGTCACCGAGCACTCGCAGGGTTCAACCGGCGTCATGTGCCTCGGCAACCTCACGATGGCCACCGGGATGGTCGGTCGTGAAGGCGTCGGTGTCAATCCGCTGCGCGGGCAGGGCAATGTGCAGGGCGGGTCGTGCCTCGGGTCGTGGCCACACATGCTCACCGGGTATCGCTTCGTCACCGACGACGTGGTCCGCGGCTCGTTCGAGGATGAGTGGAAGATCACGCTCGACAGCGAGCCGGGCTTGCGTCTCCCCAACATGTTCGATGCCGCAGTGACGGGGTCGTTCAAGGCGATCTACATCCAAGGCGAAGACCCGATCCAGAGCGATCCCAACCGCCACCACGTCGAGGCTGCTCTGCGCAGCATGGAATGCGTCGTGGTGCAGGACCTCTACCTGTCGGAGACCGCCAAGTTGGCCCATGTCTTCTTCCCTGGTTCGTCGTCGCTCGAAAAGGACGGCACCTTCACCAACGCTGAGCGGCGAGTGTCGATGGTCCGCAAGGTGATCGAACCGCTTGGTGGCCTGGCCGATTGGCAGATCACCGTCGGTTTCATGAATGCCATGGGTTACGAGTGCCACTACGACCACCCGAGCGAAGTGCTCGACGAGATCGCACGCACATCGCCCGCGTATTCGGGGATGTCATTCGACAAGATCGAGGCACTGGGTTCGGTGCAGTGGCCGTGCAACACCGACGCTCCCGAAGGCACCGAGGTCTTGCACACGGTCACCTTCCCGAGGGGCAAGGGATCGTTCATGCTCACCGGGTATCTGCCAACGTCAGAAAGGGCGACGGACCAGTACCCGTTGTTGCTGACCACCGGTCGGATCCTGTCGCAGTACAACGTGGGTACTCAGACCCGCCGTACCGCGAACGTGGCGTGGCACGACGACGACGTGCTCGAGATCTCCGCCGACGACGCTGCCGGCCGAGGATTGTCGAGCGGCGATCGGGCGACGATCACCAGCCGTTACGGCTCGACCGAACTGACCGTCAGCATCAGTGAGCGGGTGAACCCTGGCGTCGTCTACACGACATTCCATTTCGCTCACACGATGGTCAACAACCTGACCAGCGACCTCGACGACTGGGCGACCAACTGCCCGGAGTACAAGGTGACCGCAGTCGACGTCGTCCGCGCCTCGATCGCCCAGCCGGTGGCAGGGTCGTGAGCTTCATCGAGACCGAGCGGTTGGTCACGATGGCCAACCAGATCGCTGACTTCTTCGCTCCGTACCCGTCTGCTCGTCGCATCGAGGGCGTTCGCAACCACCTGCGCAACTACTGGGACCCGCGCATGCGCCAGGCCTTGTACGACCACATCGATGCCACCGGCGGCCCCGAGCTGCGCCCCCACGTCCTCGAGGCCGTTGCGGTACTGCGCGAGGCGGCCCCCGCCACTGAGGCGAAGAAGGCGTACGCCGGGCCACCGCGCGACTGAGCAGCTCCCACAGGAGCAGCGACGCTCGTCGGGCGTGCGGCGATCTACGCCCGGATCTCGCTCGACAAGGCCGGTGAGGCGACCGGAGTCAGCCGTCAGATCGAGGGTTGCGCCTGCTCGATCTCGTCCGCCGACGCGAGATCGACGTGATCGTCGCCTCCGCTGGAGTCGACCGCGCTCCGGGAGGACGCGCTGTACGCAATGAGTACCGATCGTCATCTCGTTGAGTGCCCACCACTCGGGACGGCCAGGTGGTGCTGGTCCCACGATGTCTGTATGAGCGACCCGACCCCCGACGCGACCGTGATCGACCTCCAACAGCAGATCGACCTGCTCCGAGCCGAGGTCGATCGGCTGCGGCGCCGCGGCGAGGAGCCCACGGCCGAACCCGCAGCAGACGACGTCGACGCACCGCGCGCGGCGACCCGCCGCGGCATGCTGAAACTGGCAGGCGCCACGGCAGCCGGCGCGATCGCGAGCGCGGGGCTCGCGGGCAGAGCGGCCGCCGACACCGGCTACACGACCGGTGGTGCGATCTCCGTCGGTGACGTGGTGCGCCAGCAACTGAACGGCTCGCGTCCGAGCGAGGCCGGTTTCCTGTTCGCCACCACCAGCACGCCGGCGCTGACCTCGAACGTCGCCGCTTACCCCAGCGCGCTCGCAGGTTGGTCGATCGACCGCGTCACCGAGGCCGGCGTCTACGGCGTCAGCGAGTCGGTGAACGGCAAGGGCGTCGTCGGTGAGGCCGGCGCGGCGGGCGGCGTCGGGGTCTACGGCGCTTCCAACACGACAGGAGTCGTCGGGTTCACCACCTCGCTCACCGGCACCGGCGTCGCCGGCACCGGTGGCCGATACGGCGTCTCGGGCGAGGCGAACGCGGTCGACGGCATCGGCGTGCGGGGCGCTGCGCTCGGCGACGAGGGCATCGGCGTCGACGGCAACGGCGGGCGTCTCGGCGTTCGCGGCTACACCGAGGCCACGAACGGCATCGGCGGCTCGTTCGCAGGGCGCGCCGGCGCGCTCCAGGTGTCGACGTGGCTCATCGGCGCGCCGCCGGATCGGGGCATCGCGTTCGAGCCGGGTGTGATCGAGGCCGACGCGCAGGGTGATCTCTGGTTCTGCTACAAGGGCGGCAACCCGGGCGACTGGCGCAAGATCACCGGCCGCAGCACGGCGGGCGCGTTCCACGCCGTTGCCCCCGGCCGCGTGTACGACAGCCGGGCGGCCGCACCGTCGCCCGGCACGATCACGGGAGGGCAGAGCCGCACCATCAGCGTGGCGGACAAGCGCAACCCGGACACCGGCGCCGTCACGCTCGCGAACCTCGTGCCGGCCGGCGCGACGGCCATCGCCGCCAACGTCACGATCGTCTCCACCGACGGCGCCGGCTTCGTGGTGTGCAACCCCGGCGGCATCACATCGGTCGATGCATCGACGATCAACTGGAGCGCACCGGGTCAGGCGCTCGCGAACGGTGTGATCCTGGCGTTGGACGACCAGCGCCGTCTCACCATCGTCGCCGGTGGTGGAGGCAGCACCCACGTCATCATCGACGTCACCGGCTACTTCCGCTGACGACGCGCCCGCTCACCGAGCCGGCCGGAGGGCCCGCGTGCGCCGCGGATAGCCTCCCGACCTGCATGGGAGCTCGTGCGTGGCCATTCGTCGGACGGGAGGAACTGGTCGCATCCGTCCTCGCAGCGCTCGACACCAGCAGTTGTGTCGTGCTCGCAGGCCGAGCAGGTCTCGGCAAGACACGAGCCGCGATCGAGACCACCACCCGGCTCGCCGACGCCGGGATCGTCACCGCCCGCGTGGTCGCCAGCCCGGCTGCCTCCCCGGTGCCGCTGGCGCCGTTCGCGCACCTCATCGGCGCAGAGACCGGGGCCGCAGCCGTCAGCGCCGTGCTCGCCGCGCTCGGCACCGACCGGCGACGCGGCGCGGCCGACCCGGTGCTCGTGGTCGATGACGTCCACCTGCTCGACGAGGCCAGTGCCACCGTCGTCCAGCAGATCTCGGTCTCCGGGGCGGTGCGGGTGCTCGCGACGTTGCGGACCGGTGCCAGCGTCCCGGATGCGATCGAACGCCTGATGGTCGACGCCGACGTCGCGGTGATCGACGTCGCACCGATGGAGGACGTTGCGATCCTGGAGATGGTCGAGACAGCGCTTCGGGGCCCGCTCGATCGGCGGTCCCGTGAGCTCGTGGCGTCGATGGCCCGGGGCAACCCGCTCTTCGCGCACGAGATCGTGGAGGGATCGATCGCCGGCGGGCGCCTGACGGTGCACGGCGGCGTGTGGCAGCTCGACGGCGACCCGACCGCCAGCCCGCTGCTCGAGGAGGTGGTGCTCGCCCGGCTCACACCGCTCGACGGCCCCGAACGCGACGCGATCGAACTGCTCACGATCGGTGGCGTGCTGCGTCTCGACCTGCTCGACCGGATCGTCGGCACGGCGGCCCTCGAACGGCTCGAGCGTCTCGAACTCGTCACCGCGTCGGCCGACGCGAACGGCTCGATCAGCGTCGATGTCGCCCACCCGTTGCACCGCGAACTGGTCCGCGCCCGGCTGGGGGCGATCGCCCGGATGCGCATCGCTCGCACCCTCGCGCAGGCCGACGGCCCGCCCGGTGCCGACAGGCCGATGGCCGACAACCTGCGCAGCGCGCTGTGGCACGTTCGCGGCGGCCTCGACGTCGACCCGGCCCAACTCGTCGCCGCGGCCCAGCACATGCTCGGCGCAGGCGATCCCGCGCTGGGTGCCGAGCTGGCCGAGCACGCGTTCTCGCAGACCGGCAGCGCACGCGCCGCGATGCTCGCGTCGTGGTGCCTCGCTCAAGTGGGCGATCACGACCGGGCGATCGAGATCATCATCGCGGCGCGCAAGGCCACGACCGACGGTTGGGAGCGCGCCGCGATGCGGATGCGGGTCGCCGAGGAGCTGTGGTGGACCGGCCGCTGCGCCGAGGGCCTCGCCGAGCTCGACGACGGCAGCGACGATCCACCGGGACCCTGGCACGACCTGATCGAGGCCCAGCGCGGCGTGTTCGCGATGCTCGACGGCGACGTCCACGAAGCTCGACGGCGGTGCGAGCACCTCGTCGAGCACGAGCACCTCTGGGTGCGTTTCGCCGCGGCGGTCGCGATCGGCAACGTCGGCGTCATCGCCGACCAGCCCGAACGCACCCTCGAGTTGTGCAGCCGCGTGCACGCCGAGGCCAACGCCGCGGATGTCGACCTCGTCGGCGGCGCCGACATCCACCTCGCCATCCAGCTCAACGCACTCGTGCATGCCGGCCAGCTGGAGTTCGCGCTCGCACTCGCCGTCGGTGCGCACGAGCAGGCCGCTCAACAGCCGTCGCTGCAGGTGAGGGCGTGGGCGGCGACGCTGCTCGGCCGGGTCGCGAGCTTCACCGGCGACGTCACCACCGCCGGCCGGGCCGTGGCCGAGGCCGAGCGACTGTGGATGCGCAGCGGCCATCAGGGCATCGCCGCCTGGTGTGCCGCCGGCCTCGCGCAGGCGCAGGTGCAGCTCGGCGCTGCCGACGAGGCAGCCGAGACCGTCGACCGGATCGAGGGCTACCACCGCAAGGGGTTCCGCCAGTACGAGGCGACGGTGATGACGGCTCGCGCCTGGCTGGCCAATGCGTTGGGTGATCGAGCCGGCGCCGCGTCGCACCTGCGGGAGGCGATCGAATTCACCACGACCCGTGGCGAGACGACGGTGCTCGGGTGGGTGTGGCACGACGCCGCCCGCCTCGACCTGCTCGGACTGCTCGCCGACGTCGCGCCCTGGCCACGCCCGACCCAGGAGTTCTCGGCGATGCGTTGGGACTTCGTCGAGGCGAGACGGACCAACGACGGTGCGGCGCTCGCTGCGGTCGCCGAGGCGTTCGAACGGATCGGCGCACTGCTGTACGCGGCCGAGGCCTTCGCGTCGGCGTCGACGGCCATGCGTCGAGCGGGCGACAGCCGTGAAGCGACCCGGCTCGACGGGCGCGCGGGGGCGCTCGTGGGACGTTGCGGTGGCGTCACGACACCGCTGCTGTCGACCCGACCGTCGGTGGGGCCGCTGTCTGCCCGTGAGCACGAGATCGCCTCCCTCGCCGCGTCCGGCCTGTCGAACCGGCAGATCGCACGCCGCGCCGTGGTGAGCGAACGAACCGTCGAGAACCACCTCTACCGGGCGTTCATCAAGCTCGGCATCTCGTCACGGGACGAGCTCGCTGCCGCCATCGCGCCCTAGCCGTACCGAACGGTCAACCTGCGGAGCCGGGCTCCATCAGCCGGGCCAACGTCACGGTGCCGCCGAGCACTGCTTCGAGCCGCCTGAGCTCGTCGTCACCGAGGTCGTAGCTGCGCAGCACGGTCTGCGGTCGCTCGCGGAGCGCGTCGGCGAACGCGGCATCGATGGCGAGCCGGGACAGCACGCGCTCGAGATCGGACATGACGCCATCAGACCGCGGAGTCGGAGCCGCCGCCAGAGTGCTGCGTACTCATGACCGACCGCACCGGCACTCATCGGGGACGGCTGAGTGGCGCCCGTGGTCGAGTTGAGTACCGCCCACTCTCGGCGTGCCGGCCTCGGACCGCTTGGGTGGACGCATGTTCTCGCGCGGACGCTCTCCCCTCCCCTCCCGGCTCGCCCCTGCCCTGCTCGTCGCAGCCCTCGTGATCGCAGCGTGCGGAGGTTCCTCCGAGCCCGACGACGCCACCCCGTCGGCCTCGACGGCTGCCGCGGCCGAGACGACGACATCGGCGACGACGACGACATCGGCGACGACGGCGACATCGGCGACGTCGGCGGCCGGCACGACCGCACCGCCGTCGTCGGCGGCTGCGGTGGCACCCGTCGACCCGGCGGCGACCGACCCGTGCTCGATCCTGTCGCTGAGCGAGGTGTCGGCGGCGACGGGCGACACCGCCAGCGACCCGGTCGACTACAACCCGGGGAGCGATCAGGTCGCCGAGTGCAACTGGTACCTGGCGAGCGGTGCGTCGCTCGGCTTCCAGATCGAGCTCCAGCTGTCGCCGGGGTCGCAGTCGGTCACCGACGGTCGACCGTTCGCGGTCGGTGCCGGCGGCCAGATCAGCGACAGCGCGGGTTACCCGTTCGCGATGACCGACATCAACGGTTGGCTCGTCAAGCTCTCGGGGCTCTCCGGCGCGATCAGCGAGGAGCAACTCGTCGCCGTCGGTCGGCTGCTGGAGCAGCGGCTGATCCCGCGCGACGCGTCGGCGGGTGGCGCCACGCCCACAGGTCCGAGCGGCGACGGGTCGGGAGACGGTACCTGCTCGGTGCAGGTCACCGGAGCGCTGAACGCCGAGTTCACCAGCGGCCAGGACACCGGCGAGGCCTATGCATCGGTGTGGGTGCCCGACGAGGAGGAGGCGATGGCCGATTCGATGTTCCCGGGTGGAGCGCCCGACTTCCAGGTCGGTTGCTCGGATGACGGGAACCGGAGCGTGCTGATCATGCTGTTCGACGTCGACGTCCCGCTCGGCGCGGCGAGCGTCACGGTGCCCGACAACCAGGCGGGCTACTTCTCCGACGACGGCCTCGTCGGGAATCGTGGCCCGGCGGAGATCGTGCTCACCCGGTTCGACGACACCGGCATGGCCGGCAGCATCACCTTCACCGGTGACGGGCTCGGCACCGGCGAGACGACCGTGACGATGACGTTCGACTTCACCAACGACTGGGCCGCCTGACGACGCGTTCACCTCGACGCCGGGGTCCACCTACCATCGGCCGCATGCGCATCGGCATCCTCACCCGCGAGTACCCACCCGACGTCTACGGCGGTGCCGGTGTCCACGTCGACTTCCTCGTCCGCGAGCTGGTGAAGCTGGCCGATGTCGAGGTGCACTGCATGGGTGATCCGCGCCCCGGCGCGATCGCCCATTCCGAGCACAACCCGCTGCTGGAGGGGGCGAACCCCGCGTTGCGCACCCTGGCCGCCGACCTCGCCATGGCCGACCAGACCGCGTCGTGCGACATCGTCCACTCGCACACCTGGTACGCCAACATGGGCGGGCACCTCGCCAAGCTGCTCCACGGCATCCCGCACGTCGTCACGTCGCACTCGCTCGAGCCGCAGCGCCCGTGGAAGGCCGAGCAGCTCGGCGGCGGCTACCGGGTGTCGTCGTGGGCCGAGAAGACCGCCTACGAGGCCGCCGACGCGGTGATCGCCGTCAGCCACGGGTCGCGCCGCGACGTGATGGCGTCGTACCCGGATCTCGACGAGGCCAAGGTGCACGTCGTCCACAACGGGATCGACACCGACTTCTACCGGCCCGACCCGGCGACCGACGTGATGGAACGGCTCGGGGTCGACCTCGACCGGCCGTCGGTCGTGTTCGTCGGCCGGATCACACGCCAGAAGGGAGTGCCGCACCTGCTGCGCGCCGCCCTCCAGTTCGACCCCGCAGTGCAGCTCGTCCTGCTCGCGGGCGCGGCCGACACCCCTGAGCTCGCAGCCGAGACCGACGATGCGGTCGCCACGCTGCGCGCCAACCGTGACGCGGTGTTCCTGGTGAGCGAGATGCTCCCGCGCGACGAGGTCCGCCAGGTCCTCACCCACGGAACGGTGTTCGTCTGTCCGTCGGTGTACGAACCGCTCGGCATCGTCAACCTCGAGGCGATGGCGTGCGAGACCGCCGTGGTCGCGAGCGACGTCGGCGGCATCCCGGAGGTCGTCGCCGACGGCGAGACCGGCCTGCTCGTGCACTACGACGCAGCAGACCCAGCAACGTTCGAGTCGGAACTGGCGCGCGCCGTCAACGAGGTCGTCACCGACCCACAACGGGCACGCAGCATGGGTGCCGCCGGTCGCGAACGAGCGGTCGCCGAGTTCGGCTGGGATGCCGCCGCGCGCAAGACCATGGACATCTACGAATCGGTCCTCTGACCTCTGGTGCGGGTCGACCGCTGCTCGTCCGACGATGCGGACTTGACTACGGTGCGTGAGATGAGCGACAGGACGTCGCGGAAGGCTCGGTCACGGGCCGACCGAATCGCCAGGCCAGCCACCGGAGCTGAGGTCCTGAAGCGCGTCGGCGGGCCCAAACCCGTCGAGCGGTTCGGGCCGAGCACCGCGATTCCCGATGGGCCAATCGATGCGAGCGAGGTGCTGGAGGGCGATGAGATCCCGATCGTCCTCAATCGACGCAACGTGGTCCCGGCTGACGTGCGGAACTACGTCGCCGAACATCACCTCACCCAACGCGACGATCGATGGGGGGCGTGGCGCACTGCAACGGTGTTCGGAGGATGGCTGGCTCTGGTGGCGGTTGGCATCGTCGTCGACTCCACGGCGATCTGGGCGGCGGTTTCGGTCGCGATTGCGGTCTGGTATTCGACGCTCTTCGCATACGTGCACCACAGCACGCACGGCAATCTGTTCACGTCCCGGACGGCCAACCACATCGTCGGCGGCGTCGCGGGTGCAGTCGCCCTCATGCCCACCTGCGCCTACCGCGCCTTCCATGCCACCCACCATGCGTGGACCCGCACGGCGGAGGACCCGGAGAACCTTCCGGTGTCATACCGCAACAAGGCCCACTACGCCGTGATCTTCCTCGCCACCGGCCTCGGACTGTCTGCCATCTTGTGGGCCGGCGCCCTGGGCACGTTGGTCGGCCGACCGCCCCGCTGGGTGCGTCTGGCGAGCCATCGCCGCCACATTCGTCGGTGGATTGCCCTCCCGGTGCTCCTGATCGGCGCCGGCGTCGTGGTGACAGTTCGGTATCCGGACGTCGGGCTGTACGGCTGGTTGATCCCGTCGGTGCTCGCCAATCTGTTCGCCGTCGCCTACTTCACGCTCCCCGACCATCTGGGAAGCGAACTCGACCTCCCGATCCTGGAGAACAGCCGGACGACCGTGTCGAACGGTTTCGGCCGTTGGATCTACCTCTACGACAACTTCCACGCGGCCCATCACCTCGTGCCCAACGTGCCGCCGTGCCGGCTGGGCAAGCTCGACACGCAGATCCGCGATCGCACGCGCATCGTCTCCCCCGGCTTCACGTCGGTCCACCGGTCGACGTTGGCCGGGCTTCCGTGGCTCAGCCGACGGGTGAGATGACCGCTACCCATCCCAGCTGGGGCCCGTCTTGACGGTTTCCTCGCATACTTGACGCGTTCAAGATTTCCGGAGAAACAGCCGATGATCAGGGGTGATGCGAGTTGGGCAGAACCTCGGGGGCGGTGTGGACCACACATCTCACCCACCGCGACCTGCCGTTCTTAACAGCCTCTTGACCAATTCACGTGTCGAGCTGGATGCATCGGCGTCGGGCCGACGCACCGTTTCCAGGGTGAGCGCAGCCCCCCGCCACCACCATGTCCGGAGGCCCGACGCACATCGCCCGGCATGTCGCCAACACACTGCTCGACTCTCGCCCAGGCCCGTGCCATGACGGTGCTGCACCTCGATCAGACTCCGAGCCGCTCCCCGCTCGGGCGCGACGGAGAATCGTCGGCGACCGCGGGTCAGCGAGCGCAGATCGCGGCCAACGGACTTGGTCCTCGTGCCGCGTGGTGGCTGGTCGCCGTGTACGCCGTCGCTGCGGCCGCCGTGGCGCTCGACGTCGCTGGCGCGGGAACCTCAGCCGTGCTGATCGTGACCTCGACGATCGCCCTCATCGTCGGGATTCGGATCAACCGACCTGCGCTCGCATGGCCGTTCTGGGGTTTCGTGGTGGCCGGAGTGTTCTGGATGTTCGCGGCGGTCACCCGTGACGTGACGGGCTCGACGGGCGATCTGACGGCCAATCGATCGCTGCTCCCGGATCTCTTCGCCCTGCCGGGCTACGCCGCGTACGGCGTCGGGCTCATGGCGATCCTTCGCTCCCGCGACGGTCGCAATCGGGGAGCGTTGACGGACGCCGTCATCGTCGCTGTGGCCGGTTTCCTCCTGGCCTGGGAGTTCGTGATCGCGCGCACGCTGCAGGTCGACGAGGCGTCACCGATCGCGCAGGGTGCGATCGTCGTCTACCCGGTGCTCGGCTGTGCATTCGTCGCACTCGCGTGCCGGCTCGCATTCGTGTCGGGCCGACGGATTCCGGTTCACGGTTTCCTCTTGGTGGCGATGATCGGGCTGCTCATCGGCGACGTGTCGTACGCAATCGACGAGCTGGGGATCCTCGACCTCGGGCATCGCCGCGACCTCGGCTACATCGTGACCGCTGCGGCGATGGGCGCAGCAGCGCTGCACCCGTCGGTCCGCGAGCTCCACGTGCGGGGCACATCGAGCCGGCGGGCACTGCCGACCGCACGTGCCACGCTGCTCGCGATCTCGCTCCTGCTGCCGAGCCTGCTCTTCATCTACGGCATCGACGACCCTGCGGTGCGTGCGCTGCCCTTCCAGCTGGGCGTGGTGGTCCTCGCGGTGATCGCGACGTTCCGCCTGCTCGACTCGGTCCGGGACCAGAACACTGCTGCTGACACCCTGTCGTGGCAGGCCGATCATGACGGACTCACGGGTCTGCCGAATCGCAACGCGATCAACACCGCCATCAACGAGCGGGTGTCGAACGTCTCCGGCGACCTGGTCATCGCGTATTTCGACCTCGACCACTTCAAGAACATCAACGATGCGCTCGGTCACGTCTACGGCGACCAACTGCTGGTCGCCGTGGCCCGTCAGCTGCGTGAGCAGCTCCCGGACCACATCGTGCTCGGTCGCATCGGCGGAGACGAGTTCGTCGCCGTCTGCGACTGCGACTCGGTGGACGCCGATCGGCTGGCACAGCACATCTTGCGGATCCTTGCGACACCGTTCCACGTCGGCGGGTTCGAGGCGTCGGCGACCGCGTCGATCGGTATCACCGTGGCTCGCGGTGGTCGCAATGCCGACGCACTGCTCCGAGACGCCGACACCGCGATGTACCGGGCGAAGGACGCAGGCCGCAACACGTACGCAGTGTTCTCCGACGACATGCGCGACCGGGTGGAACGGCGGATCCGGATCGAACGCGAGCTACGTGACGCCCTGGAGCGCGGCGGCGAGGTGCGGGCGTGGTTCCAACCGCTCCACGATCTCGACACCGGCCGGGTGATCGGGTTCGAGGCGCTCGCTCGCTGGATCACACCATCTCGCATCGTTCCGCCGCTCGAGTTCATCGACGTGGCCGAGGACACCGGGCTCATCACCGAACTCGGCGCGCAGATCATCGAGCAGGCGTGCGCCACGATCGCACACGTCAGGCAGCAGTCGGGCTGCGAGCTGTTCGTCACCGTGAACGTGTCGGCTCGCCAGCTCGTCGATGACGGCATCGTGCACCTCGTGACCGAAGCGCTGTCACGTCACGGGCTACCGGGCTCCGCCCTGTGCCTCGAGATCACCGAGTCGATCATGGTCAACGAGAAGAACGTCGAGCGGCTGCGGGCACTCTGCCGGCTCGGTGTGTGGCTCGCCGTCGACGACTTCGGCACCGGCTATTCGTCGCTGTCGTACCTGCACCGGATGCCGATCTCGAAGGTCAAGATCGACAAGTCGTTCATCGACGACATCGCGACGGGCGACCCGTCGATCATGGTGGCGATCCTGTCGATGGCCCACTCGCTCGGTCTCACCTGCGTGGCGGAAGGCGTCGAGACCCGGGATCAGGCGGTCCGCCTGCGTGCCCTCGGGTGCGACAGCGCACAGGGCTACCTCTGGTCGAAACCGGTGCCCGCCGAGACTCTCACCGAACTCGTGGGCTCACCAGTCCCCGCAGCCTGACAGGTCGCTGAGATCATCGTCGTCGGGCTCGGGCGGCCGGCGATCGACCCACGGCCCGAACAGTGATCGCTTGAGCGAACCGTTCCACGCGAGCATCTGACCGACACCGATCTCGTCGAGCGGCAGCACCGTCGGGATCGACTCCGCGCCGACCACGATCTGTCGGCCACCGATCTGCATCATCGGCGTCTTGAAGCCGTCGCGGTACACGCTGAAGAGCTCCTCGACCACCGACTGCAACCAGTAGTCGACCCCGCGTGCCCGCGCCGTGCGGTACGCAGCCGACCACAGCGCGAACATGGGCGACAGGTTCGACCCGACCGCGCCGAGCGTCGCCCATTCAGCCACCCGCTCGAAGCCGACGTGGTTGAGCATCCACGTCCATTCGGGCTCGATGGTGTGCATCGCCGTGACGAGGAACTGCTCCTCCATCGGGAGGACGCTGTCGCCCCAGATCATCCGCGCGACACCGACGGGTGTGGACGGGTCATCGACCGGGGTGGCGACGAAGATCTGCGAGCGCGATTCGAACGGGATGTAGTCGACCACCTCGCCTGCTTGCTCGCTGGCGCCCGTGGCCCAACCGTTGCGCACCGCGAAGATCTCGAGCTCGGCCCGCTTGGCAGCGGTCCAGCAGGCACCGTCGCGAGCCGTCGCCGTGTGGACGATCAGGCGGCGGAACCGTCGGACCGGTCGCCCGAACTCGGACCATTCGACCGCGGGGCGGGAGCGCACCGGGGCGCGATCGACGGTCGCTCCGATGGATCGGTCCCAGCCTGCTTCGTACGGGGTGCGCCACCGTTGCGGGTGGGGCACGATCGTCCGGCGGGAGCGGGGTCCGAGCGCCCGGGCGTCTTGGTCGGTCACCGGGGCGAAGGTATCAGCCCATCGTCGCCGAGGGTGAAAGCCGTTTCACCAGAGGTGAAAGTTCAGCGTGAATTTGTCCGAAATCTCGGTGAACTTGATCAACCCTGGAGGTTTCAGCCACGTTGAGTGCACGTTCTAGTCTGATTTGCACGGAACGTCAACGGCCAGCACGGAGCAGCGGGGCCGTGCGGCCAGCCCGTATCCTTCCTGGCTCTATGGCGAACATCCCCGAGAAGCCGACGCTCGACGGCATCGAGGCGCGCTGGGCCGACCAGTGGGACCTCGATGGCATCTACCGCTTCGACCGCTCGGCCATCCGCGCTGACGTCTTCGCCATCGACACCCCGCCGCCGACCGTGTCGGGGTCGCTGCACATGGGACACGTGTTCAGCTACACCCACACCGACACGATCGCCCGGTTCCAGCGCATGCGCGGCAAGGCCGTGTTCTACCCGATGGGCTGGGACGACAACGGTCTGCCCACCGAGCGGCGGGTGCAGAACTATTTCGGGGTCCGCTGCGATGCCGGCCAGCCCTACGTCGACGGCTTTCAACCGCCGTTCCGTGGCGACCCGCCGAAGGACCACCAGGCCGTGCCGATCTCGCGGCCCAACTTCCTCGAACTGTGCGACGAGCTGGTCGAGCTCGACGAGCAAGTGTTCGAGAATCTGTTCCGCCGCCTCGGGCTCAGCGTCGACTGGTCGCTGCTGTACGCCACGATCGACGAGCGCAGCCGGCGGATCAGCCAGCGGGCCTTCCTCCGCAACGTCGCCCGCGGCGAGGCGTACAGCCAGGAGGCCCCCACCATGTGGGACGTCGACTTCCAGACCGCCGTCGCCCAGGCCGAGATGGAAGACCGCGACCGCCCCGGCGCCTATCACCAGATCGCGTTCCACCGCACCGACGGTCACGGCGACGTCGTCATCGACACCACACGGCCCGAGCTGCTCGCCGCCTGCGTGGCGTTGGTCGCCCACCCCGACGACGAGCGCTACCGACCGCTCTTCGGCACCACCGTGCGCACGCCGCTGTACGGGGTCGACGTGCCGATCGTCGCCCACGAGTTGGCCCAGCCCGACAAGGGCACCGGCATCGCGATGATCTGCACGTTCGGCGACCTGACCGACGTCATCTGGTGGCGCGAGCTGAACCTGCCGACGCGGGCGATCATCGGCCGCAACGGCCGGATCGTGGCCGACGCCCCGCACGGCATCGAGGGCGCCGGGCTCGACGCGTACGCGGCGATCGCAGGCCAGACGGTGAAGCAGGCCCAGCGCGCCGTGGTCGAGCAGTTGCAGGCGTCGGGCGAGATGCTCGGCGAGGCCCGCCCCATCCAACACCCGGTCAAGTTCTTCGAGAAGGGCGACCGCCCGCTCGAGATCGTCGCCAGCCGACAGTGGTACATCCGCAACGGCGGCCGCTCGAAGGAGCTGCAGCAGGCACTGATCGCTCGCGGGCGCGAGATGACGTGGCACCCCACACACATGCGCCACCGGTACGACAACTGGATCGAAGGGCTCAACGGCGACTGGCTCGTGAGCCGGCAGCGCTTCTTCGGCGTGCCGATCCCGGTCTGGTATCCGCTCGATGCGAACGGCGACCCCGACTACGACCGCCCGCTCCTGCCCGGCGAAGACCGTCTCCCCGTCGACCCGTCGACCGACATGCCCGAGGGGTACACGGCCGATCAGCGCAACCAGCCGAACGGTTTCGTCGGCGACGCCGACGTGTTCGACACCTGGGCCACCTCGTCGCTCACCCCGCAGATCGCCAGCAATTGGGAGGAGCCGGTCGACGCCATGTTCGACAGCGTCTTCCCGATGGACATGCGACCCCAGGCCCACGACATCATCCGGACCTGGCTGTTCGCCACGGCGGTGCGCAGCCACTACGAGCACGACGCTGCGCCCTGGACCAACTGTGCGCTGTCGGGCTGGATCCTCGACCCCGATCGCAAGAAGATGTCGAAGTCGAAGGGCAACGTCGTCACCCCGATCGACCTGTTCGACACCTACGGCACCGACGCTGTTCGTTACTGGGCGGCGTCGGCGCGGCCCGGCACCGACACAGCGTTCAGCGAAGACCAGATGAAGGTGGGCCGCAAGCTCGCCAACAAGATCCTCAACCTCACCAAGTTCGTGCTCGGCATCGGCCCGGTCGAACCGGGCGCCGAGATCACCGACCCGATCGACCGGTCGATGCTCGCCAAGCTCGACGCCGTCATCGCAGAGGCCACCGCAGCGTTCGAGGCATTCGACTACGCCCGCGCGCTCGAGCGCACCGAGTCGTTCTTCTGGTGGTTCTGCGACGACTACGTCGAGCTCGTCAAGGGCCGCGGCTACGGCTCACGCGGTGACGCACCCGCCGCCTCCGCTCGCGCCGCGCTGCGCACGGCGCTCGACGCGATCCTGCGGCTGTTCGCCCCCACACTCCCGTTCGCCTCCGAGGAGGCCTGGAGCTGGTGGCACGACCAGAGCATCCACGCCGAGGCCTGGCCTGCGGCGAGCGCCGCCGGCGGCGACCCGGCGCTGATCGACCCGACGCTCGAACTGCTCGGACTCGTGCGGCGCACCAAGACCGAAGCGAAGGTCAGCCAGCGCGCCGCCGTCGCCGAGCTCACGGTGCAGCTGCCCGATGCCCTCGCCGCCGCGTTCGAGGCCGGCCGCGCCGACCTCCTCGAGGCCGGGTCGATCGCGGCCGTCTCGGCGGCATCAGCCGACGCACTCGGGTGCACCGTCGCGCTGGCAACCTCGACGTGACCGACGCGAATCGGTAGAGTCTTTCCGATGCGCACGAAGTTGGGACGTGTCGCCGCGCTGTTGACCATCGGTCTCTCGGCGTTCGCGGCCGCGAGCACCGTCGGTGTGGCCTCCGCCACCAGCCCGGCACCGTCCGTTCCCCCCGCCCCGGCCCAACCCGCTGCAGCAGTCCCCACGACCGCTCCGCCCGTCACCGAGCCCACGACGACCACGACGACCGTGCCGCTGATCACCGAGCCGCCACTCGTCATCGAGGTCCCGACTGCAGCCCCGCCGACGCGCGGCACGCAGGTGCAGGTCACCGAGACGATCCCGCCGCCGCCCAAGCCACCGGATTGGCTGCCCGACAACTCCGGCGAGGGCCGCCGCATCGTGTACGCCAAGCGGGCGCAACGGGTGTGGCTGGTCGAGGCCGACGGCACCGTCTCGAAGACCCATCGGGTGTCCGGGCGCCTCACCTGGAACCAGCCGACACCGGGCACCTACTCGGTGTTCTCGCGCTCCAGCTTCACCTGCAACATCAAGAACCCCGCCATCTGCTGGCGGTACATGGTGCGGTTCACCAAAGGCCCCGAGGGCGACAACATCGGCTTCCACGAGATCCCGAACAACAACGGCAGGCCCGTCCAGACGGTCGCCCAACTCGGGACGCCGCTCTCGGGCGGCTGCGTACGCCAGGCCACCCCCGACGCGATCGCCGTGTGGGACTGGGCCCCGGTCGGCACCACCGTCGTCGTCCTCCCGTGATCCGGGCCGCGGCTGTCGCTCCCTGACCAGCCGGTACGATCCACGGCTCGATGGAAGAGGCGGACACCCAGCTCGAGCCGGCGCGGCCTGCGATGCGTCGCTCCTGGGCGCAACGGCTCGCCATCGTCGCCGTGGTCCTCAGCGCGATCACGTGTTTCACCGCGGCCGGAGCGATCGCAGCCGGGCAGTGGGTGCTGTCGCAGCGCAACCTGGTGACCCTCGCCGAGCCGACCAACGAACGTCGGGTCACCGACCCCGACATCGTGATCCCGTCCGGCACCGGCGCGCCTGCGACCACCGAGCCCTCCGCGACCACGGTGCCGCTCGTGCTCGCCGAACCGGAGGCGGCCAACTTCCTCGTCGTCGGAGCCGACAACAACGACTGCTCCGACAACCCGATCACCGACGAGCGCAGCGACATCGGCGAACGCAGCGACACGATCATGGTGTGGCGAGCCAACCCCGACACCAACCAGCTCGCGGTCCTCTCGTTCCCGCGCGACCTCTACGTCGAGTACCCGGGTGGCCGTCAGCGCCGCATCAACGAGGCATTCGAACGCGACGATCCGAGCCGGCTGCAGGAGGTCATCTCCTACAACTTCGGGATCGAGATCGACCACTACGTCCAGATCGACTTCTGCGCCTTCCGCCAGATCGTCGATGCCGTAGGTGGCGTCGAGATCCCGTTCGAGTACCCCGCGCGAGACATCCCGAACCGCAACGCTCCCCCGCTGTTCCTGGTCGAGCAGCCGGGCTGCGTCAATCTCGACGGCGACAAGGCGCTCGCCTACGTTCGCAGCCGTCATTACCAGTTCGAGGATCCGCCCGGGAGCGGCAACTGGGAGAGCGACCCCACATCCGACTTCGGCCGCATCAGCCGCCAGCAGGACTTCCTCCGCCGCATGCTGGCCAAGGTGATCGATGAAGGGCTGTACGACCCCGACGTGGCGAGAGCGCTGATCACCACGAACAGCGAGTTCCTCACGACCGACACCGGTCTCACGCTTCGCCGGATGCTCGAGTTCGCCAACGCGTTGCGCAACTTCGACGCCGACCAAGTGGCCACCTATCGCATCGAGTCGCAGAACGCCGACCGCGGGGGCGCCAGCGTCGAACTGCCACGGATCAAGGGCGAGAACATGCAGGCGATCCTGCAGATCTTCCGCGGTGAGGCGACCCTCGCCACTGCCCCCGAGCAGGCCGCCGACGTCACCTCGACCGTGCCCGCGGACGACGAGACACCGACCGCGACCACGGCCGTGCCCGACGATGACACCAGCGACGAATCCGACGAGACCGACGTGTCCGACGAGTCCGACACCGGCGTCGAGTCGACCGTGACCGACGAGGTCGACCCGACGCTGCCGACCGTGTCGGCCACCGAGAACACGCTCGGTGCAGCGCCCGATCGCAACGTCTCCTGCTGAGCCTCAGCCCCGATCGAGCACCGACGACAGAGCGGCGACCACGCTCGCCGGGCCGGTGTAGCGGGCGATCCTCGCACCGACGGCGTCTGCGAGCGTCGTGGCTTCAGCGTCGTCACCGGCGGGCGCAAGGATGACCAGGCGGTCGAGCGAAGACGCCGCGGCGACGACATCACCCGGTTCGGTGGCTCGGCAATCCGAGAGCAGCACCGTGATCCGCCGGGTGGCGGACGACAACGCCAGCTGGCCAGCGGCAGCGGTGAGTGCCGCCGCCACGTCGGTGGTGCCGTGCCCCCGGAGCGTGAGCGTCCGGTCGACGACCTCGTCCACCGGCCGCTGCTCCCACATCGCCTTCGGGGCCACCACATCGCGGGCGAAGCTGAGCACGGCGTAGTCGCCGCGCTCGGCCCGGAACGCGACGGTGGCGGCCGCCAGTGCAGCCGTTGCGAGCGGCCGACCGTGCATCGATCCGCTGCGGTCGACGAGCAGGCACCACGCCGTCGAACGGGTGGCCCATGAGCGCGACGACAGCTCGTCGAGCCGCAACCCGCCGCGGGCGAGATCGGCGCCCATGAGCACATCGACGCTCCGGTCGAGATCGATGTCGTCACCCGGGTTGCGGTACCGGCGTGTGACGAACTGGCCGATGCCGCGAGCATCGGGGGGCCGCTCGCGGGCGAGGTCGACAACGACCTGCGCTGCGAGCCTGCGGGCGAGTGCTCGCACCGCCGCATCGGTCGCGCTCGTCATCTCGGCCAGCAGGGTCAACGCTGTGTCGGGGTCGTCGTCGAGCAGGGCGTCGAGCGCCGACTCGTCGAGCGTGCCCACCTCGGGCGACACCTCGGCGAACCCGGGAACGGCGGCGAGCTGCCGCCGCCCCGTCGTGCGCCGGCGGGCTTCGTCGATCGCCCGGTCGGCGTCCTCGCCGGTGGCCGGCGGGTTCAGCCGGGGGTGGTCGCCCCGTCCGGGGCGATCGCTTTTCCCTCGCTGTCCGCCGGTTCCTCATCGGGCACCCCGAACACCAGGTACCACAGCTCGGTGATGATCGCGTCGGCGTCACGGGAGCACCCGTCGCGCACCCTGATGCGGCCCGACAGCGCAGTCAACGATGCGTCGAGGCCGACGTGTTCGTCGTCGATCCCGCGGCCGCGCAACTCGGCCAGGGCCGGAGCGACCGAACACAGGTCGATCGCGCCGCGCACCGACGATCCGACACGGATGTCGGGGTGAGACCGGGTGCGCCGCACCAGCTCGACGGCCTTCGCGACCCAACCGGCATCGATGGTGGGCGTGTGACGGCGCACGATCGCGACCTCGTCGTCCGCCGTCTGGTAGCCGACCGCGATGCGACACACCCGGTCGGAGATCGCGGCGGATATCCGCGCCGTCCCGATCGCGTCGAACGGGTTCATCGCCGCCACGAGCCGGAAGCCGGGCTCGGCCACGATCCGACCGAGCCTCGGCACGGTGAGCTCGCGCTCGCTCATCACGGTCACGAGCACGTTGAGCGTCTCCTCCGGGACCCGATTGAGCTCCTCGATGTAGAGCAGGGATCCGGCCCGGAGTGACGCCACCAGCGGACCGTCGACGAACGCGCCGGGCTGGTACCCGTCGGCCAACACCAGCGCAGGATCGAAGTGACCGACCAACCGCGCCGGGGTGAGCTCGGCGTTGCCCTCGACGAGCTCGAACCCGATGCCGAGCTCGTGCGCGACAGCACGCAGCATCGACGACTTGCCGGTCCCCGGCGGGCCCTCGAGCACGACGTGACGACCGGCCGCGAGTCCGGCGACGAGCAGCTCGACCTCACGGCGGCGCCCGACGATCGAAGGGGCGAGCCGGTCCATCAGCGCGGTCGAGTCCATCCGCCGAACCGTACCGCCGACCGGATGGGCGCCGTCAGCCCAGCAGGCCGTGCCGGTGGGCGTACACCACCGCCTGGACGCGGTCGCGGAGATGGAGTTTCGAGAGCAGGTTGGACACGTGGGTCTTCACGGTCGCCTCGCCGACGAACAGGGCGGCCGCGATCTCGGCGTTCGAGAGCCCCTCGGCGACCTTCGCGAGCACCTCGAGTTCGCGCTCGGTCAGGAACCGCACCTCGACGGGTGGGGCGGTCGGCGGCGCGGCGCCGCTGAACGCACCGATCACACGTCGGGTGACGCTCGGGCTGAGCAGCGCCTCCCCGGATGCCACGATGCGGATCGCGTCGATCAGGTCCTCCGGTGGGGCGTTCTTCAACAGGAAGCCGCTCGCTCCCGCCCGGAGCGCGTCGAAGATGTACTCGTCGCGCTCGAAGGTGGTCAGGATCACGACGCGCGGCGGGCGAACGTTGTCGGCGAGGATGCGCCGCGTCGCCTGCAGGCCGTCCATCTCGGGCATCTGCACGTCCATCAGCACGACGTCGGCGGCGACCGAACGCACGAGATCGATCGCCTCGCTGCCGGTGGACGCCTCGCCGACCACCTCGATGTCGGGTTCGAGGTCGAGGATCATCCCGATGCCTGCACGGATCATCTGCTGGTCGTCGACGAGGACGACGCGGATCGGTGCCGTCACCGCGCCACCAACGTCGGGTTGGTGCTCGGGGCGGCCGCGACGACCCCGTCGAACGGCAGTGCCGCCTCGACCTCGAAGCCGCCGCCGGATCGGGCTCCGTGACGCAGCGTGCCACCGAGCAGCGCAACCCGCTCGGCCATGCCGAGCAGGCCGGCACCGCCCGCCGGTCGTGCCGGGCCGGGCCCAGGGCCGCGACCACGGTCGCGAACTGCGATGTGCAGCCGGTCGTCGGCGTAGGCCAGCTCGACCTCGGCCAGGTCGACACCCGCGTACTTGAGGCAGTTGGTGAGCGCCTCCTGGAGGATGCGATACGCGTTGAGATCGACGCTCGGGGGGAGCGGGCGCTCGTCGCCCGTGACCTGAAGCCGCAGCGCCAGGCCGGCCGCTGCGAGCTGCCGGCGCAGTTCCGGGAGCCGATCGAGGCTGGGCCGCGGTGCGAGCGCCGCGGGGGCGAGACCATCGGGGTCGACGTCATCGACGCGGCGGAGGAACCCGAGCAGCCGGTGCAGCTCGTGGACCGCCTCACGGCTCGCCGCCTCGATCGCGAGCAGCGGCGCCTCGACCCGTTCCGGGTCGGCGCGCACCACCCGCCGAGCGGCACCCGCCTGCACGCCCATCACGCTCACGTGATGGGCGACGACGTCATGGATCTCCCTCGCGATCCGCACCCGTTCGTCCATGACCGCCCGCCGGGCGTTCTCCTCCCGGCTCGCTTCGAGCTCGAGCGTCCGCGCCGCGAGTTCACGCTCTCGTTGCGCACGCTTGCGACCGAGGTCGCCGGCGTACCACGCACCCGCGAACGTCACGAGGTTCCACGAGACGTTGGCCACCGCGGTCAGCACGAACGTCCGGCGGGTGTACCCGAACGCCTCGACGTCGCCCCAGACCGTGACGACGTCGTCGACGAGGAGCGCGCACATCGCCGCGATGCTGGCCGCGCGAATGACCAGCCGTCCGCCGCCGACGCCGTACCGACCGGCGGAATAGAGCGCGACGATCCACGCGATGCTCGAGACCTGCAGCTCGGGCACGTCGAGCTGCCGGATCGCGACGAGTAACCCGGTCGCAACCGAGAGCGTGACGAGCGGCCAGCGTCGGCGGCCGAGCAGGGCGAGCAACATCGGGACGACCAATCCGATCGTCGTCGGCATCGACGCCGGCTCGATCGCCGCCGGCTCGTCCTCCACGATCGCGAGCGCTCCCACCACGGAGAAGGCGATCCCTCCGCCGATCAGCAGCAGTTGCAGGAGCAACGATCGTGCGCTCCCGAGGTGCAGCGAGCGTGCGACTCGACCGATCACTCCCATGCGGCAACGGTACCGATCCCGACTGACGGGCGGCTCCCCCTGCTGGCGGACGCGCCGGTCCTCCATGCGACGGATCCGGTTCCTGCCCGTTCCCGATCCCCCTGGCGCCCCCACCGGCCAGACTGACGTCATGCTCAGCATCTCCGACCTGTCGAAGCGGTACGGCGAGATCGTGGCGGTCGACAGCGTCTCCCTGTCGGTCCCACGTGGCCGGATCGTCGGATTCGTCGGACCGAACGGCGCAGGGAAATCGACGACGATGCGATCGATCTTCGGGCTGGTCGAGCCCGACCACGGATCGATCACCTGGGATGGGGCGCCGGTCGGACCGGCAGCCCTCGCCCGGTTCGGCTACATGCCCGAGCAGCGGGGCCTCTACCCGAAGATGAAGATCCTCGACCAGGTGGCGTTCTTCGCCGAGCTGAAGGGCGTCGATCGCGCCACCGCACGGCGACGGGCTGCGGAGATCCTGGCGTCGCTCGACCTTGCTGATCGCTCGGCTGAACCGCTGGAGAAGCTGAGCCACGGCAACCAGCAGCGCGTGCAACTGGCCGTGTCGCTCGCCACCGACCCCGAGTTGCTCGTGCTCGACGAGCCGTTCAACGGGCTCGACCCGGTCGCCGTGAACACCCTGCAGCGCGCACTGCGCGAACGGGTCGAGGTCGGTGCCGGCGTGCTGTTCAGCTCGCACCAGCTCGACCTCGTGGAGCGGGTGTGCGACGAGTTGGTGATCATCGTGCGGGGCAGGGTGCGCGCCGCGGGAACGGTCACCGACGTCAGACGTTCGGCCGGGAGGCACCACCTGACGGTCGAGGTCGATCGGCCGACCGCGCCGCTCGGCGACGTGGTCACCGGCACCCTCGTGTCGTCGACGACCCGGTCGGTCGTGGTGGCGGTCGACGACGACACCGAGCTCGATCGCGTGCTCGCACAGGCTCGTTCGGTGGGGACGGTCACCCGCTTCGAGTACGACCTACCGAGCCTGCAGGACGCGTTCACCGCGATCGCCGGAGCAGATCTCGCTGCGGAGGTGGCGGCGTGAGCGGCCCCACCGGAACGATCAGCAGTGGGCGAGCCGTCCGCCTGATCGCACGGCGAGAACTGCAGGCACGCCTGCTGTCGAAGGCGTTCCTGGTGAGCCTCGCGGTCACGATCGCGATCGTGTTCGGCGCGTTCGGCATCGGCGCGTTGATCGGCGACAGCGACCCGGTGCGGATCGGCCTCGTCGGAGCACAGCCGCCGCAGGCCGCGGCGAACGTCGAGGCGATCGCCGAACTGCAGGACACCGAGGTCGAGCTGACCGAGCTCGACAGCCGCGACGATGCGGAGGCGGCGATCGACACCGGTGAGATCGATGCGGCGATCGTCGACGGCGCCGAGCTCGTGATGCGCGAGACCGATGATGCGCTGGTCGCTCTCGTCACACCGGCGTGGCAGCAGGCCGCGCTCGTCGAGGGCATGGCGGTTGCCGGTCTCGACGACGACGGCGTCGAAGCCGCCCTCACCGCAGCCGTTCCACTCCGGATCGTCGAGCTCGACGCCGACCCCGACAGCGACGCCAAGGAGGCCGTGGCGTTCGCGAGCGTGATCCTGCTGTTCGTGTCGATCCAGATCGCCGGTGCCTACATCATGATGGGCGTCTTCGAGGAGAAGTCGACAAAGGTGGTCGAGCTGGTGCTGTCGTCGATCCGGGCCCGCGACCTGCTCGCCGGCAAGATCGTGGGCGTCGGCGTGATCGGGGTGGTGCAGGTGGTGGCGCTCGCCGGGTCGGCGTTGATCGCCGCATCGGTGTTCGGGTCGGGGGCGCTGCCGGTGCTGTCGTTCTCGCTGATCGGCACCGCGATCGTCTGGTTCCTGCTCGGCTACCTGCTCTACGGCGCGATCTTCGCCGCGGGCGCCTCCCTCGCCCCGCGCCAGGAGGACGCACAGTCGACGCTCGGGCCGGTCAGCGTGGTGTTGATGCTCAGCTACTTCGGAGCGATCTTCAGCGCGTCGGATCCCGAGTCGGTGGCGTCGCGGATCATCAGCTGGTTGCCGATCACCGCACCGTTCACGATGCCGGGTCGGATGGCGTCCGGCGACGCACTGTGGTGGGAGGTCGTGGGCTCGATGGCGTTGACGGCTGCTGCCGCCGCCGTGGTGCTGCTGCTCGCCGAGCGCATCTACGTGCGCTCGATCATCCACACCGACCGCAAACTCGGCTGGCGCGAAGCCTGGTCGATGCGCTCCTGATCCGTTCAGTCGAACAGGATCACGCCGCGGATGTTCTCGCCGTTGCGCATCGCGTCGTAGCCGTCGTTGATCTCGTCGAGGGTGTAGGTCTTGGTGACGAGGTCGTCGAGATTGAGCTGACCCATCGTGTACATCTCCATCAGCCGCGGGATGTCGTGGCGGATGTTGCCGGACCCGAACAGCGAGCCGATGATCTGCTTCTCGAACAGGGTGAGCATCGACGCCGGGATCGAGATCGTCTGCTCGTGCGTCGGGTGGATGTTGGTGACGACGATCTTCGAGCGCTTCGCACCCAGCCAGAACGCCTTGCCCAACTCCTCGCCGTCGCCGACACCCATGGTCATGATGACCTTGTCGAAGCCGCGACCCCACGTGGACTCGTCGAGCTTGCCGAGCGCCTCGTCGACCGACGAATACGTGTGGGTGGCGCCGAACGCCATCGCCTTCTCGCGCTTGAACTCGATCGGATCGATCGCCGCGACCGCTCGTGCACCGGCCATCTTGGCGCCCTGGACGGCGTTGGCGCCGATGCCGCCGATGCCGACGACCGCCACGTAATCGCCCGGCTGGACCTGCGCGGCATACACCGCCGAGCCCCAGCCCGTGACCACGCCGCACCCGAGCAGGCACGCCTTGTCGAGCGGCCAGTCGTTGTCGATCTTGACGCAGCTCGCCTCGTTGACGACGGTGTGCTCGGCGAAGGTGCCGAGCAGGCACATGAGGCCGAGGTCGAGTCCGTCCATGCTGTGGTGGCGCGAGGTGCCGTCGGTGATCTGCATGCCGGTTGCGAGCGTGGTCGCGGCGTCGCACACGTTCGAGTGGCCGGTGACGCACGACTGGCAGCGGCCACACGCGGGGATGAACCCGAACACGACGTGGTCGCCGGGGGCGAGCGTGGTGACGCCAACGCCGACCTCGAGCACGATGCCTGCGCCTTCATGGCCGCCGATCATGGGCGGGCCGGGGGCGGCACCGGCGAGATCGCCGGTGACGATGTGCTCGTCGCTGTGGCACATGCCCGAGGCCACCAGTTTGACGAGCACCTCGCCGGCCTTGGGAGGGTCGAGCTCGATCTCTTCGATGCTCCAAGGCGTGTTCAGTTCTCGCAGAACAGCAGCGCGGGTCCTCATGAGATGTGCCCCCCTCGGGCGAACGGCGACCCCGATCGGTCGCTCCGGGCGTTGAGATCCGGACCTTAGCCAGCATCCTGTCGGGGTGCAGGACCCGGAGCAGATCGTCGAGTGGCTGCGGTCGCTCCCGACCGAACAACTCCACCACGTGTCCGAGGCGGTCCGCCAGATCCAGATGGAACGAGCGATCGGGGCCGGCGATCTCGACGCACTGATCGCACGGGCGTTCGAGGTCGGCTTCGGCCGCGACGGGCTCGGGATGCAGCCGTGGGTCGAGCAGGTCGGTGTCGACGGTGCGGTGGTCATCTGCCCGGGCGGGCTGGTGTCGAAGTCGCGGTCGAGTCACCGTTGCCGGTTCGTCAGCGTCGACGACGTGTGGGTCTGGGATTCCGGGCTGCTGATGCGCGAAGACAAGCGGTCGTCGCCGGGCGTCGAGGACGGTTTCCGGGCGATCGCCGTGATCCCCGCGGTCGACGGCACCGAACTCGACGTCGTGACCGGACGCGCCCGCACCGGAGGGCACTCGGTCGAGCACGTGGTCTCGTACGAGATCCGCGAGGGCGAGCTGGTCGAGGTCAGCCAGCGCGACGTCGCCACCAAGAACATGCGTTGATCGTCGATGACGCCGTAACGATCGCCGTGCCGATCGCCCTTGACGAACGTGCCACCGGGCTGTTACATACTGGGTATGCACATCGAAGATGTGTTCGGGAACCAAACCGGGCCCCCGAACGTCCATGATGTGTGCGGTTCCGTTCGTCGCGCCCGCCCGTCACTGCGAACAGCCTCGACCCTGCGAACACAAGGAGCACAGCGATGCGCCATCATCGGATGATCGTCCTGGCCACGTGTGCCACCCTGCTCGTCACCGCCTGCGGTGACCCCGACGCCGAGGAAGCGGCGAGCCCGCTCGAGGAGCTGTTCGGAGGTGCCGAATCACCCGCCGAGTCGCGCGCCAAGCAGCTCGAGCAGGAGGAGTTCATCGCCCAGTGCATGCGCGAGGAGGGGTGGGAGTACACCCCGGTCGACTGGGCAGCGCAATTCCCCGACCAACCGCAGGAAGAGTTGACGGGCTCCGCGTACGGGGAGGCGTACGGCTACGGCATCGCTCGCAGCTACGAGATCTACGAGTGGCCGTTCCTCGACGAGGACGGCAACTACACCGACGAGGGAGGCTTCGGCGGGAACGTCGAGAACCCGAACGACGAGTACATGATGTCCCTCTCGGAGTCCGAGATGCAGGAGTACCAGGTGGCGCTGTGGGGCGACCAGTCGAACTTCCAACCCACCATCGATCCCGACACGGGTGAGGAGATCTACAACCCCCCGCCGCCCGAGGAGCAGGGCTGCTCGGGCAAGGCCCAGCTCGAGGTGTACGGGGAACAGCTCTGGAACGACCCCGACTTCAACGACCGCATGACAACGCTCAGTGAGGACCTCGAGAAGGATCCGCGCCTCGAGGACGCCGAGATCGTCTGGTCCGACTGCATGTACGAGACCTCGGAGGACTACGACTTCTTCGGCCCGACCGACGTGTACAACTACGTCAGCGGACTCTTCGCGGAGAAGAAGGGGCAGGAGACCGTCGAGGTCGATGTCGAGACCGGCGAGATCATCGGCCGCCCCGGCGAGTACCCAGAGGGTGGCTGGTCGATGAACGACGGTGACGATGTCGGCATCGGGTACACCGGCAAGGCCAAGCGCCTGACCGAGGAGGAGATCCGCGAGTTCCAGGCGGTCGAACTCGCGATCTGGGCCGACGACCAGCAGTGTCTCGACGAGTCCGGGTACGCCGACGTCCGCCGCGAGATCGAGCAGGAGCTGGTCGACACGATCCGCGAGGAGTTCCCCGACCTCGTCGCCAACGCCGAGGGAGACGCGTGATGGCGCCCGACCCGAATCCACCGCTCGCCGACGGCTCGGGCGCAGCGGGGAGCGTCGGCGACGCCGGCAGCGCCGTGTCGACGACGACCGCTAGCAGAATACGCCGGCGAGCCGTGCCCGACCCCGACGAGCAGACCGGGCTGGCCGGACTGGCCGAACTGGCTGACACCGACCCGTCCGCCGACCCGAACCCGGCCGGTGACGACACCGAAGCAGACGACACGACCGCCGTGCCGGTGGGGCGCCGCCGGTCGAGCGGCAGTCGGCGCCGCACGAAGCAGGCCGCGCTCGTGGTCGGCCTGGCGGTCGCATCGGCCGCTGGCGGCGTCGTCGTCGGGTCACGACTGAAGTCGCCTGCAGATGCTGCAAGCGAGCGCGCCGCTCCGGTGGCCTCGACGATCACCGTTCCGGTCGAGCTGCGTCAGCTGATCTCGACGCTCGTCGTCGCTGGTGAAGTCCGCTTCATCGAGCCCACCAACGTCCGGCTCGCGGGCGCTGTCGGCACGTCCGGCGGCGACACACAGGTCGTGACCCGCATTCCCGAACTCGACAGCGAGATCGTGGAAGGTGGCGTCCTCGTCGAGATCTCCGGGCGCCCGGTGTTCGCGCTCCAGGGTGAGCTGCCGATGTACCGCCAACTGACGCCGGGCGCCAATGGCCCCGATGTGCTCCAGTTGGAGACTGCACTGCAGCGGCTCGGTTTCGATCCCGGTCCGATCGACGAGATCTACGACGCAGCGACCGAGGCTGCGCTCGACGCGTTCTACGAGTCGCGTGGCTTTGCGAGCGAAGGCCCGTCCGCCACCCAGCGCACCGAACTCACCGCCGCCCGCAAAGCGGTCGCCGACGCCGAGGAAGGCGTGCGCAAGGCCAATCTCGAGCTCGCCAACGGCGTCGGCACGGTCAGCCAGTCCGAGCGGCTCGCCGCCCAACAGGAGGTCGACCGCACCCAGGCCGCAGTGCCGGCTGCGCAAACCTCCGCCGACCGCGAGAACCAGCGGGCCGCCAGTGCCACGCAGACCGCCGTCGCCCTCCGCGACAACGCGCGGGCCCAGCGCAACACCCAGCAGGCCCTCGTCGCGGCAGCATCGGCCCCCGACGCCATCAACCCCGACACCGGCGAGGCGTACACGTCGATCGAGATCACCACGCTCCAGCAGGAGCTCAACTCGCTCGACGAGGCGTTGATCGAGGCCGAACAGGCCGCCGCCACCGCCGCAGCCGACGAGCAGGCGACCGCGACCCGCGTCGCCAACGAGGTCGCCGACGCCCAGAACCAGCTCGACCTCGCACGCGCTCGGCTCAACGACCTGCTCAGGCCGCCCGACACCAGTGCGCTGCGCGAAGCGGTCACGGCTGCCGAGGAGACGCTCACGCTCGCGAACACGGCGTTGGCCGATCTCGAGGTCGAGACCGGCACGATCGTTCCCGCTGGGGAGGTCATCTTCCTGCCCACCCTGCCGACGAACGTCACCGCGCTCAACGCCCAGCTCGGGGCGCCGCCCCCCACCGATCAGCTCGCGCAGGTCTCGAGCACCGACACCGAGATCGTCGGACGCGTGTCGAAGGCCGACGCCGAGCTGATCTCGACGGGCACCCCGGTCACCATCGAGCTGCGCGAAGTCGGGATCGAGACCACCGGCACCGTGGTCGACATCCGGCCGCCCTCGTCGACCCCCGATCCGAACAACCCGGAAGGCGGGTCGGGTGGCTCGGGCGGTGACGACCGGCTCGAGGTCGTCGTGTTGGCCGAGAACGCCACCCAGATCCGCGACTTCATGTTCTCGTCGGTCCGGATCTCGGTCACCGTGTCGGCCACCGACGACGAGGTGCTCGCAGTCCCGGTGGCCGCCATCTCGGTCGGGCCCGACGGTACGAGCCGTGTCGAGGTCGAGGTCGAGCGCGCCCGCGGCACGCGCGAGGGCGTCACCGAGGTGATCGAGGTGACCGTCGGCCTGGCCGCTCAGGGATACGCCGAGATCACCCCGCTCGGCGGAGCCAGCATCGAGGCCGGCGACCGGGTCGTCGTCGGCGTCGAGACGGGTGAACGCCAGAGCCGTCGTGAACGAGCGAGCGATCGAGCCACCGACGAGGACGAGGCCGACGGATGACCGACACGGCCGTCATGCCCGAGGTCGACACGAGCGGCCGGGCACCGGCGGTGGTGGAGCTACAAGCCGTCGCGCGAGTGTTCCCCACCGAGCCGCCGGTGCACGCGCTGCGCGGCGTCGACCTCACGGTGCACGCGGGCGATCACCTCGCGATCGTCGGCGCATCGGGGTCTGGCAAGAGCACCCTGCTCAACGTGCTCGGCCTGCTCGATCGACCCACGAGCGGCGCGTACCTGCTCGACGGCATCGACACCGCCGGGCTGACCGACAAGGCCCGCGCCGCAGTACGCGGCCGTCGCATCGGCTTCGTGTTCCAGTCGTTCCATCTGCTCTCCCACCGTTCGGTCGAGGAGAACGTGATGCTCGCAGAGCTGTATCGCGGCGAGTCACGGTCTGGCCGCTTCGATCGATCGGTCGCTGCGCTCGAACGCGTCGGATTGGGCCACCGCATCGGCTTCCTCCCCACGCGGCTGTCGGGCGGCGAGCGCCAGCGCGTCGCGATCGCACGCGCGATCGTGGGCCGACCGAGCCTGCTGCTGTGCGACGAACCCACCGGCAACCTCGACAGCGAGAACACGACCTCGGTGCTCGCGTTGTTCGATCAGCTCCGTGACAGCGGGCTGACGATCGTCGTGATCACCCACGACCACGAGGTCGCCCAGCACGCCCGCCGAGTCGTGCGGATGGTCGACGGGCGACTCCACGAGGTGGAACGCATCGAGGTCGAGCGATGAGGGGTCGTCGTCGCACCGTCGCGGGCGCCGGTACCGGCACGGTGGAGATCGAGCTCGACGGGAACGGTCCGGCGGCGGCTGCACCGCTGAGCCGCGCCGACACCAGATCGCGATTCCGTATCCGCGACCTCGTCGACGAGAGCCTCGCCGGCGTGTTCGCGCGGCCCGCCCGCACTGCGCTCACGACGCTCGGCACGGTGCTCGGCATCGCGTCGCTGGTCGCGACGCTCGGGATCTCGCGCACCGCCGGCAACCAGATCGTCGAACGGTTCAGCGAGCTGGCGGCGACGCAGGTCACCGTCACCCCCCGGTCGAGCGGCGGTGGCGGGGGCGGCGGCGAAGGGGCGATGCGCGGCACCGCCGGAGCGCTGCCCTGGGACGTCGAAGATCGTCTCGATCGCCTCAACGGTGTGGTCGCGAGCGGCGCCGTCGCAAACGTGCCCAGCCCGGGCGGCATCCGGACCGTGCCGTTCATCGACCCCACCACGGTGTCGGAACGGACCCTGCCGGTGTTCGCTGCGTCGCCCGGTCTGCTCGACGCCGTGCGCGGCAACATCGCCGCGGGCCGCTGGTTCGACATCGGCCACGTCCAACGCCAGGACCGGGTGGCGGTCATCGGCGCCGACATCGCCGCCGAGCTCGGGATCATCCGCATCGACAACCTGCCCGGCATCTTCATCGGCGACGATCTGTTCACGGTGATCGGCATCCTCGACGACGCGCCTCGTGACCGTGGGCTGACCGGCGGGATCATCATCCCGAGCAGCGCGGCGGCCGCCCGGTTCGAGGTGTCGCGACCTGACCGGGTGGTGATCGAGACCGATCTGGGCGCGGCATCGCTGATCGCCACCCAGGCCGCGCTCGCACTCAACCCGAACGCACCGGAGTCGTTGAGCGTCAGCGCGCCGAGCGACCCGTCGCGCACGCAGAATCAGGTCGAGAGCGACGTCAACCAGCTGTTCCTGCTGCTCGGCCTGGTGTCGCTCGTGGTCGGGGCGATCGGCATCGCGAACGTGACGCTCGTGACCGTGATGGAACGCACCGGTGAGATCGGGTTGCGGCGTGCGCTCGGTGCCTCGCGGCGCCACATCGCGATCCAGTTCCTCGCCGAATCGACCGCCCTGGGTTTGGTGGGCGGGATCATCGGCGCCAGCGCGGGCCTGCTGCTGGTGGTCGGCGTGGCCGCGAGCCGCGACTGGACCCCGGTGCTCGACGTCTGGCTCCCGCTGGCAGCGCCCGTGGCGGGAGCGCTGGTCGGCCTGATCGCCGGCCTCTACCCGTCGATCCGCGCGGCCCGCATGGAACCCGTCGACGCCCTGCGCTCCGGCACCTGAGCGTTCATCCCGTTCATGTCAGCGGGGGGTGACGACGACCTCGACGTAGCGGCCGGCCGGGACGTGATCGGCGAGGTACGCCCGGACGCTCTGCTGTGTCACCGAGCCCAGCCCATCGAACTCGTCGAAGTACTCGTCGAGTGATCGGCCCGGCCAGATCGCCGACGTGATCAGCTCTTCCAGGAACCCCTCGTTGTTGACGAAGTTGTACGACTCCTCGACCTGCGCGAACGCACCAGCGAACTCACGCTCGGACGGACCGTTGGCGGCGAGATCGGCGAGCTCTCCGACGACGAGGTCGCCGACCGCTCCGACGCGGTCGGGGGCGCCCGTGACGAGGACGTACGTCTCGATCACCGGCGTCGGATCGTTACCGATCGCGGTGAACGCCTGCGGTGAGTAGGTCTCGCCGAGCTGCTCGCGCACGACGTCGGTCAATCGGGTCGAGAGCACTTCGTTGACCACGTCGGCGGTCGCCCGGAGTGATCCGTCGATGCCATCGATCTCGCTCGAGAAGAGCAGGATGACCGAAGCGGTGTCACCGGTACCGGCCGACACGGTCGTCTCGACGATGTCGGTCGGCAGCGGCGGTGACACATCGACCCACTGTTCGGTGGTCGCGGTGCCGGGCAGGGTGCCGAGGTAACGGCTCGCGAGGTCGGTGAGCTCGTCGAGGTCGACGTCGCCCGCGAACACGAACACCCAGTCGCCGGCGTCCCCGAACCGATCGCGCCAGACGCGCTCGACACCGTCGAGGTCGAGTGTGGCGAACGCCTCGGGCGTCGGGACCTGGTCGTAACGCGGCTCGCCCCCGTACCGGAGCTCGGTCAGCGCGTCGAAGCCGGCGAGGTCGGGTTCCGAACCGGGATCGGCCACCACGCTGCCGGCGAAGCGCTCGACCTGCGAGAACGCCACCGGGTCGAAGCGGGGCTGCGTCATGTACAGGTGGATGAGTTGGAGCAGCACTTCGAGGTCGGTCGACGCAACGCCGCCACCCATCTCGTCGGTGTACGGATTGATGCCGGCCGCGAGCTCGACGTCGCGGTCGGCCAGGATCTGTTCGAGCTCGGTCTGGTTGAACTCGCCGACACCGCTCGCCGTCACGATGTCGGCGGCGTACAGCGAATCGATCACGTCGGCGTCGTCGACGAGCGACGATCCGCCGGGGCTCATCGCTCGGAAGGCGATCTGGCCGTCGACGATCGTGTTCGACGTGGCGAGCACGCGGACGCCGTTCGGGAACACGATCTCGACGGGATCGAAGAAGGGGTCGCCGGTCGACAGCAGCGAGCGCTCCGATGCCGGCTCGACCGGCTCGGGTGCCGCCATCAGTGCATCGGGCAGCTCTCGGGCGCCCTCACGCGGCGAGACGTCGCGCGTGTCGAGCTCGTCGATCGCCGCCAGCACCTCGCCCTCGCTCGGCATCTGGTCGGCTTGTGAGTCGGGCGTCGAGATGATCACGTGCGGAGCGCTGTTGGTCCAGCGTGCGAGGAACCGCCGCCAGACGGCATCGGGGTCGATCGCCGCGAGCTCCGCGGTGGCGATCGGGTGCAGGTCGGCGATGTCGGCGTACGGCTCGCCGGTGAGGAAGTGCGCGACGTAGGAGTTGGCGAGCGCGACGTCCTGCACGGTGTCGCGCCCGTCGAGGAGGGTGTCGAACTGGCTCTGGAGAGCGGCCGCGGCCGTGGCGACCTCCGGCGCTGTGAAGCCGAAGCGGGCGGCGCGTTCGTACTCGTCGAGCAGCGCGCCGAGCGTCGCGTCGACACGATCGGCCGAGGTGATCGCGTAGAGCGCGGGCGCATCGAGCGTGTCGACGAACGTGTTGGAGCCGGGCAGGATCTCGTCGAACGGGGCGGTGCCGGCGCTGACGTCGCCGTCGAGCCGGCGGACCAGCGTGTCGTAGACGATCTGGTCGATCAACTCGGCGCGCAGCGCGGCGGTACCGGTGCCCTCCATCGCGGGCAGGGGGAGGTCGACCTCGACGTCGACGGTGGTCTGGTCGGGGTCGCTGTGGAGCGCGAACGCCGGCTCGGTGTCGATCGGGAACGCGGTATCGGGTCGGGGCGGCATCTCCGGCGTCCGCGGGGTGGCGTCACCGAACCGCGCCTCGAGGTCGGCGACGATCGCGTCGGGGTCGATCTCGCCGACCACCACGAGCGCTGCATTGTCGGGCCGGTACCAGTCGTCGTAGAAGCCCCGCAACACCTCGGGCGGCACGTCGGTGATGTCGGCATCGGTGCCGATCGGCGAGCGGCCCTCGTAGGCGGAACCCGTGAGGTACAGCCCCTGTGCGACTTGGAAGAGCCGCCCCTGGGTGGTCTGGGTGCGAGTGCGCCACTCGTCGAGGATGATGCCTCGCTCCGCCTCCACCTGGGCCGGATCGATGGTCGCGTGGGAGAGCCACTCGTCGAGCACGGTGAGACCGAGGTCGACCGACTCGGCGTCGTTGGGCACCGTGAGCGAGTAGACGGTCTCGTCGTACGACGTGTAGGCGTTGATGTCGGCACCGAACGAGGCGCCGAAGCTGCGCAGCACGTCGATCAGCTCGTTCTCGGGGAACCGCTCGGTCCCGTTGAAGAGCATGTGCTCGACGAAGTGGGCGACGCCGGTCTGCTCGCTCGTCTCGTCGACCGACCCGGCGCGGATCGCCAGCCGCAGCTCGGCCTTGCCGCCCGGCCGATCGTTCTCCTGCACGTAGTACTGCAGGCCGTTCGCGAGCGTGCCGGTGCGGACGGTCGGATCGTTCGGGATCGGATCGTCGGAGGTGTCGACGAGCCCGGGCAGCGCGACCCTGCCGTCGGTGTCGACGGGAGGAGGCGTGCTCGGCGTCGTGTCCGGGTCGGTGCCATCAGGCCGCGTTCCGTCAGGCGACGTCTCCGGTGCGCTCGATTGCGTCGACTCCGTGGGCGCAGCCGATTGCTGCGTCACCGCCTGATCCGGCGAACACGCCGCCGTCAAGACGCCGACACCGACCAGAACCGCCACCACCCGCCGCATCGCAGGAAGCGTACTTCCCCCCTCGACACCGCACGTCAGGTGGGGGTCAGGTGGCGCATTCGCTGGCGCCGACCTCGGCGACGTAGGGGCCGGTCTCGCCGAAGTCGATGTAGAAGTCGGGGTCGTCCTCGAAGGCGGGGAAGGCGTCGAGTTCCTTGAGGGTGGTGCCGATGGCACCTGCACCGCCCGAGCGGTCGAGCCAGCCGCGGAACGTCTCGCCGGCCTGGCGCTCGCCGGCGAAGCGGCGGATCACACGGACCGCACCCTCGGCCGCGTTCTTGGCAGGTAGGCGCAGCGCCTTCTCACCGAAGTGGATCTGCTCCTCACCGACATAGCCGCCGAGCAGCATCTGGTAGCCGGGGGCGGAGCGCCCGTTGGCGCGCCGCTCGGCACCGAAGAAGCCGATGTCGCTCGCGTGGTGCTGGCCACAGGAGTTGGTGCAGCCCGAGATGTTGATCCGCACCCCGCCGACCTCGGCGAGGCCTTCCTCCTCGAGCCGGTCGCCGATCGCCTTGGCGAGCCCGCGGCTCTGGGTGACGGCGAGGTTGCACGTGTCGGCGCCGGGGCAGGCGACGACGTCGCGGACCAGCTCGGCGCCGGGCTGCGCCATCCCGATCGCGTCGAGCCGCTCGAAGAGCACCGGCAACTGGTCGTCGGCGAGGTCGCGGAACACGACGTTCTGTCGGTTCGTGAGGCGCACCGACGCACCGAGGTCGCGCTGGATCTGCGCGAGCGCCCGGAACTGGTCGGCCGTGATGTCGCCGAGCGCGGCCCATGCGTACGCCGACACGGTGCCGTTGGCGACGCCGCGCACGACGTTGACCTCGTGCCAGCGCACGTACGGCGACAGGCCGCCGAGCGACACCGGCGTCACCTGGGCGGCGAGCGAGCCGACCGGCGTGACGGGGCCGTCGGCGATCACGCCCGCGGGCTCGTCACCGTGTTCGAGCACCTCGGCCGGGATGCCGCCCGGCCACGACGACGACGCCAGGAGCAGGTGCCGCATTTTCAGGATGCGGCGCTGCACCTCCTCGAAGCCGAGCTGGTCGATGAGCCACTTGAGCCGGGCGCGGAGCTTGTTGTCGCGATTGCCGGCCTGGTCGAACACGCGGAGAATCGCCTCGATCGTGGGCAGCAGCTCCTCACGAGGTGTGAAGTCCTCGAGCGCGAGGGCCGGGTGCGGCGTGGCCCCGAGCCCGCCGGCGATGTAGACGCGGAAGCCGCGCTCGACGCGCCCGTCGGGCAGGGTGCGCGTGACCGCGACGACGCCGGCGTCGTTGAACATCGCCTGTCCGCAGTCGGTGGTGCATCCGGAGAAGTTGATCTTGAACTTGCGCGGCAGGCGCTGGCCGATCGGGTTGCGCACGAAGTGCTGGTACGCGGCCTCGGCCCACTGCGTGATGTCGAGCACCTCCTGCGGGCAGGCGCCGGCGAGGTGGCACCCCTGGATGTTGCGCACGGTGTCACCGCACGCCTCGCGGCTCGTGAGGCCGACCGAGGCGAGGTGCTCCATCACGTCGGGGATGTCGGCGAGCTGCACGAAGTGGAACTGGATGTTCTGACGGGTGGTGATGTGGCCCCAGCCGCGCGAGTAGCGGTCGGCGAGGAAGCCCATCATCTCGAGCTGCTCGGGGGTCATCGACCCGTACGGCAGCTTGACGCGGATCATCTGGTTGGTGCCGCCCTGGCGCTGGCCGTAGATCCCGTTGTTGAGCCGGAACACGCGGAACACGTCCTCGGCGAGATCTCCCGACTGGTAGCGGGCGAGCTGCTCGCGGAACTTGGCGGTGTCGGCCACCTGGCCGGGGTCCCACGCCTCGCGCGGGAGGACCTCGATGCCGTGCTCCGGCTGGAGCTCCGGGCGGTCTTCGGTGACGGTCATGACGATGCTCCTGGATGAACGGCGGGCGATGCGGAAACGGGAACGGAAGCGAGGGCGGCGAGCGACGCCGCTGCGGTGACGTCGAGCGCAGCAACGGCGCCGACCACGATCACCGACGGGTTGCGCACCGGCTGGGCGCCGAGGTCGGCGAGGTTGGTGCGGGTGACGCACTGGTCGGGGCACGTGGCCGATGTGATGACCGCGACCGGCGTGTCGGCGGCCATCCCGCCATCGATCAGGCGATCGGCGATCAGCCTGGCACGGGCGGCGCCCATCAGGATCACGAGCGTGGTGCCGGCGCGGGCGAGCGCGTCCCAGTCGAGGCCGTGTTCCTTGGCCGGATCCTGGTGGGCCGTCACGACGGTGACACCCGACGCGATGCCGCGCATCGTGACCGGGATGCCCGCCGCCGCAGGAGCGGCGATGCTCGACGACACGCCGGGGACGACCTCGACGGCGATCCCGTTGGCGATCAGTGCTTCGGCCTCTTCGCCGCCGCGCCCGAACACGAACGGATCGCCACCCTTGAGCCGGACGACGGTCTCGAACCTGCGGCCGCGGTCGACGAGAATCGCGTTGATCTCGTCCTGCGAGTTGCGTCGCGAGCCTGGTGTCTTGCCGACGTCGACGAGCTCGGCCCATGGGGCCGCCGAGGCGAGCACGCGGTGGTCGACCAACCGGTCGTGCACGATCACGTCGGCGCGCGCCAGCAGTGACACGGCTCGCATGGTGAGCAGGTCCGGATCGCCGGGGCCTGCCCCGACCAGATGCACCGTCATGATGCGACCTCCTTCAGGCCGAGTACGGAGCGCACGCGGTCGCGCGCATCGTCGAGCTGGCCGGCTTCGACGAGCGAGAACAACTCGTCGTCGATGGCGTCGGCCCATTCCGGGATCTCTGAGGTGCCGCGCTCGGCGCGCAACTCGTCGCGCACCTCACTCAGCACGTCGAGCACATGGGCGTGCACGTCGGTGAATCGCCGCTCGAGCTCGCGCCGTGCCCATTGGGAGAACGCCGGGCTGCGGCCATTGGTCGACGCGGTGAGTTGCAGGTCGCCGCGGGTCACGACCGCAGGCAGGATGAACGAGCAGTTCACCGGGTCGTCCGCGGAGTTGACGAACACGTTCGCGGCGTCGCCGTCGCGGGCGACCTGGGCGTTGACCGCCGGGTCGTTGGTCGCGGTGATCGCCAGCCGGTACGACGCGACCTCGCCGCGGCGGTACTCGCGGCGGTGCCAGCGGACATCGGGGTCGTTGGCGATCTCGGGTACCGCTTCGGGCGACACCACCGACACGACGGCGCCTGCGCGCAGCAGACCGGAGACCTTGCGGGCAGCGACCGGACCGGCGCCGACAACCAGCACCCGGCGACCGCGCAGGTCGAGGTTGACGGGATAGGTCGCGGGGAAGACGGCCTCGCTCACGACGTCTCGCTCACAGGTGCAGGCCGCACTCGGTCTTGCCGCTCCCGGCCCACCGGCCCGACCGGTCGGTCGACGGTTCGGTGCACGGCCAGCAGCCGATCGAGGCGTAGCCGTCGTACCGGAGGGTGTTCACGACCACGTCGTGTTCGGCGTTGTACGCCTCGTACTCGGCGTCGGACATCGCGACGATCGGGTTCACCTTCACGAGCCCGCGCCGGTCGATCGACACGATCGGCGCGTCCGCCCGGGCGGCGTCGTCGGCGCGCCGCAGACCGCTCAACCAGGCGTCGGCGTGATCGACCAGGTGCCGTTCGAGGGGTGCCTTCTTGCGTGCCTCGCAGCACGCCTCGGTGCCGCTCGCCCACACGTCGGCAGCCGAGGCGTCGGGGCGCAGGACCGTCAGGTTGAGCGCGTACCGCTCCATCGAGCGGCGCATCGCGTTCAGCGTCTCCGGGAAGTGGAAGCCCGTGTCGAGGAAGATCACCTCGATGTCGGGGTCGACCGTGGTGGCGATGTCGATCAGGGTGGTCTCGGCGAACGAGGCGGTCAGCACGAGGCGCCGGCCGAAGCGACCGAGAGCCCACGCGACGATCTCGTGCGGGGTGGCGCCGGTCAGGAGTCGGTCGGCGGCGGCAGCCTCGTCGGCGGTCATCACGGCACGGCGGCGCAGGGTGACCGGTTGGGCCGTGCCAGGCATGCCGTCGTTCGTCTGAGCGACGATCGGAGGGTGGAGGGTGGAGGTCATGGAGGCTGCTCTGCGGGGGGCGTCGGCGAATCAGGTAAATTCTGATCGGATCAGTCAGGTATTGAGACCGTACCGACCCTCCGGTCGTTCTTCAAGACAAAGCTGATCGTTTTTGTCGGAATTAACGGATTGGACCGGACATGCGGCGATCGATCGATGACCACCCGGCAGGTGCCGACGACGTTCCGCCCGGGCTCGAGGACGACCTCGCGCCTGTGTCGTGGGCGGTCGCGATCAGCGACGACTACGACGATGCCGAGCCTCGCGTGGTGCTCACCGTCGAAGAGGTGGGCCGACCGGGCGAAGGGCTCGTGACCCACCTCTCCCCCGACCTGGCGCGCCGCCTGCGAGTCGCGCTACGCGACGCCCTGCGCGAGATCGGCGAAGACGGCGGGTCGTGAGCGCAGCGATCGGCGACGTGTCAGCGGTGCGGGATCATCCGCCGTCGGAAGGATCGCCCGGCGTCCGTGAGCCGGGGCCCGAGCACGGGAACACGGCTCACACCGGCTGACAGCCGGGCGATCCGGTCGTCTCCGTTGCGCTCGACCCGGTTGGCCACGGGGTCATCGAGACGGATCACGTCGACCCTCGTGACATGCACATGCGTACAGGCATCGACGCTGATCCGGACTTCGAGGTCATCGACCCCCTTCGGTAACTCGGCGTCGATGACCAGTGTGCGGACGTCGGGTCCGAGGTCGACGCCACGCCGCGCGAGCACGGAGCGCGACCGATCGGCAGCAACATCGACCACCACCCGGCCCTCCGGCACGCAGGCATCGGCGTCGAGGTGCGCGACGAACCGCCACGGACCACTCGGCAGCGACACGTACGGGCCGAAGATCAGGAAGCCATCGCGTCCGTCGGTCGAGACACCGTCGGCCGAACGGGTGCCCACCAACGATCGCAGGCCGTTGTTCAGGGTCCACTCGGTGCGGAACTCCGCAGCACGGCGCGCCACATGGACCGACCCTGCATCCGGGGAAGCCAGCTGCGACGACTGCGTGGCCAGCCATCCGCGGCGTCCGAGGAGGTCGTCGAAGAAGTCGGACCGGAACCCGAGCTCCATCCATCCGTTCGACCGGATCGCCCAGAGTGACTCGCCGTCGAGCCGCAGCCCCCACGGCACCGGGAATGCATCGCTGATCGGTTCGGCGCCGAACACCGCGCGTCCACCCGGGCTCACAACCCGGTCGATCGATCCGACCAGCCGCACCGGATCGTCGCAGTGGTGGAACGACTCGAAGAACACGACGGCGTCGAAGGTCCGACCAGCCGCTGCGAGGTCGTCGAACACCGTCAGGAAGTCACCCGCGATCACCTCGATGTCGACGGACTCCTTCGCCGCACGAGCAGCGATCAACTCGACGAAGCGGGGCTCGACCTCGATCGCCGTGACCTGGAAACCGGCCTGAGCGAACGCCATCGTCGTGTTGCCCCATCCGGCGCCGCAGTCGAGCACCGACGCACCGGGGGCGAGGCCCTCGAGCGCCCGCACGAGCTGCCCGAGCAGCATCAGGTGATCCCCGACGACGACCGCCGAGCCGGTCGAGTAGGGGAACGGGCGATCGACGGCGGAGCCGACGTCGAACAGCGTCACCTCGTTCGACGGGGCGTACGCCCTGCCGCTCAGGTGGGCGTACATCTCCAGCACGCGGCTGCGGTACTCCGTCGAGAACGGATCGTCGGGCATCGCAGCCGGTTGTTCGGCGTGGAACGTCGCGAAGTGGCTCCGGAGCTCGGCGTCTGTCGTGACCGACGCGAGACCGGCCAGGTACTCGTCGATCCGGTGCAGATCGAGCCCGTTGGTCTCCGGACCGGTCATCCGGGAGACCGTACCCCAGTCAGTCGGACCGCCAAGCCGGGTCGCGGCCGCTGGCGGCGACCAGGCGCAGATGGAGTGGCGCATCATCGGCGACCGGGACCGCAGCACCGAAGTGTCCGCTCTGCACCAGCATCGCCCCCATCGCCTGGAACCCGGCCAGCGTGGCTCCGGACACCTCAGGGTCGAGCACCTCGTCCTGAGCCGTGGCCCGGGCCACATCCCACGTGTGCACGAGCACGTCGGGCGTGACGAACCGGTCGACCGCATCGGGGACCGTGTGCTCGCCCGCCGGGCCGAACTGCATCGTCCGCTCCGCAGACGCCGGATCGTCGAGGACCGCCTGCAGGCCGTCACGCAGGGCCCGCCACGCAGCGACCGGGTCGTCGTCGACCGATGTCGGCGGTGCCACGAGCCCGACGGTGCCGAACATCCCCGGCACCCACTCGACGAGGTGGCGCACCACGTCACGCGCCACCCATCCTGCGCACGGCGTCGGCGCATCCCAGTCGCCGACACCAGCAACGACCACGTCGAACCCGGCCGCCACCCGCCCGAACCGCTCCCCGGCATCGCTCATGCTCCAACCGTAACGGTCGGGGTCGGGCGCCGACCGTTACGGACCAAGCCCGACCCCTACGTCAGCAGTGGCGGGGGCGCGGTGGCGACGAAGGTGAGCTCCTGGACCGCACGGGTCATCGCGACGTAGAGCAGGCGGGCCCCGCGGGGTGAGCCGTCGAGGATCCGCTCCGGTTCGACCACCACCACACCGTCGAACTCGAGGCCCTTCACCGCTTCCGGGCCGAACAGGGGCACGTCGTCATGACCGAGGGCGTGTACGTGGTCGACCGCGACGAGACCGAGGGAAGCCAACGCAGCGGTGATCTCGGTGTGCCGGTCGATCGGTGCGACCACCCCGGTGAGGCGGTGGCGGTGCTTGACCTCGCGAACGACGCCGGCCGTCTGCGTAGCGATCTCGTCGGGCGCTGCGATGCGCCAGGTCGGCGCTTCCCCCTCGCCGCGCACCGAGCGACTTGCGGTGGCGTCGACACCGGTGAGCGGCAGCAACCGGTTCGCGACGGTGAGGATCGGTTCGGGCACCCGGTAGCCGATCGTGAGGTCGGCGACCGTCCCCGCCAGTGGCGTCGCGCCGAGGTGGGCGAACACGTCGGCCCACCGCTCCTGGCCGGCCGGCGTCGTCGACTGGGCGACGTCACCGACGAGGGTGAGCGAGCCTGCCGGCGTGCGACGCCCGATCACCCGCAGCGCGACCGCCGAGTGGTCCTGCGCCTCGTCGACGACGACGTGCCCGTACGTGAACGGGGTGCCGATCAGCAGCGAGTTGGCCTCGTCGACGAGCAGCTGGTCGGCCGCGGTCCACCGGCGACGCCTGCCGCGCGTGCCAGGCAGGATGCGGTCGACGAGCGCGACCGGCTTCTGCGTCGGCCAGCAGGCGTTGACGGCGGTCTTCAGCGCGCCCGCTTCGGACCAGAAGTCGTCACCGCCGCATCGACGACGCAGCTCCTCGCGGGCCAGCACCCGCAGGCGCTCGCGTCGCTGGTTGATCGGCACGACGCCGCTCTTCGCCAGGTCGACCCATGATGCGACGAGGTCGCGCTCGAAGACGTGCGTCCGCGCACCGATCGGGACCCTGACGTCCGCCGAGGGCGGCCGGATCGCATCGAGTGCGGCGAGTTCCAGATCAGCGAGACGGGCGCGATCGCCCTTCCATCGTGCGAGCTCGGGCTCGTCGGTGGCGGTCACGTCGACCTTCGGGACGCACAGTTCGAGCACCGTGCACTGCCGGACCGAGCGCTCCCCGAGCGACGGCAGGACGTTGCCGATGTAGTCGAGGAAGGCCCGGTTCGGCCCCACCACGAGCACGCCGTCGCGAGCGAGCCGGCGGCGGTGCTCGAACAGGAGGTATGCGGCGCGGTGGAGCGCAACGGCCGTCTTCCCGGTGCCGGGCCCACCCTGGACGATCAGCGCCTGGTCGATCGGGGCACGGATCACGATGTCCTGTTCGGCCTGGATCGTGGCGACGATCTCGCGCATCGCCCCCGACCGCGCCGCACCGATCTCGGCGAGCACGGGGTCGGGGATCCCGGTCGCGACCGCCCCATCGCGCCTCGCGACGTCCGGGTCGTCGAGGTGCTCGTCGAGGTAGGCGGTGAGGTCGCCGTCGGCGAGCGTGAACCGCCGCCGGAACGACACGTCGAGCGGGTCGATCGCGGTGGCACGGTAGAACGGCGCCGAGATCGGTGCTCGCCAGTCGACGACGACGGGATCGTTGGCGCCGTCGTCGATGTGGCGCCGGCCGATGTACCACCGCTCGTGTGTGCCGGCAGGGCCGGGGGCGGGTGTGTCGATCCGGCCGAAGAAGTCGCCCGCGCCCGGCGAACGCAGCGAGTCGAGCGCCTCCGACACCGTCATCTCGACGTACTCGGCGGTGATCTCGTCGGCGGCACTCTGCGGATCGACATGTGCGAGCCGTTCGATCATCGCGTCGCGGCAGCCGTGTGCGAACCGCAGGTGGGCGCGCTCCGCCTCGAGATCGGGGAACGGTTCGTCGGGGAACGCTTCGTCGGCGCTGGCACGGGTCGACATGGGGCGTTCGACACTAGCGAGCGCTCAACGTTTCGCCCAGCGGGTTTCGGGCCAGACTGTCGGGATGTCGCTGCCCCCGCCGACGGTCGCCCCGCTGCAGATCCTGGGGCTGCACAAGTGGTTCGGCTCGACCCTCGCGCTCGACGGGTTGTCGCTCGAGGTGCCCGCCGGCTCGTGCTATGGACTGGTCGGCCCGAACGGCAGCGGCAAGTCGACGACGCTGCGTTCGGTGATCGGACTCGTCCGGCTCGACGGCGGCACGGTCCGTGTCTGCGGCCACGACATCGCGACCGACCTCCGAAGTGCGCGTGCTGCGATGGGTGTGGTGCTCGACCCGCTGCAGCTGTTCGAGCGCCTCACGGCACGCGAGTTCCTCGTGACGATGGGCGAACTGCGCGGCATGGAGCCCGACGTCGTGACCGAGCGCAGCGAGCAGCTCTTCGCGGCACTCCAGCTCACCGACGACGCAGGTCGGCAGATCGCCGGATACAGCCACGGCATGCGGAAGAAGACCGCGCTCGCCGCCGCCCTCCTGCACCGCCCTCGCCTGCTGCTGCTCGACGAGCCGTTCGAAGGTGTCGACCCGGTGTCCGCGCGATCGATGCGGTCGATGCTCGACCGGTTCCGTACCGGTGGTGGCACGGTCGTGTTCTCCAGCCACGTCATGGATCTCGTCGAACGGCTCTGCGATCACGTCGGCGTGATCCACCGGGGCCGCGTCGTCGCGAGCGGACCGACCGACGTGCTGCGGGGCGGGCGCCGACTCGAAGACGCGTTCATCGACGTCGTCGGCGCGTCCGAACTCGACCCCGACGAGCTGGCCTGGCTCGCGTGAGTGCACCGTCGCCGGGCCTGCGCCAGGTCGCCGCCACGCACGTGCGGCTGCGCTGGCGTCTGCTCGGTGGCGCGCTCCGGCACGGCGGCAGCGAACAGGTCGGCGCCGTGCTCTCCACCGGCGCGTCGGCGGTCGTCGGCCTCGGCCTCGGCATCGCGGCAGCCCGTATCGGCCGCTCGAGCGACGACGCCGACCTGTTCATCGTCGTGTTCTGCGGAGTCGTGATGCTCGGGGTGCTCGGGTTCGGCGTCGTCGCCGGCATCTCCCAGCCGATCGACCCGCGTGTGCTCGCCGCCGAGCCGCTCAGCGATCGCCAGCGCGTGGTCGGGCTGCTCGCCGCATCGGCGCTCGGCCCGCCGGGGTTGGCCGGCTTCGCCATCGGGCTCGGCATGGTGATCGGCATGGTCCGCGGGATGTCGACCCTGCCCGTCGTCCTGCTCGCCGTGGCGTCGTGGCTCGCAGCGATGCTCCTCATCGCACGTACCGCGACCAATCTCCTGGCGTTGGTCATCAGTCGTTTCCCGCGGTTCGGCCAGATCGTGGTCGGGTTGGCGGGCCTCGTGTTCTACGGGCTGTTCCAGTTCGTCCCGGGGCTGATCGGCGGGTTGGAGATGGCGCAACGCGAACGCCTCGCCGACGCGATCGCCTGGACACCGCCAGGCCAGGTCGGCCGTGCGCTCGCCACCGCCGACGAAGGCGTTGGGCAGTCGGTGCAACACCTGCTCCTCGGCAGCGTCTGGATCATCGGCCTCGCCGTTGCGTTCGTGTGGTCGTCGGGCCGGCTCGCGGTCACGTCGCGGCGGGCCGGCGGGCTCGACGCGCACACCCTCGATCGGTCGGTCATCGCCAGGGCGATTCGCCGCGCGTGCGGTCGCGGCGCTGCGGGAGCGGTCGCGTGGCGCAGCATCCTGGTGCGGTTCCGGACCCCACGCACGGCGCTCGAAGCCGTCACCGGTGCCGGGGTCGGGCTGGCGGCGGTTCTCGTCCCGGCACTCGCTCGCGATGCGGCGGGCAGCGGCGCCGTGCTCGTCGGCGGCGCCGTGCAGCTGGCCGTGCTGTTCATGTCGGGCAACAGCTTCGGATCCGACGGGCCCGCGATCACCCACGAGCTCATGACCGGTATGGCTCCCCGCGAGCTCGTGGCGGGAAAGGTGCGCGGCATCGTCATCGTGGCAGCGCCGCTGGCCGTCATCGGACCGCTGCTCGCCGCTGCGATCACCGACGAGTGGCGGTACCTCGCAGCGGGTTTCGGGGTCGGCGCCGGTGGACTGCTCGCCGGTGCCGGCGCGGCGATCGTGCAGTCGGCGCTCGTGCCGATCGCGGTGCCCGAGTCCGAGAACCCGTTCGCCAGCGGTGAGACGGGCAAGGGGATGCTCGCCGCGATGCTGCTCGCGGCCGTGCTCACCGTGCTGGCTGTCGTGACGGTCCCGGTCGCGCTCGCACTGTTCTGGGCCGTCGACCGGGGCAACACAGCGCTTGTCACAGCACTCGGCGCCGTGACGGTCGCGGTCGGCTGGGGTGTTTCGCGAGCCGGCGTCCGGATCGCGACCACGCGGATCACCGGTCGTGAGCCCGAGTTCGCCGCGTCGGTCACGCCGGCGCGCTGAGGATCTCCCCGGTCATCGGGCTCGCAGCACCCACGCACTACGCTGCCCGAGGTGGGAAACGCCGGAATCGTCGTCCTGATCGCCACGCTGGTGGCCGCGGCGATCGCCGTGTTGGTGTACCTGCTGATTCGTGGCAAGCGTCCTCCGGCACATGAACCGACACCCGATGCGAGCCGGTCGACGATCGCTCCGCCGACCCCGATGGTGGGCCTCGAATCGGCGCTCGATCAGGCGATGGATCGTTCGGGACGCAACATGCGCGAGAAGATCGACGCCGAGGCCGCGATCGTCGACGACCTCAAGGTGCCCGACGACACCGGGCCGATCCTGCGTCGTGCGCTCGACCGCGTCGAGCACACCGAGCCCAAGCAGCCCGGCAACGCCTGATCGGCTGCTCGTCACCGAGTGCACTCGACGCAGGTCGGCGTGACCGGAAGTGCGTGCAGGCGCCGAGGGCGATCGTCCGCCCGCACGTCGTGCACCATCGAAGCTGGCGGTGAGGCGGCGGGTGCGGCCGGAGCGACGTCTCGCGATGCCCAGCCGCGGGTGACCGAGCGATAGCCTGCCGAGATGGACGACGACGTGACGAGCACCGCCGACGACGACACCGTGGATGCGCACGCCGACGAACTCGTCGACGAGCTGTTGATCGAGGAGATCTCGATCGACGGCATGTGCGGCGTCTACTGATCGGCCCAGCTGCATGACCGCTGTCGACGTGCCGGCGCCCACCCCGGTCGGAGCGAGGGCGCTGGAGCTGCACCCGCAGGTGGCGTTGCGCCCTGAACCGTTCGGAGCGTTGGCGTACCACTACGGCACCCGCCGGCTCGTGTTCCTCAAGCACCTCGATGTCGTGCGTGTCGTGCGCTCGCTCGGCGACCACCCCACCCTCACGGCAGCACTCGACGCAGCCGGCATCGCCGCCGACCGCCACCCGGCGTTCGAGCGGGCGATCGCATCGTTGATCGAATCGGAGATGTTGCGTGACCGCACTCGTTGAACAGCTCAAGGGCGGCCTCGACGCTCCGATCTGCCTCACCTGGGAGCTCACGTACGCGTGCAACCTCGAGTGCGTGCACTGCCTGTCGTCGTCGGGCCGCCGCGACCCTCGCGAGCTCACCACCGACGAGGCGAAGGCCGTGCTCGACGAGTTGCACGCCATCCAGGTCTTCTACATCAACATCGGCGGCGGCGAACCGATGATCCGCCGCGACTTCTTCGAACTCGTCGACTACGCGATCGGCCGCGGCATCGGCGTGAAGTTCTCCACCAACGGGGCGTTCATCGACGCCGAGAAGGCAGCTCGCCTCACGGCGATGGACTACCTCGACATCCAGATCAGCCTCGACGGCACCGACGCCACGACGAACGACGCCGTTCGTGGCGCCGGCTCGTACGACACCGCCCGCCGGGCCATGGACCACCTGGCAGCAGCCGGCTTCGTCGAGCGCAACGGGCCGTTCAAGATCTCGGTCGTGGTCACCCGCCACAACGTCGACCAGCTCGACGAGTTCAAGGCCCTCGCCGACTCCTACGGCGCCCAGTTGCGTGTCACGCGCCTGCGGCCGTCCGGGCGTGGCGCCGACACCTGGCACGACCTGCACCCCACCAACGACCAGCAGCGCCAGATCTACCGGTGGCTCCTCGCGCACGGCGAGCAGGTGCTCACCGGCGACTCGTTCTTCCACCTCAACGCCCTCGGCGAACCGCTGCCCGGTCTGAACCTGTGCGGCGCCGGCAGGGTCGTGTGCCTGATCGATCCGATCGGCGACGTGTACGCGTGCCCGTTCGTGATCCACGACCAGTTCAAGGCGGGAAGCGTTCGCGACCACGGCGGCTTCACGAAGGTGTGGCGCGAGAGCACCCTGTTCCGTGAGCTCCGCGAGCCGCAGTCGGCGGGCGCGTGCGCGTCGTGCGGTTCGTACGACGCATGCCAGGGCGGGTGCATGGCCGCCAAGTTCTTCACGGGTCTCCCGCTCGACGGGCCCGATCCGGAGTGCGTCGGCGGCGACGGTGAGCTGGCGCTGGCCGGCGTCACCGCCGGCAGCGCCCCACGACCATCGCTCGATCACTCCAAGCCGCCGCGACCGGCTCCCGTGCACTTCATCCGGAAGTAGGCACGACATGTGGGCGTTGCTGCTGCCGATCACCTACCTGATCGGCACCTTCCCCAGCGCGTCGCTGGTGGCGAAGGCCAACGGCATCGATATCCGCACCGTCGGTTCAGGCAACCCGGGCGCGTCCAACGTCACCCGGGTGCTCGGCTGGCGCAAAGGCATCTGGGTGTTCGTACTCGACGCCGCCAAAGGCGCATTGGCGGCCGGGATCGGCCTCGCCGTCGACGGGCGCCAGGCCGGGTACGTGCTCGGTGCCGCAGCGGTGATCGGCCACGTGTTCCCCGCTTGGCAGCGATTCAAGGGCGGTAAGGGCGTGGCCACCGGCGGTGGGGTCGCCGCGGTGATGGCACCGATCGCCTTCGCAAGCCTCGTGGCGCTCTGGTTCGTCATCTCCCGGACGACCAAGAAGGCCTCGGTGGCCTCGATCGTCGTCGTGGCGCTGCTCCCGGTCGGCGTCGCCGTCGAGCAGCGCGGCTGGTGGGAGGTGTTCGCGATGATCGGCATCTGCCTGCTCGTCATGAGCCGTCACCTCGGCAACATCCGGCGTCTCCTCAGCCGCCGCGAGCACGCGATCTGATCGATCCAGCCGATCCATCCCGCCGATTCACGAGTAGCCGAGCGGGAAGTCGAAGACGTCGACGCCGTCGGTCACGTTGAAGTTGGTCGTGTCACCGCGACGCTTGGAGGCGATCGACGTGCAGAGCGTCTGGAGCGTCCCGTCCATCGGGGCGCCATCGATGCCGATGATCGGCACGGCGCCCTCGAACTGGCGGAACAGGCCCGTGTTGGCCGCCGGGGTCTGCGGCACCGCGTCGACCGCGAACACCGCCTGCCCGAACAACGCCGGGTCGTACCCGAGCGCCTCGACCTCCTCGGGTGAGCCGGGGAACACGAAGAGCAGCCCGTTCCAGCCGTACGAGTCGCCGGCGGCGAGATCGGGCAGCGTTTCGAGCAGCCGGTCGGCACCGATGGCGTAGTTCTGGTTCTGGGTGGCGATCGAACCCGCGCTGTTGACGCCGATGACGTTGCCTTCGAGATCGAGGAGCGGACCGCCCGAGTTCCCGGGGTTGATCGGCGTCTGCGTGATGATCACGTTCGGGTATCGGGGCAGATCGAGCGCCGGGGCGTCGAACTGGGTCTCGGGTGTCGAGATCGTGCCGGTGCCCGTGATCAGCGCCGGGGTCTCCGACGCGGTGCCGGGATATCCGAGCGCGACGACGCCCTGACCGTTGCGCAGCGCGCCCTGGTCACCGATCGGCAGTTCGACGAGGTCGTCGATCCGATCGACGCGGAGCACGGCAAGGTCGTCGCAGGGGGCCGCACCCACCAACGTGGCCGAGCGCCGGTCAGGGCCGACGCCGACACTGAACGTCGTCCCGACACCGACCACGTGATAGTTCGTCACGATCAGGCCGTCATCGGCGTCGTAGACCCAGCCGCTGCCGGTGCCGATCAGCTGACCGTCGACCTCGGCCTGCACCTGCAATACGCCACCGCTGGCGCGCTCGGTGATCTCTTCGGGCGTCGCCGGGCCGTTGCCCATCGCCACGACGACGACCGCAGCCGCTCCGAGCACGGCCGCCGCCCCGACACCGCCGATCACCAGCGAGCGCCGGCGGCGGGCGGAACGGATCACCGGGGTCGGCACTGCTGGCATCGTGGCGGGCGTCGCCGACGTGGCGGGTGTGGCGGGCGATGCGATCCGGGACGCCACGTCGATCACCGTCGCCGGTCCGACCGCCGGGTCGCTGGCCCGCACGGCGACGGCGGTGCGACCGATGCGCACCACCGCACCCGCTGCGACCGGCGTCGGCTCGGTGATCCGACGACCGGCGACGAGTACACCGTTGGTCGACCCGAGATCGGCCACCATCACCGTGCCGTCGGGCTGGGGCGAGAACGAGGCGTGTTGCCGCGACACCCGCTCGTCGTCGTCGAGGACGATCGAGCAGTCATGGTCGCGGCCGACCGTGCGGATTCGGTCGATCGCAACGCTGCGGCCCTGGGCGGGGCCATCGATGACGACGAGGAACATGATCGGATCTCCTGATTGCGAGGAACGGACAACTCAGTTTGACGCACTGCATTGCGCACCGGTTCGAAACTCGCCGCGACGATGTCGCGTCACGCGGTCGAGCCGGGCAACGCCGCGATGCGAACCGCTGCCAACGTGGTCGCGTCGATGAAGGAGGCGGGTGGATCGGCGGTGAGCTGATCCGTGCCGACCGAGACGACGACGATGTTGACGCCGCACCGGATCGCGATCGTGTACTGGCCGAGGAACGGAATCGGGCTGTCGGCGCTCGTGAGCGTGACGGTGAGCAGCGCCGCCTGGTCGGAGCACGGCAACGGCACGTCAGCGGGGGTGACCGGCGTGACGCCGGTCTGCATCGCGTACGTGAAGCCTTCGAGGTCGTACGTGGTGGCTGAGCAATTCGTGAGCGCCTCGGTCGCCGCGGTGAACTCGGCCGCGGCGTTCGCTGCCGTGTCGTAGGTGCTCGCGGAGTGGGCGATCACGGGCAACGGCGCACCGGCGATCTGGAACTGCTTCGTGACCTCGTCGACCAGCCCCGTCTCGGCCGTCGCTCCGCAGAACGGTGGACCCTCCACGAACGGGATCTCGGCCCAGGCTCCGTCGGGTAGTTCGGCGGCGGTGATCAACGACGCCTCGAGTTGGGCCCGGGTCGGACCTGGGGTCGGAGGGGCGACGGTCGCTGGGGGCACGGTCGCGGGCGGCACGGTCGGCACGGTCGCGGGCGGCACGGTCGGCACGGTCGCGGGCGGCACGGTCGCGGGTGTCGTCACCGGTGGGGTCGCCGGTGGGGTCGGTGGTGACGAAGCGGTACCGCCCGGCACGGTCACAACCCCACCGGCAGGCCGTGGCTGACCGGTCGTCGTCGGGACCGCCTCCTCACCACCGTCGCCCCCCTGGGTCGCGACGATGACCGCCCCGACGAGCAGCACGAGCACGGCGGCGATCGCGCCGAGCACGAGGGGTCGGCGATCGCGTGGGGCCGGGGGCGCGGCGCCCGTCGGGCGCTCGACAACCGTGCCACCGGTGTCGACAACCGTCGGACGCACCGTCTCGATCACCGTCTCGATCACCGTCGCCGGCTCACCGCCTGGCGGGTCGATCAGCGTGCCCAAGACGGTCGCGACGGGCGGCGGCCCGGGGCGTTCGATCGTGATCGCCCGGTCGAGGCTCGACCGCTGGGCAAGGAACGTCGGGGTGGCGCGCGGGTGCGTGGCACCGACGGCGACCACGCCCTTCGGGTCCCCCCGGCGCGAGAGCGGCACACCGGGGAACGCGGACGCCACCGACTCTCCGACCAGCGGCGTGCGGCTCGCTCCACCGACGAGGTAGATCGACGACAGCGCGGCCGCATCGAGGCCGGCACCCTCGGCGGTCTGCAGCATCACCGCCACCGTCTCGTCGACGTACGGCCCGATGATGCGTGCAAGGTCGCGCTGTTCGATCCGCTGCTGCACGAGGCCATCGGGCAACCCGAGCAGCACGTCGGCGTAGGGGTGCGTCGACAACGCCTCCTTCACCCGGCGCGACTCGCGCACCAGTCCGGCAGCGGCTTGCTGCCAGAGCGCGTCCTCGGCGAGTTGGATCCGCTCGTACACGCGCTGGTCGAGCCGTTCACCGATCGCGTTCGCGAGGAGCTCGTCGAAGAGTTCACCGCCGAGGCGTGGATCGCCGCCCGGCCGACCGACGACGACGAAACCGTCCGGCGAGGCCTGGAGCACGGCGGTGTCGAACGTGCCGCCTCCGAGGTCGTAGACGAGCACGTGCCCCTGCGCCGGGACTGCGCCGTCGTCGGCGTACGCGATCGCCGCTGCGACCGGCTCGGGGACGAGGACCGGCTGCTCGATCCCGGCCAGTTCGGCGGCGGCGACGAGCTGCTGGCGGCGCGGTCCGCTCCAGGTGGCCGGATGGGTGAGTCGAACCTCGTGCGGTGGGCGGCCGTGGTAGCGGATGGCTTCCTCGTACACGTGACGCAGCAGATCGGCGACCAGCGCGGTGATCGGGTGCGCCCGACCGCCGAGGACGACCGGCGCAGGCTCACCGAGACGCGACTTGGGGGCGCGCAAGACGCGGCCGGGGCTGGCGCCGGCGATCGTCTCGGCCGCCCGGCCGACGCGTACCGCACCGTCGTCGTCGACGACGATCAACGACGGCAGGCGGCGTTCTCCGTCGATCTCGATGACCTCGGCGGCGCGTTCGCCGACCCGCGACGCAGCGACGGTGAACGACGTGCCGAAGTCGATCGCCAGCACCCACGGCTCGTCGGTCATGTTGCTCGGTGCATCTTCGGTCGGTTGCTGCCCATGGTCGGTCACGATCGGTGAGACGACGGCTCGGCCGTCGTAGTTCGAAACTGGTGCGGTCGTGGCCACGTGTCCCGCAGGTCGATCGTAGGCGACGCACCCCGCCGAGCAGGCGGTGACGCTACGGTCGACATGGATGGGGCCCGGCGACAGCATCGGCCAGTACCGACTCGAACGGCTGCTGGGAACCGGCGCGTTCGCAACCGTCTGGCTCGCCACCGACACCTACCTCGACGACCACGTCGCCATCAAGATCCTCGCCGACAACTGGTCACGCGACGACGACATCCGGCGACGCTTCATCGAGGAAGCCAGGATCATGCGCCGCATCGATCACGCACGGATCGTCCGCGTGTTCAGCGTCGACGAGTTGGCCAGCGGTCAACCGGTCTTCGTGATGTCGTACGCCGACCGCGGCACACTCGCCGAACGGATCGCCGATCGCCGTGCGCAAGCCAGACGCTTCGACACCGACGAGATCGCGACGATCATGTCGGAGCTGGTCGCGTGCCTGACGATCGTGCACGACTTCGGTGTCGTGCACCGCGACCTCAAGCCGAGCAACGTCCTGTTCCGGACCCCGCGCCGCCACGACCCGGCGTCGTCGCTGCCGGGCGAGACGATGGTCCTGGGCGACTTCGGGCTCGCGAAGGACACGATCGCGCGCTCGGGTTTCACGCTCGCAGCCGGGACCCCTGCGTACATGGCGCCGGAGCAGGCGCGAACGACGAGCGAGCTCGATCACCGGGCCGACCTGTACGCCGCGACGGCCATCATGTTCGAGCTGCTGACCGGCACACCGCCGTTCAGAGCCGCCACCCTCAGCGACGTGTCGCGCACCAGGGCACAACGTGACGCGGTCCTCGCCGAGAGTCGCGCCGACCTCGCGCCGCGTTGGCAGGAGCTGATCGACATCGGCCTCGCCGACGAGCCGGCACAGCGGTTCCAGTCGGCCGCCGAGCTCGGCGACGCCGTGCGCGCCGCGGCTGGTGTGACGACCAGCGTGGATCACGGCGTCACCGAGCCGCGAGCGTCGGTGTCGCCCCTCAGCGGGCTCCTCGGTCGCGTCGACGACATCCTCGAGCGGTTCGGGCCGGGGCGGTCGGCTGCGATCGACCGCCGCCTGCGCGAGGCACCGATCGTGGCGGTCGTCGGCGACGACGCCGCTGACGACTCCGATGCCACAGCCCGGGCCGCAGCCCGGGGGCTCGTGACCGTCCACCTCGCGGCTGGTGATGCGCGCCTCGCCGACACCGACGTGATCGTGGTCCCTGCCGAGCACCGCGATGCCGTGCTCGACGACCTGCGCACCGCCCCCGCCGGCCCGGTGGCGATCGTCGAACCGTCCGACCACGACGCGCTCGATCACGTGCTCGATCTCGTCGCACGACGCGGCGAGGTGGTCCGGGTCTCCGCCGCGCTGTCACAGCTCGACGACGACGTCCGTCGTGCCGGATCGGCCGCCCTGTCCGAGGCCTGGATGCGCGTCCGTGAACTGGTCGAGCAGGTGCGCCTCGACGTTCCTGCGATCGCCGAACTCGACGCCGTGCGCGCGGTCGTCGCCCGGCGCGCCCTGTTGACGGCGCATCACGCCGCTGCGCTCCACCGTGTGCTCCTCGAGGCCGACGCCGCCGCTCGCCTCGGCGCCGGCCCCGACACACCTGATGCCACGCTGATCGACCTCACGGTGGCGCAGCTCGCCGACTGGCGGTCACTGCAGGACACGGGTCGCGTTCCGTTCGGCAGCCGTGACGCCGTCGAGACGGTGGTGCGTTGCCTCGAACGTCAGTGGGCTGCGCTGTCGGGGCACACCGGCTGACCGCTCGCAGCGTCAGCGGTTGAGGAGGTACTGCATCGTCTTGCGGCCCTCGTGGATGCGGCTCTTCACGGTCCCCTCGTTCAGGTCGAGCGCCTCGGCGATCTCCGTGTAATCGAGGTCATAGACATCGCGCAGCATCACCGGGACACCGAACTTCGGGTCGACCTCACCGAATGCCTCGAGCAGATCGATGCGGTTGCCGGCCACGACACTCGTGCGTTGCGCAGCGGTCAGCTCGACGTCGTCGAGGTCGACGGTGGTGCCACGGCGCTTGAGCCGGCGGTACGTGTCGAGCCCGGCGTTCAACGTGATCCGGTAGAGCCAGGTCTCGAACCGTGACCGGCCCTCGAAGCGGTCGATCCGGCGTGACACCGAGAGCAGCGCGTCCTGGCACGCCTCCTCGGCGTCGAGCTCGTTCGGCAGCAACCGCTTGCAGTGACGGAGCACCTGGGGGCGGATCGCCAGGAGCAGCCGATCGAGCGCGATCGCGTCACCTCCGGCGGCCGCGGTCGCGAGACGATCGAGCTCGGGGTCGGCCATGGCAGCCCACTGTACGTCGCAGATCGACAGTGCCTTTCGAACTGGTCGGCCAGTCGCGACGTCGAAGCCTCCCGTGATCACCGAACGCACCACGACCTCCGTTCGATCCCGAGGCGACGCGTGACCCCGCGCCCGACGGACCGGCGGGTGATCCCCGTCCCAGGGACCTCCGGGTACGCCGTGGCAGTCACCGGTGCGGTGGCGTTCATCGGCGACGGCGACGTGATCGCGCAGTCGGTGCTCGACAGCGTGCTGCGACGAGCGCCCGACGGTGGAGCGATCCTCGACCAGCTGACCGGCCTGCTCTCGTCGTCACCGGCCCTGCGCTATCCCGGCATCGCCGTGGTGTGCGACGTCGCCGGCGGCCACGAGATCCTCGTCGCAGGCGCGACCGAAGTGGCGGCGAGCGGCCCGCACGGCTCGACCCGCTGGCGGGCGGTCGGCCCGATGCCGGAGCGGCACCCGGTCCGGACGCTGGATGCCGTCACGCTCGGCACCGTCCACCCCCGATCGCTCGACGGGCTCGACGACCTCCGCCGAGGCACCGTGGCCTGCGACGGCGTCGCCGTGATCTGGTCGCACGACTCGCACACCACGATCCCCGAGCCGGCGCACCGTCGGCTGCGCATGCGACGCGCACGACCGACGCGCATCGTGAGCGGCATCGTCTGCCCGGCAGGCCACCTCGACGCTCCGGACGCCCACCTGTGCCGCACCTGCGGCGCCGAGATCGACCCGGCGCACTCCCCGACGAGGCTCGGGCTCCGGCCGCCGCTGGCGACGCTCGTGTTCGACTCCGGCGATGCGTTCGAGATCGCCGACGACGCCGTGATCGGTCGCTCGGTCGTCGACGACGTGCGAGTCACCGTCGGCATCGCCACACCGGTCGAGCCGGGTGGGGACGCATCGGCACTCAGCCGCCACCACGCATGGCTCGTCGCCCGGGGCTGGTCCCTCGAGCTGGTCGACCTCGGCGCCCGCAACGGCACCTTCCTGAGGCGAACCGGGACGCCCGGATGGCAACGGCTCGAACCCGGCCGGGCGGTGCTGCTGGCCCACGGCGATCACGTCGCGTTCGCTGAGCGCGTCGCTCGCGTGGAAACACCCCACCGTTTTCGAACCGGACGCGACGACATGACGTCGAATCAGTCAGCAACCACCGAACGGAGCGACCATGCCGAATCTCGCTGACCTCACCCTCACCCCCAAGCTGCGCCGGACCATCCACCGGATCACCGGCACGATCACCTGCACGATCCCCGTCGCCGCAGCGATGGCGATCCTGATCACCGCCTGTGGCGGCGACGGTTCGACCGCCGAGCAGCGACGGCCCTCGGTCGGTGCCATCGCGACGCCGGTGACGCCAGCGGTGCCCGCGGTGCCACCGTCCGCGCCCGGGGACGACACCGACGCTCAGGCCGGCGGCGCCTCGAGCAGCTTCGCCGACCTCTTCGGCCCACCGACCGACCGCCTCGGCGGTGCCCCCACCACTGTGCCTCCGACCGTGCCCCCGACCGTGCCCCCGACGGTTCCCCCGACCGTGCCGACCGTTCCCCCGACCGTGCCGGTGACGGTGCCTCCGGAGGCGATGACTGTCGCCCGCATGCCCGTCGCGCCGATCGCCCCGGACTTCGATCGCTTCCGGACCGACATCGACGAGTTGCACACCGTCCTCGTCGACAACGATGCGACCCTCGCCCGGCTCGACCTGTCCGCCGACCGGTGGACGTCGAGGCTCTCAATCACGATCCTCGACGGCTCGCTGCGGGCGGTGCCGATCGACGGCGGCGTCGTCGGCACACTGCTCGACGTCGACGGCAGCGTTGCCGGCGCGATCGTGCACGGCGACGCACGCAGTGCGCAGGTCCTGACGGCGGTCGTCACACTGGTCGTCCAGCTCGCTGCCGACACCGAGCTCGACGCGATCGCCGCCCGCTGGGACGAGGCCACCTCGGCCGACGTCACCGAGTCCGTCGTCCCGGCCGCCGACGGTGGCTTCTGGACGGTGTCGTCGACCGGGGGCTTCGTCACGCTGATCAAGATGCAGGACGCTTCACCCGACTGGATCGCGGAGAACGGTCCGCTCTTCTTCGCCGAGACGCTCCTGGCGATGCCGCCCGGGTGAACGGGCCGATCGCTCAGCGGAGCTCGGCGAGCAGCGGCGTGAGGTCGAGGTGGTCGAGGCTCGGCAGGTGGACGTCGACCGCGTCGTGGAGCAGGTGCTGCCAGAAGTCGTAGCGGAAGAAGTGCCGGCCCTCACGCACCACATAGTTGAGCAGGAAGAAGCGGTACGCCTCCTTGAGGAACAGCACCTCCTCGGGGAGCAGCGGGTACTCGGCGTGGTAGGCGCGCAGGAAGGCGCGGAAGCGGGGTTCGAGCAGCGTGTGCGCGGCGTAGGTGAACGTGGTGCGGTCACCGGTGCGCGACGAGACGCGCGACAGGAAGTAGAAGTCGAGCAGCCGGGATTCGATCCGGAACCAGTCGTAGTCCCACCGGCTGAACAGCCGGAAGGCGTCGGGGTCGTCGGCGTCGAACTCGACCGAGAAGTTGCCGAGGTTCCAGTCGATCAGCACCGGGATCTTCGGCCAGTTGTCGTACCCGGTCTCGTAGGCCGCCATCAGGAACCGATGCGTGTGCCGCCGGACGAGGTCGACCCGGCTCTGGTCGAGCCCGAGCACCTCACCGGCGTTGCGCGCGCCGGTCATCTCGTAGAGGTTGACAGCGTCGGACTTGGCGGTCTTCGACGGCGGTGGGATCAGGCGCGCCACCGCGGCCGACGCCTTGTGGAACCGGGCCAGCTCGGTGCCGAGACACGCCACCTGCGATCCCGTGAGGATCTTCGGGAGGCGATCGCGCGCCTCGATGTAGTGGTAGAAGATCACCCACATCTCGCCGTCGTAGTAGATGTACGGCGCGCCGTCGCGCGTGAAGGCGTTGGCGAGGAAGTTCTCGTACGGCCCGCTGCGCAGCAGCAGGTTCACCCGGTTCAGCCGGTCATGATCCTCCGCGAACAGGAAGAACGAGCCGTAGTTCGACGACTTGGCGATCACCCAGGTGCCGTCGGCGAGGGTGAGCCGATACACGCGGTTGGTCGACACCATCGCGCTCAGCTCGGCGATCTCGGAGATCCCCCGCTCGTCGCCGTAGTCGCCCCAAGCGGCGGCGACCACGTCGCGGTGCCGAGCATCCATCGCGTCCACGGGTGCGAGCCTGCCACATTGCGGACCGACCGCGCAGGCGTCGGAGTTGTGGGAGCTGCGACGATGGAGTCGGCATGGAAGGCACCGCCGACCCGTCTGCCGGGCACGACCCGGGCGAACGCCTGCTGGCGATCTACGACACGTCGGTACGCGAGGTGTACGGCTACCTCCTCCATCGCTGCCGGCACACCGCCACCGCCGAGGATCTCACCGCCGAGACGTTCATGGCCGCCGTGTCGTCGATCGACCGCGGGGTGGTGGGCGAGGTGACGACCGCCTGGCTGGTCGGCATCGCCCGGCACAAGCTCGTCGACCATTGGCGACGCCTCGAACGTTCGACACGGAACCTGCAGGCGGTGGCCGACCCACCGATCGACGACGACCCCTGGGACGCCCAACTCGACGGATTCCTCGCCCGTGACGTGCTCGACCGGCTCGGCGCCCACCACCGCGCGGCGTTGACACTTCGGTACGTCGACGACCTCACGGTGCCCGACGTGGCCGGCGTCCTCGACCGCACCGTCCACGCCACCGAGGCGCTGCTCGTACGGGCGAGACGGGCGTTCCGGGACCTGTACGAGCAGCTCGCCGGCCCCGAGGACCACGAGGAGGTGACGCGATGAGCGCGTTCGACCAGTTGCGTACCCCGCTGCTGCCCGCCGACCCCGACCCGCGGTTCGTCGCCCGGTTGCGCGCCGACCTGACCGACGCGATCCGCGCCGCACACCTGCCCGTCGTCGAGCTCGCGCCCCGGGCCGACACGATCGCCACGATCGGCCAGGCGATCGGCCGGGCGACGCTCGTGCCGTACCTCGCCGTGCGCGGCGCCGTCGCAGCGATCGACTGGTACGCCACCGTGTTCGGCGCCGTGGAGACGGTGCGCTACACCGGCGACGACGGCCGGATCGGACACGCGGAGCTGCGGATCGGTGCCGCGACGGTGTACGTGTCGGACGAGTATCCCGACTTCGACGCCGTCAGCCCCGACTTCCTGGGCGGCACCGCGGTGGCACTGAACCTCGTCGTCACCGACGTCGATGCGGTGTTCGCCGCGGCGGTCGCCGCGGGTGCGACCGTGCGACGCGAACCCACCGACCAGGCGTACGGCGAGCGCTCGTGCGCGATCCTCGATCCGTGGGGCCATCGGTGGCTGATCCAGACGACGATCGCGACACCGACGATCGACGAGATCGACGCCGCGATGGACGGGTTCGCCGTGACCGCGGCCGATCCGACGGCCGGTGCCCGGATCGTGCGCGAACCACGTATCGACGAGCGCCCCGAGGTGCACCTGCTCGGCATCCGCGACGAGGTCGCGATGGCCGACCTCGGCGGCGTGATCCCACGGCTGCTCGACGAGCTGACGGCGTGGCTCGAGCAACACTCGGTCGCGTCCCGCAAGCCGCTCGTGCGGTATCACGCGATCGACCCCGAACGCAGCACCGTCGACGTCACGATCGGTGTGGTCACCGACGCCGGCGCACACACCGGCGACGAGCGAGTGGTGCCCGAGGTGCTGCTCGCCGGACGCTACGCGTCGCTCGTCTACGCCGGGCTCGAGGGCGCCGCCGCCAACGCCGTGTTGGTGCGGTGGGCCGAGGCCAACGACGTGCGCTGGGATCGCTGGGACGGCGACCGGGGCGACACGTTCGCGACCCGGGTGGAACACCTCCTCACCGGACCGGACGACGACCCCGATCCCGCTGCCTGGCTGACCGAGGTGGCGATCAGGATCGCCGGCACCGACACCGACCAGGAGCCGTGACATGAGCATCGGACCGCACGACCCCACCAGCACCTACCTGCACCTCGGCACCGGACCGGAGGTCGACGTCATCGCGGTCACCCACGACTTCTGGGCGACGATCGACTCGCGGCCGGGCCTGCACACCGGCCGACTCGTCACCGGGATGACCAACGACGCCGACTGGACCGTCTGGGAGATGCACCCGGCAGGCGACGAGCTGATCGTGGTGACGTCGGGCGCAGTGCGCTTCCACCTCGACGACGGATCGGGCGACAGCGGGGTCACACAGCTCACGGTGGAGGCGCCGCACTACATCGTCGTCCCGGCCGGCACGTGGCACACCGCTGACACGCTCGGCCCGGCACACCTGCTGATCGTCACCTGGGGCGAGGGCACCGAGCACCGCCCCCGCTGAGGTCGTGGGTCAACCGAGTGCGACGTGTTCCTCGAACGGGCTGCGGGGCACGATCTCGGGCGACCACGCCCCACCCTCGGCCGGGAGCGTCCGGTAGTACTCGATCCGGGGCTGGTCGTCGGTGAGGATGGGGCCGTCGCCGATCGTGCGACGGATCGCGTCACCGTCTGCGGTGAACAGGGCCCCGAGCCCGGCCCAGTCGTTGACGCCGATCGGGGCCAGGACCACCTGCCAGCCCGGGTCGGCCAGTTTCCGTTCGAGCACTGCGGGGTCGAGGTCGATCCGCTCGTTCGAACCGATCAGCATCGACCCGTCGGCCCACGCGGTGACGTGCGGGAACACCGACTCGAAGCTGCGCAGCACCATGCCGTAGTCGCGTGCGTTCGACTGCGGCGCCCACTGGACCATCAGCCCACCAGGAGCGAGCGCGTCGCGAGCGAGTTCCCAGTACTCGACCGACCACAGCTTGCCGGCACCTGCGTGAGTCGGCGGGATGACGTCGGCGGTGATGATGTCGTAACGCTCGTCGGTGACGAGGAGATGGTTGCGGCCGTCGTCGACCGTGATGTGCACGTTCGAGCGGTCGACCACATCGGCATTGACATCGGCGAGGAAACGGGCACCCTCCACGACATCGGGCGACAGCTCGACGACGTCGACCTCGATCCCGGGTGCCTGGCTCAGTGCTCCCGGGCTGACCCCGCCACCGAGGCCGATCACGAGCGCTCGCTGCGGGTCGGGGTGGAGGGCGACCGGGAGCGTGCCGAGCAGCCGGTGATACCCGACCATCTCGGGCGTCGTGTTGGCCTGGTGTTGACCGTCGACGTACATCACGAGGAACTCCCCCGCGCGCTGGATCGACACGGTGGTCTGGGCATCGTCGGACTTCCACACGACCGTCTCGCCGGGGAAGCGATGGAACATCACGGACGAGTAGGGGTCGGGCACCAGTGCGATCGCGACGAACGCGGCCAGCGCGGCCGTGCCGAGCCCGGCGACCGTGGCGGTCCGCAGCTCGACGACGAGCGCCAGCAGCCAGACGCCGGTGGCGATCACCAGGAGCCCGAGCACGACGACGCTCGCTTGCGCACCGATGGCCGGCACCATGACGAACCCGGCGATGAGCGACCCGGCGATGCCCGCCGCGACGTTGCACGCGACGAACGTGCCGACACGTTCACCGCTCGCGTGGTGATCGTCGCCGATCCAGAGCTCGATGCCAACCGGGAAGGCGAAGCCCATCAGCAACGTGGCCGGCAGCATCGACAGCACACTCGCCCCGATCACCAGCGTGAGCGATTGGCCGCCGGCCTCGAGCCCGAGGCGGTCGAGCACCACGAACGTCTTCGACAACGCGAGGAACGAACCGAGCGCGGCGAAGCCGAGCAGCAGCTCGACTGCGGCGAGGTTGCGGACGGTGGCGAATCCGCGTCGCAGCAGTGGCGTGGCGAGGGCCGATCCGACCGAGATTCCGACGAGCACGGTCGCCAACATCACGGTGAACGCGTACGTGCTGCTCTCGAGGAACAGCACCAACTGCCGGAACCACACCACCTCGAGTGCGAGCGTGACGAAGCCGGACACGATGAATACCGCGAGTACCGCCCGGCGGGCACGGGGTGACACCGGCGGACGACGCGACACGGCTGCCACCGCGCCGTCGGCGCGCGCCTCGGCCACCGGTTCGGCATCCCAGCGGCGAGCGGCCACCACGGCGGCTGCGCCGGCGACGATGTTGACGACGGCGGCGACGAGGAACGTCCGGTTGAGCCCCCACAGCCCGATCAGCCAGAAGCCCGACACGACCGTGCCGAGGACCGCTCCGGCGGTATTCCAGGCGTAGAGCATGCCGACGCGGCTGCCGAGCGCCGCGTCGCGCAGCAGGCTCGACGACACGATCAACGGCAGGCTCGCCCCCATGAACGTGGCGGGGATCATCAGCACGGCGAACGTGAGCACGAACCGGACGACCGTGAGCACCGCGAGCGAGTCGGTCACGTTGCCTGCGAACCAGACGTAGAGATCACCGGCCGCACCGAGCATGAACGGCGTGGCGAGGGCGAGCACGCCGGTCGCGATCTCGATCGCCCCGTACCAGGCGATCGGCCGGGAGGTGCGCCGGGCGAGCCGGCCGGCGAGGTACCCGCCGAGCGCGAGGCCACCGAAGAACGCGGCGAGCACGGTCGACACGGCCTGCACCGTGACACCGAAGACGAGCGACAGCTCGCGCAGCCACAGCTGCTGGTACACGAGCCCACATGCGCCGGTCGCGAAGAACAGCACCAGCACGATGACGAACCGCAGGGTGGTCGGGACCGAGCCGGGGCGAGCCGGTTCCACGACTCCGTCGACCTCTGCCACGTCCTCGGCATGCACCACCATCGCGAGCGAGCGTAGACCCGCCCCCAAGAGGTGACGTGGCGTTCGCCGTCATCCGCTGCACTGAGACGTCGGTCACACCGCGTGGCCTACTGTCTTCCGCCATGGAGTATCAATGGGCCACGGCCTGGGAGTCGATCGCGGACGCAGTACCGGAGCGGCCCGCGATCACCAACGGCGCCACCACACGCACCTGGTCGGAGTACGACGAGCGCGCGGCCCGCGTTGCGTCGGCGCTGGTGGCGGCGGGCCTGCGCCCCGAGTCGAAGGTCGGCCTCTACCTGTACAACGGCAACGAGTACCTCGAGGCCCAGTACGGCACCTTCAAGATGCGCGGCGTCGCGATCAACGTCAACTACCGCTACCTCGACGAGGAGCTGTGGTATCTGCTCGACAACAGCGATGCAGAGGCGCTGTTCTTCCACACATCGCTCGGCGAGCGCGTCGCCCGCGTGATCGACCGGCTCCCGAACCTGAAACTGTTGGTGGAGGTCGACGACGGCGGCCCGTCGATCGGTGACCGCGCCGTGGCGTACGACGCGCTCGTGGCGGGGCACCAGCCGATGGAGCGGATCGCCCGCGATGCGACCGACATCTACATGCTCTACACCGGCGGCACCACGGGCATGCCGAAGGGCGTGATGTACCCGATGGCCGACATCTGTGGCTTCTTCAGCGGGCTCGGCTATCGCGCCGCTGGCATGGCGGCGCCCGAGCGCCCTGAAGACCTCGCGCCCAGCGCGCGCGACCTCGCCGACCAAGGGGTCACCACGGTGTCGATCACCGGGGCGCCGCTGATGCACGGCACCGGGTTGTGGCTCGGCGCGCTGATGCACCACATGATGGGCGGCCACGTGATCACGCTCACCAATCGCAGCCTCGACGCCCACGAGCTGCTCGCCGCGATCCAGCACCACCGCTGCTCCCACAACACGATCGTCGGTGACGCCTTCTCGAAGCCGATCCTCAAGGCGCTCGACGAGGCGATCGAGCGGGGCGAGCCGTACGACACGTCGTCGCTGAAGATGATGGTGTCGTCGGGGGTGATGTGGACCACCGAGGTCAAAGAGGCGCTGCTCGACCGCATCCCGCAGGTGATCCTCTACGACGCGATGGGATCGAGCGAGGGGTCGATGGGCAGCCAGGTCACGATGCGCGGGCTCGCCACCGAGACCGCGAAGTTCGTGAAGAACCCGACGACGAAGGTGTTCCGCGAGGACGACACCGAGGTCACGCCCGGCTCCGGCGAGATCGGCCGTGTGGCCGCCGGCGGCCTGGTGCCGCTCGGCTACTTCAAGGACCCGGAGAAGTCGGCGCGCACGTTCCGCGTGATCGACGGCGTGCGCTACTCGTTCCCGGGCGACATGGGCCAGATCGACGCCGACGGCACGCTGATCCTGCTCGGCCGCGGGAGCAACGTCATCAACTCGGGCGGCGAGAAGATCTTCCCCGAGGAGGTCGAGGAGGCGGTGAAGCGCCATCCGGGCGTGGTCGACTGCCTCGTCGTCGGGGTCGACGACGAGAAGTTCGGCCAGGCGGTCACCGCCGTCGCGTCGCTGACCCCAGGCGCCGAGGCCACCGAGGCCGACGTGATCGCGACCGTCAAGGAGCACCTCGCGAGCTACAAGGCCCCGAAGCGGATCGTGTTCGTCACCCAGGTGCCGCGCGCCCCCAACGGCAAAGCCGACTACAAGACGGCGCGCGACCTCGCGACAGCCTGACGCGCTCCGTTCCGATCGGTGGCGGTGACAGGTCGCTCCATCAACCCGGAAGGGTCCAGATCACTGCGTGCTGCCCCTTGACGCCGCCGATCAGCAACGTGCCGTCCCGCACGACGATGGAGTTCGCGATCTGGTTGCCCGGACCACCGGCGATGGTGACCGGTGGCTGCCAATCCATCCCGTTGGTCGATCTCCAGATCAAAGCGTCGAAACCCTGCTCGACGTCGCCGCCACCGCCGACGGCCAGCCACTCGCTCCCGGACCAGATCACATCCTGGACGTCCGACTTCCACGCACCCTCCAGGGAAACGGGGAGGACGAGATGGTCGATCGGTTCGGTGCCCGGCTCCCACGGCACCATCCTCACCTGAGGCGAGGGTTCGGCCGTCTCCCAGTCGGACGCCTGCAGCGTCGTCACGATCCGCTCGTCGTTGACGGCACACCGGAGAATCTGCTCGGCCTCTGGCCGTAGCAGGAAGACCGCCGCGGGGACTGGTGGTGCGACGGGGAGCGACGCTTCGCCGATGATCCGTTCCGCACCGAGCACCGACGTCCCGCCATCGTCGGCCAGCGACACCACTGCTGCCAGAACGTCGTTGCTGCACACGACACCCGGCGTCGACGAGGTGGGAACCGACGACCAGGACACGGCGTCCGCCGAGGTGAGCAGCGCTGACGTCGCCGATGACGCGGTGACGCCATCCACCCTCGTCACGTGGAGCCTCTCGACAGTCGCCGTCATCGACGTCACGAACCCGTCGATGGCACCGAGCATCGCCATCGAGTTCGCCGCCGGGTCGATCTCGTAGAACCGAGTCGTATTGGACGTCTCGTCGTGACCGGCCAGAACGAGACGTTCACCCCACCGATCGACGAAGAGCGGTCGGGTGCGCTCCGGCAATCGGAGCATTCCGTTCCACGTAGCTTCGCCTTCAGCACGCCACGCGAGTCCGAGTCCGGCCCGCGCCGTGTCACCTGGGGTGGTCGCGACACTGCCCGCGAGCACGGCGACCGTTCCCGCCGGGCTGACCGCCATGTCGGTCACCTGGAGTCGAGTTGCGTTCCGGAAACGGGGGACGTCCTCCAACGTACGACTCGTCCACGCTTCGCCGTCCCAACCCAGGAAGGTGTAGCCACCCATCCAGTCGCCGCCGACATAGACGAACCGATCCCCGGTGGACGCGACGAGACGACGCGTTGCGAGGTATGCGAGATCGCCAGAGGGGGTTGTGGGGGCATCGACCAGCGAGAACTCGCCACCGACACGTTCGAAGACGAGCAACGATGGTTGTTGCTCCACCCCGACGAGCAACCTCGACCCGACTGCAGAGAGCGCAACGATGTTCCCGGGGCGCCCCGGCCGCATCTCGCTCGGATCGAAGGGCGACAACTGGTAATCCAAACCGTCTGGACTCGTGGCGATCCGGATGTCGTCAGTCAGCCCGACGCCCAGCACGAACTGCCCACCGTCCCAGGTCATGGCCCCCGGCCACATGCTGTTACCAGGAGCGAACGGAAGGTTCACCTCCGTCTCCGCCACGATGTCACCGTCGTCGGCGAGTTGGAAGGTCCACGCGTCGTAGGTCTGGGCACCGCTCCCGAGGGCGCGCTGCGCACGCGCGATCACCGCAACGCGCTCTCCATCGGTGGCGACGAGTGGCTCGTAGAAGGCCACGCCCCTCGCCGATCCCGTCCATGTCCGACCACCATCCGCCGAGAACCACACCTGCAAGTCGCTGAAGAACGGTCCGCCACCTCGGCCGACAACGGCAAGCACGCCGTCGTTCAGTCGGAGGACGTGGTCGGCAACCGCCCCGTGCGTCACGCCAGCGGAGACGGGCAGGTCGACGAGGAACCAGCTTCCATCCCGGAAGAGCCACGCGGTCGGACGGCTGTTGCGACCTGCGTCGCGTGAGCCGACGACGATCACCCCGTCGTCATCGGCGAGGACGTCGCGAGCGACCCCCGGTACGCCTGGCTCGATCGGGAGCAGTTGGACATCTCCCAGCTGTCCCTCGGTGGACAGGGACCAGATCGCGGGTGATCCCACCCCATCGGTCGGGGAGACGCTGCCCACGGCGACCCACTCGTCAGCCAGTCCAGTCAATGCGTGAAGCGCCATCTCCGGCTCCGGCTCCGGGTGCTGGATCGTCACCACTCCGTCATCGTCGACCACCACGAGATTGGGCTCGAGGTCGTGCACGACCGGCCCGGATGGCGGGACGGACTCGACTGGAGCAGGAGCGGTTGTGGACCGTGGGATGGGTTCGCGGTCGATGGTGGTCGGCGCCCGGTCGAGGTGAGGTGCAGCGGAGAGCGCTGTCGGCGCCTCGGCACTCGAGCAGGCGCTCGTCGCCAGCGACATCGCGGCCACCGCACACCATCGGATCGATCGTCTCACGATGATCGACTCAGACGAGCCCGGCGTCGACGCTGTTGCATCCCGTCGCCTCCCGGCGACGTAGACGGCGCTCTGTGAACCATGGTCCTGGCATCCCCACATCGGTGTCCTTCCACGGCGCATATCGGCAGAAGTCTTCCAAACCATGAGGGAAGCCCGACACGGTGCCGGACATCCCCTCATGGAGCGCCGAGCAGTTCGTGTTCTCACTCGCCGTTCGGCCCGCGTACCAGCCGCGCCGTGGAGTTCCCCCGAACCAGGCGTTCGGAGTCGGCCCCACGTCGAGACCCGGGTTCGGTGATGGTGGTCCGTTGCATCGACCACGCGACGGAATCGGCAAGCCGACGACACGACCGCGCGCGACCTCGCGACGGGCTCAGCCCTTTGCATCGGCACCATCACGCTGCCCTCCGTCGGGATGGTGGGCCGGTTGTCTGGATGCTGCCGTCGGGGTAGCGGATGGTGAGCTCCCGGTTCGCGCCGAGGGCGATGTGCCACTGCTGCTGGTGGATGAGCGTGTGGTGGTGCGGGCACACCGGCAGGAGGTTCGCCAGGTCGGTACGGCCGCCGGCTTCCCAGTATTCGATGTGGTGCATCTTCGTGTACCGGAAGTGCACCCCGCAGCCAGGGACGGCGCACGTCGGGTAGAGGGCATTGAGCGCCCGGCGCTGAGCGCGGTTGGCGAGGCGAGCAGTGCGCCCGAGGTTCAGGTTGCCGGGGGCGTGGAGGACGATGCCGTTGCGGACCACGACGGTGTGCACGGTCGCGTCCCCGCCAGCGATCAGATCGGCCAGCACACGCAACGGCACCTCGACCGGGATCCCCCAATCGATGTCGGGGCCGCCGGCGCCGTCAGACTGTGACGCGTCGACCACGACGATCACATCGGGCTCGATCGGCGACGTCGAGCCGCCCGAGTCGCTCTCGTCAGCGCCTGACGTGTCGGTCCGGCTGACGAGATGGGCGAGCGCCAGCCCGGCGAGGTGGCGCTGGCGCAGCACCGGATCGTCGGGTGCGGTGTCGGGCGTGCCGGCGGCGAACTGGCGGCGGATCTGCGCCTCGAGGTTCGCCTTGAAGGCGATCGCCGCGTGCGGATCGAGCCGCCCTCCGTAGCAGTACATCCCGTCACCGTCGATCCAGTCACGGAACTCGACCTTGCGGCGCTGGCGAGCCAGCTTGTCCATTCCGTCGCCACGCTCCACGGCACGACGCTCCAGATCCAGCCGCTTGCCGAACTCACGCACCGACCCCGCCACCGCGACCGGCACCAGCGCAGCGGCCCGCTCCAACAGCTCCGCCCGCTGGGCGTCGTTCAGCCCCTTGGTGTGCTTCGTGATCTCGTCGACGTGCCCCTGCGTGACTGCGCCCGCGTCGAGCGCATCGGCGAACTCGGGCACCGCCGCGAGGGTCTCGGACCGCTCGGTCGCCTTCGTCGCTTCACCCAGCGATGTGCGGGTGCAGTCGGCGACGTCCTTCTCGGGGAACGACACCTGCGGCTTCAACGCCGCCGTCAACGCCGCCTCGGACGCCGCGAGCCACCCTCGCAGCTGCGCGACCGACCGCAACCCGGCCTTGATCGCGGCGACGTCGTCACTGGCGCGCGCCGCAGCAACCCGCTGCACCCGCTCGATCACCAGTTCGATGTCCATGAACACAGCATGGCAGGGGGGTGTGACACCGTGTTCGTGCTTGACGGGCGGGCTGCAAAACGCGTTGCTGGCCGGAGCGGTTGCGCTGCTTCGACGCCTGGCCCTGGGTGTGACTGACCGACTGGTCCTGTGGTTGATCTGTCGGCGTCGCGGCAGCGTGATCGCCAGGTGCTGCGGTCGTGGGGGAATCAGCCAGCTCGTGGCGGCGAGCGAGGCGGCCCTCGAACGTCGTTGGAGTTCCACTCCCGCACGGCCGGAGCCCTGCGGGTGGTCCCAGGCACACGGACGCGCGAGAGGTTTGCCGCGGCCTAGACGTCGAGACTGACGATCGTCTCGCCTTCGGCGTCGACGTCACCAGTCGGCACGAAGCCGAGACGAGCGTAGAAACCCGCTGGGCCGTCCTCGGCCGGCACAAAGCTGGTGAGCAGTTCCGACGCGCCCTCGGCCTTGACGATTGCAGCGACCGCCTGCACGACTGCAGCGCCGATGCCTCGGCCCTGGTGCTGCTGATCCACGATCAGCTTCCAGAGGAACCATGGTCCGATGATCTCGGGCGGATCGGGTGTGACGTTCCAACTCAGCATGACGAATCCCACGACCGTGCCGTCGACGACGACGGCGCGAGACCACGGGTTGCCTTCGGGACAGTCGGCTGCTTCTTCGAGCGCCTCCCGCACGGTGCCGACGAAGTCGCGTTGGCGATCCGAGACCGCGACAGCCTGCACAGCTGCCAGGTTGTCGTCATCGATCTCGGCCAGTTCGATCATGGTCACGTCGACCACAGTACGGAACCCCACCGATCCGCGCCGCGGACGTTCGCGTCTTGATGCGACACTGCGCTGCCGGCGCGGTGGCCCGTCGGATCGCACGACAACCGCTACGCCCTCCACGTGACGGTCGGTGGCGCGCCAGAAGTGCCGTCGGCGCTTGTTGAGCGAGCGCCACTTCGGGCACGATGGGCTCGATGGTGTGCAAGTGACTGCACGAGGCCGCAACCGCCGATCACGAGTTGTGCCATCTGACCCGGCTCGCGAGCAGCGAGCCTGGTTCAGCTTGTTGTTCGCTACCTTTGCGGTAGCGGCGTGGGGGATCTGGATGATTCTTCAGCCGGACGTCTTCGTTGGGACCGGCCGCCGCAGCTTTCGTGAGCCTGAGCACGCTCAGGTGTTCGGTGTCGGGATCGCCGTGGTGTTCAGCATTCTGCTGGTCCGCGGAGTGATGATGTACCGGACCAGCCGCCGTTCCTGAGCGGGCCGGTTCGTGCATTGAGCGCCAGAACGGCGATCGGGTCGGGCGGTAGCCAGGCCGGACATACTGACGCCAATGGAGAGCAACGAGATTCGCGTCGGTTCGATCTACGAATACTGTGCGTTCCATCCGGTTCTCTGCACCGGTGTCGATGAGGTCGGGGCCGTCCTGATTCGTGCCCACCTCGACGAGTACGCGGCCCTCCGAGTCGGCGGAATGGCGGTCGAGGAAGCGATCAGCCAGTTGCCCACCAACGCATAGCTGCCGTGATGCGCTCGTCGTTCTGCGCCGGCTCCAGCGCTTGCGCCGAGAGCAACGACCGGGCAGTCTGCGTGCCTTGATATCGGCACCATTCGAGTTTGCGATACATGACAACAACTCGTTCATGTTTCGTCGCGCGGCGCACTGCCCCGTGTGCACGCGGGTGCTTGACTCGTCCTGGATAGACCCCGAGTTCAGGTTGGCCAAGCGGAATCTCGACCTCTCGACGACGTACGACGGAGCCGTGATCGCATCGCATTCGTTCGTCCAGGCGTGCGACGGAATCCCGGGGGTGGCCTTCTCGCCGCTCGCCACAGAACCCGGATTTTCGATCATGAGGGTCGACCGCATCGTCCGCGTGGACGCGGTGGCGAACCGCACGGAATTCGGCGAGACGTGCGAGGGCTGCGGTGAGCCGAGATACGTGATCTGGCCCGGGCCGCTGTACCTCGCAAGCGGAGAAGCAGTCGAGCGAGGGTTCAGCCGAACTGATCTGGGCTATGGCGACACCGCTGACTTCGGCAAGAGTCAGCCCAATCATCTCAGTCCGGCGATCGTCGCCGACTCGGACACTGCGCACTATCTCGGGTCAGTGGGCCTACGAGGCGTCCACCTGATCGTGCCACGTTGACTCGCGTGCGCAGAACTGCCTGATTGAGTTCCCTGGTGGGGCTGCGGCGTTGTTCGTAGCCTGGTGTCCTGGTTGTCGTCGCTCTCGAACTGCCTGCCGCCCTGGTTGTTGAGCTGGTTCCCGAACGAGTTGTGCGGCCACCAGGACTGCGCTCGGCGCTCGTCGTTCTGCATCGACGCGCTGGCTTGCGCGAGGAGCGACGACCGGGCAATCGGGCTGCCTCGGTTCGGTTGCGTGATGTATCACGTTCCGTCATACTGACCGCGTGGCGAAAGCGATCTCGGTGCGGTTGGACGATGAGGCGGAGCGGGCGTTGCGACTCCTCGAATCGACCGGTCTCAGCCGATCCGAGGCGATCCGGTCGTCGCTGCTCGCCTCGGCTGATCGGATGCGTCGACGCAGCCAGCTCGCTGCCGAAGTTGCTGCGCTCGAAGCCGACGACGACGACCGCAGCGAGATGCTCGCCGTTGCGTCGCTGATGGAGTCGATGCGTGCAGCGGGGTGACGTCTACCGGTTCAAGGTCCCCAAGGGCGTCGGCCACGAACAGCAAGGTGAGCGGTACGGCGTCGTGGTGCAGTCCGACGTGATGCTGCCCCGCTCCGTCGTGGTGATCGCTCCGACGTCTCGGAGTGCCAAACCTGCGTCGTTCCGGCCGGAGGTCGACGTCGCTGACGGTCTGACACGGGTGCTGGTCGAGCAGCTCGGCGCCGTGGACGTGCAGCGGCTCGGACGTCGCGTCGGCAGGCTCACGGCCGAGGAGATGTGGTCGGTCGACGACGCCCTCGTCGTCGTGCTCGGCCTCGGCTGACCCGCACCTACCTGTAGATGTGATCGAGGGATGCCCGCGGGGCCCCTCGTCGAGGGTCTGCTTGTTCCTGATCGGAGATCGGGATGTCGGCGGTTCGCGCCATCGCAACGGTTCGATCAGCTGCTGCTCTCAGGACGGGACGGGGGCCGCCATCGCTGGACGAGTGATCGCCGCCGTGTCGGAACGGACGCCTCGGCACGTCAGTCCCGCACCACCCGGAAGCGGACGCGATCAGATCTCGACGTGGGTGCCGACCTCGAACACCTGGTTCGGGGGGAGCTTGAAGAATCGGCTGGCGTTGGCCGCGCCCCTGTTGAGGAGCACGAACAACTCCTCGCGCCACGGGTGCATGCCCGGCACCTTGCCCGCGGTGACCGACTCGCGCCCGAGGAAATAGGTCATCTCGTCGACGTTGACATCCAACTCGTTCAACGCGCCGAGCGCGAACGGCAGGTCGGGCTCGTCCATGAAGCCGTAGTCGATCCGTACCTGATAGATGCCGTCGCCGAGCACCGTGACCGTCGATCGCCGCTCCTCGGGGACGCGCGGCACGTCGCTCGTGTGCACCGACACGAGCAGCACGAGCTCGTGCAGGACCCGATTGTGTCGCAGGTTCGACATCAGCGCCGGCGGCGCTGCGCCCTCGTCCTTGAAGAGATACACCGCGACCCCCGGCACCCGCGCCACGTGGGCCTCGAGCGCCTCGTCGACCACGTCGCGCATCGGGCGTTCGCCACGCCGGATCCGTGAGGCCACGAGCTGGCGCCCCTTGCGCCACGTGGTCATCTGGAGCACCAGGCCGAACCCGACCAGCAGCGGGAACCATCCCCCGCTCGGGATCTTGGGGATGTTGGCGCCGAGGAACGCGATGTCGACGATCAGGAACGGAATCAGGATCGCGAGCGACTTGCCGACCGACCACCGCCACTTGTCGCGCACGAATCGGTAGAAGATCAGCGTCGTGATCAACATCGTCGTCGTCACGGCGATGCCATAGGCCGAGGCGAGGTTGCTCGACGTCCGGAACGTGAGCACCAACCCCACGCAGCCGATCATCAGCATCCAGTTCACGAGCGGCACGTACACCTGCCCGATGTGCTTGTCGGACGTGTGCAGGATCGCGAGCCGCGGGAAGTAGTCGAGCTGCACGGCCTGGACCGTCAGCGAGAACGCCCCGGAGATGAGTGCCTGCGACGCGATCACGGTGGCCATCGTCGCCAGGATCGCGAGCGGCGTGAGGGCCCAGCCGGGCGCCATCTCGTAGAACGGCCTGAGGTCGCCGATCTCCTCGGTGGGCCGCTCCGCCAGCAGCGCCGCCTGACCGAAGTAGTTGAGCAGGAGGCCAGGGAGCACGAGGCCGTACCAGGCGATCTGGATCGGCTTGCGGCCGAAGTGACCCATGTCGGCGTAGAGGGCTTCGCCACCCGTGACGACGAGGAAGATCGACCCGAGCGCGATGAATCCCTTCCACGGGTGCTCGATGAAGAAGTCGATCGCGTACGTCGGCGACACGGCCCGCAGCACCTCGGGGTGGGCGATGATCTGACGCAACCCGAGCAGACCGATCGTGGTGAACCAAGCGATCATGATCGGGCTGAACACCTTCGCGATGCCCGCCGTGCCGCGCTGCTGCACCGCGAAGAGCCCGATGAGGATCACCACCGCGATCGGGATCACCCAGTCGGAGAAGGCGGGGGTCGCCACTTCGAACCCCTCGACTGCGGACAGCACCGAGATCGCCGGTGTGATCAACCCGTCGCCATAAAGCAGCGCCGTACCGAACACGCCGAGCGTCACCACGCCGGCCGCGATCTTCGAGACCGACTGCCCCTCCGGCGGGATCACCAGCGACGTAAGGGCGAGGATGCCTCCCTCACCGTGGTTGTCGGCGCGCATCACCATCAGGAGGTACTTCATCGAGATGACGATGACGAGCGCCCAGAAGGCGATCGACGCCGCCCCATAGGTGGTGGTCAGGTCGACCTCGAGCTCGGCGTGGTGGAAGGCCTCACGGAACGCATAGATCGGGCTGGTGCCGATGTCACCGAACACGATGCCGAGCGTGCCGAAGGCGAGCACGGCCATGCCGCCGTGCGGGGGGTTCGCTTCGCTCACAACCAGGGCACGCTACCCCTGACCGGGGCTCACCGATGTCACCCGTTGCGACAGGCCTCACCGGGTGCTGTCATCGCGTTCCGAACACGTCGAGCCGCGCGTGGACGATGACCTCATCGCGGCGGCTTCAGCCAGGCGCGTCGGCTGCCTTGAAGCCGCGGAGCCGGAGCGAGTTCGTGACGACGAACACGCTCGAGAACGCCATCGCCGCACCGGCGATGGTCGGCGACAGGCGACCCGACATGGCGAGCGGGATCGCTGCAACGTTGTAGGCGAACGCCCAGAACAGGTTGCCCTTGATCGTGCCGAGCGTCCGGCGCGACAGCCGGATCGCATCGGCCGCCGCAGTGAGGTCGTCGCGGACCAGCGTGAGATCGCTCGCCTCGATCGCGACATCGGTGCCGCTCCCCATCGCGATACCGAGGTCGGCCTGGGCCAGCGCGGCGGCGTCGTTCACCCCGTCGCCGACCATCGCGACGATCCGACCGTCGGCCTGCAGCTGGGCGACGGCAGCCACCTTGTCGGCCGGCATCACCTCGGCACGCACCGATGTGATCCCGACCTCGGCGGCGATCGCCTCAGCGGTCGAACGGGCGTCGCCCGTCAACAGCACCGGCTCGAGACCGAGCGCCCGGAACCGCGCAACGGCCGCTGCGCTCGTGGGCTTGATGCGATCGGCCACGGCGAGATGCCCCAGCACCACATCGTCCCGACGGAGCTCGACCACCGTCTGACCCGCTGCTCCCTCGATGGTCACCGTGGGCCGGCCGATCTCGTACCGCTCGCCATCCACGACCGCCGTCGCTCCCGAGCCGGGCAGATTGATGAACTCGGTGGCGGCCGGCAACACGCCGAGCTCACCGCGAGCACCGGTCACGATCGCCTTCGCGATCGGGTGCTCGCTGCCGGCCTCGAGCGCGCCGGCAAGACGGAGGACGTCGCCGCGATCGCGACCGCCGGCAGGAAGAACGGCGACGAGTGTCATCGCTCCCGTGGTCACCGTGCCGGTCTTGTCGAGCACGATCGTGTCGACCCGCCGGGTCGACTCGAGGATCTCGGGCCCTTTGATGAGCAAGCCGAGTTGCGCGCCCCGTCCGGTTCCGACGAGCAGCGCAGTGGGCGTGGCCAGGCCGAGCGCGCACGGGCAGGCGATGATCAGCACTGCGACCGCTGCGGTGAACGAGCGCTCGACGTCGCCGGTCGAGATCCACCACGCGGCGAGGGTCACGATTGCCAGACCGATCACGACGGGTACGAACACAGCCGACACCCGGTCGGCGAGCCGTTGCACCGGAGCCTTTCCCGACTGGGCGTCCTCCACCAACCGGGCCATCTGGGCGAGCTGGGTGTCGCTACCGACCCGGGTGGCGCGCACGACGAGCAGCCCGTTGGCGTTGACGGTGGCGCCGATCACGGCGTCTCCCGGGCCGACGTCGACCGGCACGCTCTCACCGGTGACGAGTGAGCGATCGACGGCCGACGACCCGTCGGTCACCTCGCCATCGGTGGCGATCTTCTCGCCGGGACGCACGACGAACCGGTCGCCCGCCCGCAGCTCACCGACCGGGATGCGGCGTTCACCGCCATCGGCGTCGAGCACCGCCACATCCTTCGCGCCGAGGTCGAGGAGCGCCCTGATGGCATCGCCCGCGCGGTTCTTCGCCCGAGCCTCGAAGTAGCGGCCGGCGAGGATGAACGCCACGACGGCGGACGCGACCTCGAGGTAGATGTGGGCTGCCCCGGCACCGGCTTCACCGTGTGCCGTGTGGTCGCCCGAGCTCGCACCCGTGAGCGACATGTCCATCGTCATGCCGATGTCGCCGGCCGGAGTGAACAGCAACGCCCACACCGACCAGGCGTACGCAGCGCTGACACCGACCGAGATCAGGGTGTCCATCGTGGCCTGGCCGTGGCGCAGGTTGAGCACCATCGCACGGTGGAACGGCCACGCTGCCCACGTCGCCACCGGCGTGGTGAGCACGAGTGCCACCCACTGCCACCCGTCGAACTGCAGCGGCGGGATCATCGACAGCAGCAGCACGGGGAGGCCGAGCACGATCGACACGATCAGGCGGCGGCGGAGGAACGCGGCCCGGTCGATCGGCGCGCTGCCCCGCTCGGGCACGCGTGCGCCGTAACCCGTGGCCTCGACGGCCGCGATCAGGTCGTCGGCCGACACGAACGTCGTGCCCAACTGCACGCGTGCCTTCTCGGTGGCGTAGTTCACCGAGGCGGTGACACCGTCGATCTTGTTGAGCTTGCGCTCGATACGCGATGCGCACGCGGCGCACGTCATGCCCGTGATGTCGAGGTCGATCGTTGCCGGCGCACCCGGACCGGCGCCGGTGTGCTGGACGCCGACGCCGACGCCGACGTCACGCAACGTCGAAACCGGCTTCATCGATTGCCGCCACGATGGCGTCGCGATCGAGACCCGACCCGCTGACGGTGACCAACTTGGTGTCGAGGTCGACAGCGACGGCGGTGACGCCGGTGACCGCTCCGACCTCCTGCGTGACAGCCGCCTCGCAGTGGCCGCACGTCATGCCGGGAACGGTGAGGGTGATCGAGTCGGGGATGGTGTCTGACATGGTTGCTCCTTCGTGCAGGTCGTCCGCCAGCGGTGAATGGTTCACGACTTGACCAGTCGCTCGATCGCTCGGCTCGCCTCGGTGATGATGCGATCGGCTTCGTTGCGGTCGTCGGATTGGACGGCATGCGCCACGCAGTGCCGCAGATGGTCATCGAGCAGTTGCACGGCGACGCTCTGCAACGCCTTGGTCGCAGCGGCCACCTGGGTGAGCACGTCGATGCAGTACGTGTCGTCCTCGACCATGCGCTGCAGCCCTCGCACCTGGCCCTCGACACGCTTCAGTCGCGCGAGCACCGCTGCCTTGTCGTCGTGATACCCGGGGGTCGCCATGCCACATACCCTACCGGGGTATGGTTCGGCGAGCTAGCCCACGATGGGGTGATCGCCGAGCAGGCGATCACGGAAGAACTCGATCACCTGCCGCACGCTGGCCTCGTCGCGCTGCTCGGTGAGCACCGAGTGATCCCGCTTCGAGGCACGCGGCAGCTCGACCGAGATGAACGAGTCGCGGAGCAGCGTCGCCAGCGTGTCGAAACGGTCGCCGACGAGCGGGTCGCCCTCGAAACGGAGCCCGAGCACCTGACATCCGGCAGCAGCCCGCTCGACAACCGTCGCCAGGTCGTCATCGGAGAGATGCACGTCGCGGCGACGCGCCGAACCGAGCACGATCGGCAGAGACGGCTGGGACAACACCGGAGCGAGCATCCGGTCGTCGACCATCATCCCGAGCGCGAACCCGCCGCTGAAGCACATACCGACCGCACCCACCCCGGGCCCGCCCGCAGTGTCGTGGAGGTGACCGGCGACAGCGCGGAGCCACGGGATGATCGGCGCGGTCCGCCCGGTCGCCCACGCCGCGAACTCCCGCGCGACGCACAGCTTCAACATCGACCGCGCACCGTACGCGTTCGACACGGGCTTGCCCGGCGTGCCGATCAGCGACGGCATGGCGACCGTGAACCCCGCCGCCACGACCTCGTTCGCGAACGTCGCCACCGCCGGCGTGATGCCAGGCACCTCATGGACGACGACGACGCCTGGGCCGACGCCGCGCCGGTACACGGGATGAGTGATGCCGGCAGCGGTGAACGGTGCAACCGTCCAGCCGGCGAGCACGTCTACGTCGTTGCGGTCGTCGTTCATGGGCACCTCCGTGCTCGGTGGGTCACGATCGGGCGAGCAGCCCCAGGGCGCGCTCGGCCAGTTCGTCCACGGCGGTCCGGAACTCCCCGATCGCCGCTTCGTCGTGGTCCGCCCCCATCGCACCGTGTGCGAAGCGGGCGTACACGCCCTCGCTGATGACAGCCAACCGCCAGCACGAGAACGCGACGTAGTAGTCGATGCCGCCGACATCGCGGCCGGTGCGAGCCGCATACCGCGCCACCACCTCGTCGAAGGTCAAGAACCCCGGCATCGACGTCGGGTCGTTCTGGCGCGAGCGGCCATCGGGGCCCGCCCAGTACACACCGAGATAACCGAGGTCGGCCAGCGGGTCACCCAACGTGCACAGCTCCCAGTCGAGCACGGCTGCGATCCGGCCACGCTCGACATCGGTGACGCAGTTGCCGAATCGGTAGTCGCCATGGGCCACAGCGACGCCCTGCTGGATCGGCACGTTCGCTGCGAGGCGGCTGGCGACCTCGTCGATCGTGGCCAGCTCGCGAGTCTTCGACCCCTCCCACTGGGTCGTCCACCGCTTGATCTGCCGCTCCACATAGCCCTCGCGCCGGGCGAGGTCGCCGAGCCCGATCTCGTCGACGTCGGCCGCGTGGAGATCTGCGAGCACGTCGACGAGATGCTCCGACGCCGAACGCCGCAGCTCGGGTGCGAGCGCCTCCACCTTGATCGGCGCGTCGAGGACGGTGCCACCGACGTGTTCCATCACGTAGAACGGCGCCCCGTTGACGTCGATGTCCTCACACAGCGCGAGCACCGCCGGCACCGGTACCGCCGTCCGACCAATCGCCGTCAGGATCCGATGCTCGCGGGCCATGTCGTGAGCCGTCGCGAGCACGTGCCCGAGCGGCGGGCGCCGAAGCACGAGCCGCCGACCGTCAGCATCGACCACGAGATAGGTCAGGTTGGACCGGCCGCCGGCGATCACCTCGAACTGGAACGGGGGCACCGCGCCGGCGACATGATCGCCGAGCCAGGTGGTGACGCGTCCGACATCGATCCCGTGCACGCCCTGACCGTACCGGGGTCGGGCGGTGTCAGCCGGGACGGCCGACGGCGGTGACCTTGCTCCAGTTGACGTTTGCGACCTTCACCACGGTGCCGCTGTTCGGCGCGTGCACCAGCTGGCCACCGCCGAGGTAGATGCCGACGTGGCTGATCGGCGAGTAGTAGAAGATCAAGTCGCCGGGCTGGGCGTTCGCCGAAGGCACTCGTGACGTCGCAGCGGCTTGCGCCCGGGAGTTGCGCGGCAGGAAGATTCCTGCCTGAGCCCAGGCGTAATGGGTGAGGCCGGAACAGTCGAACGACACACCGGGGTTCGAGGTCGCGTACCGGTAGGCGACCCCGAGCTGCCCCATGGCCGACTCGATCGCAACTCCGGCAAGACCCGACACCGGCGGCACATAACCGCCGCCGCCACCGCCGCCGCTATCGCCGCCACCGCTGTCCCCGCCACCCTGATCGCCGCCGCCACCTTGGTCGCCGCCGCCACCTTGGTCGCCGCCGCCACCTTGGTCGCCGCCGCCTTGGTCGTCGCCGCCACCTTGATCGCCGCCACCTTGGTCGCCGCCGCCCTGGTTGCCGCCGCCGCCACCCGTATTCGCAGCCGCGGCCTGACGCTGGAGCTCGGCGAGCGCAGCGGCGCTGCGCCGCTCCTCTTCCTCGGCGATCAACTGGCCGAGGCGGCGCTCGGCGTCGGAGCGAGCGGCGATGTACTGCCCCGTCAGCTCCTCGACCTGCGACTGCTTGCTGGCGATCTGCTCCGCGAGCTCGGCCGCCTGGTCGCGCTTGTCCTCGAGGTCGGAGCGCTCGTCGTCGATCTCACCGATCAGCTCGTCGAGATCGTCGGTGGTCCCGGTACCGACGTCGAGCGCCACACGGCTGTACTGATCGCGCTGCAGGCCGTCGCTGTAGGCAGCGGCATCAGAGAAAAGCGGCCCGAGCACATCGCCGCCCGCACCGGTGTAGGCACGCACAGCGACCTGCGCGAGATCACCGCGAAGACCGCTGAGTTCGGCCTCTTTGGCTGCGAGGCGCTCCTCGGCCTTGACGATCTCGATGTCGAGCTGGCTCTTGTCGTCGACGGCGACCGCATAGTCCTCAGCGAGGATGTCGGCCTGCTCGCTGAGGCGGTCGAGCTCGTCGACGATGCGCTGCACCTCGGCCCGCTGTCCTTCGACAGTGGCCTGTGCTGCGCCGACATCGACGAGCGGCGAGGCCAGGACGATGGTGGCGACGAGGACGACGTACCGCGTGAACCGGCGGTGGCGTGGTGACGAACAGTCGGGTGCCATAACGATCGGGACGCAGTGTAGCCAGTATTACGAACTGGTTGCGATCGCGACCGAAACGTTCACATGTCCGAGACTCATTCCCATTCGATCGTTCCCGGCGGTTTCGAGGTGATGTCGTACGCCACACGATTGATCCCGCGGACCTCGTTGATGATCCGCTGCGACATCTTCTCGAGCAGGTCGTACGGCAGCCGCGCCCAGTCGGCGGTCATCGCGTCATCGCTCGTGACCGCGCGGATGATGATCGGATGACCGTAGGTGCGCTCGTCGCCCATCACACCGACCGAGCGGATGTCGGGCAGCACGGCGAACGCCTGCCAGATCTCGCGCTCGAGCCCGGCCCACGCGATCTCCTCACGCACGATCGCGTCAGCCTCCTGCAGGATCGCGACCTTGTCGGGCGTGACCTCGCCGATGATCCGCACGCCGAGGCCGGGGCCCGGGAACGGTTGCCGCCACACCATCTCGTCGGGCAGGCCGAGCTCGCTGCCGAGCGCACGCACCTCGTCCTTGAAGAGATCGCGGAGCGGCTCGACGAGCTCGAGCGTCATGTCCTCCGGGAGACCGCCGACGTTGTGGTGGCTCTTGATGACGTCGGCGGTGCCGTCCTTGCCGCCGCTCTCGATCAGGTCGGGGTACAGCGTGCCCTGCACGAGGAACTTCGCCGGGTTGTCGGAATCGCGGGTGAGCCCACCGGTGTGCTCCTCGAAGATGCGGATGAAGAGCTCGCCGATCGCCTTGCGCTTCGCCTCGGGTTCGGTGATGCCCGCCAGCGCGGTGAAGTAGCGCTCGCCGGCGTCGACGTGGATCAGCTCGAGGTTCATGTGGCGGCCGTACGTCTCGACGATCTGCGCCGACTCACCCTTGCGCATCAGACCCGTGTCGACGTAGATGCAGGTGAGCTGGGGGCCGATCGCCCTGTGCACCAACGCCGCCGCCACCGACGAGTCGACGCCGCCCGACAGCGCACAGATCGCCCGCTCGCCACCCACCTGGGCGCGGATCCTGGCGACCTGCTCGTCGACGACGGAGGCCATCTTCCACGTGGGCTCGCAGCCCGCGAGGTCGTGGAGGAAGGTGCGCAGCACCGCCATGCCGTGGGGCGAGTGCACGACCTCGGGGTGGAACTGGACACCCCAGACCTTGCGCTCGTCGTGCTCGAGCACGGCGACCGGGGCGTCGGGCGTGCTGGCGGTAGCGCGGAAGCCGGGCGGCGGCTCGGTGATCGCATCGAAGTGGCTCATCCACACGTCGTGGCTGTCGGGGATGTCGGCGTGCAGCAGCGACGAATCGGCGGTGCGGGTGAGGTGCGCCCGCCCGTACTCGCCGCGCATACCGCGACCGACCGTGCCGCCGAGTTGCTGGGCGATCAGCTGAGCCCCGTAACAGATGCCGAGGATCGGCACCCCGAGGTCGTAGATCGCCGGGTCGAGCTGGGGTGCGCCCTCGACGTGCACGCTCTTCGGGCCGCCCGACAGGATGATCGCCGCCGGCTGGCGGGCCGCCATGTCCGCCGCCGTGAGGCGGTGCGAGACGATCTCGGAGTACACGCTCAGCTCGCGCACGCGGCGCGCGATCAGCTGGGCGTACTGGGCGCCAAAGTCGACCACGAGCACGGTCTGGCGGTGCTCGCCGACGTGACTGTTGGCCGGTTCGGAGGGGGATTCGCTGGCAGCGGTACCGGTGTTCAAGCCACCGATGGTAGACAGGCAGCGTGCTCCACCGCGCGTTCCGTGCCGCCACCCTGGCCACCGTCGCTCTGACGTTCGCGATCGCAGCGCCGACCGCCGCCACCGACGCAGTCGCGAGTGCCGAGCAGAGTGCACAGCCGAGCACCGTCGATCCGCCGCCGATCACGGTCAACCCCTTCATTCCTGAAGACCGAGGCATCAGCGATTGCATCAGTGCGCTCCCCAAGCCGGGTTGCGGCAGCGAGGCGCGCGGCGGCTGGCGTCAGGGTCTGATCTTCCTCGCACTCATCGGCGGCCTCGCGATCATCGGCTGGCGCATCGTCGCCGGCGTCCGCTCCGGCGGTTCGTCCCGCGGCACCCCGGCGACATCCCCGGACCCGGCGAGCGACCCGTCGGCCGCACCACTGCCGCCGACGGCATCGACCTCGGCCGGGCCCGGTTCGTGACCGAGGGCGCAGGAGCGGGCCAGTTCTTCGCGGCGACCGGCGTGATCGACCAGATCACGATCGTGGACACCCGCGACGACGACACCGGCTGGACGGTCTCGGGCCAGATGAGCGACTTCTCCGCCAACGGTGGCACTGACACCTTCTCGGGCAGCCAGCTCGGCTGGGCGCCGATGGTTTCCGAAGACACTCCGTCGTTCGCCGACTCGCGCGGCACCACCTACGACCAGGTAGCCCAGCCCGGTCCGGCCGTGAGCCCGAACGCACCCGACGGCACGGGCCTCGGTGCCGGATCCGTGCTGATGCAGAGCGCCGCGGGTCGCGGTCTCGGCATCGCCATCGCCGACGCGCGGCTTCGGCTCCTGATCCCCGTGACCGCGGACGCGGGGCGGTACACGGGCACGCTCACCATCAACGCGGCGTGATGCTGACGGACGGCCCGTCGAAGGCCAGTCGCCACCAGCGTTCGAGGTGGGCGCGGTGATGGCCGTGCACCATCACGAGGTGGTTGCCGAGCGGGGCCTCGAGCAGGTCGCGCAGCGATCGGTCGCGTACCTGGAGCGTCACCTGGGTACGGCACAGGTCGGGTGAGTCACCGGTCGCCACCACGTCGGCCTCGGCGAACCAGTGCTCCTCCAGCGCATCCCCGCCGAGGCGGAGCAGCGTCACCGGACCCGGCGCGAACGTGCCACGGATCCCGATCCCGATGCCGCTCTCGAAGTGAGTGTGCAGCTCGACGGTGTCGACCATCGATGGGGCGACCGTGCAATGCGCGAGCAGGAGTTGGTTCGTCGCTGCGTCGATCGAGGCGGGGTTCGCCACCCAGGCGGCACGGTCGAGCACGATCCGGGCGAGCAGCATCGCCACCGTCGCGGCGACGTCGCCCTCGCAACCGGCGACGATGCCGACGTCGTTGAGCTCGGCGAGCGCCAAGCACCCCGACGTCTCCAGTTCGGTCAGGAAGTCGAAGCAGCGCACCGCAACCGCATCGACGCCGGCGTCGGCCGCGGCACGCACCAGCGCTGGGTGGACCGCCGCCGCTGCGAGCGTGGCGGACGCCACCGGCTCGCGACCCGAGAACCGGACCGCCACCGCAAGCCCGGCATCGTCCCCCGCGGCGCGGTAGCCGGCGACGATCGGGTCGATGGGGACGTCGACGAGCTCGATGCCCCAGCGATCAGCCAGCACCGACCGGTCTGGCACGCTGGCGACCAGCCACTCCGACGGCGCACCGACGAGACCCAGTCGCACGCGCCGGATCCGATGAAGCGCCACGAGATCGGCAACGGTGTCAGCGAGGACGTCGGTCCCCGACACGTCGAGTTGGACGATCAGCCCCTGAATGCCGTCACGGCGGAGCCGGGCGAGGCTCTCGAGCGACGCGGGCAGGCTGTTGTGGAGCGGATGCGCCACGAGCACCGCCGGTTCCCACGGCACCGCTGTCCGGCGCACATCGACCGCGGCGAGCACCGCCTGCTCGGTCCCCCCGGTGGCCACCACGACCAGGTGTGGAGCGTCGACAGCCGGCTCTGACGCACTGCGGCCGCCGAGCGCGTCCAGCCGGGCGCGCACCGGAGCCGTGATCCGATCGACCGCGTTGCGGTCGTGCAAGCCCGACGCGACGATCGTGTACGAGAAGCCGACCATGGTTCCACCAGACCACCGTCGGGCTGCCGAAAGCCAGGGCCCATGGTCCCCGTCCGTTCATCCGGTGACGCGAGTGAGCAGGTCGACGAGCATGCGGGCGGTCGCACCCCAGACGGTCTCGTCGTCGAGTTCGAAGAAGTGCAGCACGTGGTCGAGCGGATGGTGACCCCAGCGCTCCGACCGGTACGTGTCGGGTCGGGTGAGCTCGGCGAGTGGTAGCCAGAAGACCCGCTCGACCTCGGCCTGGTGCGGCGTCAGCGGCGGACGGAACGACACCGTGGCGACCTTCGGCACGATGTAGCTCCGGCTGACGACCGTGTTCAGGTGCTCCAGCTCGCCGTGCACCGTCACGAGCGCAGGGTCGAGCCCGACCTCCTCGTGGGCCTCCCGGAGTGCGGTCTCGACCGGCGTCTCGCCCGGGTCCATGCGCCCGCCCGGGAAGCTGATCTCCCCCCTGTGGTTGCGCAGCTCCCACGACCGCCGGGTCAGCAGCACCTCGGGGCCGTGGCCGCCGTCGGCGAGCACGATCAGCACCGCTGAGTGCCTGGCGTTCGGGAACGCCGGCAGGAGCGGGCCGTCGGCGGGAGGCACCGCGGCCAGGACGTCGGCGAGGGTAGGGGCCGAGCCGAGGACGAACGGGGGCGGCGGGCCCGGCTCCCAACGCTCGGGACGCGGGACGATCTGTCGCCCGCCCCGACGCGGCGCGGGCGTCTCGGTCATCGTCGACGGCCGCTCAGGCGTTCGACGCGGCCGAGGGCGTCCAGCCGCTCGCGATCAGTTCGTTGAGCACCTCGGGGAGGCCTGCGGTCTTGAGGTTGGCGAGCACCTTGCCGGGTTGCTGCTCGCCACGCTCGAACTCCTCCCAGGCGTTGATCAGCTTGCTGAGATCGGGGGCTGGCCGCTCGAACGACATCGCGACAGCCTACGGGCCAGCCGCAGGAGCGAGGGTTGCGTTCTGTCCGGGATCTCCCTAACGTCCGGGAAATGTCGGACGATCACGGACTCGATCACGGACTCGATCACGGACTCGACTACGAACTCGACGATCTGGTCAGCGCAACCGAACCGACGCGCTTCAAGGCGCTCGGTGATCCACTGCGGCTGCTCATCCTCGACCTCGTGCTGGAACGGGCGATGACCGTGACCGAGCTGGCCGAGCGCACCCGACGCCCGAAGGGATCGGTCGCCTACCACGTCGACGTCCTGGTCGACGCCGGCCTGCTGCGGGTGGTGCGTACGCGCAAGGTGCGCGCCGTCGAAGAGCGCTTCTACGGGCGCGTCGCCCGCACCATCGTCGTCCCCGATCAACCAGGCGAAGTCCCCTTCCTGCGCGCGGTGCTCGCCGACATCGACCTCGATCGCCCCGACGCCGACCAGCTCGCCGGTGGGTTCACGTTCCGCCACGCCCGCATCCCTCGCGAACGCGCCGACGACTACGTGCAGCGGCTGTACGCCCTCACGCTCGAGTTCATCGACGAGCCGCGCGGCGGCGACGTCGAGTACGGGATGTACGTCGCGCTGTTCCCGACCAACCGCCTCCCGAAGCCACCGGACGAATCGTGACCGTCAGTCGTCGCCACTCAGCCGTTCCCGCGCCGACGCGGCTCGGTGCCCGATTTCACCGGCTGTTCGGCGCCAGCGTCGTGTCGAACCTCGGTGACGGCATCGGCCAGATCGCCTACCCGTGGCTCGCGTCGGCGGTCACACGCGACCCGATCCTGGTCGCGCTCGTGCTCGTGGCGCAACGCCTGCCGTGGCTCGTGTTCACGCTGCCCGCCGGGGTCATCACCGATCGCGTCGATCGCAAGCGTGCGATGGTCGCGATGGACGTGCTCCGCGGTGCGCTCACACTCGGCGTGGCGTTCGCCGTGCTCGGCGAGCAGGGCAAGCTGCCGGGGCCCGACGAGGTCGATCAGGTGGTCGGCACCCGCATCGGTCTGTACCTCGTGGTCCTCGCCGCGACGCTGCTGCTCGGCATGGCCGAAGTCCTGCGCGACAACTCGGCGCAGACGATCCTGCCCGACATCGTGCACGCCGACCAGCTCGAGCGAGCCAACGGCCGGATGTGGAGCGCCGAGGGCGTGGCCAACACGTTCGTCGGGCCGCCGCTCGGTTCCCTGCTGCTCGTCATCGCCTTCGCGGCGCCGTTCTTCGTCGACGCCGCCTCGTTCTTCGTCGCCGCTGCGCTCGTCGCGCTGATCCCCGGCACGTATCGCGCCCGGCACGACGAGCCCGTCGAGCGCCGATCGTTCAGGACCGAGTTGGGCGAGGGCGTTCGCTGGCTGATGGGCCACTCGCTGCTGCGGCCGATGGCGATCATCCTCGGCCTCATGAACGCCGCGGCGATGGTGAGCGGAGCGACCTTCGTGCTGTTCGCGCAGGAGGTGATGGGCATCGGGCCGTTCCTGTTCAGCATCATCGGCTTCGGCGGTGCGATCGGCGGGATCGCAGGCGGCACGATCGCTTCGTGGGCGGCCCGACGCTGGGGCGGTGGGGCGTGCCTGGCGGTCGTGCTCGCCGGCTCGGCCGTCACCTCGGCCGTGATCGGCATCTGGGTGTGGTGGCCCGTCGTGATGGTGATGTTCGGCCTCCAGACGCTGCTCGGCATCTTGTGGAACGTGATTACCGTCAGCCTCCGTCAGACGATCATCCCACCACGACTGCTCGGGCGCGTGAACAGCGTCTACCGGTTCTTCGCGTGGGGCATGATGCCGATCGGTGCTGCGATCGGCGGCGTGACCGTCGCCGTCGTGTCGGCGCTGGTCGACCGCGACTGGGCTCTCCGGGCGACCTGGTTCCTCAACGCGGCGATCCATCTCGTGCTGTTCGTGGTCGGGCGCACGAAGCTGACCACCGCGCACCTGGAGGCGGCCCGTGCGGCGGCCGCCCCACCATCGAGCGCTACGACTCCGAGCGCTTCTTGACGGCCTTGCGGCCGGCGACGTACGCCGCGCCCGCCAGGCGACCAGCGCTCTTGCCGACCTGCTCGCCGGTGGGCCCCGCTGCGGCGACGCGACGTTCCTTGCGGCTCACACGTTCTGCCCAGTCGGTGTAGAACCAGAGGAAGCCGAGCGGCAGCAGGATGACGAGCATCACGAGACGCCCCGCTGACGTGACCTCGACCCAGGGTTGCAGCGCGCCGACGGCGATCGCCGTCATCATCGCCATGTCGAGCCAGCGGTGCATCCGGCGGCCGACCATCCGGAATGCACCGAGCGGCCCCGACACGACGGCCGCATTCACCACCACGATCGCGCCGGCCAACGTCGGCACGAGCGGCGTCTGATCCTGGAGGCCCTGTGACACGAGTGCGATGCCGATCAGGTACTCGGCGAACTGGTGGATCCAGAACGGACGCATCGCGCGCTCTCCCATCGGCCGCACGCTAACGCCGCAGGGACCGGTCAGTCGATCAGCGAGTCAGTCGATCGGTTCGGGCACCCATCCGCCGGGCTGGGTGTAGGGCGTGTCACGGTTGCAGCCCCCGAGCGCATCGATGATCGGGTAGGGGTTGATCGGATCGCCACCGCGCGGACGCACCTCGAAGTGGAGGTGTACCGCGCTCGCATTCCCCGTGTCGCCCACCCATCCGATGATCTGGCCGGCGCGGACCCGTGAGCCCTCCTCGAGGCCGGGCGCGAAGTCCTGGAGGTGTGCGTAGAAGAACGTCGCGCTGCCGTCAGCGGCTCGCAACCACCAGGCGTTGCCGGCCGATCGGTCGGGTTGATCCCAGCTCCGGCTCGTGAGCGTGCCGTCGACCACGGCATAGACGTACTCACCGCGCTTGGTGAACAGGTCGACGCCGATGTGGCGCCGCCCCCCGGCACGGGCGTCGAGCCAGGTGTCGCCGTACCAGCACGGGCCCTGCGTCGGCAGCGCCTGGAGGGTGACCGTCCGGCTGCCCTCCTCACGCTCGCGTAGTGCGGCGGTGTCGGCTCCGGCCGGCAGCACGATCACGTCGCCGGGGTGGAGCGGCGTGCTCGACCGTGCATCGTTGAGTGCGAGCAGGGCACGCCCCGTGACGCCGGCGACCGCAGCGATGCCGAACCAGCTGTCACCCGCAACGACCGTGTAGTTCCCGGCTGCGGGTGCGGCGGGCGGCCTCGCCCCGGCCGGCAGTGCGATCTCGTCGCCCGGCGCGAGGAGCGTCTCGGCGGTCGCTCCGTTGGCCGCGAGCAGCGCTCGCATCGAGACGCCGGATCGAGACGCGATCCCGGACCAGCTGTCGCCCGAGACCACCGAGTAGCGACCGCCAGGCGCCGACCCACCAGAGTCGGTCGGCGTGGCAGAACCTGCGTCGCCCAAACGGATCGACGCACCGGCCGGGAGGCAGAGCTCGTCGCCCGTGAACAACACGCGTTCGGCCCCGGCACCGTTCACGTCGAGCAGCGAGCGGGCGGTCACGCCGGCGCGGCCGGCGATCGCGAACCAACCGTCGCCGCTGCGCACCGTGTAGGTGCCGGCGCCAGGGGCGCATGTGCTGCCGATTGCCGCTTCCGGAGGCAGGCACAGCACGTCGCCCGGATGGAGGGCGTCGTCGAGATCGGCATCGTTGGCCTCGAGCAGGCTGTCGGCACTGATGCCGGCGCGGTTGGCGATGTCGAACCAGCTGTCGCCTGCGACGACGCCGTAACGCAGCGCACCTGCGGTGCCGCACGTGAAGTCAGCTGCCACGGGATCGGCCGGCGGCACTGCGAGCGCGGCCGCGGCGATCAGCGCTCCTGGGACGATCATTGCTGCCCGGCGTCGATGCGCGCTCGGCGCACGCCCTCGAACGACGTGATCGTGAACCAGTTGGTCTTGACGGGGATCGGTACCCAACACACCCTCTCCAGTCTCGCCCGCAGGGCAACGAGGGTACCCCTCGTGTCACTCCGTGTCAGCGCGCGGCCCCGAACGCGCACCAGCCCGGGGCGTGAGCCCCGGGCTGGTATGGCGGTTCTCCGCTGCGTCAGCAGCAGGTCACATCATGCCGCCCATGCCACCCATGCCCTCCATGCCGCCAGGCATGCCGGCCGAAGGCGGCTCGGGCTTGTCGGCCACGAGGCACTCGGTGGTGAGCACGAGCGCCGCGATCGACGCCGCGTTCTGCAGCGCAGCGCGGGTGACCTTGGCCGGATCGATGATGCCGGCCTTGACCATGTCGACCATTTCACCGGTCGCCGCGTTGAGGCCCATCGTGCCGGTCTCGCTCTCGATCGCGCGCACCATGACGTTGCCCTCGAGGCCGGCGTTCTCGGCGATGTTGCGGGCCGGCGCGGTGAGCGCCTCCCACACCAGCCTGGCGCCGGTCTGCTCGTCGCCCTCGAGCGAGTCGACGACCGACTGCACCGACGACCGAGCCCGGATGAGAGCGGTGCCGCCACCGGCGACCACACCCTCCTCGATGGCGGCGCGCACGGAGCTGACCGCGTCTTCGATGCGGTGCTTCTTCTCCTTGAGCTCCACCTCGGTGGCCGCGCCGACCTGGATGACGGCGACGCCACCGGCCAGCTTGGCGAGGCGCTCCTGGAGCTTCTCGCGGTCCCAGTCGGAGTCGGTGTTCTCGATCTCCGCCTTCAGCTGGGCGATGCGGCCCTTGACGTCGTCCTCGGAGCCGCCACCGTCGACGATGGTGGTGTTGTCCTTGGTGATGATGATGCGCTTGGCCTGGCCGAGCAGGTCGAGCGTGGTGTTCTCGAGCTTGAGGCCGACGTCCTCGCTGATGACCTGGCCGCCGGTGAGGACGGCCATGTCCTGGAGCATCGCCTTGCGGCGGTCACCGAAGCCGGGAGCCTTGACGGCGGCCGCGTTGAAGGTGCCACGGATCTTGTTGACGACGAGGGTGGCGAGTGCCTCTCCCTCGAGGTCTTCGGCGATGATGACGAGCGGCTTGCCGGTCTTCATGACGGCCTCGAGCACCGGCAGCATCGACTGGACGGTCGAGATCTTGCCCTGGTTGAGCAGGATGTACGCGTCGTCGAGCACCGCCTCCTGGCGGTCGGGATCGGTCACGAAGTACGGCGACAGGTAGCCCTTGTCGAACTGCATGCCCTCGGTGAACTCGAGCTCGGTGCCGAACGTGTTCGACTCCTCGACGGTCACGACGCCGTCCTTGCCGACCTTGTCGATCGCCTCGGCGATGACCTCGCCGATCGACGAGTCGGCGGCCGAGATCGTCGCGACGTTCGCGATGTCGCTCTTGTCCTCGACGTCCTTGGCCTGGCTCTGGATGGACTCGACAGCGGCGTTGACCGCCTTCTCGATGCCCTTCTTGACGGCCATCGGGTTGGCGCCGGCAGCGACGTTGCGCATGCCGATCTTGACCATGGCCTGGGCGAGCACCGTGGCGGTGGTGGTGCCGTCGCCGGCGATGTCGTCGGTCTTGGTTGCCACCTCCTTCACGAGCTGGGCACCCATGTTCTCGAACGGGTCGTCGAGCTCGATCTCCTTGGCGATCGAGACGCCGTCGTTGGTGATGGTCGGGGCGCCGAACTTCTTGTCGAGCACCACGTTGCGGCCCTTCGGGCCGAGCGTGACGCGGACAGCGTCGGCGAGCTTGTTGACGCCCGCCTCGAGCGAGCGGCGGGCCTGGTCGTCGAACTTGAGCAGCTTGGCCATCAGGTCACTTCTCCACGATCGCGAGGACGTCGCGGGCGTTGAGGACGAGCAGATCGTCGCCGCCGACCGACACCTCGGTGCCGCCGTACTTCGAGTAGAGGACGGTGTCGCCGACGCTGATGCCGAGCGGGATCAGCTCACCGGTCGACTCGGCGCGCTTGCCCGGGCCCACGGCGAGGACGGAGCCCTGCTGGGGCTTCTCCTTGGCGGTGTCGGGGATGACGAGGCCCGACGCGGTCTGGGTCTCTGCCTCGTTGGGCTTGACGACGATGCGGTCATCGAGCGGCTTCAGGTTCATGGGTGCATGCCTCCGTTGGCGTGTCACAGTTGGGGATCGAACCGGCCCGAAGCGCGTTAGCACTCGGCCCGTGCGAGTGCCAAGGTTAGTCCACGGCGCCATCCGTTAGCAACCGGCACCCGAGAGTGCTAACGAACATCTGGCGTCAGTCGGTCAGCGGGCGACACCGAGCCCGGCGGTCCGGAGCAGGCGGCACGTCTCGGCGAGCGGCAGGCCGATCACGTTGGTCGGGCTGCCGTCGAGCCGTTCGACGAAGGCGCCGGCCGCGCCCTGCATCCCATAGGCACCGGCCTTGTCGTGGTGCTCGCCGAGCGCCAGGTACCACTCGATGTCGTCGTCGGTCAGGGCGACGAAGGTCACGCCGGTCGTGACCGTCTGGGACAGCGCACCCCCGGCGTGGCGGCACACGACGGCCGTGTGCACCAGGTGGGTCCGTCCCGACATGAGCTCCAGCATCCGCCGCGCATCGCCGTCGTCGATCGGCTTGGCGAGGATCGCTCCGTCGACGTCGACGGTCGTGTCGGCCGCCAGGATCACGCAGCCGTCGAGCGAGCCTCGCCGTTCGGCGATCGCATCTGCCTTGGCGCGTGCCACCCGCTCGACGTACGGCCGCGCCTGCTCCCCCGGGTGCTCCGTCTCGTCGACGTCGGCCGGCTCGACCGTGAACGCGAGGCCGATCGACCGGAGCAGCTCGTGCCGGCGAGGCGATGCGGAAGCGAGGATCAGATCGTCGCGCACCGCTCAGCCGCCGGAGAGGGCCATGACGTCGTTGTCGTCGGGGATGACGAGGTCGTCACGATCGTCGAGGAAGTGCTCGGGGAGCGCCACCCGAATCGGGCCGTTGGTGTGGCCGCGCTTGATGCGCTCGCCACCCTCGACCAGCCGCAACCCGGGATCCAGCTCGCCGAGAATGTCGTCGAGCTCGCCGATCGACGAGATCTGCGACAGGCGGCGACGCACTTCCGGCCCGACCGGGTAGCCCGACACATACCAGCTGGTGTGCTTGCGGAAATCTCGCATCGCGTAGCCCTCGCCACCGTGGTCGAGGTAGTGATCGGCGAGGAGGCGCGCATGGCGCTCCATCGCTGCGATGACGACGCCGAGCGGGCGGGGAGTCACCGCGGACTCACCACGGTGCGCCCGCACGATGTCGCCGAACAACCACGGTCGGCCGAGGCAGCCACGGCCGATCACCACCCCGTCGCAGCCGGTGCGCCGCATCATGTCGATCGCGTCGCTCGCCTCCCAGATGTCACCGTTGCCGAGTACCGGGACGCCATCGACCGCGTGCTTGAGCTCACCGATCGCGTCCCAGCGGGCCTCACCCGAGTAGTGCTGCTCGACGGTGCGGGCGTGCAGTGCGATCCACGCGACACCTTCCTCAGCGCAGATCTGCCCGGTCTCGATGTCGGTGCGGAGGTGATCCCAGAGCCCCATCCGGAACTTGGCGGTGACCGGCACGCCGTACGGCGCCGCTGCGGCCACGGCCGCGCGCACGACCGCTCGCAGCAGCCTCGGCTTGGCCGGCACCGCCGCGCCGCCGCCCCGGC
>JALHOG010000007.1:0-24960 GCA_022843125.1 Ilumatobacteraceae bacterium
CCGGCGCAACCACCTGGCCCGCCGGCGCAACCACCTGGCCCGCCGGCGCAACCGCCGGGCCAGGGCGGCGGCAACAACGGCGGCGGCAACGGCGGCAACGGCTGACCGACGTCACGGCAGCTGACGTGCGCTGCGCCTGCGGTGCACAGCTAGCGTGCGACGGGTGAAGCAACGCCGCCGCGACCCGCATCCGGGCCACCGGTCCGTGTCAGGTGGTCTCGCTCGCGCCTCGGTCTTCGGCGTCAGTGACGGACTCGTCTCGAACGTGTCGCTGATCCTCGGCTTTGCCGGGTCCGGCGTCGATTCGTCGATCGTGCGCCTCGCCGGCCTCGCAGGCGCCGTCGCCGGCGGCATCTCGATGGCCGCGGGCGAATGGGTGTCGGTCACCTCGCAGAACGACCTGATCGAGCGCGAGCTCGAGATCGAACGACGCGAGCTGATCAACAACGTGGACGACGAAACCGCAGAGCTGGCAGCGGTGTACGAGGCCCACGGCATCGCTCCCCATCGCGCCGCCGAGGCCGCAGCCGACGTGATGCGCCGTCCAGAGACCGCATTGTCGGTGCACGCTCGCGAAGAGCTCGGCATCGACCCCGACGATCTCCCGTCGGCGATGTGGGCCGCCGGGCTCTCCCTGATCTGCTTCCTGTTCGGGGCGGTGCTCCCGATCATCCCGTGGTTCATCGGCGCCGGCGCCACGGCGGCGTGGGCATCACTTGCCATCGGTGTCGCCGCCGCCGCAGTGGTCGGTGGCATCGTCGCCAGGTTCGCCGAACGTCCCCTGTATCGAGGTGTCGCACGGCAGGTGCTGATCGTGCTCGTCGCATGCGGGATCACCTACGCGATCGGCGAGCTCGTCGGCGTCAACCTCGCCGGCTGAGCGCCGAGCGAGCATCGAGCGCCAGCACCTCGGCTTCTTCACTGGACGCCCCCCACGCAGTGAGGTGGCCCATCTTGCGCCCGGGCCGCGGGCTCGTCTTGCCGTAGAGGTGGAGCGCGACGCTCGGGTGGGCCAGTGCCTCGGCCCACGCCGGCTCCCCATCGTCCCATCGGTCCCCCAGCAGGTTGACCATCGCAGCGGCCGGCCGCGTCATGCCGGTGTCGCCGAGCGTCAGGCCGCACACCGCCCGGATCTGCTGCTGGAACTGGCTCGTCTGCGCTGCGTCGAGCGTCCAGTGCCCGCTGTTGTGCGGCCGGGGTGCGAGCTCGTTGACCAACAGCTCACCGCCGACGACGAACATCTCGACCGCGAGCACCCCCACGTATCCGAGCGCATCGGCGATCGCCATCGCCAGACCGGCGGCCCGGTCGGCGATCCGACCGGACACCCTCGCCGGAGCCACCGTCAGGTCGAGAATGCCGTCGACGTGGGTGTTCTCGACCACTGGATACGACACGAACCCGCCATCGGCGGTCCGAGCGACGACGACACTCACCTCGGTGTCGAGCGGAAGCGCCTCCTCCAACACGCACGGCACCGAACCCAGCAGGCGCCAAGCAGCCCGCATCTCGGAGCCGTCGACGACGAGTCGCTGACCCTTGCCGTCGTAGCCGAGACGTGCCGTCTTCAAGATCGCCGGGTACCGGATCGCCGGATCGGCATCGACGGCGTCGACCACCGCCCACGCGCCGATCGGCATCCCGATCTCGGCGAGGAACGACTTCTCTCGGATGCGGTCCTGGGCGATCGCGACTGCCTCGGGCGGTGGCGCGACGAGGGTGCGGCGGGCGAGGAGCTGCAACGACGCCGCCGGCGGGTTCTCGAACTCGGTGGTGATCACCTCGCAACGGTCGCCGAGCTCGATGAGCGCCGCCTCGTCGTCGAACGGCGCGGTCAGCACGAGGTCGGCGATGGCCGCGGCGGGAGCTGCCGGGTCGGGGTCGAGCACCGCCGTGCGGTAGCCCATCGTTCGCGCCGCCATCAGGGCATACCGGCCGAGTTGTCCGCCGCCGAGCATGCCGATCATCGCCGGCGGCTCGACCGGGCCGTGCGAGCGGCTCATGGCGGCGGCAGCACCGACGCCGCTGCCTCGGACCGCCGTTCGTCGCGGTAGGCGTTCAGGGCGGCTGCGAGGTCACGGTCGGTTGCGGCCAGGATCGCGATCGCGAAGAGCGCTGCGTTGGTGGCCCCGGCCTCACCGATCGCGAACGTCGCAGTGGGGATACCGGCCGGCATCTGCACGATGCTCAGCAGCGAGTCCTGCCCGGCCAGATGACGTGACGCAACCGGGACCCCGAGCACCGGCACGATCGTCTTCGCCGACAGCATGCCCGGCAGGTGCGCAGCGCCGCCGGCGCCGGCGATGATCGCCCGGAGCCCACGGCCGTCGGCCGCTTCGGCGTACGCGAACATCTCGTCGGGCATCCGGTGCGCCGATACGACGCGCGCCTCGTGCGGTACGCCGAAGCGCACCAGCACGTCGACGGCCTTCGCCATCGTGGGCCAGTCGCTCGATGACCCCATCACGACACCGACCAGCGGCGGTCGGTCGTCCGGCTGGGTGGTCACAGCCCCATCGACCGCTGGCGATCGGGCGCGATCTTCAAGATCACCCGCTCGCTCTGGATCGGGTTCGAGTACTCGTGGCCGGTGTAGCGCATCGACAGGGCGTCGATGTTGGCGCGCGCCTCGGGCCCGCGCACCTCGTCGACGACCGCGCCCCGCACCTCCGCGTACTGGTACGGGTTGTCCTTGTTCCAGATGGTCACCGTGACCGACTTGTCGTCTTCGATCGAGCGGTACTTGGCGCGGTGCACCTCGGTGTTGATCAGGACGTGCTCGTCGTCGGCGTCGACCCACATGACGTGGCTCCCGATCTGCCCGTTCGGGAGGTGGAAGCAGATCGTGGCGAAGTTCTGCCCCGTGGTCGCAAGTTGTCTGATGGCCGGATCCAGCATGCCGCCGACGATACGTGCTCGAATGGTGCGGCACCACGGCGCGCCGCCGCCCCGGACGAGAAGTCAAGGCCCCGACGATGAACCAGATCAATGTGCTCGGCACCGAGCTCCAGCCCTGCTCCTACGACCCGATCACGGGCTACTACCGCACCGGCTGCTGTGAGAACCGCGGCGACGACCCCGGCATGCACGTCGTGTGCTGCCGGGTCACCGACGACTTCCTCGAGTTCTCGAAGGCGTCCGGCAACGACCTGTCGACACCGATGCCCCAGTACGGGTTCGCGGGCCTGCGCGCCGGCGACCAGTGGTGCGTGTGCGCAGCGCGCTGGTCAGAAGCATTCGACGCCGGGCACGCGTGCCCGGTCGTACTCGAGAGCACCCACGTCTCGGCCCTCGAGTTCGTCGGCCTCGACGATCTCAAAGCCCACGCCGTCTGACGCCCACGCCGTCTGACGCCCAGGGTTCAGCCGGCCAGGGCGGTGATGAGGTTGGTGGGTGTGTCCTTGGGGCTGATCTTCGGCCAGGCGTGGCTGACCGTGCCGGTGGCGTCGATCAGGAACGCGGATCGCTGCACGCCCATGTACTGCTTGCCGTACATCGACTTCTCGACCCAGACGCCGTACGCCTCGGCGGCCGCGTGCTCCTCGTCGGCGAGCAGGGTGAACCCGAGGCCGTACTTGTCGTCGAACTTCTTCAGCTTCGCCGGCTTGTCGGGGCTGATCCCGATGATCACCGTGTCACCCACCTGCGACGCGATGTCGCGAAGGCCGCACGCCTGTGTGGTGCAACCGGGCGTGTCGGCCTTCGGGTAGAAGTACACGAGCACGCTGCGGCCCTTCAGACCGGCGAGGGTGACCGTCGAGCCGTTCTGATCGAGCAGGGAGAACTTCGGGGCGGCCTTACCGACGACGGGAGTTGACATGCCGCCGAGCGTAGGACGTCAGGCGCCGGTGAGCTCGCGCCAGCGCGCCGGGAATGCGGCGCGAACCTGGTCGGGCGTCATCCGCAGCGTCGCCTCCGGAACGAGGTCGGCGATCGCACGACCCTCGGCGTAGTGGTGGTTGACGTTGCCGACGCCCTCGAAGAGCTCGGCACGGCGTGCGACCAACTCGGCCGGTGGGTTCGGTTCGTAGAACCCCCAGATCGTGTACGCGATGTCGACGTCGTGGACCACCGGTGCCCGGCTGAACACCGATGCCCGCTTGAGCGCGATCGTGAGGCAGCCGCGGACGGCGTCTTCGGTGTTGAGCGGCGCAGCGACGTGGATGCGTTCAGATCGCCTGCGGGCGAGTGTGAGCCCGAAACCCTGGTCGGGCCCCTGCGCCCCCATGCCTCGGCCGACGGGTTGGAGCCCCTCGACCATGCCGGGGCGGTCCGGCGTCCATGCGGGCGGGACCACATCGGGCGACGAGTAGTACTGCGACTCGAGGGCACCTGCGGGAGCGAACTTGGGGGCTGCCATAGCAGTCGCCATCGTACGCCGGTCGGCGCCCGCGCACCGTCTCCGTCCACCTCCTGGTAGCCGGAGCACGCCGACGGACGGTCGACACCATGGTCGAATACCAGGCTGGTCGGCGCGGGCGCGACGCCGGCTTCACACTCGTCGAGATCGTCGTCGCCATCGTGCTCGTCGGCATCCTCTCGACGGTGGTCGTGGTCGGCGTGAGCACGATCGTCGACAGCGGCTCGGCGGCGAGCTGCACGGCGTCGCAGGATGCTGCGCGCACCGCCGCCGTCGCGTACCTCACATCGAACGCCGATCAGCCGAACGGGTTCGACGACCTCGTCGACGCCGGGCTGCTGGAGCTCGCGGAGGGTGTCGACGCCGACCCGAGCGGCAGGATGCTGGTCGGCGACGGGTGGGGCCTGCGGATCAACATCCGCGGCGATGCGCCCAGCTTCACGTGCACGACCGCCGCACCCCCGCCCGGGTTCGTCGCCGGCCCGGCCGGCCACTACTACCGCTTCGTCCCCGCCACGGTGAGCTGGGCGCAGGCCGTCGAGCTCGCCGCCGGGCACACGGCGGGCGAGGAGCGCGGCTATCTCGCGACGATCACGAGCCAGGTGGAGCACGACGCGATGCTGGCGATGATCGGCGACGTCCACAGCGCATGGCTCGGCGGCACCGACAGCGCGGTCGAGGGACAGTGGCGATGGGCCACGGGGCCCGAGGCAGGCCGTCAGTTCTCGAACGGCGCCACGCCGGTCGGCGGATCGTTCGTGCGTTGGGCCACGGGCGAGCCCAACAACAACGGCAACCAGGACTGCCTGCACCTGTGGCGCCCGTCGGGCTACCGCTGGGACGATGTCCAGTGCGTGTACGGGCAGACGAGCGGTTACATCATCGAGATCGGCGGCTGACCGCCTCGCCGAACAGTTCGTCAGGTCGGCGTGTGGAGCAGCCCGTAGACGAGGCTCTCCTCGAGCGCTCGCCACGACGCCTCGATCACGTTGGGGCTGACGCCGATCGTGGTCCAGTCCTTCGTTCCGTCGGTCGCCGTGAGCAGCACGCGGGTGACGGCGCCGGTGGCCTCTCCCCCGTCGAGGATCCGGACCTTGAAGTCGGTCAGATGGATGTCGGCGATCTGCGGGTAGGCCTTTTGGACGGCTCGGCGCAGCGCCGTGTCGATCGCGTTGACCGGTCCGTTGCCCTCAGCCGTGAAGACATACCGCTCCATGCTGTCCGGATCGCTGCCGACCCATACTTTGACCGTGGCCTCGGTCGTGAACGGGCTCTCGCCGAGCTCGTCGGTGATGACCCGCATCGACTCGACCCGGAAGTAGTCGTGCTGCCAGCCCGCCGCTCGCCGCATCAGCAGCTCGAGCGAGGCGTCGGCCGCCTCGAAGTGGTAGCCCTCGTGCTCGAGTCGCTTGAGGTCGTCGATCACCTGGTTGATGACGGCGCCGTCCATGGTCAGACCGAGGTCGTCCGCCTTCATCTGGATCGTGGCGCGGCCCGCCATCTCGGACACGACGAAGCGGGTGCCGTTCCCGACGAGCTCGGGGGCGACGTGCTCGTAGGCGTCCTTGGCGCGAGCGATGGCGCTCACGTGCAGTCCGGCCTTGTGGGCGAACGCCGACGAGCCGACGTACGGCGCCTGCGGGTTCACCGCCCGGTTCAACGTCTCCGCGACCCGGTGGGACACGATCGTCAGTCGCTCCATCCGACCTTCAGGAAGGCAGAGGTAGTCCTGCTTGAGTTGGAGGTTGGGGATGATCGACGTGAGGTTGGCATTGCCGGTGCGCTCGCCGAGCCCGTTGAGCGTGCCCTGGACGTGGCGGGCGCCGCCACGAACGGCAGCCATCGAGTTGGCGACGGCGCAACCGGTGTCGTCATGGCAGTGGATCCCGATCGTGACGTCGTTGCCGACGTGGTCGTGGACCTGTCGGACGATGTCTTCGATCTCGTGCGGCAGCGAGCCACCGTTGGTGTCGCACAGCACCACGTGCGACGCACCGTTGAGCACCGCCGCTTCGAGCGCCCTGAACGAGAACTCGGGGTTCTGCTTGAAGCCGTCGAAGAAGTGCTCCATGTCGACGAGCACCATCCGGCCGTGGCCGCGCAGGAACTCGACCGAGTCGGCGATCATCGCCGTGCCTTCCTCGAGCGTGGTCTGCAGGGTCTGGGTGACGTGGTAGTCGGAACTCTTGGCGACGATGCACACCGCGCTCGTGTTCGCGTCGAGGAGATGCTGGAGTGTCTGGTCCTCGTCGACCTTGCCGCGCGGGCGCCGGGTCGACCCGAACGCCACGAACGTCGACGTCGTCAACCGCAGCTCCGTCGCTGCCCGGGCGAAGAACTCGATGTCTTTCGGGTTGGCGCCGGGCCAGCCCCCTTCGATGAAGTGGACGCCGAGGTAGTCGAGCTGTTCGGCGATGCGCAGCTTGTCCTCGACGGTGGCCGAGACGCCTTCGACCTGCAGGCCATCGCGCAGGGTGGTGTCGAACACCTCGACGGATCGATCGTCCAGGTGGGCGGCGGGGTCGGTTGCAGTGCTCATGTCAGGGGGGTCCTTCTGGCTCGTTCAGGATCGTTCGGCGATTCGCGTGTCGGGCAACAAAAAAGCCGCCCCGGGGGCGGCTTGACGAGCACGTGGTGTGGCCACGTGCTCTAACAAATGATGATGACGGCGGCGATCCGGGTACGCATCGCCTCTCATTCAACCGGCCGCGAGGCGTTTCGTCAATCGCAGCGCCGTTCGAGCGCTGCGTGAACTGGGGATGAACGGGCCGCGCGCTGTGGACATCGTTGTGATCGCGCGGTGGAGAACGGGTGAATTCTGGGGATTGTGCGAAAGTTCAGTGGATAAGCCTGTGAGTTCCAAAATACCTCTTGACCTGGGGTTTTGTGTTCGCGAATGTGTGTCTCGTACCGGAGAGCGCACGCCAACCGGGGTCGAGAGACCGAGTCTTGCGAAGGGGGCCCTCGGGCCGCTGGAACAGGAAAACGGACCCGATCCACGAGGTGAGAGCGGCTCCGGTGGGATGAGAAGCCACGAGTTCCGCAGTGACGAGCATCCGGGCAACCGGGTGCGGCGAGCAGCGGGGCGACCGCTTCGTCGAACCGGTCCGAGGGGCAACCCGAGGTGCGGGGCGGCGAGGCAACGGGCCGACGACATCGTGGGAGGACCCCAACTCCACCCACGAAGGTCACGGACCGAGGCGTCATCAGCGATGGCACGGGCAACCGGGTCAGCGTGAACGGCACCATCGGGCCATGGGACGGGCAACCGGACCAGGGCCCGCTCTGGGCGAGGAAGTCGGGCAACCGGCAGCCGAACCCGGGGGCGGCACCGTTCGCCGGGCAACCGGCGGTGGCACCGAACGGCAACGAGGCCGGGCAACCGGCTCACCGGGCCACAACGGGCATCGCCCGCCGCGCCTTACGGCACGACGGGCGATGTGTAGGTCGAGTGGAAGGCTAACGCCCGAAGATCGACCAGTGGTGGATCATCCCAACCTTCGGGGAGCCCCGGGAGGGTGCGCCGGCGCAAGTCGGCAGCACCGCCCGGGGCTCTTCACTGTTTTCATCCGGGTTCGCTGCGCTCACCTCCGAGCTCCCCGCTCGATGGCGTAGGTTCTCGGTATGGCTGATCCCGATCGTTCGCTGTCGCCGGGGATGCACGAGCAGCTCCAGCTCGGTTACGTGTTCGGGGGGATCTCCACGTTCGGGCAGCGGCCGTTCCTCACCGATCCAGAGCAACTCGACGCATGGCAGCCCGACGTCGCGATCGTCGGCGCTCCGTTCGACATCGCCACCACCAACCGCCCGGGTGCGCGCTTCGGACCGAGGGCGATCCGGGCGCTCGCGTACGAAGCGGGGACGTACCACCTCGATCTCGACATCGAGATCTTCGAGCACCTCGAGGTCGTCGACTACGGCGACGCCTACTGCCCGCACGCCCAGACCGAGGCGAGTCACCGCAACATCCGCGACCGCGTCCACCAGATCGCGTCACGCGGGATCGTGCCGATCATCCTGGGCGGCGACCACTCGATCACCTGGCCCGCCGCCACCGCTGTCGCCGACGTGCACGGGTACGGCAACGTCGGCATCGTCCACTTCGACGCCCACGCTGACACCGCCGACATCATCGACGGCAACCTCGCGAGCCACGGCACACCGATGCGCCGGCTGATCGAATCCGGTGCCATCCCCGGCGACCGGTTCGTGCAGGTCGGCCTGCGCGGCTACTGGCCGCCCGCCGACACCTTTGCCTGGATGCGCGAGCAGGGCATGGTGTGGCACACGATGCAGGAGATCTGGGAACGCGGGTTCAAGGCAGTGATGGCCGACGCCGTATCCGAAGCACTCGAGAAGGCCGACCACCTCTACATCAGTCTCGACGTCGACGCCCTCGACCCCGCATTCGCCCCCGGCACCGGCACGCCCGAGCCGGGCGGCATCGCCTCGGTCGATCTCCTGCGGATGGTGCGCCAACTCGCCCTCGAGCACGACATCGTCGGCATGGACGTCGTCGAGGTCGCACCGGCCTACGACGTGAGCGATCTGACGGTCAACGTGGCCCACCGCCTGGTGTTCGAAGCACTCGGCGGCATGGCCGAGCGTCGCCGCCGCGCCGCCGGCTGACCCCGTTCGGTCGCGATCAGGCCCGGACCGGACCCACGCCGTAGCCTGCGGGGCGATGCGTCCGTTCTTCATCGACACCGATACCGCGTCCGACGATGCGGTCGCACTGGTCATCGCGCTGCGACATCCCGACATCGACGTGGTGGGGATCGGCGTCGTCGCCGGCAACGTGCCGCTCGAGCTCGCCCTTCAGAACGCGCTCTACACCCGGGAGCTGTGCGGCCGCGACGACGTCCCGGTGTACGCAGGGGCCGAAGCCCCGTTGCGTGTCCCGCTCCGCACCGCGCAGAACGTGCACGGCAACGACGGCATGGGCGACATCGGCCTCCCGCTCCACGGGCGGACCCCCCACCCGACGTTCGCCGTCGACGCGCTGATCGAGGCATCGCACGCTCACGCCGGCGAGCTCGAACTCGTGACGCTCGGGCCGCTCACCAACCTCGCGCTCGCCGTCCACGCCGATCCAGGGCTCGCCGGGCGTCTCCGACGTGTCGTGTCGATGGGTGCCGTCGCCGACCACATCGGCAACACCAACCCGGTCGCCGAGTACAACATGTGGGCTGACCCGCACGCTGTCTCCGTCGTCCTCGCTGCCGGTCTGCCCATCGAGTTCGTCGGCTGGGACATCTCCCGGCACTACGCCGTCGTCGAGCCGTCGCTCGCCGCCGAGCTCCGTGCCGCGTCGGCGCTCGGCGAGTTCTGCGTCGCGATCAACGCCGTCGTCGCCGAGTTCTGCGCCAACGACACCAAACTCGCCGGTTTCGACCTCCCCGACCCGATCGCGATGGCCTACGCGATCGACCCGGACGTCGCCACCGAGACCCGCCGCCTCCACCTCGCCGTCGAGACCGAGAGCGAACTCACACGGGGCATGGTGGTCATGGACGTGCTCGGGCTCACGGGTCACGAGCCGAACGCACTCGTGGTGACCGCCGCCGACCGCGATCGCTTCTTCACGATGCTGCGCCACGCTGTCGCCTGATCGCGGCGCGGCCTCGGTTCAGCTGCTACGGCGCCCGCGGACGAGACGCCTCAGCAGCGCCTCACCCTTCGGTGGCAACCGGACCGCGATCCGAGCCGCGGTGCGGCGCCAGATCGTCGTGACCCGCGTGCCGTCATACCGCTGGACCAGGGGCTTCATCGTCCGCCTGAAGTGCTCGAGGTCGCCGCGACGCCTGGCCTCGAGGTACGCCGCCGGTGACGCGATGGCGATCGCCTCACGATTCAGCATTCGCTGCGCGAACGGCGAGTCGAGCTCGGACGCCGGCAACGGCTCGACCCGCTTGGTCGGCGCCCACTTCCCCGAACGCGCGCGGTTGCCGAGACGAACCGCCAGGCCCGGACGGCGGTGCCGAACGGCACCCGCCTGCGCCGCCGCGACGTCTTCGGCAGTCCACGGGATCACATCGAGATCGCCGCTCGCCTCGCCATCCTCGAACAGCCGAGCGGCCAGTGCCGATCGCGCGATCGCGACGTTCGCTCCCTGCCAATCCGCCATGAACGGATCGAGCCACGCGTCGCCGAGGCTGACGTCGGCGGTCTCGCCCACGATGTCGTCGCAGTAGTCGCAGGCGCCCAGCTTGAAGATCCCCATGCCCCAATCCGCCATGGGAATGTGCTCGACGCCCTTGATCACGTCGTCACCGTCGCGCGGTGCCACACGGACGCAGTAGCGATTGGGGGGTCGCCCCGGCTCCTTGTGGCGGTAGTCGATGTCTTTCACTGCGGCGGGCTTGATGCCGAGCGACCAGGCGAGATACTCGGAGTACAGCGTCGACTTGAAGTGGCCACACACGAGGGATGCTGTGAAGACCACCCGCTCGCGCAGGGTCTCATCGGCATCCGCGAGCAGCCGTACCGCCTTGATGAAGCACGGCACGCCCACGACGGCGTACCGGCCCGGCTGATCACGGACCTCCTGCATGACGTCGACGAGGGTCTGGACGTGGTAGCGCGACTTCCGTCCGGAGAGCAGTTCGTCGACCGAGCGAGAGATCGTGTAGCTCGACAACGCGCCGGGCAACGCGTCGAACGTCGAGGCCACGTGGACGACGCCGTCGACCTCACCATCGGTCAACAGACGATGCAGCACCCACGAGGTCATGCCACCCGACGTGCCCAACTCACGGAAGTCACCGGCAACCACGTGACCGGCGACGATCTTGCGGTAGTACCCGGCGATCTCGTGGTGCGCCACGTCAGCCCCGCCGTACAGCTCGGCCGCGATCGCGTCCTCGTTGCGGGAGTGGTCGGAGAACGGGCACACGGTGCTCGCACGAAGAGCGACCTGGAGGTCGAGGTCGGACAGGCCCCGACCATCACGGTTGGCCGGGAGGTAGGTGCCCTCATCGGTGAGCTGCATGACGAGCTGATCCGGCGCTACCACCGCACATGCGCCGCAGCCGACGCACACCCCGGCGGACACGACCTGTGACAGGTCAGGGGACATCACGCAACCTCACTCACTCTTCGCCGTGCACGGGGGCCATCACGCGTCGCCGGCAACCGGTCGAGGCGGGAGCACTATAGCTGGGACGTGTGCGACCGACATCGGGAACCCGATCGGCCCGCTCACGCATCGGCCGCAGGCGCTGCGATGACGGTTCGGAGGTAGTCACGCGAGCGGGCGCGTTCGCGCTGCAGCAGCTCGTCGACCGAGTCGTGGCGCACCGGGTTGGCGAGGATCTCGCCCACCTGCGCGACATCGGTGACCCGTTGGGACGAGAGGCCGAACGTGTCGAGCAGGAAGCCGAGCTTCTCCTCGTTCCCGTACGCGTGGCCGACGCTCCGGCGGATGATGGTGCCGAACGGCCTCCGGTTGATGATCGAGAAGATCGTCCCGTGGAACGTGTCGGTGATGATCGCCTCGGCGTCGCGGAAGTACGCCAGCAGCTCGAACGGGTTGCAGTCGATGAAGCGGTCACAGCACCCCTGGACACCGCCCATGCACAGGATCTGGGCATCGATCGAGCGCGCGTATGCGCGCAGCGTCGCGTTCTCTGCCGCATCGAGCCGTCCCCCGTAGCCGTACACGATCATGTATCGACCTTCGTGGAGGCGACCGGCGGGAATCCTCGACTCGAGCCGCATGAAGTCGTACGCGAGCACCGGGTCGACGTGGACCTGCGGCTGCTCCCCCGTCAACGCCTCGACGATGGCCGCCGAGTTCCGGTCACGGACGGAGATCGCGTCGAAGCCGGCGAGGTCGCTCGCGAGCTCCGCCCGGATGCCGGCCGCATCGATCTTGTCGATCGTGGTGTTGCCGAACGAAGCTGCGTACGAGACGACCTTCGTCGCCGGCGACCCATGGCCGAACAGGTCGCGCGAGTAGCCGACGTTCGTGTTCGACTGGACGCAGTTGAACACCTCATCGCTACCGATCACCTGAAAGTCGACCGCCAGGTTCCGGTTCGGTGACGCCGGGATCCCGACGAGCGGGAAGTAGCGCCGCCCGTAGGTTCGTTTGTGGTTGAAGAACCTGAGCTTGTCGGACCACGCTGCGTCGACGGCGTTGTACTCGGACACCTTCGACAGCACACGCCCCAGCTTCGACGACGCCACAGCGCCGGTCACCTCGGACCGGACGAGGATCTCGCCGGGGGCGTAGTCGAGGAACGAGACCCGGTTGTCGTCGGAGAGCCCCTCGATGAGCCGCCGGAGTGCGTACGCCTGCAGAGTCGACCCGTAGTTGTAGATCCGTTGCATCGACATGATTCCGACGCTTGTCGCCATGGTGCTCCTCCGGTCGCCGGGCAATGATACGGACGGTGGTAGCCCGAACTCGGCGACCCCACCGTGGGTATCAGCGAGCGAAACCGAGTCGGTCCCAGAACGCGCCCACGTCGGCAGCCAGCCAAGTGCTGAGCACGGTGGCGCCGGCGGGCGTCAGGTGCACCATGTCGTGGAACTCGGTGCCCTCACGTGCAGGACCCGCATCGCGGGTGATGTTGCGGGCCCGGACGATGATCGTCGGCAGCCCAGGGTCGAGGGCAGCGAGCCGCTGTTCGGCATCGGTGATGAGCTGACCCACCGCAGGGTCCGCCATGACGTCGGCAGAGTGCGGCTGCATGTACAGGTAGACCGGCACGTCGGCGAGGACGATCGCGCGCATGAGCGAGTCGATCTCGGCCTGGCGCTCGGCCGTGATCTCGGCCGACTGCGGGGTGAGCAGGCACCGATAGCGATCGCGCGGCACGGTGAGGGCATCACACGACCCCTCGAGGAAGTGCAGCCACACCGGATTGAACGAGACGATCAGGGCCTCGACGCGATCGGCGACTGCGGCACGGATCATCGCTTCGACGTCGGGAGCGAGTGCGCCGATCTGCGTGCGAGCGCGCAGATCGAGCGGACGTCCGTCGACGTCGGATCGGTGCTGGAGGAAGGCATCGGGGAGCGACACCTCGTTGAGAGCGACGTCGCTCCCACCGATCCAGTCGACGCGAAGCGGGACGTCGACCCGCTCGGCCTCCGTCGTCGCGATCGCCGGACGGTCGACCGTCGTGATCCCCTCGACCGGCTCGACCGACTCGACTGCCTCGGGGGCAACGGCGACCACGGTGTCCGGCACGGACGTGACGATGACGGGCGTCACCGACGTGTCGACGACTGCGACCTGGCCATCCGACGCACCACACGCGGCGGCGCCGACGACGGCGAGCACGAGTGCGAGTGCGAGTGCCGCCCGACCCCTCGGCGCAGTGACGTTTCCCGACCGCGTCAGCATGTGCGCCAGCGTAGGCCGTCGCCGGCGGCGGTGCGGGTCGAGCCGGCCGGTAGCGTCGCCGGCCGTGAGCCACATCACCGTGTCGGAACTCGAGTACGCACCCCCTGGTTCCGACGCCCTCTTCTTCGATGTCTCGTTCGGCGTGGCGCCCGGTGAGCACGCTGCGTTGATCGGGGTCAACGGGGTCGGCAAGAGCACGATCCTGCGCATCCTGGCAGGAGATCTCGAACCCGACGAGGGGTCGTTCTCCCTCGGCGGCACGGTGCTCCGGATGACGCAGGAGGTCGGGATGGCCCATCCCGACCAGACGTTGCGGGAGATGCTGATCGAGGTCGCACCGCCGGCCCTGCGCGTCGCCGGACGTGCGCTCGTCGCAGCGGAACGCTCGATGCTCGACGGCTCCAGCGACGGCATCGAGTACGCCGAACGCCTCGGCGACTGGGGCGACCTCGGCGGCTATGAACTGGAGGGCCGGTGGGAGGCGGCTGCGTCGCGCAGCGTCAAGACACCGGTCACCGACTTCGCCACCAGGAAGGTCGGTGAGCTGAGCGGTGGCGAGCGCAAACGCCTCGTCCTCGATCTGCTCCTCACCAGCGGCGCCGACGTGCTCCTCCTCGACGAACCCGACAACTACCTCGACGTGCCCACGCGCGCATGGCTCGAGCGGCAGATCCGCGAGTGCGCATCGACGATCCTGATGGTCAGCCACGACCGGACCCTGCTGTCGCAGGTCGCGACCAAGGTCGTGTGCATCGAGGGGTCGGGCTGCTGGACGCACGGCGGCTCCTACGCCACGTTCCCCGACGCGCGAGCGCAACGCCAGGCCAAGCTCGGCGACGACCTCGAACGGTGGAACCAGGAGGAGCGCCGCCTGTTCCACCACATGAAAATCATGAAGCAGCGGGCGGCGCAGAACTTCAAGAACGCCACCAAGGCCAACGCGGCCGAGACCCGGTGGGAGAAGTTCGTGAAGATCGGGCCACCGCCACCACCCGTCGCCGAGCAGCAGATCATCGTGCGCCTGCGCGGGGGTGACGCCGCCCGACGCGTCGTCCAGCTCACCGATGTGTCGATCGGCGATCTGTTCCTGCCGTTCAGCCACGAGGTCCGCCACGGTGAACGGGTCGGGCTGATCGGCCCCAACGGGACCGGCAAGACCCATCTCCTCAACGCGCTCGACGGCACCCTCACACCCGACCACGGGACCGTCCAGTTCGGCCCGCGCACCTCGGTCGGCATGTTCACACAGGTCAACGATCGGCCGGAGTTCCGTGGCCGCACGTGCCTCGACATCGTTCGTGATCGGCGCTACGACGAGGAGCAGGCGATGAAAGCGCTCGCCCGATATCGCATCGGGCAGCAGTCACGGCAGGAGTTCCACACCCTGTCGGGCGGCCAGAAGGCGCGACTCGAGATCCTGTGCCTCGAGCTCGACGGCCACAACGTGCTGCTGCTCGACGAGCCCACCGACAACCTCGACGTCGAGTCGTCCGAAGCGTTGGAACAGGCACTCGACGGGTTCGAGGGCACGGTGGTCGCAGTGAGTCACGACCGGACCTTCCTCGCACAACTCGACCGGTTCGTGATGATCACCGACGACGGCGAGGTGTTCGCGATCCCGGACTACGACCTCGCGATGCAGGCGCTGGCCGACCCGCCGAGCGCCCGGCGCCTACGGCTCGTCGAACCGCTCACCTGACCCGTCGCGCCGGAAACGCGCTTCACCCGGGCGGTGGACGCGCCGATACACGGTCCGTGATGCCCGCCACCATCGCCACGCGACCTCACCACGTCATCGACTGGCCGAGGGTTCCAGGCAGACTCCCGCTCACCGAGGACGCCGTCCACCGGACCATCGGCATCGCCGACCCGGCGGTCCGAAACCTGTGGATCACCCAGTCGTACGCCGACCTGGCGCACCGGCTGCTCGACATCCTCGGTACCGACCAGACGTGGTGCACGTTCGCGATCTGGGCGTCGAGCACCGCCGGCGCATCGATACGCGGTGAGGAACTCCCCCGCATCATCGCTGACGTGCTGCCCGGCGTCGACGACCACCTCGACGCAGCCCTCGGCATCGTCGACGACCACACCTCACTGCTCCGGCGGCTCGGGCTCGCCCGACCGATCGAACGGTCCCACCTCGAACACCTCGTCGCGGAAGCGCTCGCTCAGGTGTCGAAGTTCATCGCCAACGGCAACACCCTCGTCTACAGCGAACTCGCTCCGTTGTTCGTGCGGTTCGTCCACGCGATCGAAGCCGGCGGCGCACCGAATGCGGACGAGATCGACCGCTGGCTCGACGAGCTCGCGATCCCGACGGTACAGACCGCCCACCACGTGCGGATCGCATTCCGCCACTACGCAGCAGCCGCCGGCACTGCCGACCCGACCGAGCGCGCCCAGCACGTGCTCGCCGCCAACGTCGCCGCCGTGCTGCACGAACAGGAGCGCCTCCAGGCCGACATCGTCGCCGCGCTCGACGCGGGCGTCGTCGACCTCGGTGCCGCGGTGAGCCGGCTCGTCCACCGTGTGGTGCCTGCCCGAGTGCGAACTCGTATCGAACGCGACGTACACGCCCATGCGGCCGCCTGCATCGAGCGGATCTGGCAGCACGTCGCGACCCGGCTCCTGATGACGCTCACGGTGCCGGGCGCGGTGCTCCGCCTCGACCGCGACGTCCCGCCCCTCGCCGATGGGGAACGCTTCCCCCTGGTGTTGCGCGAGGTCGACATGCCAGGGCTACGCGACCTGTTGACCCAGTGGGATGCAACCGGCGGAACCGGCCGCGGGTCCGGTGCACACGACTGGGCCGATCTGCATCAACGGATGACGTACATCGTCAATCTCTTCCGCAGCCGACAGCAGTTCCTCTCGTTGACCGTGCCCCCGTTCACCACGGCAGAACTCGCCTGGATGGTGCGCGGCGAGGTGCCGCCCAGACGCTGACGCGGCTCTGCGATCGGTCCTCAGCGATCGCTCCTCAGTGATCGGAGAGGTGTGTCGGGATCGCGAATGCCGGCCGGTCGCCGTCACGCATCTCGACGAGGATCCCGTCCATGAGGTGGCGACCCACGTAGGCGCTCACCCGTGCCCGCCACGCGTGACGCTCCTTGCCGAGCGTGGCCACCCTCGTGAACGCGCTCATCACCGGGAACAGCCGGCGTGTCCAGTTCGCCGGCGGCAGACCGATGATGTCGGCGACGCGGTCTCCGAGGAAGTGCCGAAACGCGGTGGGCATGATCGGCCAGGCGAACCGCGGCATGCGGCCGTGCGCCTGCGCGACCAGCGCTGCGGTCATCGCCACACCCGCCGCCGACGGCGACTGTTGACGCGACCAGATGCGATCACGCAGGGCGATCGCATCGGCCCGGGTCGGCGGCACGAGCGCAGGCTCGAGCCCGAGATGGTGCGCGACGAGATGCCACAGGTGCAGGTGGTCGTCGATGTCTCGCAGGTCGTAGTCGACCCCGCTCGCGTCGAATGCCTCGTAGACGACGGCCGTGAACGTCAACCAGGTACCGACGAGGTCCTCCTGATTGACCGGGATGCCCCACGAACGCGACCACACGAGCCCGTCCTCGTCGCGGAGCGGCGGAGCAAGGTCGTCCACCACCGTGACCGACGGATCGTTGGCGATCATCCACCGGATGGCCGCGTGCATCAGGCGAATGTGCAGGATCCGGTCGATACCGACGCCGCCCGGCTCGAGCGCACCGGGTGCAGAGATGTCCATCAGGAACTGCGCGGTCTCGTTCAACCGGCGCTCGGTGTCGGTCTGGAGCCGGCCCGTCATGCGCAGCACCTGGACACCCTTGGCCGCGGCGTAGCTGCTCGGCAGTGACGCCAGGTAGAGCGCCGAGAAGTGGTGGGCGACCAGCCGGTTGAAGAACTCCTGGCCGCGAGCGACCGCGACCCCGTCGACGCCGGCCGGGCGGCGGGCAGCCTCGGTCAGGAACTCGGCAACCGCCGGGACCCGTTCCTCGGGCGGCAGATGCACGTGCCGGACGAGGTGGGCGAACAGCGCCGACGGCTCAGCGACGCGGACCTCGGCGAAGTACGAGGCGACCGCTGCATCCGCGATCGGGTCGGCGCGCTCCCGGCAGGCGTCGAGGTCGATCGCCGCCGCATCGTAAGCGGCGGTCACACGGCCCCGCCGCCGGCAGCGGCCGCACCGTCATCGACAGCGAGATCGTCGCTGTGCACCGTGATCCGGCCTCGCCCGGCGCGCTTGGAGCGGTACATGGCGAGGTCGGCACGACGCAGCAGCTCCTCGGCGGTCGTGCACCGCTCGTCGGTGATCGCGACTCCCATGCTGATGCTGATCGGCAGATCGACGCCGTGGATCGTGGCCGGGCCGGCGACCGTGGCGAACACGCGCTCGGCGAGCATCAGCGCGTGCACCTCGTCGTCGACGTTCGGGACGACGACCACGAACTCGTCGCCGCCGAACCGCCCGACGACATCGCTCCCCCGCAACGATGCCCGGAGACGGGCTGCCACCTCGGTGAGCACGAGATCGCCGACCTGGTGCCCGGCCTCGTCGTTGATCTGCTTGAAGCGGTCGACGTCGCAGAACACGAGCGCGGTTCGCCGTTCGAGCACTGCCGCCTCGTTCAGCACGGCGTCGAGCTGGGTGCGCAGCGCAGCGCGGTCGGGCAGGGTGGTGAGCGCGTCGTGAGTAGCCCAGAAGCGCAGCTCGCGCTCGGCGAGCTGCCGGTCGTGCACGTCGCGCAGCGTGAGTACCAACCCGGCCACATCGGGGTCGTCGAGCAGATTCGTCAGCACCGCGTGGTGCCACCGCCCCCCGCTCGTCTCGTCGACGTCGACCCGGAGATCGACGGCAGCCGAACCGGACGGGAGCGACCGCACTCGCCGCTCGAGGTCGACCAGGAGAGAACGGTCGGGGGCGTGGACGTACTGGACCACATCGACGAACGCCTGCACGACAGCACCCTCACCGAGGTGTCGCTGGATCGACGAACTCGTGTAGCGCGCCCGACCCTCGGCGTCGAGCACGACCACGAGTTCCTCGGAGTGCGAGTCGAGTGCTTCGAGCAGACGGTGCGACGCTCGCACCGCACGCTCTGCCTCCGAGAGCTCGGTCATGTCCTCGATCGTCATCACGAGCGTCGATGCGGCGGCAGGCGACGCCGAGATGCGCAGCCAGCGGCCAGCATGGAGCGGGGCGGGAACGGTGCAGTGCGCCGGCCGACCGTCGGTCGCCTGCTCGATCACGGCGAGGTAGGCCCGCTCGTGATCCGGATCGAGACCATCGAGCAGCCACCCCTCCCCCTGGGCGACGGCGATCGCCTGACCGTCGCGTGCACCGACCAGTTCGGCCGCGACCGCGTTGCGATGGAGCACCTTGCCCGCCGTGCTCGCCACGACGACGCCGATCGGCATGTGGTCCGAGACCATGACCCCCGCATACGAGGATGACGACGCCTCGTCGGTCAGCGCCGGGTTCGACGCATCGTCGAGGCGGCTGCGCACGAGCACCGCCCTGAGATCGGGGTCGTGGATCGCCGACTCGACCTGGTCGACGATCGTGTAGGTGCGATCGGCGTTGAGGCGATGACGCACCGTGCGGCTGAGGCTCGCGTCGGCACCGACCTCGAAGATCGCCTTGCCGAGGATCTGCATGTCGTCGGGATCCATCAGCTCGACCCAGTGCAGCGGGTTGTCACCCGGGAAGACGTCCGACAGATCGTTCGACGAGAGCGACCACAGGAGCTCGATCGACGGGCTGAGCAGCATGTGACCGAATCCGCTCCGGCGCAGCAGCGACTCCAGCCGGAACTCCGCCGACAACGATCGGATCTCGAGCCAGACCCGGTCGCCGTCTACGCCGAGGCGCCGCAGCCGTACCGGTCGATCATCCACACCGGAGCCGAGACGCACCCGCAACGTCGACTGTCCGGTGAGCAGCTCGTCGAAGGTGACATCGTCGAGCCGGGTCCCGATCGCTTCGAGCGGTCCGTGGAGTGAGGTCGGGTCGCACCCGAGCTCGGTCGCGACCGCCGGACCGACCGTGACGATCTGTAGACCCTCGACCACGAGGTGGGCGACGCCGTCGAGGAGTGACTCCGCAGCTGGACCGTCGGGCGTCATCTCGGCCATCCCGTGATCGACTCGCACCATGATCGGACACGCGACGCAGTAGAACCGACGGAGCCGTCGGTCTGGGAAGCTGTGGAGGGTGTGCAGGGATCGGTCGCCGAGGGCTGCATGACGGTGTTCTCGGGATCGTAGGCGATCCGCAGCGAGGCGACGGGGAACGGGCGCCGTTCAGATCGCGGGTTCGCACCACGCGCGGTACCGGTCGATCTGGCCCCGAACGACACGGCCGTAGAGCTCGGCGATCGCGAGGGTCTTCGGCCCCGGGCACGGGATCGACCGGTCGTCAACCGAGCTCACCGAGCTCACCTCGGCCGCGGTCCCGACGAGGAACATCTCGTCGGCGATGTACAGGTCGCTGCGCGCCAGGTTGTCGCAGACCGCCTCGAATCCGAGGTCGCGGGCGAGCGTCAGGACGGTGTGCTGCGTGATGCCTTCGAGCGCACCCGCCGACAGCGGCGGGGTGATCAGTCGATCGTGGCGCGCAACGAACACGTTCTCGCCCGAGCACTCCGCCACGAGGCCGTTTCCGGCGAGCATCACCGCCTCGTCGTAGCCGGCACGCAACGCCTCGACCTTGGCGAGCGACGAGTTCACATAGTTGCCGGTGGTCTTCGCTGCCGGCGGCATGGTGTTGTGGTCGTGCCGGGTCCACGACGAGATCTTCAGCCGCACACCCTTGGTGAGCGCATCGTCGCCGAGGTATGCACCCCACGGCCAGCACATGATCGCGACCTCGACGCTGCACGGCATCGTGTTGAGGCCCATCTCGCCGTAGCCGTAGAAGGCGATCGGGCGCACGTAGCAGGCGGGGAGACCCGTCGACGCCACCGTCTCCTTGGTCGCTGCGACGAGCTCGTCGACCGTGTAGGGGATGTCCATGCCGAGGATCCGCGCGGAGTTGTGGAGCCGCACGATGTGATCGGTGAGGCGGAACACCGCCGGCCCGTCAGCGGTCTCGTAGGCGCGGATGCCCTCGAACACGCCGGTGCCGTAGTGCAGCGTGTGCGTGCCGACGTGGATGGTGGCATCGGCCCAATCGACGAGTCTGCCGTTCATCCAGATCTTCGGGGTGGGCGTGATCGGCATCGTTCGTCCTCCATGTGTCAGCGACAACGCGGTGGCACCCGATCTGTGCTGACGCGGGGGTGCTGGCTGGCGGGGCTGCGGTCAGCCTTGCAGGCGGGCGGCGATCTCGTCGCCGACGTGGGTGGTGCTACCGATGACGGGTTCGGCGCACGCGGCTCGGATGCGGTCGGCTGCCGCGGTCTCGTCGAGGAAGTCGAGCATGAGCGCGGCCGACAGGATCGCAGCGACCGGGTTGGCGACGTTCTGTCCGGCGATGTCGGGCGCCGAGCCGTGGACCGGCTCGAACATCGACGGCCCCGTGCGAGCCGGGTTGAGGTTGGCGGATGACGCGAGGCCGATGCCGCCTGACACGGCACCCCCGAGATCGGTGAGGATGTCGCCGAACAGATTGTCGGTGACGACGACGTCGTATCGATGGGGGTCCTGGACGAAGTAGATGCACGCCGCGTCGACGTGGTTGTACGCGGTGCCGACATCCGGATAGTCGGCCGCCACCTCGTCGAAGGTGCGCTCCCACAGGTTGCCGGCGAACGTGAGCACGTTCGTCTTGTGCACGAGGGTGACGTGGCGACGCTCGCGGCCTGCTGCGAGCTCGAATGCGTAGCGGATGCAGCGCTCGACACCCATCCGGGTGTTGACCGAACCCTGCGTGGCGACCTCGAACGGTGTGCCCTTGCGCAGCACGCCACCCTCCCCCACATAGGGGCCTTCGGTGTTCTCGCGGATCACGACGAACTCGTGGGGCCGGTCGTGACCGGGGGCGGTCCCGACGAACGGGCGCTGGTTGACGTACAGGTCGAGCTCGAACCGCATCTTCAGTAGGAGGCCGCGCTCGATCACGCCGGGGGGCACACCGGGTGTACCGACCGCACCGAGCAGGATCGCGTCGAAGTGGCGCAGCTCGGCCAGCGTCTCGTCGCTCAACACCTCACCGTCGCGGAGGTATCGGGCGCCGCCGAGGTCGAACTCGGTCGTGACCATGTCGACACCTGCCGCGGCCACCACCTTCAACGCCACGGCGGTGACCTCCGGGCCGATCCCGTCGCCACCGATGACCGCGATCCTGTGCTGTGCGCCACTGTTCGACATGGCGCCCGAATCTAGAGGGTCGGGCCCGATCGCTCTCAGCCCGGTCGTCCGGGTATCGCAACGGACGCCGAGACGTACCGTGGCGACATGCACGTGCACGAGACCGATCACATCGTCCTCGACGTGGCCGACGTCGAACGGTCGCTCGCCTGGTACACCGGACTGCTCGGGCTCGACGGGGACCGCGTCGAGCTGTGGCGGGCCGGGGCGGTGCCGTTCCCGTCGGTCCGGGTGCACGCCGGATGCATCATCGACCTGTTCGCTCGCGAGCGCACCGGCGAGAACATGAACCACCTCTGCCTCGTGGTCGATCGCGCCGACGTCGACGCCGTCTCGGCCGACCCACGTTTCGCGGTCGTCGACGGGCCCGGCACACGGTACGGAGCCCGTGGCGAAGGCTGGTCGGTGTACGTGCTCGACCCCGACGGCAACACCGTCGAGCTCCGCTCGTACGAGTGACCGCCGGGCGGGCTCGGACCCCTCCGGTCTGCGTCGCCGCACCGTATGGGTATCCTCGTGCCTCTATGGCGACGCATCAGTTGTCCCGCGCTGCGTTCGAGCGCCTCAAGGTTGAGTTCGACGACCTCACCACCCGCGGTCGCATCGAGGTGGCCGAGAAGATCGAACGTGCCCGCGAGGAGGGCGACCTGCGCGAGAACGCCGGCTACCACGCCGCGAAGGACGAGCAGGGCCACATGGAGGGCCGGATCCGGCAGTTGGAGCACATGCTCGACAACGCCGAGATCGTCGACGACCAGTTCGTCTACACGATCCTGTACGACGGCGACTCGCCCGACATGGCCGAGCGGTACGTCGTCGGCCACATGGAGGAGCAGGTCGACGGTGCCGACGTCGTGAGTGCGTCGAGCCCGCTCGGAGCGGCGCTGCAGGGTGCGAGCGAGGGCCAGCAGGTCACGTACGAGGCGCCCAACGGCGCGCTCACGATCACCGTGCTGAAGGTCGAACCGCTCTGATGGCGGCGCGCTCCCGCTGTCGCTGCACCCGGGTGGTGCCGATGACACGGAGCACGCCCTGAGCGAGCACGACGATCTCACCGACCTGTCGTTCGCGTCGGTCGCGGTTGCGCCCGCAGCCCCGGAGTTCCCTGCGGGTCAGGAGATCGAGCTGCCCGGGCTCGGCTCGCTGTTCGTCCGCGAGATCGCGGGTCCGGCGGGCGCCCCGACGATCGTCCTGCTGCACGGCTGGACCGCGACCGCCGATCTCAACTGGTTCGCGTGTTACCAGGCCCTCGGTGAGCGGTATCGGGTCATCGCGTTCGACCATCGCGGTCACGGGCGTGGGTTGCGGACCCGCAAGTCGTTCCGCCTCGAGGACTGCGCCGACGATGCGGTCGCAGTCGCCGACGCGTTCGGTGTCGAGAGCTTCATCCCCATCGGCTACTCGATGGGCGGGCCGGTGGCACAGCTCGTGTGGCAGCGCCACCGCGACCGCGTCGACGGGCTCGTGCTGTGCGCCACAGCGCCGTACTTCGCCGGACGCCGCCCGGAGCGGTTGTCGTTCCTCGGGCTCACCGGCCTGGCGGCGGTGGCGAGGGTAACCCCATCCCAGGCGAGGGGCTGGATCACCGAGCAGGTGTACCTGCAGCGCAAGAGCCAGATGCTGGCCGACTGGGCGGTCGAGCAGATCTCGTCGCACGACTGGCGGATGATCCTCGAAGCCGGCCGGGCGATCGGCGAGTTCTCGTCGTCCGACTGGATCGCCGACGTCGACGTCCCGACGTCGGTGGTGATCACGATGCGCGACCCGGTGGTGCCACTGCGCCGGCAGGTGCGGCTGTTCGAGTGGATCCCGGGGGCCGAGGCGTTCCGCGTCGACGGCGCCCACGACGCGGTCGTCGCCAAGTCGGCGAGGTTCGTGCCACAGTTGGTCCGGGCGATCGACTCGGTGGTCCGGCGCTCCGCCTGACCGCGGCGCTGTCGGGTCCACTCGAAGAATGCCGGACACCACCCGACGCCGGCCTGACAGACTGCGCCCGTCCACATCAGAGGAGAACTCACATGAACACCAGCATGCTTCGCACCAGGTGGGCGGCGATCGGCGCCGCCGTCGCCGTCACACTCGGCGCCGGCGGACTCGCCACCACCTACGCCACCAACCCCGCCGGCGCGGTCGCGTTCGTCCCCATCACCCCCTGCCGGCTCGTCGACACGCGTCCCGCCCCCGACAACGTCGGCCCTCGCAGCACCCCGATCGGCGCCGCCGAAATCCTCGCCATCAGCGCCCACGGCTCGAACGGCAACTGCACCGCAGCCTCTGCGATCCCGACCAGTGCGACCGGACTCGAGCTCAACGTCACGGCGATCGGCGCCACGAGCGGCACATTCCTCACCATCTGGGCACAGGGCGCGCCCCAACCGACCGCCTCCAACCTCAACCCGCAGCCGGGCGCACCACCCATCCCCAACTCCGTCACCACCGGACTGTCCGGCAGCGGCCAATTCAACATCTTCAACGGCGTCGGCAGCGTCAACGTCATCGTCGATGTGGTCGGCTACTACACCGACCACAACCACGACGACCGCTACTACACGAAGGCCCAGACCGATGCCGCGGTCGCCAACCGACCTGCAACCGCCACGGGGAAGCTGGCCTACGCCTTCGTCTGCAACGCCGCAGCGAACTCCGTCGTCGGCACGACCACCAACCTCGCGACCACGTGTCAGTACTCCTACAACCCGGGCGGCGATCCCGTGGTGAACCACAGCGCGACCGGGACCTACGTGGTGACGTTCCCCGCGCTCGACCTGACGAGAGGGCATGTGCAGGTGACGTCGTATGGCATCACCTCCGATACCTGCAAGGTCGCCGCCTGGGGCGGCACGACCGTCACCGTCCTGTGCCACAACACCGCCGGAACGTTGAACGACGGCCGGTTCACCGTGCTGATGATGGAGTGAGCGGCCGGATCGTCGTCGACGTCGTGGCG
>JALHOG010000007.1:24970-112098 GCA_022843125.1 Ilumatobacteraceae bacterium
GTGCGGCGGGGGCGCGCCCCCGGACCCACGCCTGCGGCAGCCACGAGCGAGCACTCGCGACGGAAGCCCCGTACCCTGCGGCCTTGTGATGCGGCGGTCGTGGGCAGGGCGTTCGGCGAAGGTTGCGAAGCTCGGGGCCAAGGTAGGCGCAGTGCATGCTTCGACCGCGGCCCGCAAGGTGTTCGCGTCGACCGAACGGCGGATCGAGCTCGACGAGCACCGGCGGCTGCGGACCGCCAACGCCGTGGCCGAGGAGCTCGGGCACATGAAGGGCGCGCTGATGAAGCTCGGCCAGATGGCGAGCTACCTCGACGAAGGGCTCCCCGAGCCGCTGCGGATGGCGCTCGCCCAGCTCCGGTCGAGCGCTCCCCCGATGTCGCCCGAGCTCGCCGCCGGAGTGATCGAGGCCGAGCTCGGCGGTCGCCCCCACGAGGTGTTCCTCGAATGGGATCCCGAGCCCATCGCTGCGGCGTCGATCGGGCAGGTGCACCGGGCGTTGGTGGTCGACCCGGATTCGGGTGAGCAGCGTGCCGTCGCGGTCAAGGTGCAGTACCCGGGCGTCGACCAGGCGATCGAAGCCGACCTGCGCAACGCCGACATGCTCGGCATGATCCTGAAGCAGGGGTTCGGCGGCCTCGAGCCCGACGAGATGGTCGCCGAGATCAAGGAACGGCTCACCGAGGAGCTCGACTACCGGCGCGAGGCCCGCAACCAGTCCGAGTTCGCCGAGTTCTACCGCGACCACCCGTACATCCACGTTCCCGCCGTGATCCCGGAGCTGTCGACCGGGCGGGTGCTCACCACCGAGCTCGTCAACGGTCACACCTGGGACGAACTGCTCACGTGGGATCAGCGAGAGCGCGACCTCGCCGGCGAGACGATCTTCCGGTTCGTGTTCCGCTCGCTCTACCGCATGAGTGCGTTCAACGGCGACCCCCACCCCGGCAACTATCTCTTCCATGGTGATGGCCGGGTCACGTTCCTCGACTTCGGTTTGGTGAAGCACTTCACCGACGAGGAGATCACGACGTTCAAGGCGATGGTCAAGTCAGCTGCGGTCGACCATGATGCCGCCGAGTTCCGGTCGATCGTCGAGCGTGCCGGCATGCTCCGCCCAGACGCGCCGGCGACCACCGAGGATGTCGGCGAGTACTTCTCGCACTTCTACGAACCGGTCCGACTCGACCGCGAGATGACGTGGTCCGGCGAGTACGCGAGCAGCATCGTGCGCCACACCTTCGACCGCAGCAGCCCGATCTCGCAGTACGCGACCGTGCCGAAGGCGTTCGTGTTCATCCAACGGATCAACCTCGGGCTGTACGCCCTCCTCGGCCAGTTGCAGGCCACGGGCAACTACCGCCGCATCGCCGAGGAGCTGTGGCCCTTCGTCGACGGCCCGCCGTCGACTCCCGCCGGCGAGGCGGAAGCCGAGTGGCTCGCCCGGCGCTGACGCGTTGCGGGCAGTAGCGTCGCCCGTCGTGGACCGCCCCCGAACCGTTCCGCTCGGCAGGATCACCGGCTCCGCGACCGCGCTGGTCGCCATCGCGCTGCTCGCGGCCTGCACCGCCGACAGCGAGACCGATGCGGCGGGCGCGGATCGCGGCGTCGCACCGACCGCCGCACCCGTTGCGACGGCTTCCCCGGCAGCGATCGAGACCGAGACCGATCCACCGGCGAGTACCGCCCCGGCCGTCCCCGAGCTCGACCCTGAGGCGTGCGAGGACGCTCCGGCGGTGACCGTGCCGCCGACCGACGAACCGCTCGACGTGCTGCGGCCGTGCACCCTGCCCGAGGAGCTCGGCGTCTACGTCGTCAATGAGGGCAGTGGGCCCGGTGCCGAGAACGGCGACACGCTCATCGTCGACTACACCGGTATCCGCGCCGTCGACGGCGAGATGTTCGACATGAGCTACCTGCGCGGTGTGCCGCTCGACTTCGTGCTCGGGCGCGGCGGCGTGATCCTCGGGTGGGACGTCGGTCTGCTCGGCGCTCGCACCGGCGAGGTCGTCAAGCTCGACATCCCCGGCGACATGGCCTACGGCGCTTCGCCGCCGAGCGGCAGCACGATCGAGCCGGGCGACGCGCTGACGTTCCTGATCCAGGTGCGAGCGGTCATCCCCGCGGCCGATCCGGCGGACGCACCGCTCGACCTGCTCGTGCAGCCGTCCGAGGGCGCGACCGGTGTCACATGGTCCGACGCAGTCATCGGTGAGGGCGCCCCGATCCGCCCAGGTCAGACGGCGGTGGTGCAACTGCTCCTCGTACGTGGCGACAACCTGAAGGTGCTGCTCAACACGTGGGAGCGCAGCGACCCGTTCCAGATCATCATGAGCGAGGGGCAGACGCTGCCCGGCATGCTCGAAGGCCTCGACGGCGCGACCGTCGGATCGACCCGCGTGATCGCGATGCCGCCCGAGCAGGCGTTCGGCCCTGACGGGGAGCCGGGCCTCGGGCTCCCGGCCGGGATCGATCTGATCGTCGTCGCCGAGGTGCTCGGCGTGTACTGAGCGGCACGCCGCACGATCGACGTGTCGCTACCGTGGCGGCGATGGCACCACACGTGGCCCAGATCAACATCGGCACGATGCTCGCCCCCACCGACGACCCGCTGGTGGCCGAGTTCATGGACAACCTCGACCGGATCAACGCCGATGCCGATCGTGCGCCGGGGTTCGTGTGGCGGCTTCAGACCGACGACGGCAATGCCACGTCGATCCACGCATTCGACGATCCGCTGACCCTCGTGAACATGAGCGTGTGGGTGTCGGTCGACGCCCTGAAGGACTACGTCTACCGCACCGAGCACGTCGACTTCTTCCGGCGTCGCGCTGCGTGGTTCGTTCCCGACGCGAAGCGTGTTGCGCTGTGGTGGATCCGCCCAGGGGAAGTTCCTGCGATCGACGACGCAGTCCGACGTGTCACGTTTCTCGAGCGGCGCGGCCCGAGCCCGTACGCGTTCGGTTTCGGTCGCACTCCTGCGCAGCTGATCTTGGAGCCCACGGTCCCCGACGATGCCGACACGGTCGAGCTGATCCATCGGCTCGACGCCGAACTGGAGGCCGCTGCGACCGGCCCAGGGCAGAATCACTTCGGCCTCGACACTGCCGAGGTCACCGGCGGCAACGGCGTGATGCTCCGGGCGCGCCTCGACGATCGACTGGTCGGTTGCGGTGCCGTGCGCCGGATCGAGCCACGCGTCGGCGAACTGAAGAGGATGTTCGTCGACCCGGCGGCGCGCGGCGCCAAGGTCGGTGCTGCCGTGCTCGATCAGCTCGAACTGCACGCTGCGCGGCTCGGCCTCGACGAGCTCAAGTTGGAGACCGGGCCACGCCAGGACGCCGCCCTCCGGCTGTATGCGAGCGCCGGGTACGAACCGTGCGAACCGTGGGGCGCGTACGTGGCGACGCGGGACACCAGCCTCTGTATGCGCAAGGTGCTCCGGAGCGACAACGCGGCGCACGATCGATGAAGCAGGGGCGATCCGGTCGAGGTGTTGCGAACGGCAAGGTCGGGCACACCTCTGACGTGGGCGACCTGACATGTGTGAACGCTCGATGTCGCCGGCGGCGTCCGCCGAGTGGGCCCGAGTGCAACCCCCTAGAATCTGCTGGCGCATCCGCTCGGGCTCGGCGAGCCCCACGACCACGACGGACAGCGAGATCGACGATCCGAGGCCACCGCCTCGATTCGAACAGGCGGCTTTCATGACGACAACGAGCGCGAACCGACGCGGCACGAGGATGGCGACAGTGATCGCTGTCGTCGCGGCGTCGGCCGGAGCGCTCGTTGCATCTCCGCAGGTGGCCAAGGCTGCGCTCGTCGTCGTCGCCGACTACCGGATGGACGAGAACACGATCGGCCCAGACCGGCTGATGGTCGACTCGGGGCCACTCGGGCTCGACGGTCGGATCGGCGACTCGATCCAGGTGGGTTCGATCGGCGCGGGCGTGTCGGGCTATCAGTGGGCGTTCACACCGCCCGACACCGGTCCGGAGGATCCCGAGCGACTCGCCGTCATCGACAACGACGAGAACCTGAACCCCGGCACCGCCGAGTTCGCGATCGAGTTCCGGTACCGGACGACTCGCAGCTTCGGGAACATCGCCCAGAAGGGCCAGAGCAACACCGACGGCGGCTACTGGAAGATCGAGCAGCCCGACGGCAAGGTCACCTGCCTGTTCCGCCACAACCAGAGCAATGACGTCGCCGTGACGTCGCCGGTCCGGACGAATGACGGCGCCTGGCACACGATCCGGTGCGAGCGCCGCGGCACGTTCGTCCGGATGCTGATCGACGGCACCGAGGTCGTTCGCAACAACAAGACGGTCGGCAGCATCGCGAACAGCTTCCCGCTGACGATCGGCGGGAAGGTGAACTGCAATCAGGTGTTCGTCGGGTGCGACTACTTCACGGGAGCGATCGACTACCTGAAGGTCGAGAAGGACATCCCGGAGATCCCGAACGAGCACCCGGTGATGCAGCTCGCGGCGCCCCAGTGCACCAACCTCACCTGCACGTTCGACAGCAGCGGATCGAACGACCCCGACGGCACGATCGTCGATCGAGCATGGGACTTCGGCGACGGAGCCGAGGTCGAACACCAGGACGAGATCGCGATCCATTCATTCCCGAGCGCCGGCACGTACACGGTCTCCATCGTCGGTACCGACGAACTCGGGGCGAGCTCCGTTCCGGCCACCCGGCAGGTGACCGTGACCGGACCCCCGAACCAGCCGCCCCAGATGCAGCTCGCGATCTCCTGTGTCGGCCGCACGTGCACATTCGACACCGCCAGCGCCACCGACCCCGACGGATCGATCGTGTCACGGTCATGGCAGTTCGGGGACGGCGCAACACAGGCCGGCGGCGCCGCAACCGTGCAGCACACCTTCGCCGCCGACGGCGCGTACACGGTCCGCGTCGTCGGAACCGACGACCGGGGCGCCGTCGACGTCATCACCAGAACGGTCGCCGTGCCATGGCCCTCGAAGATGATCCCGGTGTCGCCGTCTCGCTTGTTCGACACACGGCCGGGGGAGCCGGCACCTGGCCCGGAGGGGGTCGTCGTCGGCGGCACGTCGATCGACGTCCAGGTCACGGGAGTCGGGCCCGTTCCTCCGACGGGCGTCACGGCGGTGGCGATCAACCTGACCGCAATCGGCGTCCAGGCGCCGAGCTTCGTGGCCGCCCGCCCGGCCGGCACACCGGAATCGACGACGTCGAGCATCAACCTCGTGACCCCCGGCGAGGTCCGAGCGAACATGGTGATCGTGCCGGTGGGCGCCGGCGGCAAGATCAGCCTCACCTCGCTGCGCGATGCCCACCTGCTGGGCGATATCGCCGGCTACTTCGTCCCCGTCGACCGCACCTCGGACGACGGCCGGATCGTCACGCAGGCGCCGCAGCGGCTGTTCGACACGCGCCCAGGTGCGGCCCCCGGCCCGAAGGGACTGGTGCCTTCAGCGTCTGCCATCACCGTGCCGGTCCTGGGTCGCGCCGGTGTCCCCGCCACCGGGGTCACGGCCGTCGTGCTCAACGTGACCGTCACCGAGACCGAGGGCCCAGGATTCGTCACGGCGTTCCCGTCTGGAACCACCCGGCCGACCGCGAGTTCGATCAACGTGAACCGCCAGGGCGAGACCGTCGCCAACCAGGTCATCGTGCCATTGGGTGTCGACGGGGCGATCAGCTTGTTCACGCTGTCGGGCGCGCACCTCGTCGCCGATGTGTTCGGCTACGTCACCGACGACGCGGCCGGCACCACATCGACCGGCCTGTTCGTCCCCCTCGAGCCGTCCCGGGTGTTCGACACGCGCGAGGGCGAGCCGGGCGGCGGACCGAAAGGCCTGGTCGCGGCCGGCACGACCATCCGACCGCAGGTCGCCGGAGTCGCCGGCATCCCGAACGCGGCCGGTGGCGTGGTGCTCAACGTGACGATGATCGGGTCGGCCCCGAGCTTCGCGACCATCTGGCCGGCCGGTCGAGATCGTCCCGACACCTCGAACGTCAATGTCGTCGGTGCCGGGGACGTCCGACCGAACGGCGCGATCGTGCAGCTCGGCGAGGGCGGCGACGTCGACGTGTTCGCGCTCGCCCCGGCGCATCTCCTGGCCGACGCGTTCGGCTACCTGTTGGCCTGAGCGTTCACCAAACGTCAACCTGCAGTCCAGAAGTGCTTTGCACTTCACGAAACCCTGTCGTAGTCTCGTCACAAGGCGTGGTCGTGCGAGGCGGCACCCATCGCACGATGTGAGCGAATGCGGGCGGCGAGACGCGCCCACGAACAACAGGCGGAACGGCGATGATCTCCCCCAGGCGATGGGTCAACGGCACGATCGCAGCGATGCTGCTGGCTTCGGCGACCGTGGTCGTCAGCGCAACCGCCGACCCCGCCCCACCGGTCGCCCAGGCCGCCGAGCCCAGGCCGCTGCCGGTCGTTGCGCGCTACGACATGAACGAGGGCTCGGGCGCATCGACGATGAATGACGGTGGGCCGCACAACCTCGACGGCGCCGTCGGCAACCTCGTCACCACCGGAGCGACCTTCGCCGGCGCGACGGGCTACCGGTTCACACCAGAGAGCCCGACGAACCCCATCACGACCCCGGCGAGCCTCGAGCGCATCGTCACCGTCCCCGATGACCCCCGGCTCGACCCGGGCACCGGCGACTACGCGATCGAGTTCCGGTATCGCACCACCCGGAGCTTTGGCAACGTCCTGCAGAAGGGCCAGAACACGACCTTCGGCGGCTATTGGAAGTTCGAGCAGCCGAACGGACTGATGACATGCCTGTTCAAGGATGCCGACGGGCGCACGCTCGGCGTCAAGGCCAAGGACACTCCGGAGCGAACCTGGCACACCAACAACGGCCAGTGGCACACGATCCGCTGCGAGCGGCGAGCGAACTTTGGAGTGATCCTCTTCATCAACGGGGTCGAGGCGGCGAAGAACGGCAACGATCCCCTCTTGCCGTTGGGCTCGGTCAGCAACTCCAAGGAGCTGTCCATCGGGGGGAAGGCGAGCTGCAATCAGAACACCGGCATCCCCCCCGTGACGTGTGACTACTTCAACGGTGACATCGACTACGTCCAGATCGAAAAGGGCGGCACACCGGTGCCGCCGCCGAACCAACCACCTGCGATGACGTTCTCGGTCGAGTGCGTCGTGTTCGATTGCGAGTTCGACGCCAGCGAGTCGACAGACCCGGACGGCGACATAGTCAGCTGGTCCTGGAACTGGGGTGACGGATCGCCGAACAGGATCGACGATGACCCACTCGACCAGCATCGATTCCGAGGCCCGGGCACCTACACCGTCGTGGTCACTGGGACCGACGACGACGGAGCGACGGGAACCGCGACCGAAGACGTCAACCCCGCCTCGCCCAACGCCCCACCGACGATGGCGTTCACGGCGTCGTGCACCGAACTCACATGCAGCTTCGACAGTTCGGGCTCGACCGACGCGGACGGCACGATCGACAGCCGGTCCTGGGAGTTCGGTGATGGCACGACCAGCTCCGACCTCAACCCGACGCACACCTACGACGCTCCAGGCGACTACACGGTGATCCTCACCGGTGTCGACGACGACGATGCGAGCGCCGACACCTCCCGAACCGTCACGGTCGAGCAGCAGGCTTCGTTGCCGCCGCTCGTCGGCACCACGCGCCTGATCCCGCTCCCGCCCGAGCGGGTGTTCGACACTCGTGAGGGCACGCCCGGCGCAGGTCCGAAGGCGCTCGTGAGCGGCGGCACCACCATCGACGTCGATGTCACCGCGCTCGACGGCATCCCCGCCGACCCAGCGGCGGTTGCAATCAACGTCACGGCGATCGCCCAGGAACCCGGCTTCGTGACGATCTGGCCGACCGGGCTGCCCCGACCCACCGCTTCGAGCATCAACCTCACCGCCTCCGGACAGGTCCGGGCCAACCTGGTGATCGTCCCCGTCGGCACTGACGGGAAGATCAGCCTGTTCAGCCTCGGCGACGCCCACCTGCTCGGCGACATCGCCGGGTACTTCGCCGACCAGACCACCGCCATCGGTGCCGGACGGATCATCACCCAGAGCCCTCAGCGCCTGTTCGACACGCGCCCGGGGGAGCCCGGTAACGGGCCCAAGGGCGGCGTGGTTGCGGACGGCACGATCGAGGTGCGGGTGCTCGGCGAAGGGGGTCTGCCCGCAACCGGGGTCAGCGCCGTCGTGCTGAACGTCACCGCGACTGCGCCCGCCGGGCCCGGTTTCGTCACCGTGTGGTCGGGCGAGGGCACCCGGCCGACCGCAAGCATCATCAACCTCACCACGTCCGGCGAGACCGTGCCGAACCAGGTGATCGTGCCCGTCAACCCGAACGGGACCATCACGTTCTTCAGCTCCACTGCGACCCAGCTGCTCGCCGACGTGTCGGGCTACGTCACCGACGCCACCGCTGCCCCGGCGGTGAGCGGGCTGTTCGTGCCGCTGCCGCCCGACCGCCTGTTCGACACACGACCTGGCGAACCAGGCGGCGGGCCGAAGGGCCAGGTCCCCGCCGAAGGCACCATCACCCCCCAGATCGCCGAGGTCGCGGGGGTGCCGGCCGACGCCGGTGCCGTCGTTGTCAACCTCACGATGATCGGTACGGCGCCGAGCTTCGCGACAGCATGGCCCGCCGGCGGCCTTCGGCCGGTCGCGTCGATCGTCAACCTCGGCGGCAGTGACGTGCGCGCCAACGGCGCCATGATCGCCCTCGGCGACGGTGGCGACATCAGCGTCTTCGTCTCGGCCGCCGCCGATCTGCTCGCCGATGTCAGCGGCTATCTACTGCGGTGAACCGGCCCAGCTGAATCAGCCGAGTTCGAATCGGCGCTGCCCGCCACGGCGCCACCACGAAATCCTTCACAACGACGACCAATGGTCACAACACGAATGACGAGACGGAGCGGGCGAATGAACGGACGAGACAATCACATCGGCGGCGCCGGCGACCGCCGGCGCGGTCGCCGCCGATGGGTCGCCACGACCGTGGCGATGATCGCGACGGTGGCGTGGACCACGGCGGGAGACACTCCTGTCGAGGCCGCGACGTCGCTCGTCGGGCTCTGGGAGATGAACGAGGGTGCCGGCGCGACCACCATGGTCGACTCGGGACCGTTCGGTTTCGACGGTGTGGTCGGGCCGGCCATCCAAACAGGCGCCGTGCACGCTGGCGCGCTCGGGTACCGGTGGTCGAACGTGAGCCCCACCGCCCCACCGGCGAAGCCGGAGCGGATCGCCTACGTGCCGTCGTCGAGACACCTCAACCCCGACTCGGGCGATTATGCGATCGAGTTCCGCTATCGCACCACCCGCAGCTTCGGCAACGTCGTGCAGAAGGGCCAGAACGCGACGCCGGGCGGCTACTTCAAGTTCGAGCAGCCCAACGGCAACATGACGTGCCTGTTCAAGGGTGGCAACGGCCAGCAGCGGGCGATCCGCTCGCCGATCCGGACCAACGACGGCAACTGGCACACCATCCGCTGCGAACGCACCGCCACCTTCATCCGGCTCTTCGTCAACGGCGTGCAGGTCGGGCGGCTCAACGGGCCGACCGGCAACATCTCGAACACGCAGCGCCTGTCGATCGGCGGGAAGTCGACGTGTGACCAGATCGAGATCACCTGCGACTACTTCGTCGGCGACATCGACTACATCAGGATCGAGAAGGCCGGTGCGGTGCCGCCGCCCAATCAGCCGCCGGTCGCAGCGTTCACACCATCGTGCGATGAGCTCGCCTGCACATTCGACAGCGCAGCGTCGACCGACTCCGACGGCACGATCGTCCAACGGCAATGGACGCTCGGCGACGGAACCACGGCGACCGGCCCGACCACCGCGCACACCTACGCGGCACCGGGCCCGTACGTCGTGACCTTGACCGTGACCGACGACGACGGCGCGTCGACCCAGACCCAGCGGACCCTCAACCTCGGCCAGCCCGCCGGAGCGATCAGCTTCGTCGGTGGCGCCGCCAGCTCGGCGACCTCGACGACACACCGAACGACGCTGCCCTCGGTCGAGGCCGGCGACGCGGTGCTGCTCTTCCTCACCGTCGGCTCGGCGGTCACCGTCGGTCAGCCGACCGGTGTGACCGGCTGGGAGCTGGTCGGCACGGCGGCTGCGGGCTCAGGGTCCACCACGGTCTGGAAGAAGGTGGCGGCGGCAGGCGACGCCGGAAGGACCGTGACGATCACCACCTCCGCGTCCGCCAAGAGCAGCCTCGGCGTCGTGGCGTATCGCGGCGCGTCGGACACCGATCCGGTCGCAGCGTTCGCCCGAACGATCCACACCAGCGGCGCTGGGCGCACATCACCGGCCGCCCCGGTCGATGCCCCCGGGTCACTCGTGGTGTCCTATTGGGCGCACCGCGACTCGTCGAGCACCTCGCTCGTTCCCCCGGCCGGAGTCGTGACTCGCCTCACCGGCACCCAGTCGGGCGGCGGGCGCATCACGATGCTCCTTGCCGACAGCGGCGGCCCGGTGGGCATCGGGTCGTACGGAGGGCTCACCGCCACCGCGCAGGCGTCGAGCAGCTTCGCGACATCGTGGACGCTGGTGCTCCGCCCCGGCTGAGGCTCGCGACCACCCAACTTCCACCGAGCGCGCTGGTGTCACCACGCAGCGGGAGGTGGGCGGCGGACCTTGACTGCTGTTTGCCCACGCACCCGCTGACATAGAACGACCATTCTCGTACCGTGTGATCATGCGGGACAGGACAACGTGGTGCGGGATCCGTCGAGCGGTGCCGGTGCTGGTCGGTGCGGCCGTCATCGCCGGCTTCGGAACTGGCGGATCGACGGCGAGGGCGGACAGCCCACCCATCGACGCCCGGCTCGCGGCCGGGCACGTCACGGAGGCGGCGACGGTCTCTCCGATCAGGACGACCATCCTCGACGTCGTCGTCAGGAACCTCCTCCACGACGCCACACGCGACGTGCTCTACGCCGCCGTCGACGGGACCTCTCCCCGCTACGCGAACCGGGTCATCGCCGTCGACCCCGACACCGGTGAGGTGCTCGGCGAGACCAACGTCGGTACCCAGCCCAACGCGCTCGCCATCAGCGCCGACGGTGGCGAGTTGTACGTCGGGACCGATGGCAGCGGCTCGGTCCGCCAGTTCCACCTTCCCGGCATGACGCCGGGTTGGACCTACGCGATCGAGATGGGCCGCCTCGGGATCCAGACCGCGGAGGACATCGAGGTCTCTCCCGCCGACCCCGACCTCGTCGCGGTCACGGTCCGCGAGGGGAACAACCACCGGCATGTGGTCCTGCTCGACGACGGGGTGCCGTTGCCCGACCGCTACGCGACCCGTCCGAGCGTCAACGTGATCGAGTTCTCACAGGACGGCACCCATCTCTGGGGCGCCAACAACTGGAGCAGCAGTTACGACTTCACCCGCATCGCGGTCACTGCGACGGGCCTCACCAAGATCGACTCGGTCTCCGGGCTCGTCGACTACGCCTACTCCGACATCGACACCGCCGACGGCCTCGTGTACACCACCTCCGGGCGCATCATCGACCCACGCGGCGGAACGACCGTGCTGGTCGACACCCTGGCACCTCCACGCGCGCCGCGCGGGGTCGCCACCGACGCATCGGCCGACCGCGTCTACTTCGTGAGCGACGTGTCCAGGGGCGTCACCATCACCGCGCACGACACCGACACCCGCGATCAGGTCGGCGAGTGGTTGATCGACGGCGCCGAGCACTCCGGACGGCGCCTGCGCGCGCTGGGCGACGATCGAGTGGCGTTCACCTCAGGAGGCCACCCGCTCGCCGCCGGCGCACGGCTCGTGATCGTCGATCTCACCCCCGACCCAGGCCCTACCCCGGACCCGACACCAGATCCCACCCCGGACCCGACACCAGATCCCACCCCGGACCCGACACCAGATCCCATCCCGGACCCGACACCAGATCCCATCCCGGACCCGACACCGCCGTCACTCGGCTCGTTCGGTGAGTACACCGCGCTCACGCCGACCCGCGTGCTCGACACGCGAATCGACCTCGGGCACAGCGGGGCGATCGGCGCTGGCGAGACGATCGACCTCCAACTCGCCGGGGTGGCCGGTATCCCGCGCACGGGCGTGACCGCCGTGGTGATGAACGTCACGGCCGCGCTGCCCACGCAACCCGGCTTCCTGACCGTGTTCCCGACGGGCATCCCGATCCCGACGATCTCGAACGTCAACTTCGATGCGAACGGCGTGGTCGCCAACCTCGTCACGATGCCGCTCGGTAGCGACGGTGCGGTGTCGATCCACAATCCGTTCGGCTCCGTCGACGTGCTCGCCGACATCGCCGGCTTCTACGCCGACACCGACGGTCCCGACGGCCTGCGCTTCACGCCGGTCACCAACACGCGAATCATGGACTCCCGCACCGGTCTCGGCGGCCGGTCGGGTGCGCTCACGCCGCAGACCGAGGTCGAGCTCCAGGTCGCAGGCGTCGGTGGCGTGCCGGGCACGGCGCGCGCCGTTGCGCTGAACGTGACCGTCACCGGTCCGTCCGCCGGCAGCTTCGTCAGCGTCTACCCGGCCGACGTCCTGCGTCCGACCGTGTCGAACCTGAACGTCGCACCCGGCTCGACCAATGCCAACCAGGCCATCGTCCGGCTCTCCACCAGCGGCGCTGTGCGGCTCTACAACGAGGCCGGATCGGCGCACGTGATCGTCGATGTCGTCGGCTACTACAGCGACGGCGCCGACGTCCCGGGCGACGAACGCGGTCGGTTCGTCCCGATCGATCCGGAGCGTCTGATCGACACGCGCCGCGACAGCCCGTTCGAGGGTTCCGGCGCACTCCCACCGAACGCCGTGCTCTACACCGGGGACGAGGGCGAGATCGCCTCGGCCTACGTGCTCAACGTCACGGCCACGGGCACGATCGGCAACGGTTTCGTCACCGCGTACCCGTTCGCTCTCGGCGATCCGACTCCCGAGTCGTCGACGCTCAACTACCGATCGGGCCAGACCGTGCCCAACCACGCGATCACGATGACCGGCCCGTACCTCGGCTTCTTCAACGCCGGCGGCACCGCCCACGTCCTCGTCGACGTCTTCGGCGCCTTCACGTAGCACCACCCGAATTCCGTAGCCGGAAGGCCCGGTCGGTGACCGGCAGTACGGATCGAGTTGACGCGGCGCCGAAGATCAGGCGGCCGGGTCGGTGGGGGGCGGCGGCGTCGGGACGACCGTCAGCGCTGTCGACGAGGGCGTCGGCCGAACCGTCGCCGGCCCTGCGCGTTCGAACACCCACACCGACGTGGGTGCGGTGAGGCTCAGCGTTGAACTCGCGAGCGACCACTCGACCGTGCCGCTCGTCAGCTCGCGGAACGCGGCCTCGATCTCGCCCAGCGGACCCGTGCAGAACGCTTCGCTCGCGGTTCCCTCGCCGAACGTCATGCTCGTCGCACCGAGGTCGACCACGACCTCGAAGTCGTTGCAGCCACGCGAGCCGGTGATCCGGTCACCTGCGATCTCGAACGTCACGCCCACCGTGTCGAGGTCGGTCAACTCAACCCCGTCGACGGTCGCCGCGATCGCCCGCCATTCGCCGTCGAGCGAGCCGTCGGCAGGCGGCGCGCCCGTCGCCGGGGCGGGCAGCGTGATGGTGTTCGCGATCGGCGTTCCCCCATCGTCGCTGGTGGCAGCGCACGCGCCGCCCAGCAGGACGACCGCGACCAGCGCAACCGTCGTGGTGCGGGTCCGCGTCACTCGAACACCCACTCCGACGTCGAGCTCGTGAGGGTCAGCTTCCCACCGTCGAGCGACCACTCGGCGGCACCACTGGTGAGCGCGTAGAACAGCGCCTCGATCTCGCCCTGTCTCCCGTCGCAGAACATCTCGGTCGCGGCGCCCTCGCCGAACGTGATCGTGCTGGCGTCGATCCCAGCTGCGGTGTCGTACTCGTTGCAGCCGCTCGACCCGGTGATCCGGTCGCCGTCGATCTCCATCGTCACCACCACGGTGTCGAGACCGGTGACCTCGACGCCGTCGACGGTGGCGTGCGTCGCCCGCCAGTCGCCGCCGAGCGATGAGCCGCCGCAGCCCGCAGCGACCGATGCCAGCACCAGCAGCGGCAGCACACGTCGCACGCCCGCAACGTACACAACCTCACTGGAGGGCGGTGCTGATCGCTGCGGCGGTGGCGACCACCTGCGGGCCGAAGCGGCGGCCGGGCTCACGGGTCAGGCGTTCCACCGGGCCGCTGATGCTCACGGCGGCGACCACACGTCCGTCGGCGTCGTGGACGGGCGCGCTGACCGAGGCAACGCCCGCCTCGCGCTCCTCGACGCTCTGCACCCATCCCGCACGTGTGGTCTCCCCGCGCAGCACGGTGCCTGCCGAGCCGGCGTCGAGGGGGAAGAGCACACCCTCGGGGACGATCCAGCGCAGCGCGTGCGGTGACTGGAGCGACACGACGCAACGACGCTGCGCCCCTTCGCGCACGAAGAGCTGCACGCTCTCGCCGGTGTCGTCGCGCAACCGTTCCAACACGGGCAACGACAGCGCTGCCAGCGGGAACCGCTCCGACGCCACGCGGCCCAGGGCCGCCAGCTCAGGCCCGAGATCGAAGCGGCCGTCATCGTCGCGGCGCAGCAAGCCGTGCTCCTCGAGTGCCACGGCCAGCCGGTGTGCGGTCGCACGCGGCAATCCGGTGGCGGCCTGCAGGCCGTTCAGCGTGAGCGGCGTGTCGGCGACTGCACGCAGCACGTGCACCGCTTTGTCGAGCACGCCGACGCCGGTTACGATGTCCATACCGCAAGAAGCGTATCTCAGAAAGTGGGACGCACCATGACCGCAACGCCGGACAGGCCGATGACGCTGCCGGAGAAGATCTGGTATCGCCACGTCGTGCACAGCGCGCCAGGCGAGGCCGATCTCCTGTACATCGACCTCCACCTCGTCCACGAGGTCACCAGCCCGCAGGCGTTCGACGGCCTGCGACTGAGCGGCCGCACGGTCCGCCGTCCCGATCTCACGATCGCCACCGAGGACCACAACGTCCCCACTGCCGACATTCACCTGCCGATCGCCGACGAGATCTCGGCCAAGCAGGTCGACACGCTGCGCCGCAACACCGCCGAGTTCGGCGTGACGAACTTCCCGATGGGCGACCCGAACCAGGGCATCGTCCACGTGATCGCACCCGAGCAGGGCCGCACCCTCCCCGGCATGACCGTGGTGTGTGGCGACAGCCACACCGCCACCCACGGCGCGTTCGGCGCGCTCGCGTTCGGCATCGGCACGAGCGAGGTGGAGCACGTGCTCGCCACTCAGACGCTCCCCCAGTCACGCCCGAAGTGGATGTCGGTCACCGTCGAGGGCGACCTGCCGCCGGGCGTCACCGCCAAGGACGTGATCCTCGCGATCATCGGCCAGATCGGCACCGGCGGCGGCATCGGTCACGTCATCGAGTTCCGCGGCTCGGCGATTCGTGCGCTCTCGATGGAAGGCCGCATGACGTTGTGCAACATGACGATCGAGGCGGGCGCCCGCGCCGGCCTCGTCGCCCCCGACGAGACCACGTTCGCCTACCTCGAGGGTCGCGATCATGCACCGAAGGGCGACGCCTGGGAAGCAGCCGTCGCCGACTGGCGCACGCTCCAGACCGACGACGGCGCCGTGTGGGACAAGGAGGTCGTGATCGACGCCTCTGCCCTCACCCCGCAGGTCAGCTGGGGCACCAACCCGGCCCAGGTCGGTTCGATCGACGGCACAGTGCCGTCGCCCGACGACTACGCCGATCCGACCACCCGCGAGACCGTCGCCCGTGCGTTGGAGTACATGGGCCTTCAACCCGGCACGCCGATCAAGTCGATCCCGGTCGACACCGTGTTCATCGGCTCGTGCACCAACAGTCGCATCGAGGACCTCCGGGCAGCGGCCGCCGTGATGGAGGGCCGGACCGTGACCGTGCCGCGCGTGATGGTCGTCCCCGGATCGCACCGGGTGAAGGTCCAGGCCGAAGCCGAGGGTCTGCACGAGGTCTTCCGTGCAGCCGGAGCCGACTGGCGCGAACCCGGTTGCTCCATGTGCCTCGCCATGAACCCCGACAAGCTGGCCCAAGCCGAGCGCTCGGCCAGCACCAGCAACCGCAACTTCGAGGGCCGCCAGGGCCGCGGCGGCCGCACCCACCTCGTGTCCCCCGCTGTCGCCGCCGCCACCGCGGTCAAGGGCACGTTCGCCACCCCGGAAGACCTGGATGAGGGAGTCCCGTCATGAAAGCCGTACAGATCGTGTCGGGGACCGGAGTACCGCTCAAGCGGTCCGACGTCGACACCGACCAGATCATCCCGGCCGAGTGGCTCAAGCGGGTCGAGCGCACCGGATTCGAGAAGGGTCTCTTCGCGACGTGGCGTGACGACCGCGACTTCGTGCTCAACCAGGAGCAGTACCAGGGCGCGTCGATCCTCGTGGCCGGGCCGGCGTTCGGCGTCGGTTCGTCACGCGAGCACGCGGTGTGGGCGATCCAGCAGGGCGGGTTCGATGCGGTGATCGCACCGAGCTTCTCCGACATCTTCCGCAACAACTGCACGAAGAACGGCCTCATCCCCGTGGTCGTGCCCGAGGAAACCGTCGAGCGGATCTGGGCGGCGATCGACGCCGACCCGACGACGGAGATCACGGTCGACATGGAGCGCCTGACCGTCGAGGTGCCGGCCGCCGGCATCACGGCGAGCTTCCCGATGGACGCCCCCACGCAGGAGCGGTTCCTGAAGGGCCTCGACGACGTCGGCATCACCCTCACCCACGCCGACGCGATCGACTCCTACGAAGCCAACCGCCCCGCCTGGCTCCCCTGACGAACGTTCACGTTGTGTCAGACACAACGTGAACCGGTCACTTGGTGGTGGTGGTCGCTGCGTCGGCCTGGAAGAGGCTGAGGTCGCGCAAGTTGGCGTTGTTCGAGAACACCTCGATGGGCGGGCCCAGCGGGAGTCGCAGCATGCGCTGGAGGATGCGCATCTGGGTGTGCTGGTTGTACTCGACGAACGTGACCGCCCAGCCGTCGCGACCGGCGCGAGCCGTGCGACCCGAGCGGTGGAGGTAGTCCTTCGGATCCTTCGCCGGCTCGTAGTGGATCACGGCGCCGATGTCGTCGATGTCGATGCCGCGGGCTGCGACGTCGGTGGCGATCAACATGTGCAAGCGGCCTTCGGAAAAGTCCTGCAGGGCGCGCTCACGCGCCTTCTGCGGCAGGTCACCGTGGATCGCCGAAACCTTGACCCCGAGATCGTGCAGCTCCTGGTCGACCTTGTCGCAGAGGCGCTTGGTCTGGCAGAAGACGACGACCTTGGGGATGCCCTGACCGATCGCCGCGACCACGCGCGACTTGTCCATGTGGTGCACCGCGAGGAACAGGTGGTGCATCGTGCCGACGGTGTCGGTGGCGGCGTCGACCGCAACCTCGATCGGATCCTTCAGGTAGTGCCGGATCAGGTGACCCACGTCGCCGTCGAGCGTGGCCGAGAACAGCATCGTCTGGCTGCGACCGGTGCAGTGCCGGAGGATCCACTCGACCTGCGGCGTGAAGCCGTCATCGGCCATGCGGTCGGCCTCGTCGAGGCACACGATCTGCACCGCGCTGAGGTCGACCTCGTTCGACTTGATCAGGTCGATCAAGCGCAGCGGCGTCGCCACGACGAGCTCGACGCCCTTCTGGAGGTCGTCGATCTGGGTATGGCGGCTGGCACCTCCGTAGACCGGGGCGACCGTCATGCCGGCGTGCTGCGCAATCGGCTGCAGCACCTCGGCGACCTGCACGGCGAGCTCACGAGTCGGCACCAGCACGAGCCCGAGCGGCTTACGCGGCTGCGCTTGGTCGGTGATGCGGGCCAACATGGGCACGCCGAACGCCAGCGTCTTCCCCGAGCCGGTCTTCGCACGGCCACACACGTCGCGGCCCTGCATCGCCACCGGGACGGCTTCGGTCTGGATGGCGAACGGCTGAGCGAACCCACAGGCCGCGAGGCCTTCGTCGATTCGGGCCGGCACGCCGAGCGCAGCGAAACCGGTGGGGGCCTCCACGGCGGGGAGCAGGTTGGTGGTGGTCAGGTTGCCTGTGCGGGTGGGTTCGGTCGACTCGGACGACGGTCCGGAGCGGCGAGGACGGCGCCCGCGAGGCGCACCGCGGCCCGTTGACCGCGCAGGGGGTTGATTCATGATCTGCAAAGGCTACCCGCAGGGACAGAGCGCCAGCGTGGACCGTCCGTAGCCCGCCCGTCATGTCACGCGCGCTTCGCCGGTTGAGTTCTCCGGCGAGCAGGAGTAGGGTTCCAGCCGATGTCGTGCCGCGAGTTGCTTCTCCTTATGTAGGGCGAACGCTCACATAGTCGCGTTCGCCCGCCCCCAGAGCCTCCGGCCCGGGGGCTTCATGCTTTTTCGGGCCAGTTCGCACGATCTCACTCGATTCCCCCACTGGAGCCAGCCATGCCACCTGCCAACGTCACCCCCAAGAAGATGCCATTCGAGAAGTACCGCCCGTTCGTCCCGATCGTGCTCACCGACCGCACGTGGCCGAACGTCGTGATCGACAAGGCCCCGCGCTGGTGCTCGGTCGACCTGCGTGACGGCAACCAGGCCTTGATCGATCCGATGGACCCGGCCCGAAAGCTGAAGATGTTCACCGAGCTCGTGAAGATGGGCTTCAAGGAGATCGAGGTCGGTTTCCCTGCGGCGAGCCAGCCCGACTTCGACTTCTGCCGCCAGCTCATCGACGACGACCTGATCCCCGACGACGTCTACATCCAGGTGCTCGTGCAGTGCAGGCAGGAGTTGATCGAGCGCACCTACGAGGCGATCGCCGGCGCGCCTCGCGCGATCGTGCACTTCTACAACTCGACCAACCCGCTGCAACGCGAGGTCGTGTTCGGTCTCGACCAGGAAGGCATCAAGTCGATCGCCGTCAACGGGGCGAAGATGTGCAAGAAGCTCGAGGAGACGATCCCCGGCACGACGGTCCGCTACGAGTACTCGCCCGAGAGCTTCACCCTCACCGAACCCGAGTATGCGATCGAGGTGTGCGAAGCGGTGATGGGTGTGATCGAGCCCACCCCCGACAACCCGATCATCCTCAACCTGCCGGCGACGGTCGAGTGCTACTCCCCGAACGTCTACGGCGACGTGATCGAGTGGTTCGGTCGCACGATCAAGCAGCGCGACTCGGTGATCATCAGCCTGCACCCGCACAACGACCGCGGTTGCGCGATCGCCGCTGCCGAGTTCGGTGTGATGGCCGGCGCCGACCGCGTCGAGGGCACCCTGTTCGGCAACGGCGAGCGCACCGGCAACGTCGACGTGGTCGCGCTGGCGATGAACCTGTTCGTGAACGGGGTCGACCCCGAGCTCGACATCTCCGACATCGACGCCCTGCGCCGCACCGCCGAGTACTGCAACCGCCTGCCGGTGCCCGAGCGGCACCCGTACGTCGGCGACCTGGTCTACACGGCGTTCTCCGGCTCCCACCAGGACGCGATCAAGAAGGGCTTCGAGAAGCTCGCCGCCAAGTCCGACGGCGACTACGACCAGTGGGGCGTGCCGTACCTGCCGATCGACCCGAAGCACGTCGGTCGCACATACGAGGCGGTCATCCGTGTCAACTCGCAGTCGGGCAAGGGCGGCGTCGCGTACGTGATGAAGGAGGAGCACGGCTTCGACCTCCCGCGCCGGCTGCAGATCGAGTTCTCCAAGACGATCCAGCACATCACCGAGGACACGGGCACCGAGATCACCCCCCACACGATGTGGGACGCGTTCGAGACCACGTATCTCCCCGCCGAGCCGCGGTTGCGGCTGCGCAGCCACGAGCTGCACACGGCATCCAACGATGGCGGGGGACGCACCAAGGTGACCGCGCAGATCGATGTGAACGGCGTCCCGGTGACGATCTCGGGTGAGGGCGACGGCCCCGTCGAGGCGTTCGTCAGCGGGCTCACCGCCCACTTCGGCGGGGAGTTCGACGTGGTCGACTACGCCGAGCATGCGATCGGCCGTGGGGCGAACGCCGAGGCGGTCGCCTACGTCGAGACCGTCGGCGCAGCCAACGAGATCATGTGGGGCATCGGCAAGGACCCGAACATCACCACGGCCAGCCTCCGCGCAGTGCTCGGCGCGCTCGAGCGCCAACAGCGCTGATCGCTCACGCCGTCAGGTCGGCGAGCGTGTCGGACTCGAGGTAGGCGAGCACCGCCCGGACCCGGCGGTTCACGTCGGGGTCGTCGAACAGCCCGAGTTTCGAGAAGATCGAGTTGATGTGCTTCTCGACGGCCCGGTGGCCGATGAACAGCGCCTCGCCGATCGCGACGTTGGAGCGACCGGTCGCGAGCGCGGCCAGGATCTCGAGCTCACGGGCGGTCAGCTTGGCAACCGGCGACACCGTCTGGCGCGCACGACGATCGACCATCAGATCGGTCACCTGCCGGTCGACGAAGGAGCCGCCGGACCGCACGAGCTCGATCGCCGTCACGAGGGAGTCCGACTCGGCGACGTTGTCTTTCAGGAGGTAGCCGCGACGTTCGGCGCCGCCGCTGATCAGACGCGACAGGTAGGCCGGGTCCGCGAACTGGGACAGCACGACCACACCCACCCACGGGTGGGTCGACCGCAGGCGCTCGGCGAGCACGATGCCCTCGTCGACGTTGGTCGGGGGCATACGGATGTCGGTGACGACGACGTCGTGCCCGCCGGGCTCACCGAACCACGAGTCGACAGCCGACCCCAGCGCATCGAGCGACGCCGCCGTGGCCACCACCTGCACTGCCGGTTCCAGCGCCAGCAGGGCTTCGACGCCGGCGCGGATGACTGCGCTGTCGTCCGCCACGATCACCCGTACATCGTCCACCACACCGGAACACTACGACGCGCCGCACACCACACGACCAGATTTTCGCACTGCCCGGAACTGGTGCTGGCACGATGGACACCGATCACGCCAGCCGCGAACATGGCACGGATGTCGTCGGGTCGACCGAACGCTGGAACGCACCGAGCGCTCACACTGCTCGTCATCGACGACCATCCGGCGTTCCATGCTGCGATCGATGTGATGTGCGTCGCGGACGGCGGCATCGAGGTCGCCGCCCACGCCACCTCGGTCGCCGAGGGGATGGCCGCGCTGGACGGCGAGCCGGACCTCGTGCTGCTCGACGTGAACATGGCCGAGATCGACGGCATCACCGGCGCCCGGATGATCATCGCCGAGCGACCCGACCTCCCCATCATCATCTGCTCGACGGCTCCCCGCAGAGCGCTGCCGCCGCTCCCCGACCATCCTGGTGTCACGTTCATCGGCAAGGAGGACCTCGACGCCGCTGCGCTCCACGACTGGTACAGGGCCCGCTGCGGTCGTCGTGACTGAGCCGGTGGCCGTCTCCGTCACCTGGCCCCGCCGGCGGCCGCTCAGCCCGTCGGAGCTCCGGCTCCGCCAGCTGGTGACGACGAACGTTCGCAGTGAACTCGTCGGCAAGGTCAGCCTCACGGCCCTCGCGATCGTCCTGAACTCGCCGTGGATGTGGCTGCTCTGGGCCACGCAGTTCGCCGTGCTCGGCGGGGTGTGGTTGGCACGCACGGCACTCGAGCGCTCGAGCACCGACCGCGCACTCCTCATCCTCGTCTGCAGCCACAGTGTCGGTGGGCTCGGTGCGGTCATCGCGCTCCCCGACATCGCCCCGCTCGTGATGCTCGTGCTGTTCGGCGATCTCACGCTCAGCGGGTTCGCAACACGGACCGGCGTGCGCCCGTACCTCGCGACGTGCCTCGCGATGATCAGTGCCGTTGCGCTGCTGAGCCTCAGTCGATGGTCCGACCTGCGCGACGATGTCCCGATTGCGCTGGTGGTCGTCGCGTTCGCGATCCAGGGTCTGGCGAGCGGTTGGATCACGGCGACGAGCAGCAGGGAGACGTACACGCGCCTGCGCGACCGCGGCGAACGTCTGCGGTCACTGACCGAACGGATGCGCACCGCCGATCGCGACGAGCGGCTCAGCGTTGCGAACCGGCTGTCGGCGGGGACCATCGCCGACCTCGGCCTGCTCCGCGATCGCGTTGCCGACATCCACGCAGCCGAATCCGAGCATGATCGCAGGGCACACCTTGCAGCAGGAGCAACCCTCGCCAAGCGCAGCCTCGCACGACTCCGCGAGCTCTCCCACGGGCTGTATCCCGACGTGCTGCACCAGCACGGCCTGGCAGCAGCGATCGCCTCGCTCGATGCACTCGCCGAACGGGACGAGCTGAACGCGACCGCACGTGCCGTGCTCGCATCGCATCCGCCCGACCGGCTGCCGGGGACGATCGAGTCGGCCTTCTACGCGTGCACCGTCGCGGCGCTCCCGGCGATGCCGCCCGGCGCGGTGCTCGTCACCGCCGTCGAGGTCCGCGACGGCTGGGCCGAGCTGCTGCTGAGCGGACCCGGTTTCGCACCCGACGCCGGTGTCGAGGCGGCTCTACGCGACCAGGCGAGCGCCGTCTCGGGCGAGATGGCACTCATCGCCGCCGCCCCCGACGCTGTGGTCCACGTTGCCGCCCCACTCGCGCCACCCGTCGCCGCCGGCCCGTCGTCGTTCGATGTGCAGCATCCGGTCCCGATCCTCCGACGCTTCATCGACGTCAGCGTGCTGCTGTGCGGCATCGGACTGCCGGTCTCGGCTGCGGTCTGGGTCGCGACGAGGTCGCCTGCCGTGGCCGTGGTGTTCGGCGTGCTGTGCGTCGTGATGGCGAGTGTGCTGGCCGCACGGGCGGCCGAGCGGCGCGCCAACGCAACGCTGGCGCTCGCCCTGCTGTCGTTCGAGACGTCGTTCGCGGGTATCGCCGTCACTGCGGCGGTCCCCGACTTCGCTCCGGTCTCCGCTCTGATCGTGACCATGCCGCTCATCCTCGGTCTCCCTCACCTGGCCCCACGGCACCTCGACGCGGTGGGCATGGTGCAGACCCTGATGATCACAGCGGTGGTACTGCTCGGCTTGCTGCGCACCGGCGTGGTCGACGACGTCGGCCTCCCGCTGTGGGTGCCGCTCACGGTGCTCGCCCCGGCGTCGCTGGCGGTCGCGAGCCTCGTCGTCGTCGCGCTGGCCGACGGGCGCGCTGCGACCGACGCGGCGAACGAACGTCTGCAGGCGGCACTGCGCGAACTGCTCGTCACGTTCGACACCACGCGCCATCGCATCGAACGCGACCTGCACGACGGCGCTCAACAACACCTCGCTGCGCTCGCCATCCAGTTCGGTGTGGGCGGGAAGCTCGTGGGCACGCCCGAGCGCGTGGGCCCCGTACTCGACCGTGTCGCCCAACAGATCGACGAGGCCCGAGCCCAGCTGCAGATGCTCGTCGACGGTTCGTTCGGCGACACCGTGCGCACCATCGGGCTCGCAACGGCCCTCGAGCGAACCGCGGCGCTCGCCGGCCGCCCCGTCAACGTCACCACGGTCGGCACCGAACAGTTGCCCGACCACCTCGCGCTCGTCACGTACTTCGCCTGCCACGAGGCGATCCAGAACGCCACCAAGCATGCGGGCGCCACCGCTGCGATCGATGTCGACATCCGAACGGTCACCGGCGTCGAGGGATCACGGGTCGAGTTCTCCGTCACCGACGATGGCCACGGCTGCGAACAGGCCCACCTCGAGTCTGGGCGCGGGATGCGCTCCCTGCGTCAGCGGATCGAGGAAGTCGGCGGCGTACTCGACGCCGCGTCGGCACCTGGTCGCGGCACGAGCCTGACCGGGGTGATCCCGGTCAGGCTCTGACGCCGCGCGAGCCGGCCGGCTCAGCCCAAACAGGGCAGCTGCTGTGTCGGCGAGCAGCTCGTGCCGTCCGCCCGATCGCACTGAGGAACGTCTTGTTCGCCATGCCCTCGATCATCGAGATGTTGTCGTGCCGTGACAGTCGTGCCACCACGACTTCGCCGCTCCCGTCCCCGCTCATCGCGCACAGGAACTCGGCGGGCGCGAACCACGCACGGTGGCTGCGTCTAGGGTGAGCAGCATGTACATCGTGCTGCGGCGCATCTTCCTCCTCGGCGTGCTCGGCGGCGCAGGGTTCGCCGGCTGGAGCGCTTGGCAGCGACGCAACGAGGCAGTCGGCGTGGTCGGCACACCCGTCTGGCCGTCGTTCGAGCCAGCTGCGTCGAACCCCGCAGCGACGCCCGCTGCCGAGCCCGCGAGATTCGCCGCGATCCCCGACGACGCAACCGCCAATGACCCTGCGACCGACACCCACGACGGGTCGGCCGATGCCTCGCACGCCCATCCGGCTCGATGGGTCACCCCGGTCGACGGTGACTGCCCTCCCGGTTACCCGATCAAGGCGAACGACAACTCGGGCATCTTCCATGTGCCCGGCGGCCGCTTCTACGTGCGAACCGTGCCCGAGCGCTGCTACGCCGACGCAGCCGATGCCGAGGCCGACGGCTACCGTCGCGCCAAGGCCTGAATCTGGGCCCACCCACCCCACGAAACACACCAGGAGCCGTCATGAAGGTGACCGTCGAGTACGAGATGTGCGCGTCAACCGGGGGCTGCATGCAGATCTGCCCCGAGGTCTTCGAGGTGCGGAGCGACGGCTACCTCTACGTCCTGCAGGACGAGCCCGGCGAAGAGCTGCACGACAAGGTGCGCGAGGCCGCCGACCTCTGCCCCACCGCCGCCATCATCCTCGAGGGCTGACACGCCGCGTGGGTTTCCACGATCAGCTCCGGCGTTCCTGGGACGCGTCGGGATCCCTGTTGTGCGTCGGGCTCGATCCCGACCCGGCGAAATTCCCGGCGCCGCTCGATCACGGCAACGAGTCGCTGCTGCGCTTCTGCACCGAGATCGTCGATGCCACCGCCGACCTCGTCTGCGCGTTCAAGCCCCAGATCGCGTACTTCGCGTCGCAGCGGGCCGAAGGCGCGCTCGAACAACTGTGTGCCTACATCCGTGACCGGTACCCGGACGTCACGCTGATCCTCGACGCCAAGCGCGGCGACATCGGTTCGACCGCCGAGCACTATGCGCGGGAGGCGTTCGGCCGGTACGGCGCCCATGCAGTCACCGCCAACCCGTATCTCGGCGGCGACTCGGTCGAACCGTTCTTCGCGCACGGCGGCGGCGTCATCGCGCTGTGCCGGACCTCGAACCCGGGTGGCGACGACCTGCAGTCGCTCGACTGCGGCGGCCGTCCGTTGTACGTCCGGGTCGCCGAGATGGTCGCCAACGAGTGGGCGCCCCGCGGCGACTGCGGACTCGTCGTCGGGGCCACCTACCCCGACGAATTGCGCACGGTACGCGAGGTCGTCGGTGACCTGCCGATCCTGGTGCCCGGCATCGGCGCACAGGGCGGCGACGCCCAGGCTGCGACCGCGGCGGGCATCACGGCCGACCACCGCGGGCTGATCATCAGCTCATCGCGAGCGATCATCTATGCGAGCAGCGGTGAGGACTTCGCCGAGGCGGCACGGGCGGCGGCGATCGACGCACGCGACTCACTGGTACCGATCACACCACGCTGACGTCCGAAACCCACCGACATCGCCGTGGGCTGTCGGTGCACGATGGCGACATGCCCACGACCGACCCCGTCGCACGCCGTTCACGATTCTTCGACCTCCACGCCCGGTCCGAAGTGTTCGTGATGCCCAATCCGTGGGACGTCGGCTCGGCGAGACTCCTCGGGCACGCAGGGTTCGAAGCCCTGGCGACCACGAGCGCCGGGTTCGCGTGGTCGCAGGGCCGCGACGACTACGGCGTCACGCTCGACGAACTCGTCGACCACGTCCGCCGCATCGCAGCGGCGGTCGACGTCCCGGTCAACGTCGACAGCGAGCGGCTGTTCGCCGAGACGCTCGACGGGGTCGCAGCGACCGTGCACCTGCTGCACGAGGCCGGTGCCGCTGGTTGCTCCATCGAGGACTGGAGCGGCGCAGCAGGCGCGATCGACCCGATCGGCCTCGCGACGGAACGGGTTGCGGCGGCCGCGGAGGCCGCTCACCGAGATCCGGGCGATCGCCTCCTGTTGACCGCACGCTGCGAGAACTTCCTGCGCGGCGTGAACGACCTCGACGACACGATCGCACGCCTGGTCGCCTACCGCGACGCCGGCGCCGACTGCGTCTACGCGCCGGGGCTCACGACCACCGATCAGATCGCCGACGTCGTCGATGCAGTCGGCGTGCCCGTCAACGTGCTCGCTCTGCCCGGCGGGCCGTCGGTCGCTCAGATCGGAGCAGCAGGAGCACGGCGTGTGTCGGTCGGCAGCTCGTTCGCGAGCACCGCCTACGGTGCGCTCATGACCGCAGCGAAGGAGCTGCGCGAGCGCGGCACGAGTGACTACCTGGCAATCGCCCTGCAGCCCGAGGATCGTCGAGCACTCCGCACCTGATCCGGCCACTTGACGAATTCTCGAAGCAGGCTTCAACCCAGGCGGTGCCATGCCGATAAGCCCCAGGTGACCGGTGAGCACACACCTCCTCCCAGCGAATGGGATGCTGCGGCGATGCTCGACGCGCTCCCGGAGATGGTCAACCGGTACCGCGTCACCGACCTCTCCATCACCTTCTGCAACCAGGCCTGGGCAGCGCAGTACGGGGTCACCCCGGCCGAGGCCATCGGGCTCCGGCTCGATCAGTTCCTGACGCAGGACGAGCTCACCGGCCTGCGCATCCAGCTCGCCAGTCTCGGGCCGCATCGACCCGTGATCGCCGACACGGTGCCGCGGTCGTCCCACTCGGCGACCGGTCAGTGGGTGGCGTGGGTCGATCGGTACCTGATCGGGCCAACCGGCGCCGAGGTGCTGTCGGTGGGTCGCGACGTCACCGAGCGACACACAGCGGAGCTCGCGCTCGCCGCCAGTGAGGCCCGGTTCCGTGCGTTCGCGGAGCGAGCGTCCGACATCGTGTGGAACGTGGTCGTCGATCCGGTCCCCCGCTTCGACTACGTGAGCCCCTCGGCCGAGGTGATCCTGGGGTATCCGCCGGCCTTCTTCATCGAGAACTTCCAGCGCTTCGTCGACCTGGTCGACGACACCGGCCGCAACGCGATCGAGCGGACCCTCAAGGGTGAGCGAACACTCGATCAGTTCGACTTCCACATCCGGCACGCGAACGGCTCGGTCGTCATCTGCGAGACCCGCACGGCACCCGTTCCGTCGGGCCTGCAGGGTGTCAGTCGTGACGTCACCGAGCTCCGGCGGTTGCAGGAGACGCTCGCTGCACATGCTCTCCGCGATCCGCTCACCGGGCTCGCCAACCGCCGCCTCCTCGACGAGTTGCTGGACACCGAGCTCGCCCGGTCACGTCGCACCGGCACGCCGCTCGCTGTGGCGTACGTGGATGTCGACGGCCTGAAGCAGGTCAACGATGCGCACGGCCATGACGCCGGCGACGTCGTGCTGCGCGAAACCGCACGGCGCCTCCTCAAGGCGGTTCGCGGCGCCGACGTGGTGGCTCGGATCGGCGGCGACGAGTTCGTCGTCGTGTACGAGCCCGACGATCCCGCGTCGGATCACCTGGTCGATCGCATCGAAGATCTGCTCGCGGAGCCGATCGACATCGGTGCGGCCGACTCGATACGGTGCCCGGCGAGCGTCGGGACGGCCGACACCAGGACGGTCGGGACCAACCCGGAACGCCTGCTCGCAGCAGCCGACGACGCCATGTACCAGGTCAAGCGGGCACGCCGCACGCGTCCGTGACCGCACCGCTGCCAGCGAGCCTCTGACAGCGAGCCTCTGCCAACGCGGCCTCAGCCGGCGAGTTCGACCACGCTGAGGATGCCGGGCGCGGTACGCAGTTCGTCGAGCACCCGGGCGGCCACCTCGGTCGTGGTGGCGATCAGCATCACCGCCCGGTCCTGATCGGCGACGCGGCCCACGTCCATGTCGGCGATGTTGACGCCGGCAGCACCGAGCAGCGTGCCGACGGTGCCGATCACTCCGGGGCGATCGTCGTTGGTGATGACGAGCATGTGCTCGGAGGGCGGCACGTCGAACGTATGCCCGTCGATCTCGACGACTCGCTGCTCACGGCGGCTGCCGGTGAGGGTGCCCGAGATGCTGTGGTGATCGGTGCACCGGAGCGTGATGAGGTTGACGTACTCGTCGGTGTCGGTCGAGTTGATCTCACGCATCGCGATCCCGGCGGCCTTCGCCATGCTCGGAGCGTTGACGTAGCTGACCGGGTCGTCGGTGAGCAGGCTGAAGAATCCCTTGAGGACCGCGAGTCCGAGGATCCGTGTGTCGTAGCGAGCGATGTCTCCCTGGCACACGAGCTCGAACGAGTCGGGTGAGCTGCGGTGCAGCGAGCCGTACAGACGTCCCAACCGCTCGGCGAGCGGCAGGAACGGCCGGAGGTTCTCGTGCGCCTCCGCTGCGTCGACGTTGACCGCCCACGGCACGAATTCGCCCGCGAGCGCCAACTGCACCATGTCGGCGATCGCATCGCCCGCCTTGTCCTGGGCCTCACGGGTCGATGCACCGAGGTGAGGGGTGACGACCACCGAGGGCAGCTCGAACAGCGGCGACACCGTGGTGGGCTCGGTGTCGAACACGTCGAGCGCGGCGCCCGCGATGACGCCGTCGCGAATGCACTCAGCGAGGTCGGACTCGACGACGATGCCGCCGCGAGCGACGTTGATCACCCGGAGCGACGGCTTCGCCTTGAGCAGGAGGTCGCGGTTGATCAGGCCCGCGGTCTCCTTGGTCTTGGGCAGGTGGATCGTGAGGAAGTCGCACTGCTCGATCAGCTGGTCGAGCGGCAGGAGCTCGACCCCCATCTGGCGGCCACGGTCGGCCGAGACGAACGGGTCGTACGCGACGAGCCGCATCTGGAACGCCTTGGCACGGTCGGCCACGAGCTTGCCGATCCGGCCGAGCCCGACGATGCCGAGCGTCTTGTCGGCGAGTTCGACGCCCTCCCACTTCGACCGCTCCCACCTCCCCGCGACCAGCGCGGCGTGTGCCTGCGGCACATTGCGTGCCTGCGACAGGAGCAGTGCCATCGTGTGCTCGGCAGCCGAGATGATGTTCGATTGCGGCGCGTTGACGACCATCACGCCGCGAGCCGTTGCTGCTGCGACCTCGACGTTGTCGAGACCGATGCCGGCGCGGCCGACGACCACGAGATCGGACCCGGCCTCGAGCACCTCGGCGGTGACCTGGGTGGCGGAGCGGATGATCAGCGCGTGGGCCCCGACGATCGCGCCGAGCAGCTCGGCCGGTGACAGATCGAGCTGAACATCGACGGTGTGCCCCGCAGCCCGGAGACGATCGAGACCGCCGTCGGCGATCGGTTCGGTGACCAGGATGCGCGCCATAGGCGCTCATGCCTATCGGCCGCGAGACGCGACGGCAACGGGATGAACGACACGTCAACGACCGCGCGGTGCGGGCCAGCGCACTCGGCAGCCACCGTGCCCACCAACTACCCTGCCGATCGTGGCCGAACCGACCTTCGAGATCCGGACCCTCGAGACGGCTGCCGACATGGCCTCGATCGTCACGATCCTCGGACAGGTGTGGGGCACTGTCACCCCGATCGTCAACGTCGAGTTGCTGCGGGCGATCGAGCACTCGGGCGGCTACGTGGCTGCCGTCAGCGAGTCAGGTCACCTCGTCGGGGCGTCGTTCGGCTTCCTCGGCCGCCACGCCGGCAAGGAGTGCCTGCACAGCCACGTCACCGGGATCCTGCCCGGCGTCCAGCACGGTGGTGTCGGCCGGGCGATGAAGAACCACCAGCGTGACTGGGCTGCGGCACGCGACATCCCGTGGATCACCTGGACCTTCGACCCGCTGGTTCGACGCAACGCCTGGTTCAACATCGAGGTGCTGGGGGCCCACGTGGCCGAGTACCTCGTCGAGTTCTACGGTCCGATGACCGATTCGATCAACGCGCAGGACGAGTCCGATCGGCTCCTCGTGGCCTGGCCCACGAGCGACGCCGTGCCGCGCCCGGCGCCGCCCGCCGGGAGCATCGAGATCGAGGTCGCCACGCCCGACGACGTGGTCGTGTTGCGGCGCACCCAACCCGCCGAGGCGCTCGTCTGGCGCCGTCAGGTCCGCGCCGAGCTGGGCGATCGGCTGGCAGCGGGTGCGGTCGTCACCGGGTTCACCCGCGACGGTGCATACGTCCTGCACGCTGCCGCCTGAGCGGTCGCCGGTACAGTCCTGCGCATGTACGCGTTCTTGTCGGATGAGTGGATGGATGCGGCACGCGAGATCCGCGCCCGCTACGAAGATCAGCTCCCCGAGATCACGGTCAGCGTCCGGGTCAACCAGGTCATCACCGACGTGCCGTTCGGCGAGGGCATGATCATGGCGTACATCGACACGAGCGCCGGCTCGATGGTGTTCGAGCTCGGTGAACTCGACGAGCCCGACGCGGTGATCGTGACCGACTACCACACGGCGCGGGCGATGCTGGTCGAGCGCGACCCGGCCGTGCTGATGCAGTCGATGATGCAGGGCCGGGTCCAGCTCCAGGGCGACATGATGAAGCTCCTCGCAGCCATGCAGGCCCAGGCGGCACCCACCGAGCTCGCCGAGCAGGTGGCCACCGAGATCGCAGCCATCACCGCCTGAGCAATCGGGCTCGGATGCGTCGCGTCAGACGCCTCGACTCTGGAACGTGGCCATCGCCCGCTCCAGATCGTCCAGCGGCCACCTGCTGGGGTACTCGATCGAGTCGCCGGCCAGCGACCAGGGCTCCAGTCGGCGCACGGTGCCGCCCTGCACATAGAACGTCTCCCCGTTGAACGGGCAGCCCGCACCGGCGAGGTACGCGACCACTGGCGACACGTTGGCCGGTGCCCACACGTCGAACCCTTCGGCCGGTGCCTGCATGATCTCCGGGAGGCCGGGCGAAGCGAGCGTGAGGCGCGTGCGCGCGCCCGGCACGACGCAGTTCGAGACGACGCCGTACCGAGCCAACTCCTTCGACGCGATCTGGCTGAGCGTCACGATCGCGGACTTGGCCGGGCCGTAGTTGATCTGCCCCGGGTTGGCGTAGATGCCGCTCGTCGAGCTGGTGTGCACGACATTGCGACGCCGTTCGACGCCGGCCTTGTACTGCGCTCGCCAGTGGACGGCGGCCCACTTGGTCGGGGCGAGATGGCCTTTGAGGTGCACCCGCACGACCTCGTCGAAGTCCTCCTCCGACATGTTGACCAGCGTGCTGTCGCGCAAGATGCCCGCGTTGTTGACGAGAACGTCGAGATCCGAAAACGCTTCGAGGGCGAGTGCCACGAGCGCCTTCGCCCCGTCCCAGGTCGCAGCATCCACGGTGCTCGCGATCGCACGTCCACCCAGTGCACGGATCTCCGCAGCGACGTCATCGGCCGGCGTGGGGTCTCCACCCGAGCCGTCGTTGCCGACCCCGGGATCGTTGACGACGACCGCCGCCCCGGACGACGCCAACAGCATTGCGTGCTCCCGACCGAGACCCCGGCCAGCACCCGTGATCACGGCGACGCGCCCGTCCAGCTCGATCATCTCCATCCTCCCGGTCGTCGCCGACCCCATCCGCTCGGGGGCACCGTAGCCAGCGCGCGGCCCGAGCGACGATTGTGGACGCTGCCGAACCTGCGACCGCAGAGGATCAGGGCGACAGTGCGGTGATCTCGACGACGGCACCGCGCCGGTACGAGTTGCCGACGACCGGCTCGTTGCCGTCGATCCGCACCTGCTGCACGATCCCGAGGGAGTCACCGAACACGAGCACCGGCTCGAAGCCGGCCTCGCGCAGTACGATCGCCGCTGCCTCGAAGTTCGGTGCTGCCGAGATGTCGGGATACGCGACGAGATCGGGGCCTCGCGACAGCGCAACCGCGACGGTGGTGCCACGCTCGACCTGCCCGCCCTCGGGGACGCTCTGGGCGACCACGGAGCCGAGCGCGATGTCGTCGCTGAACACCTGCTCGACCTCGACCAGCGTGAGCTGGATCGCCTCGAGCTCGGCCCGCACTTCGGCCAGCGGGCGGCCGATCAGGTTCGGCACGACCCGCGGCGCCGGGCCGAGCGACACCACCAGCTGCACCGGGGTCTCGGGCTCGACTTCGGCCCCGGCGACCAACGTCGCGTCACCCGGCACCGACCACGAGATCACCGTTCTGGGCGGCACGACCTCATCGAACTGCTCAACGGTCTCGACCTGAAGCCGCAGCGCGATGAGGGTCGTCGAGGCCTCGCTCTCGAGCAGGCCGGTCGACTCGGGCAGCGCCCGGAGGAGAGGGCCCTCACTGACCACCATCAGGAACGGCTCACCCTCGGCCAGCTCGACACCGGCCGCAGGCGCGGTTCGGACCACCTGCCCGATGATCGCCACCTCGTCGCTGCGCTCGGTCTGCACGTCGATCAGCCAGTCGTTGGCGGCGACCAGGTTGCGGGCTTCGGCTTCGGGGACGCCGACCAGATCGGGCACCGGGTACGTGGGCCGCTGGAACAACTGCATCGCGAGCACGCCGAGGGCAGCGAGCGCAGCGATGACGAGCACGCCGAGCAACAGCTTCCACGGGAAGCCCCGACGCCGGCGCGGGATCGACTCGGGCTCGGCGAGCACCGCCATCGGAGCGGTGGCGGCGGCGTCCATCACCAGATCGCCCGATCCGGTCGGGCCGACCGGCCGCAGGCGATCGGCGGCGGCGTCGAGCGGGGTGATGACGAGGTCGTCGGTGACGGGCCCGACACCACTCGATCGGTCGGGACTCGATTGGTCGAGCGCAGCCGCAGACTCGGGCTCGGCAACATCGGTCGACAGCCCGACCGGCAGCTCACGGGTGAGGTCGGCGGCGGCATCGAGCGACTCGGCCCCGAGCGGTACCCCGGCGTCGAGACCGGCCTCGAGATCGGCGTCGAGGCCGGCTGAGCCGTCATCGCTGTCAGGTTCGTCGAGCGGGACCAGCACCAGCGGCGCCCCGCCACCTGGACGGATCACGCCACCGGTCGGATCGTCGGGGCCGCGCAGTTGCTCGGCGGGTGTGTCGAACAGGCCGGTCGACAGCAGCGGGAGCGGTTCGGGGCGCGGGAGCTTCGACGCCACCTGCAGCAAACCCTTGCCGAATTCGGCAGCGGTCGAGCGTTCGTCGTGTTCGGGGCGGCCAGCCCGCTCGAGCACCGAAGCAAGCGGCCCGAGATCGGCCGACACCGGCATCAGCTTGCCCACGCGTGCCGACAGCGAAGCGACCGTGGAATCCGACTTGAAGGGCACCGCCCCGGTGACCGCCTCCTGCAACGTGAGGCAGAGCGCATACACGTCGGCGCGGCCGTCGACCTGCCCACCGAGACCCTGCTCGGGCGCTGCGTACCAGGCCACGTGGGTCGGCACGGAATCGGGTCGCTCCCAGTTGGGGGCGCTGAGTAGGCGGGCGAGACCGAAGTCGATGATCCGCAGCCGGCGATCGTCGCCGAAGACGATCTTGGAGGGGTTGAGCTCGGCGTGCACGAAGCGACGACGGTGTGCGTGGTCGAGGGCGCGGCACACGTCGAGCCCGATCGCGAGCGCCTGCGACGGGCTGAGCCGCCGACCCCGATCGAACATGTCTCGCAGGCTGCCACCGGCGAGATGCTCGTTGACGACGTACGCCGTCGACGTGTCGGCGACTCGCGCCAGACCCCAGTCGTACACGGCAGCGATGTTGGGATGACTCAGCGAGGCCACCGCGCGCATCGTCTCGTCGAATCGGTTGCGGAACGACGGGGACGCAGCGAGCTTCGGCCGCACGAGCTTGAGCGTCACCGTGCGACCGTTCTCCTCGTCGGAGGCGTCGAAGATCGCCGTATTGGCGCCACTCGACACGAGTCGAAGTATCCGGAACCGATCGGCGAACAGGTCGCCGACCAGGTCGCCGGGATCGAACGTTCGACTGGGGGACGGTTCGCCGGTCTCCACGATGCCCGCACGCTATCGCCTGCCCTCGGAGCCAGGGGTGACAGCTCGGCACGTTCCGGGTGGGCCGAGGTCGCTCGGGAGACGCTCGGGAGACGCTCCGGAACCATCCGACTCCGGTGGGCGAACCGGCCCCCGGCCCGGCATGATGGAGCCTGTGACCGAGGTCAGCGACACCAGCGAAAGCCGCGTCGGAGCGGTCGACGACATCGACGACACCGACCCCGCAGCACCCGCAGAGCGTTCCGGCACCGAGGCCGCTCCCGGCCGGTGGCGCCGGCGGCGCCGGCTCGACAAGGGCTTGCTGCTCGCGAGCCTCGCCATCGCCCTCGGCATGGTGCTCGTCATCCGGGGCCTCGCCGTGGGCATCACCGGTGACGATCGCGTCGGACTCCCCGAGATGATCGAGTCCGTCGAACCGGTGCCCGAGGCCGTCCAGGTGCTCGGACAGACGCGGGTCTTCGTCGATCTGGAATTCGGCTACACAGGGGTGCTCGTCATCGACGGGATCGAGATCGAGACCGTCAACATCCAGGACTTCGCCACACAGGTCAGCGGCCAGCAGGTGTCGTTGCCCCCCGTCACGATCTTCGAGGGCGGCAACAGCACCTTGACGTTCGTCCCGAACGACTCGGCTCCGATCGAGGAGTTCTCCACCGGGATCCACCGCGTCCAGCTGATCTACTGGGAGATCGACGTCGGCCGCGAACGTGCCCGCAGCTTCAGCTGGTTCTTCAACGCCGTCTGATCGACGCGGCGCGGGTCAGCCCGGCAGTTCCCCCGATTCGATCAGCTCGACGAACCGCTCGGCGGGCACCTGCGGCACACCGTGCTGTTCCGCCTTGGTGAGCTTGCTGGCACCGGCGCCTTCGCCGACCACCAGCGCGAAGGTCTTCTTCGACACGCTGCCCGGGCTCGTGCCGCCGCGCGACGTGATCGCCTCCTCGGCGCCCTCGCGCGTGTACCCGGGCACCGCACCCGTGACCACGACGGCCTTACCGGTGAGCGTCTGAGGGATCGCCGCCCGGGCGGCGAGGGCAGCAAGCACCTCTTCCTCGCTGCCGAAGTTGACGCCCGCCGCCTCGAGCCGATCGACGAACTCGCGATTGCTCGGCTGCTCGTACCAGCGCGACAGGGCGGCGGCGATGACGTCGCCCACGCCGTCGACACCCGCCCGCTCCTCGTCGGTGGCTTCGAACACCCTGCGCAGGGTGCCGAACTCGTGAGCGAGCGCCTGCGAGGCGGCAGGCCCGAGATGCTTGATCCCGAGCGCGGTGAGCACTTTGGGGAGCGGACGATCCTTCGACCCCTGGATCGCAGCGACGAGCTTGTCGGCGCTGACCTGCCCGAACCCTTCGAGACCGGCCACCTGCTCTGCGGTCAGCGAATAGACGTCGGCAGCGTCGTGCACGAGGCCCGCTCGGGTGAGCTGCATGACCGTGCGCTCACCGAGGCCCTCGATGTCCATCGCCCCACGCGAGCCCCAGTAGATGATCCGTTGGTCGCGCTGGAACGGGCAGCCCGGTTCGACGCATCGTGTGTCGGCCTCACCGGGCAACCGGACCAGCAAGCTCTCGATCGGGCACGGGCACGTGGTGGGAAAGATCCACGGGAGCGCGCCCTCGGGCCGCAGCGACAGCACCGGGCCGACCACCTCGGGGATCACGTCACCCGCCTTGCGGACGATCACCGTGTCGCCGGGGCGCACGTCTTTGGCGGCTACCTGGTCCTGGTTGTGGAGGGTGGCCATCGAGACCGTCGACCCGCCGACGAAGACCGGTTCGAGCACGGCGAACGGTGTGGTACGACCCGTTCGACCCACCGACACCTGGATGTCGCGGAGCAGCGTCGTTCGCTCCTCTGGTGGGAACTTGTAGGCGATCGCCCACCGTGGCGCACGCGACGTGAAACCGAGCCGCTCGCGCTGGGCCAGGTCGTCGACCTTGATCACGACGCCGTCGATCTCGTAGGCGAGGTCGTGGCGGTGCCGCTCCCAGTGGGTGCAATGCGCCTCGACGGCGTCGATCGTCCCGAGGGCGCGGACCTGAGGGTTGATCGGGAAACCGAGCCCTCTAAGGAAGTAGAGCGTGTCGTGGTGGGAGGCGAACGCCGGCCCGCCGACCACCTCACCCAGCTGGTACGCCCAGAACGACAGGCGTCGCTTCGCAGTCATCGCAGGGTCCTTCTGGCGCAGGCTGCCGGCCGCTGCGTTGCGTGGGTTGACGAGCGGTCGCTCACCGGCGGCGAGATACGCCTCGTTGAGTGCCTCGAACACCTCGCGCGACATGTAGACCTCGCCGCGCACCTCCAGCACTTCGGGGGCGGCCGCCGGCAACTGCTGGGGCACGTCGGCAATGGTGCGCACATTGGCGGTGACGTCCTCGCCGACACGGCCGTCACCGCGCGTCGCGGCTTGAACGAGCCGTCCGGCCTCGTAGCGCAGGCTCATCGCGAGGCCGTCGAACTTCAGCTCGGCGACGAAGGCCGGCACCGTACCGTCGAGCCCGCGCACGACACGATCGGCCCACGCCCGGAGTTCGCCACCGTCCATCGCGTTGTCGAGACTGGTCATCGGCACTGCGTGCACGACCGGGGAGAACGTCGCGCTCGGCGCACCACCGACAGCGAGCGTCGGCGAGTCGTCGACGGCGAGCTCGGGATGATCGGCTTCGAGGGCCCGCAACTCGCGCACGAGGAGGTCGTACTCGGCGTCGGGGAGTTCGGGCGCGTCGAGTTCGTGGTAGAGCTCGTTGGCACGGGCGATCACCGCCCGGAGGGCCCCGACGCGCTCGGCCGGGTCGTCGGGCAGGTCGTGGGGCTGAGCGGTGTCGGCCATCAGGGCCGAGTGTAGGGACCCGGTGCGGCACCGGGCCCCTGCCCGACGGGTGCCGGTTCGGTCAACCGCGCAGCAGCAGCTGAGCGCGTGCAGCGTCGCTACGCGCTGCCCGAGCGACGTCGTGCAGCGTCCGGCCGATGCGGTCGACGGTGCTGACCCCGTGGGCTCCGAGCCCGCACTGCGGCGTGATGATGCACTGCGTGCGGAGCCGATCCGGGTCACAGCCGCGGTCGACGAGGCCGCCCCACATGTCGGCGAGCTGATGCCAGGACCGGTTGGCCGTGACGCCGATCGGTCCCTCGGTGGCGACCGCACCCCACGCGATCCATCCGCCGCGGGCCAGGAAGCGATCGAGGTAGCCGGCGAGCGGGACGATCGACTGCGACACCGGCAACGACACGAGATGCGGGCCAGCATCCAGCAGCAAGGTGACGTCGAGGTCGGCACACGAATGCACACCGACGGCTGCCACCGGCTCGATCGCGGCCATCGCTGCCGACAGCAGGTCGACCGCTTCGTCGGGCGTGATCGGCAGCTCTCGGCTGGTGATGCGGTCGGCGCCGGGCTCGTCGAGCACGGCGATCTGGGCAGCTGCGGGAACGCGGAGCATGACCTCGGCGGCAAGGGCCTTGAGGTGGGCGCGCACGGCGCTGCGGGCGACACCGAACGCGACGTCGGCGGGCGCCCCGGCACGCATCAGCGCGAGCCCGACACTCATCGGCCCGGCGAAGTGCCACATGATCGGGCCGATGTGATCGCGCTCGGCCGCGAGATCGAGGAAGGTCCGCAAGCCGAGGAAGTGATCGCGCCCGACGTCGGTGGCGACCGGTGCGTCGGGGTCGAGCGCGCCGGGGTCGATCGCCACGGTGCCGTACGGTCCGAGCGTCACCCCGGCTACGCCGACGAGCGCCTGGGCCACGCGACTCTCGGCCGGCGACCGCCGAGGCAGGCTCGGTGCCGTCGGCAGGTCATACGCGGTGAGCGCGAAGTGCGCTGCTTCGGATGCGTCGCGGTGCGGCAAGCTGCCGGTGCCCGCGGTGGATGCGGGGACGAGGAGATCGAGTGGGCGGGGCCGCGCTGGATCAGCGACGTCAGTGCTGGCAGCGCCCGCACGCTCCGTGGCCCGACTCACAGGCATCCCGTCATCGTTGCACCCGGACGATGCGCTGAACGATTCTTCCGTGCGACGTGCGTGTTCCGTTTCGGTGCCGCCCGTACCGGGGCGCCGAACCGGGCGAGGCCCCGGCAGACTGTCGGCCGTGCCGTCGACGCCACTCGAACGCTGGCTCCCCTGGGCGCTCCGCCTCGCCTGGATCGGGGTGCTCTGGGCGGGAGGTGCTGCGGTCGACGGGGCCACCCGCGGCCGCTCCGACGCGATCGACGCAGTGGCCACATACGGCAGTGGGGTGCTCTGGTTGGCCGGTGTGGCAGCGATGGCGGTACCAGCCGTGGTGACGCTCACGGCGGTCCGCTCGATCGTGCCGCTGTCGATCCCGGCTGCGGCGATGGCGTGGATCGCCGGAGCCGGCGTTGTCGACGGTGCGTCCTTCGTCGCCATCGCTGCCGTCGCCACGGCGATCGCATGGTCCGCCGACACCGGTCGAGCGTTCGTCCAGGCCTCGGCGTACGGCGACGAGGATCGCTACCTGCTACGGCCGCCCCTCGCCTACGGCCTCGCCACGGTTACGACCTGGGCAGCGTGGGCGGCGAGTCTGCTCGCCGGTCCGCTGCTGCTCGCAGCTGAACGGTTCGTGGTGGGCGGGATCATCACCGTGATTGCCATCGGCGGCACCGTGTGGACGTGGCCGCGTTGGCACAAGCTGTCGCGTCGCTGGTTCGTCCTCGTCCCGGTCGGCATCGTCATCCACGATCACGTCGTGCTCGCCGAGACCATGATGGTGCGCCGCCAGGAGCTCCGTACCCTGCGGCTGGCGCCGGCGGGCACCGACGCAGCCGACATGACCGGACCGGCCAGCGGGCATGCGATCGAGGTCACGACACACGACCCGATCACTGCGATCTTTGCCGCGTCACCCAAGCAGCCGCGGGGAACGGTGATCCACCTGACCGGCTGTCTCGTGAGCCCGACCCGTCCGGGTCGCCTGCTCGCAGCGGCATCGCAGCGTCGCCTACCAGTCGGTTGACGAAGGCAGGGCCGGTCACGCCTCAGCGGCGGGCGACGCCCCCACCGAGTACCCGCCGATTGCTCGCGTCGTAGAACACCACGCTCTGGCCGGGAGCGATGCGCCGCTGGGCGACATCGAACCGGACGTGCGACACGCCCGCAACCGGTGATCCAGCGACGAGGTGGCCGGTCACCGTGGCGCCGTGGGCGCTCGCCTGGACCCTCACCTCACCATCAGCCGGGCCGTCGACCCAGGTGAGCTGCTCGACGTCGACGTGGTCGCGACGCAGGTCGTCGTCGGCACCGACGACCACGGTCGCCGCCACCGGGTCGATGTCGACCACGTACCGCTTCGGCCCGCCGCCCGGCAGGCCGATCCCGCGCCGCTGGCCGATCGTGACGGTCTCGATCGCATCGACCTCCCCGAGCACGGCGCCTGACGTGTCGACGACCTTCGCCCGACGGAATGGGATCCGGTCCCCGAGGAACGCCGTTCGGCCGCCGTCGGAGGTGATGAAGCACACGTCCTGGCTGTCGGGCTTGCTCGCGGTCCGCAGCCCGCGTTCGGCCGCCAACCGCCGCACCTCCGCCTTGTCGATGTGGCCCACCGGGAACAGGGTGCGAGCGAGCGCCGACTGGTCGAGCATGTGGACGACGTAGCTCTGGTCCTTCGCCGCATCGGCGCCGCGCTCGAGGGTGAAGCGACCGTCATCGCTGCGACCGATCCGGGCGTGATGACCGGTGGCGACCGCGTCGAAGCCGAGTTGGTCGGCACGTCCGAGGAGCCGATCGAACTTGAGGTGACGGTTGCACTCGATGCACGGATTGGGGGTGACTCCCAGCGCGTGGGCGTCGACATACGGCTGCACCACATGCGTGTCGAAGTCGTCGGCGAAGTTGAACACCAGATGGTCGATGTCGAGCTGCTGCGCGACGCGCCGCGCGTCATCGACGTCACTGACACTGCAACAGCCCGTGTCGCTCTGGCCACCCCAGAGCTTCATCGTCACCCCGACCACGTCATGCCCCGCGTCGAGCAGCAGCGCTCCGGCGACCGACGAGTCGACGCCGCCGCTCATCGCGAGCAGCACCTTCATCGCCGGACCTGCGCACGTCGCAGGCGGGTGACACTCGCCGTGATCACGTCGACGGCGCGGTCGACGTCGGCGGCAGTGGTGGTGTGGCCGAGGCTCATGCGCAGTGCGCCCCCCGCGAGCGACCGCTCGACCCCCATCGCGGCGAGCACGTGTGACGGCTCCATGGCGCCACTCGCGCACGCGGATGCCGCACTCGCGCACACGTCGGCCTCGTCGAGCAGGAAGAGCAACGACTCGCTCTCGATACCGTCGAGGCAGACGTGGGCGGAACCGGCGACCTTGCGGTCGCGGGTCACGGTCTCGACCACGCCGTCGATCTCGGACTGCAGGGCGTCGACGAGCCGGTCTCGCAGCGCCGCCAACCGAACGGTCTCGCGATCTCGTTCGGTGTCGGTCTCGGCGAGTGCCGCGGCGAGGGCGACGATGCCGGCCACGTTGTGCGTGCCGCTGCGCCGCTCGCGCTCCTGCCCGCCACCGAGCAGCAGGGGCGCCAACGTCACGCCGTCGCGCACCGTGAGCACGCCCACCCCCTTCGGCCCGCCGAACTTGTGGGCGCTCAGCGACATCAGATCGACCATCGGCGCTACGGCCCGTAGGTCGAGCCATGAGGGCGCCTGGACGGCGTCGGTGTGGAGCAGAGCGCGAGGTGCGCGCTCACGTATGAGCGCCGCCACCGCAGCGAGATCGGTGACTGTGCCCACTTCGTTGTTGACTGCCATCACACTCACGACGCGGACGTCGTCGGCGAGCGCCGCTGCGAGCCGATCCAGATCGACATGGCCCGCAGCGTCGGTGCCGACGACGCGACCACCGTGCGCCTCGATCGGGTGCAGCACTGCGTGGTGCTCGGCCGCCGGACAGACGGCAAGGCCGCCGACCCCGACGATGGCGGCATTGTCGGCCTCGGTGCCGCACCCGGTGAACACCACCTCGCCCGGCCTGACTCCGAGCAGGTCGGCGACCTCGTCGCGCGCCTCGTCGACGGCACGCCGCGCATCGCGTGCGAATCGGTGCGACCCGCTCGGATTCGCGAACCGCTCCGAGAAGAACGGCAGCATCGCCTCGACGGCGACGGCACGCATCGGCGTGGTCGCAGCGTGATCGAGGTACGTGATTCCCATGTGTGCAGGCTAACGATCAGGCAGCTGCGTGCTCCGCCGGCAGCCCCAGCGGCCGCGGTACGGTGCGGCCGTGGACGGATACGGGTCGAGCACCTACGGTGAAGCCTTCGCCGACGTCTACGACGAGTGGTACGCCGAGATCTCCGACGTCGACACCACCGTCGCCGACCTGCTCGACCTCGCCGAGGGCGGCCCGGTGCTCGAACTCGGGGTGGGCACGGGCCGGCTCGCCGTGCCGCTCGCCGAGGCCGGCCGCGTCGGAGGAGTCCGGGTGGTCGGCGTCGACACGAGCCCGCTGATGCTCCAACGACTCGCTGGGCGCGACACGGCCCACCTCGTGCGCGCCCTCGAAGCCGACATGGTGACCGGTCTCCCAGCCGGACCGTTCGGGCTCGCGTTCGTCGCCTACAACACCCTGTTCAACCTGACCGACGAGGGAGCGCACGAGGCGTGTTTCAGCGCCGTCGCCGGGTGCCTCCGGCCCGGCGGCCGATTCGTGGTCGAGGCGTTCGTCCCCGACGACCCGCCGCGTTCGGGCGACGACGTCTCGGTCCGAACCCTGACCGCCGACAGGGTGGTGCTCTCGGTCACCCGTCACGAGCCCGACCGGCAGTCCGTCGCCGGGCAGTTCGTCGAGCTGACCGAGTCCGGCGGTGTGCGATTGCGACCGTGGTCGATCCGATATGCGACGCCCGAGCAGCTCGACCGGCTCGCTGAAGCCGCCGGCTTCACGCTCGAGCATCGCTGGGCGGGGTTCGGCCGAACGCCGTTCGAGACCGACTCGCCACGCCATGTGAGCGTGTATCAGCTTCCAGGCGCAGCGGCGGTCACCCCGGACGGTCGCGTGACGTGAAAACGCTTGCAGAACGAGCACGCGCGGCGTGCGCGTACCACCTATCCTGAGGTTCCTCATGAGTCAGATGCGGCTGAACCAGCTCACTGGGCGCTGGGTGACGATCGTGGCGGAGCGTGCGCACAGGCCCACCGACTTCGCTCCTCGTGCCCGCCTCGACGACGTCGATCCCAGTCGTCCGTGCCCGTTCTGTCCCGGCCAGGAAGAGTCGACTCCGCCGGCGCTCGAGACGGTCGGCGACGAGGGCCGCTGGCGCGTGCGCGTGGTGCCCAACCTTTACCCGGCGTTCCATGGCGACGAGGGTTTTGCCGTGCACCACGAGGGTCCGGTGCACGTGATGGCCGAAGGCACGGGCATCCACGAGGTGTTCGTCTACTCACCCGATCACGACGCATCGCTCGATCGGCTCGACGATGACACCGCGGCCGAGTTCATGTGGGCGCTCAAGCGTCGTTTCATCGATCACGCGGCCACCTCGCACATCCGGTACACGCAGGCGATCGTCAACCACGGCCGCGAGGCCGGTGCATCGCTCGCTCATCCGCACGGCCAGTTGCTCGGGCTCCCCTTCGTCCCCGGCGAGGTGCTCGACGAGGAGCGTGCGTTCGCCCGGTTCGCCGGAGGCTGCCTGCTGTGCACCACGGTCGAAGCCGAGCTCGCAACCGGTGAGCGGGTCGTGTTCGCCAACGACGACGTGGCCGTCATCTGTCCCTACTGGAGCGGCTCGCCGTACGAGCTGCTCATCGTCCCGCGCCGCCACGAGCTCCACCTCCAAGACGCCGACGACGACTCGCTGGCAGCCGTCGGCCGTGCGCTCCGCGACGCCACGGCGTTCCTCAATGCGCTCATCGGCGACGTCGCCTACAACGTCGGGTTCCACACTGCCCCGCACGCCCACGTCGGCGAGTACCACTGGCACATCCACATCTGGCCGAACCTCGTCACCCAGGCAGGTTTCGAGCGTGGGACCGGCGTGTTGATCAACGTGGTTCCGCCCGAGCAGGCGGCGAGTTCGCTGCGCAGTGTGGCAACGCTCGCCTGAGACTGACAGGCTTCGGCCATGGGCCGCATCAACGTCGCGATCGAACTGGACGCCACACCCGACGAGGTGTGGGCCGTGGTCGAACCCGTCGAGCGTCACGTCGACTGGATGGCCGACGCCGTCGCGATCCACTTCGAGACCGAACAGACCCGAGGCGTCGGCACCCGCTTCCTGTGCGACACCAAGGTCGGGCCGATCACGCTGCAGGACCGGATGGAGATCACCGAGTGGGAACCCGGCCGCCGCATGGGCGTCCGCCACACCGGCGTCGTCACGGGCTCCGGCGTGTTCGAGCTCGAGCCGATCGATCTCGGCCGGCGTACCCGGTTCACCTGGACAGAGGAACTGCACTTCCCCTGGTTCCTCGGTGGTCGTCTCGGCGAGGTCGTCGGCGGCCAGTTCGTGATGAAGCAGATCTGGAAGCGCAACCTCCGCGAACTCGACCGCCTCGTGTCAGCAACAACGAAGTAGCACGGCGTATGTGCTGACACGTCGTGCGCAGTATCGTCGCCCGGCGTGCGGGTGCTGATGCTGTCGTGGGAGTTCCCTCCCAGCTCGGCCGGGGGCACTGCAGCGCACGTCGACGGCCTCGCTCATGCGATGCAGCGAGCCGGTCACGAGGTGGTGCTGATCACCCGCCTGGTGCCGGGCAGCGAACGCGAATCGTCGATCGGCGGGGTGCGCGTGCTGCGGGTCGACATCGACATGCCCTGGCTGCCCGACCAGCCGGTTGCGGCAGTCGCGTCGGCCAATCACGCGTTCGTGTCGTGCAGCGTTCGGTTGGGTGCATGGCGACCCGAGATCATCCACGGCCACGACTGGGGTGTGGCGTGGTCGTGCGACGTACTCGCCGGCCTGTACGACGTCCCGGTGGTCACCACGTTCCACGGCACCGAGCGCGGGCGCCACGGCGGGCACCTGCCGCCAGGAACCGCCACCGACGTCAACAGCATCGAGTGGTGGCAGGCGTTCCGCTCCCGTCGTGTGATCGCGAGCACGCGACTCATGGTGCGCGAGATCACCGGCGGCTTCGAGATGGATCCCGATCACGTCAAGCGCGTGCCGGCCGGCATCGATCCGGCCTGGTGGGAGGCGACCGGCCCCGGCGAGCCGATCGGCGAGCCGCGCGGCAAGCTCGTCTTCGCGTGGGGGCGCGTTCGGTACGAGAAGGGCTTCCAGGTGCTGGCCCGCGCGGTCGGGACCCTGCGACCGCGGATCCCGGGCCTGGAGTGCATGATCGCCGGCCGAGGCAGCTACCTGCCCGAGCTGCAGTCACAGATCGACATCGCCGGCGTCGGTGACCTCGTCCAGCTTCCCGGATTCCTGTCCGACAATGAGCTGCGCGCTGCCATCCACCGGGCGGGCTGTGTCGTCATCCCGTCGCTGTACGAACCCTTCGGTGTGGTCGCACTCGAGGCGCTCGCCGGTGGCGCGCCGTTGATCGTCGCCGACACGGGCGGCCTGGCCGAGCTGGTCGGCGGGACCGGCACTGCGCTGCTGTTCGAGCCCGGCAACGCAGCCGAGCTCGCCGACTGCATCGAGCGAGCACTCACCGATCAACACCTCGCCGACGACATGGTGCGCCGCGGCCATGAGCTCCTGCAGGCGACCTACTCGTGGGACGCGATCGCCCTGCGCACGATCGCGGTCTACCAGGAAGCGCTGAACTGACGGATCACCGTCCGACGAACTGGGCCTTGCCCGGCCCGTCGGCGAGGAAGCTGCGCACGCCGATCTGGCTGTCCTCGGTCCGGAACGACTCGGTGAAGAGCTCCTGCTCGATCCGCAGGCCATCTGCGAGCGACGTGCCGAGGCCGCGATCGATCGCCTGCTTCGCCATTGCCTGCGCCAGCACCGCCCCGCGGGCGCACTCGGCCGCCAGCGCCAGGGCCCGGTCGTGGAGTTCGTCGCCGGGGACCACCTCGTCGGCGAGCCCGATCCGCAGTGCCTCGTCGGCGCGGACCTGACGGCCCGTGACGCACAGCTCCTTGGCCCGACTCGGGCCGACCAGGCGCGCGAGACGCTGCGTGCCGCCGCCGCCCGGGATCGTGCCGAGCAGGATCTCGGGCTGGCCGAACACGGCGCGATCCCCTGCGATCCGGTAGTCGCACGCCAGCGCCAACTCGCAGCCGCCACCCAACGCGTAGCCGGCCACGGCGGCGATCACGAACCGCGGGATCGCGGCGACCGCATCGAGGGCACGGTGGAACCCGGCGGTGATCTCGCGCGCCTCGTCTGCGCCGCCGAACTCGGAGATGTCGGCACCCGCCGCGAAGATCCGTTCGCCGCCGGTGATCACGACGGCTCCCGGCGGAGACGCTGCGAGATCCTGGGCCACATCGTGGAGGGCCACCAGGAGGGCCTGGGAGAGTGCGTTGACCTTGCCGTTGGCGAGGGTGACGACGGCGACGCCGTCGTCGCGGCGATCGAGCTGGACGAGGACTTCGGTCATCCCGCCATCATGACCCGAGCACCCCGCCGAGCATGCTGTCGGCGGCGGTCCAGGGGTCGGTTCGGTGGCCGACGACGGCCTCGGTGAGCTCGTCCCACCGCTCGCCGGTGCAGATCTCCCGGGCCCGCTCGCGCAGCCGGTTGACGATGATCTCGCGGAGTTCCTCTCCGGTGCGGAAACTGCGTCGATCGGCGAGCTGGCCGCTCTCCTCGGCGTACGCGCGATGGGCGAGGATCGCATCCCACATCGCGACGACGCCTTCCCCGGTCGACCCGATGGTGGGCACGATCGGCGGGCGCCACGCGTCGTGCGGGAGGTCGGACAGCTCGAGCATCTGCTCGAGGTCGCGGCGGGTCTCGTCGACCCCCTTGCGATCGGCCTTGTTGATCACGAACACGTCGGCGATCTCCATCAGCCCTGCCTTGTTCGCCTGGACGCTGTCGCCCCAGCCGGGGTTGACGACGACGACGGTCGTGTCGGCCTTGCCGGCGATCTCGACCTCGACCTGACCGACGCCGACGGTCTCGACCAGGATCCACTTTCGGCCGATCGCGTCGAGGAGCCGCACCGCCTCCGGCGTGGCGAGCGACAGCCCACCGAGGTGCCCGCGAGTCGCCATCGAACGGATGAACACGCCGGGATCGGTGGCGTGATCCTGCATGCGCACGCGGTCGCCGAGGATGGCGCCGCCGGTGAACGGCGAGGACGGGTCGATCGCGAGGACGGCGACCTCGATCTCCTGCGAACGGAGATGGCCGATCGTGGCGCTCGTGAGCGTGCTCTTGCCGGCGCCGGGCGCTCCGGTGAGGCCCACGGTGTAGGCGCTGCCGCTGCGTGGGTACGCCAGACGGCCGACCTCGCGCCCTGCCTCGCCACCACGTTCGATCAGGGAGAGCAGCCGAGCGACCGATCCGCGGTCACCCGTCAGGGCGGCGTCGAAGAGCGTCGAGGGGTCGGACGGGCGCGGCATCGCAACAGGTTGGCAGACCGATAGGTCAGACGACCGCGTCGATGGCGTTCTCGGCGTCGGCGATGTTGATGACCTCGGTCACACCATCGACTCGGTCGCGCATGATGCGTTCGATTCCGCCCTTGAGGGTCTGCGTGGACACCGGACAGGTGCCACATGCACCTACCAGGCGCACCGTGACGACCCCGGTGGCTTCGTCGACCCCGACGAGCTCGATGTCGCCGTGATCGGCCTGGAGCGCGGGACGGATGACCTCGATGCAAGCTTCGACCTGGGCACGCATGACGGGGTCATTCAATCAGCAGAACCCGTACGATGCCGACACATGCCCATCATCGCTGCGGCGCTCATCGCCCATCAGGGCGGCTGGGACGAAGCACTGCTCGTGCTCGGCCCGATCGTGGTGATCGTGGCTGCGCTCGCAGTGGTGAAGCGCCGGGTGGATCGGATGGCCCTGGAGACACCACCTCCGGACGGCCACTCGGACGACGCCTCCCCCGGCACCTGAGTCGGGCGATCGTCAGGCGGGGACGCGTTCGATGTCGGCGCCGACCGCACGGAGCCGACCCACCAGGTCGTCGTAGCCACGGTCGATGTGGTGCACTCCGCTGATCGTGGTCGTGCCTTCGGCCGCCAAGCCCGCCACCACCATCGCGGCGCCGGCGCGAATGTCGTGCGACTTCACCGGTGCGCCCGACAGACGGGGAACGCCGCGCACCACGGCGTGATGCCCGTCGGTGCGGATGTCGGCCCCGAGACGTTGGAGCTCCTCGACGTAGCGGAACCGCCCCGGGTAGAGGTTCTCGGTCACGATCGCGACCCCCTCGGCCACCGACAGCATCGTGATGATCAGCGGTTTGTAGTCGGTGGCGATGCCCGGGTACGGCAGGGTCGCGACGTCGGTGGAGCGGAGACGATCGGGGGCTGCGACGCGCAGGCCGTAGGGCAGCGGCGTGAGCTCCATCCCCATGTCGCGGAAGCGGGCGAGCACCATCGCCATGTGCGTGGGCTGCGCGTTGAGCAGGTCGAGTTCGCCGCCGGCGACGGCACACGCCGCGATGTACGTCGCGGCCTGGATCCGGTCAGGCACGGTCTCGTGGGAGCAGGCGTGGAGGCGGCCACGCTCGACACCCGTGACCCGCAGGTGCGACGTGCCGATGCCCTCGATGCGGGCACCCATCTTGACGAGGAAGTTGCAGAGGTCGATGATCTCCGGCTCGCGCGCGGCGTTGTCGATGATGGTGACCCCGTCGGCCAGCACCGCCGCGGTCACGAGGTTCTCGGTAGCGCCGACGCTCGGGAAGTCGAACGTGATGTGTGCCCCGTGCAGCCGCTCGGCGGTGGCCTCGAGGTAGCCGTGCGCGAACTTGAACTCGGCGCCCATCGCTTCGAGCCCCTTGACGTGGAGGTCGATCGGGCGGGCACCGAAGTCGTCGCCGCCGGGCATCGACAGGCGGACGTGTCCGCATCGGGTGAGCAGCGGCCCGAGCACGTTGATCGATGCTCTGATCCGCTCGACCAGCTCGTACGGGGCGACCGGTGTGAGGTCACCGGTGTTCTCGATGACGACCGTGTCGGGTTCGGGACGATGGATGCGCAACCCGATCGCAGTGAGCAGCTCGCTCATGATCGTGACGTCGGCGATGTCGGGCACGTTGGCGATCTCGAAGACGCCATCGGCGAGCAGGCTCGCCGCCATCAGCTTGAGTACCGCGTTCTTGGCGCCCGGGACGAACACCTCGCCCTGCAACGGCCCGATGTTGCGCACGGTGATGCAGCACTCGGCCTCCGGCATGCCTACCAGTATGCCCGCCCCCGCCCGCCGGACCGACAGCCGCGGACGAGCCACACCAGCCCCGACCGGGGGTGCGTACGTCACAGCGATCAGCGCCGAGAGCGCGACCTGCGTCGATCGTCGTAGGCTCCCGGGCGTGCGAGGAGGGACGACGGTCACGCGTGAGTGGCCCGACGAGCCCGACGTCCGAGCCCGGCTCGAGGCACCCCGAGACGACCTGCTCACCGAGCGCCGCCGCGACGACGGTGCGTTCGAACAGGTCGTCGGCCCGTTCGCAACGTACGAGCGCACGGTCGCGCCGGGCGGGGCCGGGGTGCTCGTCGAGCGCACTCGGTACCGGCTCGCGATCCCGTGGTTCGGCTGGTTGTTCTCCGTGCCGGTCCGGGCGCAGCTCGCCCGGCGCGGGCATCCGCCCACGCATCCGCTGACCCACCGCACACCGTGGTGGGCGCCGCCCGACCAGATCGACCCGCGGCAGGCGCTCGTGATGGGTCTGCTCGCCGCTGCAGCGATGTCGTCGGCGTTCGTCAACACACTGTTCACCCAGACCGTTTCGTTCGCCGCCGACGACTTCGGTGTGGGCAATACGGGCGTCGGCATCGCTGGTGCCGTGGTGCGCGCAGGCATCGTCGTGGCGCTCCCGTTTGCGCTCCTCGCCGATCGCATCGGCCGTCAACGGGTGATCCGCGTCGTCGCATGGGCAGCGCCGTTGATCGCCGCCCTGGGTGCGTTCGCGCCGAACTTCCCCGCGCTCGTCGCCACCCAGGCGATCGGCCGACCACTGGGCCTTGCGCTCGACTTCCTCATCGCCGTGGTCGTCGCCGAGGAGATGCCGCGCAACAGCCGCGCCTACGCGGTCAGCGTGCTCGCAATGGCCGCCGGCCTCGGCAGTGGCATCGCAGTGATGGCGCTACCGCTCGCCGACATCGGTGATGGCGGATGGCGGCTCGTCTATCTGGTCGCGCTGATCTGGCTCGTGGTGGCCGTCGACATCAGCCGCCGGCTACCCGAGACCGAGCGTTTCGAGCGCCCGCACGTCGTGCATCCTCCGCTCGACCTCGGCCGGTTCGTCCCGATCGCCGCCGTCGCCGTGTGCGCCAACTTCTTCGTTGCGCCGGCCAGCTTGTTCCAGAACAGCTACTTGAGCGACGTGCGGGATTTCGACGCGCGCACGATCGCGATGTTCACGCTCATCACGGCCACGCCGGCGGGGCTCGGCCTCATCATCGGCGGGCGTTTGGCCGACGTGCGCGGCCGCCGACGGATGATCGCCTTCGCGATCCCCGTCGCCACCGTGCTGGTGCTCGGTTCGTTCAGCACGGGCGGTGCGCCCATGTGGTTGTCCGCGTTCGGGGGCGGCTTCATCGGCGGTATCGCCTACCCGGCGCTCGCCGTGTATCGAGCGGAGCTGTTTCCCACCGGCAACCGCGGCCGCGCCGCGGGCTACCTCACCACGGCCGCCCTGATGGGCGGCATCGCCGGGCTCCTGCTCGTGGGCCACCTGGTCGATCAGGGATGGTCGTACGCGTCGGTGATCGCGCTCGTCGCAACGGGCCAGATCGCGGTGGTGGCGATCGTGCTGATGCGCTTCCCGGAGACGGCCCACCAGGAGCTGGAAGCGCTCAACCCGGTCGACGCGCAGCCGCCTCCGGATTAGCGCTTGACGACCCGGTCGACGAAGTCTCGGATGGCGCCGGCGATCGTGTGGTCGCACCCCTTGAGGTCGTGCCCCTTGCCCTCCAACCACAGATGGGAGACCTTCGCCTTCGACGCCATCGTCGCAGTCCAGCGCAGCAGCTCGTCGGGGGATCCGAACGTGTCGTTCGTGCCGGAGATGAACAGCGTGGGCACGTCGATCGCCAGGAGGTGTTCGACCCGGAGCGACTCGGGCTTGCCGGGCGGGTGCAGCGGATAGCAGACGAGCACGAGGCCCCTGAGGTTCTGGGGTTTCGGCATGCCGTCGGCACCGGCGGCGATCATCGAGCACATGCGCCCGCCCATCGAGCGCCCGCCCATCACCAGCGGCTCATCGGCAGGCAGCGATGCGATCTCGTTTCGCACGGCGGCCAGCAGCACCGGCGCGCGATCGGGGGCCCTGCGACCCTGCTTGCGATACGGGAAGTCGGCGCGGACCACCCGATGCGGAGCGAGTACGCGCTCGGTCGCAACGAGCGAGGAATGCGACGAATCCGAACCCGCTCCGGGGAACAGCAGCACCGTCATGTCAGACCGTCATCTCACACAACCGAGACGTCCTTCATCGACAGGATCCGGCGCGCCTCGTTGAGGTCGAGGATCGCCTTGCTCGCGTCCTTCGCGGCGCCGCCGTGGTCGGGGTGGACCGCTCGCATCCGTGCTCGGTACTGCTTGGTGACGTCGCGCGACGAGGGCACCGTACCGAGATCGAAGCCGAGTACCTGGAGCGCCCACGCACGCGGGTCGGCGAGCGCCGACAACTCGGTCGCACTGGAACCGGCGAGGTGCGCCACGAGCGCCGGACCGATCGGGCCACGCCAGCGCAGCCCCTTGAGCAGTACCGGCCCGATGAGGCGACGACTCGATGCCGCCAGCCGCTCGACCGCGTAGATCGCACCGAGCACCTGCGCGAGATCGCTGCCGGTGGTCCCGAAGTCGAACTCGATCTCGTCGCCCTCACCGAGCAGCTGATGACGACTGTGCGACAGGCCGTGACGATCGATCTGGAAGCGGTGACGCAGGCGAGGCTGCACGATCCGCTCGCCGTGCTCGACCTGCTGGACGAGTCGGGTGACGTCGCCCATGACGTCGCTGTCGATGCCCTGGACGTGGTTGGCGACCACCGCTCCGAGCAGCAGGCCACCGAAGCCCGGGGCCGGGTCGACCGGGAGCACGAGGTTGCCGAGCGCCACTCGCCGGGTGGGCACGGCGGGGCGCGTGTGGAAGACCTCGAGCTCCGCCAACAACATGCCAGGGACGCTATCGGTCGGTCGGGAACGGTGAGATCACGAGCTGGATGCCCATCACCGGGCGTTGCTCATACGGGCGTTGCTCACGCGGCGGTTGGTCACACGTACGGGCGGATGACGGTGCGCAGCTCTTCGGCCGAGGTCGACACGACGACTGGTTCGTCGCCCTCGTCGAGCAGACCGTGCAACGCCTGTGCGTTGCCGACGATCACGGCCCACGCCCGGATCGCCAACCCGAACGGCGGGGCGTTGGGTGAGAGGTCCGGCACCAGGGCGAGCAGGGTGCGTCGCGCCGAGGCGTCGGTCGGGTCGCGGACCAGCCGATCGGCGTTCACGTAGAGGTCGTTCAGGGCGCCGTCGGGAGCGGCCGCGTCCTCGTCGAGCGACGCCACCTCACCGGCCTCGATCGCGTCGAGTAGATCGTCGACGGTGTGCTCGGCGTCGCTGGCGACGACGAGTGTGCGCCCTTCCCAACGGTGCGGGATCTCCGCTTCGTTCATCGACTGCTGGAGCAGCTCGATGTCGTTCTTCGACCAGTCGTCGAGGTCGAACTCGGTGACACCCTCCCCCTCGTCGTCGTCGTCGAGCAACGGGACCGGGAATGGTCCGATCTCACGTTCCAGCTCGTCGAAGATCGCGTCGACATCTGTTTCGATCGCCTCGGGGACGATCAACTCGTCGCCCTCCCAGGTGTGGGGAACGCTGCGCTCGGCGAGCGTCTCGGCGAGCTCGGCACGCTGCTCGAACGTCCAGCCCATGAGGTTGTAGTGAACCTTGACCTGGTCGGGATCGTTCGGGTCGAACTCGACGTCGAACGCCGGGGGCGCGCCGGCCGCGGCCGTCGACTGCTGGTCGTCTTGATTGTCACCGCGGCTCGTCATCGACATGACGTGGAACGCTACCCGTGCGCGAGTCAGGGTTCAGCCAATGACACGAGCGAGGAAGGCCGCGGTGAGCTCGAAGTCGGCGCGCCGGTTGGCCGGCGAGCGGAAGCCGTGCCCCTCCCCCTCGAACACGTGGAGCTCGATCTCTCCACCCGCATCGCGGACACGATCGACGAAGTCCAGCGTCGACGACAGCGGCACCACCGGATCGGCGTCGCCGTGCATGACCAGCAGCGGCACGTCGATGCGGTCGGCGTACGAGATCGGCGACCGCTCGCGGTAGGTGGCCACGTCGTCGAGCGGGCCGACGAGCCGGAGCGGGTAATGGGCTTCGAACCGGTGACTCTCGTCGGTGAGCACCGTCAGGTCGGTCACCGGGTAGAGCACGGCGCCACCCGCAGCGAGCCCGTCGTGCAGACCGAGGACGCCGAGCACGGCGAGCCCGCCGGACGAGCTGCCGATCACCACCGTCCGCGCCGGCGTACTCCACCCGCGACGATGCGACTCGACGAGGATCGCCGCCGTGTCGTCGACGTCGAGGCGCCCCCACTCCCCCTGGAGCGCCTGCTGGTACCAACGCCCGTGGCCGGTCGAGCCACGTGGATCGGGAACGAGGACGTCGTAGCCCTGCGACCACCAGTACGCGATGCGTGGCAGGAACTCGACCTGCCACTGGTCGGTTGGCCCGCCGTGGACCCAACACAGGGTGCGACCCTCGCCGGCGACGTAACGGCGGGCGTGGAGCACGGCCCCGTCGATCGCGACCTCGACGATCTCCGGCTCCGGGAGGTCCGCCTGCTCCCATCCGGCGACCGGACCGATCGCGAGCACCGTCCGCTCCCATGCCGCAGTGTCATAGGAGACGATCTGGGTCGGCGTGCGAGCACCGCTGCGGAGAGCGACGACCCGGTCGCCGGCCCAGGTGAGCTGCCCGTGCACCCCGCGCGCCACCTCGGTGACGGCGCGGGTCGCGACGTCGACGACGCACAGCCGGCCGAAACCGCCCTCGTTGCGTGTGAACGCCACGCGATCACCGCCGGGCGACGCTGCGAACGATCGCTGTCCGGTGCCCCACGTCGGCCCGGCATGTTCGAACGGCTCGTCGACCAGCGGAGCGTCGCCCAGCCACACGTTGTTCCACCCGGTGTCGTCACGTACGCAGAGACCCGTGCCATCGGGCATGATCCGCGGCTGCTGCAGCGCGCCAGCAGGATGGAACTCGTCCCGGTTCTGACCGTCGAACGTCATGCGCTCGACTCGTGCTGCATCCCACGGCATGTCGGGCACGTTCCACGCCTGCCAGACCGCCCCCGAGCCGCACGGCGTCGGCCACGGGTCGAACACGAAGTCCGCCGACCCGTCATCGAGTCGCTGCGGCGATGACGACCCGTCGATCCACCAGCGCCACACCTCGGCCTGATCGACGATCGCGACGACCGACGTCCCGTCGGGCGTGACCGCCGGCGCCTCGGCACGCCTCCCCTCGCCGACGTCGCTGATCCGGCGGGCCGGGCCTCCGGGAACCGGCTGCGACCACAGGTTGCCATCGCGCCCCGCGTACACGAGCGAGTCACCGGACGGGCACCACGCGAAACAGCCACCGCCGAGCCCGCGGCCCGGTGCGGGTGCCGGCTCGGTGGTCACCAGCCGCTCGGGGCCACCGTCGCCGGGCACGGTGGCGATCGCTGCATTGCCGCCCCAACGCACCACAAACGCGACGAGGCGACCGTCGGGTGACAGCTTCGGTTCGGTCAGCTCCCGACCGGCGAGGCACATCTCGATCGTGATCACGCCGCCCGACACTACGTCCGCAACCCCGTTGGAGGGCTGCGAAACCTCGTTGGTGGGGGGCGGGGTGGTGTGGCACCGTGGTCGGGTCCGAGTCCGATCGACCCGAGAGGAGGTACCGATGTTGCAGCTCACGTTCACCACCGCTGCGTGTGGCCGCGCCCGCGGCGATGTCGTCGGTGCCCTCCGGCCGATCCTCGGCACCGCGTCGATCCGCTGACGATCGCGCCCCACTCGGCTCAGCCACCGGCCCGCTGGGCACACGCGCGTCCCTCGGGCGCGCGTGTGCCCAGCGTCCAACCCCAACCCAACCCCAACCCAACACGCCAGGAGGCGTCACATGTATCACCACAGCGTCAACGAACAGCGCCAGGCCATCGCCGACCGGCACGAGCAGCTCCGCCGCGCAGCGGGCGCAGCTCGGCTCCGGCGGGACGTCCGGCGCGAACGTCGGAGACGAGCCCCGGCACGCAGCCGGTAGGCGGGTCATCCCGACCAACCCGGGTCGGGCATGCGAGCACTAGGGTGACTCGCATGCCCAACCCGGGAGCACAACGGCCCGACCGCAACCTCGCCATGGAGTTGGTCCGGGTCACCGAATCCGCTGCCCTCGCCGCCGCCCGCTGGGTCGGACGTGGCAACAAGGAGGGCGCCGACGCCGCCGCGGTCGACGCCATGCGACTCAGTCTCTCGAGCGTCCAGATGGACGGCATCGTCGTCATCGGCGAAGGCGAGAAGGACGAGGCGCCGATGCTGTTCAACGGCGAGCGCGTGGGCGACGGGCAACCACCCCTCGTCGACGTCGCCGTCGACCCGATCGACGGCACCACCCTCACGGCGAAGGGGCTCAACAACGCCCTGTCGGTGATCGCGGTGAGCGAACGCGGCTCGATGTTCGACCCGGGCCCGTCGTTCTACATGGACAAGATCGCCGTCGGCCCCGACTGCGTCGGTGCGATCGACATCTCCGCGAGCATCTCGCAGAACCTGCGCTGGGTGGCGAAGTCCAAGCAGACCAGCGTGCGCGACCTCACGGTCTGCATCCTCGACCGGCCCCGCCACGCCGATCTCATCGACGAGGTCCGCTCCAGCGGTGCCCGCATCCGGCTCATCACCGACGGCGACATCTACGGGTCGATCGCGTCGGCGTGGCCCGATGCCGGCGTCGACGTGCTCGTCGGCGTCGGCGGCACCCCGGAAGCCGTGATCACCGCAGCGGCGCTGAAGAGCATGGGCGGTGAGATCCAGGCACGGCTCGCGCCGCAGAGCGACAGCGAGCGCGCGGCCGTGCTGGCTGCCGGCTACGACCTCGATCGTGTCCTCACCCAGGACGACCTGATCCAGGGTGACAACTGCTTCTTCGCTGCCACCGGCCTCTCCGACGGGCAGCTGCTCCGTGGCGTGCGATTCGACCACTTCGGCGCCCGCACCCAGAGCCTCGTGATGCGCTCACGCAGCGGCACCGTCCGCTTCATCGACGCCCGTCACCGAGTCCGCAAGCTCCAAGAGTTCAGCGCCATCGACTACACGTGACGGAATGGGTCAGACCAACTGCGTCACGGCTCGAGCCGTGACGCAGTTGGTCTGACCCATTCCGTCACGTGCGTTGGACGCGCGAGCTTGCCCAGCGGCGGAGGCCGCGCGGCAGCGAGTTCGTCACCGCCGACATCGCCTGGTACTGCAGCCCAGGGATCGACACGGCCTTGTTCGCGACCACGTCACGCAGGCCGGTCTCGGCCACCTGCAGCGGGCTGGTCCACGCGAACGACGGGAACTGATCCGCGTACTGCTCGGTGTTGCTGACCCGCTGGAACTCGGTCTTCGTGAGCCCTGGGCACAGGGCAGTGACGTTCACACCGTGGGCCTTGGCTTCCTCGTGGAGGCTCTCGGTGAGGCTCGTCACGTAGGCCTTCGTCGCCGCGTAGACGGCGAGACGTGGCGCCGGCTGGAAGCTGGCGACGCTCGAGACGTTGAGCAACCAGCCGCGCCGGCGTGGGACCATCGCCGCCAGCGCTGCGTGGCTGAGACGCGTCAGTGCCGCGATGTTGAGTTCGACCTCGTCGGCGAGACGATCGGCGTCGAGTTCGTGGAACGTGCCGTTGGTGCCGAACCCGGCGTTGTTGATCACCAGATCGATCGGCCGGGTCGCATCGGCGATCCGCGCCGCGACCTCGCGCTGCCCCGCATCGGTCGTCAGGTCGGCCACCAGCACCTCGACGCCACCGTGACGCTCGGCGAGCGCAGCTAGGCGATCGGCACGACGTGCGACGACGACCGTCGGGACACCCGCATCAGCGAGCAGCCCGACCATCACCTCCCCGATCCCCGACGACGCCCCGGTGACGAGCGCCGACGAGAACGGGAACATCGTCAGACCGTGATGCCCGCTGCCCGCAAGCGGGCATGGGAGCGGCCGAGCGCACTGATCGCTTCGGCATCGTGCTCGTGGCGGAGACGCTCCTCGGCGCGTTGCTTTGCGGAACGCGCCCGATCGACGTCGATCTTGGAGCCGAGCTCTGCAGCGTCGGACAGGATCGAGACCTTGTTGTTGCTGACCTCGACGAAGCCGCCGTGCACTGCGATGTCTTCGACGCTGCCGTCGGTCAGGAACACGCGGGTGTGGTTCTCGGTGAGCGCACCCAGGAAGGGTGCGTGGCCGGCCTGGAACGCGATCTCGCCGCCGCCGAGGGTCCGCGTGATCACCATCGTTGCCTCACCGGAGTAGAGCACCTCCTCGGGCGACACCACCTCGACCGTCATGGTCGCTGCCATGATCAGCTCTCCTGCAGGGCCTTGGCCTTGGCCAGCACCTGCTCGACGCCGCCGACGTTGAGGAACGCCTGCTCGGGCACGTCGTCGAGGTCGCCGCGCAGGATCGCCTCGAAGCTCTCGACGGTCTCCTCGACCGGCACGAACTCACCGTCGAGGCCCGTGAAGACCTTGGCGACGAAGAACGGCTGCGAGAGGAAGCGCTGGATCTTGCGGGCCCGGTTGACGGTGAGGCGGTCCTCGTCGGACAGCTCGTCGAGACCGAGGATGGCGATGATGTCCTGGAGCTCCTTGTAGCGCTGCAGGTTCTCCTGAACGCCACGGGCCACGTCGTAGTGGTGCTGGCCGACGACCTCGGGCGACAGGATCGTCGAGGTCGATGCCAGCGGGTCGACGGCCGGGTAGATGCCGAGCGCCGCCACCTGGCGGGAGAGCTCGGTCGTGGCGTCGAGGTGGGTGAAGGTGGTGAACGGCGCCGGGTCGGTGTAGTCGTCGGCGGGCACGTAGACGGCCTGCAGCGAGGTGATCGACCGACCGCGCGTCGAGGTGATGCGCTCCTGGAGCTGACCCATCTCGTCGGCGAGGGTTGGCTGATACCCCACGGCGGAGGGCATGCGGCCGAGCAGCGTCGACACCTCGGAACCGGCCTGCACGAACCGGAAGATGTTGTCGACGAACAGCAGGACGTCCTGATTCTGGACGTCACGGAAGTACTCGGCCATCGTGAGCGCCGACAGGGCGACACGGAGGCGCACGCCCGGCGGCTCGTCCATCTGGCCGAACACGAGGGCGGCCTTCTCGAACACGCCCGACTCCATCATCTCGAGACGGAGGTCGGTGCCCTCACGGGTGCGCTCGCCCACACCGGCGAACACCGACACGCCACCGTGCTGGGACGCCACGCGGTTGATCATCTCGGTGATGAGCACGGTCTTGCCGACGCCGGCACCGCCGAACAGACCGATCTTGCCGCCGGCCACGTACGGGGTGAGCAGGTCGATGACCTTGATACCCGTCGGGAACAGGCGGGCCGAGGGTTCGAGCGCGTCGAAGTTGGGCGCCGGGCGGTGGATCTCCCAGCGCTCCATGTCTTCGAAACCCTCGGGGTTCTCGTCGAGCGCCTCGCCCCACACGTTCCAGACGTGGCCGAGCACCTTGTCGCCGACCGGCACGCGGATGCCGTGGCCGGTGTTGCGCACCGGGGTGCCACGCTTGAGGCCGTCGGTGGGCTTCATGCACACCGCCCGCACGCGCCCGTGGCCGAGCTGCTGGGCCACCTCGGCGAGCACCGTCTGCGTCTGGCCCTCGATCTCGACCTGGAACTCCAGGGCGTTGTTGAGCTCGGGAAGCGAGCTCGGCGGGAACTCGACGTCGATCACCGGGCCGGCGATCGCGACGACGCGCCCGGCAGTGCCTTCGCCGGTGCGCTCAGTTTCGGTCATCGTCATGGCTGTGGGTCTCCTCAACCGTTGTGTGCAGAGAGATCAGAGAAAGAAAGGAAGGGTGGAGCTTCAGAGCTGTTCGCCGTACTTGGCGAGATGGGCGGCCTTGGCCTGGCCGATCCAGTCCTCGCGTTCGATTCGACCGCGGAAGTCGAGCTGGTCGCCGATGCGTTCGGCGTCCTCCGCCGTCCACTGCGCGACCTGCTTGAAGGTGGTGATGCCGACTTCGGCGAGTTTGCGGCCGATGACCGGGCCGATGCCCTCGATCTCGCCCTCGAGATCGTCGGGTTCGATCACCCCGACCGCGGTCGCGGCCAGCGCTGACGCAGGCCGGATGTCGAGGAAGCCGTCATGTGCGTCATCGTTGAGTGGGTTCGACAGCGGCCCGAAGTCGACGATCCGGACCTGCTTGCCGGCGCCCTTGCCCGATCCGAGCGCCTCGGCGCCGCCGACGATCTCCATGATCTCGGTGGTGATCGAGTCCTGGCGTGCCCGGTTCATGACGATGCTCAGGTTCTTGATCAGCTCGTCGGCGTTGTCGGTCGCGGACTTCATGGCCCGCTGACGGAACGCGTGCTCGGACGCTGCGGCGTTGAGGAGCGCTGCATACACGCGGGCCTCGACGTACCGAGGGAGGAGTGTCTCGAGGATGATCGTCGGATCCGGCTCGAATTCGTAGTCGCCACCGGTGCCGTCGTCGGATCCGGCCTTGCCGTCGCCACCCTGCACCACCTCACGGCTGAGGGGGACGAGCGGTCGCAGCACGACCTCCTGGCTGCCCGGGGTGATGAACCGGGTGTAGACGAGTTCGACTCGGTCGACTTCGCCGCTCGCGTACAGATCGACGACGTGCTGGCCGATCGCCTTGGCATCGGCGTAGCTCGGGCTGTCGCTGAAGCCGGCGAAACCCTGACCGAGCCGATAGCCGCGAAAGCGGAAGTACGACTCGGCCTTGCGACCGACCGGGATGATCTCGTAGCCCTTGCCGGCGAGCACGTCGGCCTTGACCTCACCCTCGGCGGCGCGCTGGATACCCGCGTTGTAGCCGCCGCAGAGGCCGCGGTCGGCGGTGATGACCACGTAGCACGTCGTCTTCACCTCGCTGCGTCCGGCCAGCAGCGGCGAACTGCTGTTCGCGCCGGCAGCGGCGAGGTCCTTGACGACCTCGGTGATCTGCTCGGAGTACGGCACGGCGGCCTGCACACGCTGTTGCGCCTTGACGATGCGCGACGCAGCGATCAGCTCCATGGCGCGCGTGATCTTCTTCGTCGCCTGCATCGATCGGATGCGACCCCGGAGGATCCGTTCCTGGCCACCAGCCATCTACATCACTCCGTCGCGAGGGTCTTGGTGCTGTGGGCCTCGCCGACCTCGCCCGCGTCGGTCGCGGTCGGGTCGAGCGCACGAGCCGCTGCGCTCGCAGCGAGGAACGAGTCCTTGAAGGATTGCACGGCGTCACCGAGACCCTCGGGGACGCCCTTGGTGCGGACCTCGTCGAGCATCGAACCGTGGCGCGTGCGCATGAAGTCGAGCATCTCGGCCTCGAAGCGCCGCACGTCGGAGACCGGGACGTCATCGAGGTACCCCTTCGTACCGGCGAAGATCGACACGACCTGCTCCTCGACGGGCATCGGGCTGTTGAGCGGCTGCTTGAGCAACTCGACCAGGCGGTACCCACGCTCGAGCTGCGCCTTCGACACGGCGTCGAGCTCGGAACCGAACGTGGCGAACGCCTCGAGCTCACGGAACTGGGCGAGGTCGAGCTTGAGCGTTCCGGCCACGGACTTCATGGCCTTGGTCTGCGCAGCGCTGCCCACGCGAGACACGGAGATGCCGACGTCGACGGCCGGGCGCACGCCCGACTTGAAGAGGCTGTCCTGGAGGAACACCTGACCGTCGGTGATCGAGATCACGTTGGTCGGAATGTACGCCGAGACGTCGCCGGCCTTCGTTTCGATGATCGGCAGGGCGGTCATCGAGCCGGCACCGTTCTCGTCGGAGAGCTTGGCAGCGCGCTCGAGCAGCCGACTGTGCAAGTAGAACACGTCACCGGGGTACGCCTCGCGGCCCGGCGGGCGGCGCAGGAGGAGCGACATCTGACGGTAGGCCTCGGCCTGCTTCGACAGGTCGTCGTACACGATCAGCGCGTGCTGGCTGTTCTCCATCCAGTGCTGGCCCATCGCGCAACCGGCGTACGGGGCGAGGTACTTGAACGGTGCCGAGTCGGCGGCGGGAGCGGCCACGACGACCGTGTACTCCATGGCGCCGGCCTGACGCAGCGTCTCGACGGTCTGAGCGATCGTCGAACCCTTCTGACCGATCGCCACGTAGATGCACTTCACGCCCTGACCCTTCTGGTTCAGGATCGTGTCGATGGCGACGGTGGTCTTGCCGGTCTTGCGGTCACCGATGATGAGCTCGCGCTGGCCGCGGCCGATCGGCGTCATCGCGTCGATCGACTTGATGCCGGTCTGCAGCGGCTCGTGCACCGGCTTGCGGCCGAGGATGCCCGGCGCCTGGATCTCCATGCGGCGGAGCTGGGTGCCGACGAGCGGCCCCTTCCCGTCGATCGGCTCGCCGAGCGCGTTGACCACGCGACCGAGCACGCCGTCTCCAGCGGGGACCGAGAGGATGCGGCCGGTCGCCTTGACCGGCTGGCCCTCTTCGATCGAGTCGGCGTCGCCCAGGATGACGGCGCCGATCGACTCCTCGTCGAGGTTGAGCGCGAGGCCGACGGTGCCGCCGGAGAACTCGAGCAGCTCGTTGACCGCGCAGTCGGGCAGGCCGGTCACGCGGGCGATGCCGTCGCCGACCTCGGCGACCCGGCCGACGGTGCGGGCCTCGAGCGAGGGCTCGAAGCCCTCGAGGTTCTTCTTGAGCGCCGACGCGATGTCGGCGGCGGAGATGGTGAGTTCAGCCATGGTTCCGTTCGTTTCCTGTCAGAGACGCGACTTGAGTTGTTCGACGCGGGTACGGACGCTGCCGTCGATGACGGTGTCGCCGACGGTGGCGACGATGCCGCCGATGACCGACGGATCGACGATCGTCTTCAGGTTGACCTGCTGGCCCGTGGCGTTGGCCAGGGCGGCAGCGAGGCGGGCCTGCTGGTCGGCGGTGAGCGGGACGGCGCTGCGAACCTCGGCGACCGCCAGGTTCTTCGCGCTCGACGCCCGGGCGACCAACTGGTCGATGATCGCCGGCAGGTCGCGACCGCGGCCGGAGCCGACCACCATCGAGACGAGCTGGGTGGTGGTGGACGTGGCCTTGCCGCCGAGCAGATCCTCGACGATCGCCTGCCGCTTGCCGGCCGGCACCATCTCATCGGTCAGCGCGCTGCGCAGCGCGTCGCTCGACTCGTAGGAGCGAGCGAAGCGGAACAGCTCGTCCTCGACCTCGTCGAGTGTGCCTTCGGCGCGAGCGACCTCGAACAGCGCTCGGGCGTAGCCCTCGATGCGTGCATCACTCATGCGTTGGCACCAACCTTCTGGATGAAGCTCTCGATCAGATCCTGCTGGCCGGCGTCGTCGAGCGCGCCGTCGGCGAGGAGGCGATCGGTGGCCGCGTTCGCGAGACGGGAGATCTCGGCTCGCAACTCGTCGCCGGCTCGGGCTGACGACGATGCCATCTCGGCGTCGGCGCGAGCGTCGAGCTCGACCAACTCGGCCTCGAGGCGGGCGCGCCCCTCGGAGAGCAGGTTGGCCGCCTGTTCATCGGCCTCGGCGAGCAAGCGGACCCGCTCGGCCCCGATGTCGCCGGCGGCACGGCGGATGTCGACGGCCTCGGTTTCGGCCTGCGCCTTGGCGGCCGCTGCGCCGTCGAGTTGCTGGCGGATGCGCTCGGTGCGGGCGGCCATGGCCTTCTTCGCCGGCGGCCCTCCGAACTTGTAGAGCGCGAAGAAGATCACGAGCGACGCCGGAACGCCCCAGATGATCTCCTTGAGTTCGGGCCACAGCCAGTGGATGCTGCGAGCCGGATCGGCCCCCAGCAGCGATGCGAGCCTCATGACCGCACCCCTTCCATGTCGACGAGGGCGGCCTCGACCGCCGAGCGGACCCGGCCGGCGTCGGGCGTCGTGCCAGTCGCGAGCTCGAGCGTTCGTGCCGTCACATCGCTGGCAGCGGCGGCAACGTCTCCCTGCACCGCAGCGCGGGCAGCTCGGGCCTGCTCCATTGCGGCGTGCCGCTTGGTGGCGATGGCCTCGTTGGCGGCGGCCAGCCGTTCGGCACGCTCGGCTTCGAGCGTCATCCGGGCTGCGTCGATCCGCTGGTTCGCCTCGGCCTGGACGGCTGCGAGCGCCGTCTCGTAGTCGGCGACCTCGGCGCGAGCCGACGAGCGGGCCGCGTCGGCCTGCTCATGGCTGGCCCTGATGTGCTCGGCGCGAGCGTCCATTCCAGCCTTGAGGCGGGGGAACAGGAACAAGCGCATGATGATGAGCAGGACGATGAACGCGCCTCCGCCCCACAGGAACTCCTTGAGTTCCGGGGCGACCGGGCTGGGGCCCTCGAGACAGACCTCGACGCCTGCTTCATTGGTTTCGACGAACTCGCAGTCGGCGGGGTCGATCGCTTCGCCTTCTTCGGCGGCGACGAGATCGACTTCCACCCGACTACCGGTTGTCCTGACGACGGCTGTCAGCACGTCAGCTCCTTGGTGGACTGGGTCTGATTACGGACGTGATGCTGCGCGGACGCAGCACGGCACTCGGCGAACGCCGAGATCACCCCAGACCGGCGAGGATGAACACCACGAACCCGATGAGCGCGAGCGCCTCGGTGAACGCGATGCCCAGGAACATCGTGGTGCGGACCATGCCGGCCGCCTCCGGCTGACGGGCCATCGCCTCGACGGACTTGCCGACGAGGAAGCCGATGCCGATGGCCGAGCCGATGGCGGCGAGACCGTAGGCGAAGCCCGAGGACAGGGCGGCGTTGGCCGCCTTGAGCCCTTCGTCGGTGATCTGGGAATTCGCGAGGACGCTGAACGCTTCCATGGTGAGTTGATCTCCTGATGAGGTTGTGTAGGGAGAAAGTAGAGACGGGTGTGGCTCAGTGCTCGGGGTGGACCGAGGTACCGATGTAGACGGCGGTGAGGATGACGAAGATGTAGGCCTGGAGGAACGCCACCAGCACCTCGAACGCCGTGATGAACACCAGCATCACCCACGGCAGGATCGCGACCGGCTTGAGCGCGATCGCATCGCTCTTGATGAGCTCCTGGGCGAGCACGGCGAACGTGACGAGCAGGATGTGGCCGGCGAGCAGGTTGGCGCAGAGACGGATCGTGAGCGAGAACGGCCGGACGATCAGCGTCGACACGAGCTCGATGAGGCCGACGAGCGGCTTCAGCCCAGCCGGCACGCCGGGTGGCCAGATGAGGTGCGTGAAGTAGCCGACGCCCTGATGCTTGAGACCGGCCCCGACGAACACCAGCCACACGACGAGCGAGAGGAACAGCGGGATCGCCAGGCGGGCGGTTGCCGGCATCTGCAGGAACGGGATGATGCCCGGGATGTTGCAGAGGAAGATGAACACGAACAGGGTGAGCAGGAACGGGGTCCAGCCGAGGCCGCTGCGGCCGACGGTGGGCATGATGATCTGCTGCTCGATGAACTCGACGAGCACCTCGGCGAAGTTGCGCACGCCGGTCGGCGGCTTCATCGGGTCCTTGCGGATTGCGGCGAAGAACACGGCCACCGAGATCACGACCGCCAAGACGACGATCAGGGAGATCTTGTTGAAGCCGATACCGGGGATGAGATCCCTCCAGCGAAGGACCTCGTTGATCGGTGGGAAGTCGAGAGCAAGCACGTGTTGATTCCGTTCAGGTCAGGAGTGGTTGCGTGAGTGCGAGTGCGGGACGGGGGGTCGGGGCTTGAGCCCGGGATGCGAGAGCGATGCGGACACGTAGCGGACCTCCCATGCCAGGAGGCCGATGTGCGTCACGATGATGGCCGCTCCGAGTGCCGGCGGATAAATCCACGACTGATCGCGGACCAGGAGCACCGCGATCATGACGAGTCCGAGGCGGATGACGAAGCCCCCGAGCACCGCTCCCATCATCAGGCTGAGCGAGATGCGGGCGGTGTACGTGATCAGTGCCGCCGAGAGCAGGAAGTTCATGAGGACCAGGGCGATCGCGAACGCCGCCGATGCCGCACCGTTGGCACCCCAGATGAGCGCAGCGATGCCGATCAGCACGGGGGCTGCGACGAGACCCCGCTTCACCATGTCGGTCGAGACCTCCATCTCGACGGGATCACCATCGAGACGGTCGACGAGCACCGGTTTCGGCTCGATCATGCGACATCCTCCAGCCGCCGGCCACCGTCAGCTAGCGACTGCTGCGCGGCCGCGCGCTCGGCTTCGAGCCGCTGCATCGTCAGTTCGTACGTGTAGCGGACCTTGGTGAAGACGCCGACCGCCGCGAGCACGAGGAACACGATCGTGAACACCGGGAAGACGCCGATCCACCGATCGATCAACCAACCGACACCGGTGAACAACACAAGCGTCAACGCCATCTCGAGACCACGCCCGAAGGCGTCGTCGGCGCTGACTCGCGGCTCGTCCGCGTCGCGCTTGGCGTGGATCTTGAAGAGGAGGGGCTTCATGTCGCAGGTGGGGTTCGGCCAGGCTCGCGCACGGAGGGGTTCCTGGTTTGTGAACGCGGGCACAAGCTAGCCGTTGACATCATCATCGAGCAACTCCGTGGGGGCTTCGGATCGGAGATCTTGGTCGACCGCTCCAGGACCACCGGTCGCCGCCCCACCGCCGCGCGACAGCTCCGCTTCGCGGCGCTCCGGGCGGGACGGATCGAGCTGCTCCGACGCCGGCCTGTCGAGCGCGGCCTCGATCTCCTCGGCCCGCTTCCGACGCACGCTCGGGTGGAGCACCGTGTACAGCACGATGCCGAGCGCGCCTACCGCCGGCGCGAGATAGCTGGGGTTCGTCTCGGTGAGCACCGGATAGAGCACGAACCCCGACAGCAGCGCGGTCCAGGCCCAGAGGATCAGCACCGAGCGGCGGTGGCCGTGGCCGAGGTTCATCAGCCGATGGTGGAGGTGCCCCTTGTCGGCGACGTCGATGGCCTGGCGGCGCGAGGCGCGTCGGATGATCGCGAACAGGGTGTCGAGGATCGGGACGCCGAGGATGAGCAGCGGGATCGCGAGCGGTGCGAAGAAGAAGAAGGTCTGACCGACGAAGTCCTGCGTGTTCGGCGCGGCGCGGCCACCGACGACGCTCGTCGACACGGCGAGCAGCATCCCGAGCAGGAACGCTCCCGAGTCACCCATGAAGATGCGGGCTGGATTGAAGTTGTACGGCAGGAAGCCGACGCAGATGCCGGCCGTGATGATCGCGACCAGCGGACCGAGGTTGGGCTCGAGCAGCAGATCGAGGTCGTTGAGCTTGCTCGCGTACAGGAAGAACGCGATCGCCGCGATCGCGACGATGCCGGCGGCGAGACCGTCCAACCCGTCGATGAGGTTGATCGCCTGGGTCATGCCGAGCAGCCACAGCACCGTGACGAGCGGGGTCCAGTCGGTCGACAGGATCAGGACGTCGAAGAACGGCACCCGGAAGTAGAACATCGTCGCGCCGAACTGCGACAGGATGATCCCGGCGACCACGACGCCGGTCACCTTCCCGGGCGGTGCCATGTCCTTGATGTCGTCGAGGAAGCCGGTTGCGAACACCACGATCGCAGCGAGCAGGATGCCCATCGGCTCGGAGTTGTCGTCGAAGATCGCATCGAACGACCCGAGGGCCCAGGCGGTGACGAAGGCGGCGATGAACCCGGCCAGCATCGCCAGCCCACCCACGTGCGGAATGGGCGATGTGTGCACCGACCGGTCGTTGGGCTGCACCACCCAGCCGACGCGAGGTGCGATCGACCGCACCACGGGCGTCACGGCTGCGGTCACGGCTGCGGCGATGGCGCCGATCAGGAGATAATCCGCCAGCCCCGGAGACACGGCCGCTCAGACTAGGCGCCAGGCGACGTGAGGTCCGCCTCGCGTCGCCTGCGGGTCAGACGCCGTTGGGGTAGGCGGGGAACTTGCTGCAGAGGGCGGCGACCTCGGCGCGCACGGTTGCGAGCGCCTCGACGTCGGTGCGGTGGCGGAGCGCACGTGCGATCAGCGACGCGATGGTCGCCATCTCTGGCTCCTGCATGCCCTGGGTCGTCACCGACGGTGTGCCGATCCGCACGCCGCTCGTGACGAACGGGCTGCGCTGGTCGTTCGGGACCGTGTTCTTGTTGAGCGTGATGCCTGCCTCGTCGAGCACCGCCTGGGCTTCCTTGCCGGTCAGCTCGGCGTCGAACGGGCGCAGGTCGACGACCATCAGGTGGATGTCGGTGCCGCCCGAGACGAGCCGGAAACCCTCGCCGGCGAGCGCTTCGGCGAGGGCCGACGCGTTGGCCACGATCTGGTGCGCGTACTCGCTGAAGCTCGGCTGCGCGGCCTCGTAGAACGCGATCGCCTTGCCGGCGATCGCGTGCTCGAGCGGGCCACCCTGCCAGCCGGGGAAGACGGCCTTGTCGATCGCCTTCGCGTGCTCGGCCTTCGACAGGATGCAGCCGCCGCGCGGCCCGCGCAGGGTCTTGTGGGTGGTGAAGGTCACGACGTCGCTGTACGGCACCGGGTTCGGGTGCGCTCCGCCCGCCACGAGACCCGCCAGGTGGGCGATGTCGAACATCAGCAAGGCGCCCACTTCGTCGGCGATCGCCTTGAACGGCTCGGGATCGAGGCGGCGCGGGTAGCTCGTGGTACCGGCGACGATCATCTTCGGCCGGTGCTCGTGCGCCTTCTCGCGCACCTCGTCCATCGAGATGCGCTCCTCGGCTCCGACGCCGTACGCGACGAAGTCGTAGAGCAGGCCGCTCGCGTTGACCGGCGAGCCGTGAGTGAGGTGACCGCCGTGGTCGAGGCTCAACCCGAGCACGGTGTCACCGGGCTCCAGCAGCGCTTGGTACACGCACATGTTGGCGTTGGCGCCCGAGTGCGGCTGGACGTTCGCGTGGTCGGCACCGAACAGCGCCTTCACCCGCTCGATCGCGAGGCCCTCGATGCCGTCGACGAAGACGTTGCCGCCGTAGTACCGCTTGCCGGGGTAGCCCTCGGCGTACTTGTTGGTGAGCACCGAGCCGGTCGCGCGCATCACGGCCGGCGACGTGAAGTTCTCGCTGGCGATCAACTGCAGGCCGGTGGTCTGGCGTTCGACCTCCTTGGCGAGCAGGGCCTCGACCTCGGCGTCGGGAGCGGAATCGGAGGGGAAGGGCATGGGGGGTCTCCGTTCAGAAGTCGGCTTCGAGCGCCGTGATCTGTTCGACGCGGCGGGCGTGGCGCCCGGCTTCGAAGGGGGTGGTGAGGAACAGGTCGACGATCTCCTCGGCGAGGCCGACGCCGACGACGCGGGCGCCGATCGACAGCACGTTGGCGTCGTTGTGCTGGCGGGCCATCCGGGCGGTGTAGAGGCAGTTGCACAGCGCTGCGCGAGCACCGCGCACCTTGTTTGCTGCGAGCTGCTCACCCTGGCCGCTGCCTCCGAGCACGATGCCGAAGTCGGCGTCGCCGTCTCGCACCGACCGTGCAGCTGCTGCGCAGAACCCGACGTAATCGACGCTCTCGGTCGAATCGGTGCCGTGGTCGACGATGTCGTAGCCCTGGGTGCGCAGCCGCTCGATGAGGTGCTGCTTGAGTTCAAAGCCGGCGTGGTCGGACCCGAATGCGATCGTCGTCATCGAAGGCGAGCATAGGAGCACCCCGCCACCCGGTTCCCTCTCTCTTGACGATTCGTCAGCCTGGGTCGCGTGAGCGAGTCATCAACCGATGACGTCGCCGCCGAGGATCGAGCCCTGATCGGGGCAGGCCGCGAAGAGGAAGCTGTCGGTGGCCGGCGTCTCGGCCGTGATCACCATGCTCGGATCCTGAGGGAACGGTGTGCGCTGACCGGCGAAGCGCTCGGCGGCGTCGTCGACCACGGCGGCGAGATCGTCGGGAACGGCGACCTCGAGCACCGGATCGTTCGGGGATCGGCTGGCGAGGGCATCAACCCAGAGCTCGGCGAGATCCTCGATGTCGTCGTCGTCGGCCCCAGCCGCGCTGAGTGCTGCGAGCGCATCGGCGCTGCGCCGCTCGAAGGCACCGAAGAACTCATCGGCGACGACGTCGCGCTCGGCCGCGAGCTCGTCGGGCCACACGGCGAACATCGCGTCGTACGCATCGCCGACGACGGTGGACGCGAGCACCTCGAGGCGGGCCGCCTCGTCGGCATCACCGAACGCCGACGCCGCGAGCACGACCTGCCACGATCCACCGAAGCGGCTCCATGCGGCACAGAACGCGTCGTCGCTGTCGAGGCCGGGCACACCGGTGTCGGCGGGCGGCGCCGTGGGCGGCGGCACGGTGGTGGGAGCCGGCTCGGTGGTGAGGGCGACCGTGGTCGGCGGTGCGGTGGTCGGCGGTGCGGCCGACGTGGTCGCGATGGTGGCTGCGGTCGTCGGGGCGGACGTGACGGGCGGTGGTGTGGTGGGCGACGCGTCCGGCTCGTCGCCCGAGCACGCCGCGAGCGCGAACACCGCGCACGTGAGCGCTCCCAACGTGGCCCTTCCCGCTCCGATCACCCGGCCATGCTCGCATGCCGCGTGCGATGCTGGGCGACATGTCCGCGAACGCGCCCGACCGGCCCCGCATCCTGCTCGACTGCGACCCGGGGCACGACGACGTCGTGGCGATCATCGTGGCCAACCACGCAGCCGACCTGGTGGGCATCACCACCGTCGCCGGCAACGCCCCCCTCGACCGCACCACGTACAACGCGTGCGTGATGCGCGATCTCCTCGGGTTGGCGGCCCCGGTCCACTCGGGCGCGGCGCGCCCACTCCTCGCTCCCCCGCTGACCGCGACGTTCGTGCACGGCGAGAGCGGGCTCGACGGCGCCGACCTGCCGGCACCGACCCGGGAGGTCGACAGCACCGATGCGGTCGGGTTCATCATCGAGACGTGCCGCGCCACCGAGGGGACGTGGCTCGTGCCCACCGGGCCGCTCACCAACATCGCTCTCGCGCTGCGGGCTGCACCCGACCTCGTCGACCGCATCGCAGGCATCTCGCTGATGGGTGGCGGCACGTTCGGCAACCGTGACGTGATGAGCGAGTTCAACATCTGGGCCGATCCAGACGCCGCAGCGATCGTGTTCGACTGTGGCGCGCCGCTGACGATGGCCGGCCTCGACGTCACCCATCAGTTCCTCGTCACGCACGATCGGATCAGCGACGTCGATGCGATCGCCGCCGAGTTCGGCAGCAAGTTCGCGGCGGTGCTGGCCGACCTGTTCCGCTTCTTCGCCGACAACTACATCAGCCGCCACGACGACCTCGCCGGTGCGCCGATGCACGACCCGCTCGCGGTGATGGCGATCACCCACCCGCACCTGTTCGAGAGCAGCCGGAGGCACGTGGCCGTCGAGACGCGAGGCGAGCTCACCCGCGGGATGACGGTGATCGACCGCCGCCAGATCCGCCCCCGCCCCGAGCCGAACTGCACGGTGCTCGAATCGGTCGACGCGGCCGGCGCCTGGCAGCTCGTCGTCGACGCCGTCAGGACCGCCGCCCCCTCGCACTGAATCAGGCGGGGAAATCGACCGGCGGGTCGTACTGGGCGAGCTCGTCGGTGGTCGGCACCTCGAACAGCGCCGACCACGCTGCGACCTCCGCGAGGTCGATCGGCTCGGAGCCGAACCGGGTGGCCCGACCGCGATCGGCGAGGCGCTGCCAGAGTTCGTCGATCGGAGCAGTGACATAGCGCAACTCGACCGCTGCGCCCACCTCCCGCGCCGATCTCCGGAGCGCGTCGCGTTCGCCGCGCGTCCACGATCCGAATTCGATCACGACGTTGCGGCCGTGACGCAGCATCTCGACTGCGATCGCATGCTGCGTGGTCTCGATCATCAGTCGGGCGTCGGCGTCCCACGGGTCGATGTGAGCGCTCACCATCCACTCGTCCGGACACATGCGAACAGCGGACAGCGACGCCGCGAGACGCACTGCGAGGGTGGTCTTGCCCGCGCCTGGGAGCCCGGTGATCACCACCAGCCGCCCAGGGCTCTCGCGACGATCGCTGTCCGCCATGAGGGCATGGTCTGCCCCGGAGATCAACGACCGATGAACGTCCGCCGTGCTTCGCGACAAGAAGGGAGGTTCGACGATCCGGACGGAGCGTTTCGGTTCAGCCGTGCCCCGCACCGGCATCGTTCCCTAACGTGGCGCTCGTGATCGATTCCGCCATCGCATCCGAATCCCGCGACACGTTCCCGCGCCAGCACGCCCGCACCCAGCGCTTCACCCTCGGGGAACCCCGCGATCTGGTGGTCAGCCCCGACGGTCACCGCGTGGTGTTCGCCCGCAGCCGTGGGGGCTCCGACCCGGTCAACTGCCTCTGGGTCACCGACGTCGGGAAGGGCCGTGAGGATCTCGTCGCCGACCCGGCCGAACTGCTCGGCGGTGCGCTCACCGACGACCTCCCGCCCGAGGAGCGAGCCCGGCGCGAGCGGGCCCGCGAGGGGGCCAGCGGTGTGACGACCTTTGCGACCGACCAGGCGGTCACGGTGGCTGCGTTCGCCCTCGCCGGACGGCTGTTCGGCGCCGGTCTGCTCACGAGACGCTCCCGGGAGATCCCGGTGCCGGGTCCGGTGTTCGACCCGCGTCCCGATCCGCTCGGGAGGCGCATCGCGTATGTCAGCGGGCGTGAGCTGCGCGTCGCCGAGCTCGACGGTTCGTGGCGCACGGTCGTCGCCGAGCCGGGCGATCCGGACACCGTCTCGTGGGGCAGCGCCGACTTCATCGCGGCAGAAGAAATGAACCGGCAGCGGGGGTACTGGTGGAGCCCGACCGGGCATGCGATCGCTGCGTGCCGGGTCGACGTGGCGAGCGTGCCCGTGTGGCACATCGCCAACCCCGCCGATCCCGGCCAGCCACCCGCAGCCATCCGGTATCCGGCGGCCGGAACCACGAACCCAGAGGTCACCCTCCACGTGTGCCCGCTCGACGGCGAGGCCCCGATCGAGGTGGTGTGGGATCGCGTTCGCTACCCGTACCTCGCCAAGGTGAACTGGACCGCGCACGGCCTGACCCTGGTGGTGCAGTCGCGCGACCAGCGCGACCTGCAGATGCTGCACGCCGAACCCGACACCGGTACCACGACGATCGTCTTCGAGGATCACGACGACGCGTGGGTGGAACTCGTGCCGGGCACGGGAGCGATGGTCGCACCGGACACCGTCGTGATGTGCGCCGACCGCGACGGCAGCCGGCGGCTGCTCGTCGGCGGCGAGGTGGTCTCCCCCGCCGATGTGCAGGTGCGTGCCGTCGTCTCGGCCGACGCAGAGCGAGTGATCGTGACCGGCAACCCCGTCGACGACGCATCGGTCCAGCACGTCTACCGCTGGACCCCTTCGGGGTTCGAGGCGCTGACGGCCGGCCTCGGCATCAACACCGCCGTGGCGAGCGGAGGGCTGATCGCGATCCGTTCGGCGACGATCGCCGAACCGGGGGGCCGCTGGCGCCTCGCGGACGGCTACCAGCTCCGGCACGAGGCCGAGCGGCCGCTCGTGCGTCCCAACGTGACGTTCGCGATCCACACTGCGGACGTCCCAGCCACGGCCGTGCTGCTCCCCCACGATCACGACGGCTCACCGCTGCCGGTGCTGCTCGACCCGTACGGCGGGCCGCACGCGCAGCGCGTCGTGCGTAGCCACAACGCCCACCTCACCTCCCAATGGTTCGCCGATCAGGGCTTCGCCGTCGTCGTCGCGGACGGGCGTGGCACGCCGGGTCGCGGCACCGCATACGAGCGCGCCGTCCATCACGACCTCGCGGTCGGGGTGCTCGACGACCAGGTGGCCGCGCTCCGTGCCGCCGCCGAACGGCACCCCGAGCTCGACCTCGGCCGCGTCGCGATCCGCGGTTGGAGCTTCGGTGGCTACCTCGCTGCGCTCGCAGTGCTGCGCCGCCCCGACGTGTTCCATGCGGCGATCGCTGGTGCGCCGGTCACCGAGTGGCGGCTCTACGACACGCACTACACCGAGCGCTACCTCGGCGACCCGACCGAGCAGCCGGATGTCTACGACGCCAACTCGCTGCTCCCGCTCGCCGTCGACCTGCGCCGGCCGCTGCTCCTCGTGCACGGGCTCGCCGATGACAACGTCGTGGCCGCGCACTCGCTTCAGTTGTCACAGGCACTGCTCGCAGCCGGCAAGCCGCACGAACTCCTCGCGCTCGTGGGGGTCACCCACATGACTCCGCAGGAGGTCGTCGCGGAGAACCTGCTGCTCCACCAGCTCGACTTCCTGCGCCGATCGTTGGATCTCGGCAGCTGAGGGCCGGACCGACGGCCGGACCGGCCGAGGCGGGCCGGCGCTGCCCGCGAGGGCTACGGTGGAGATCGTGAACGAACAGCTCGCCGAGTTCTACCGGGGCGTCGCCATCCACGCCACCGCCGACAGCGAGCACACGGCCGCGCTCGAACTGCTCGCCCTCGTGATGGCCGCCGACCGCAGTCTGTCGCAGGTCGAGATCGACACCATCCGCGAGATCTCCGACGACTGGCGCGACGGCGACTTCACGTTCGACAAGTACGTCGGACCCGCGATCGTGCGTGCCCAGGATGCGATCACGAAGGGCGAGGTGAGCGAACTGATCGACGACATCGATCAGCGCGTCGTCAGCCACGTCCTGCGCAAGGCGTTGTTCTCGGCAGCACGCGAGGTCGCCGGCGTCGACGACGCCCTCAGTGCCGAAGAGGGCAGCATCCTCGCCGAGGTCGCCGTCCGCTTCGGCTGAGCTCCGGGGAGCGCGAGACCGTCGTCAGAGGCGGACGCTCAGCGTTCGAGCGCAATCAGGATCGCGAGCGCGAGTGACGTCGCCGTGAAGGCGATCGTCGCACGGCCGACCAATCGAGCTGCGGTCGGGTGCACCGGGCTGTCGCCGGCACGGAGCGGTCCGTGGAGATCGTCGTAGTGGCGCCCGCTCCACACGAGCAGGACCCCGCCGAACACGACAGTCAGCAACCCGAACCCGGCGAACGTCCAGTGCAGGGTCTCGGCGGCGTACCGGGCGAGCAGCACGCCACCCACCATCGACGAGATCGCCGTGCGCTCCCATGCGAGCGCCGTGCGCTCGTGCTGGAGCCCCTCGTCGAACACGCGGTTGGGACGCTCGACCGCCCGCCGGATCACGACACGTCCACCACGAACAGCACTGCTGCAGTGAGGGCCACGAGGGCGACGCCGATCGCCATCAGCAGCGGGAGCCGCGACGGCGGGAGCGGCTCGTCGAGACGCATCGCGCGCTCGTTGAGCGCCCATCGCCGATACGACGTCCACGCAGTCAGCACGCTGAGCGTGAGGAGCCCGATCCCGAGCACCTCCTCGCCCGGGAAGTCGTTCAGGATCGTGACTGCGCCGAGCCCGCCGGCCGCAAGCGCCAGTGCCGTGCGGATCCATGCGAGGAAGGTGCGCTCGTTCGCCAGCGTGAAGCGGTAGTCGGGGTCGTCACCGACCGACCGCGGATCGCCGGGGAACCACGGCCGATTCACGGGCGCGCGACCTCGTGCAGGGTCGCGAGGAAGCGGTCGTTCTGCTCGGGCGTCCCGATCGTGACGCGGATGCCCTCGCCGGAGAACGGCCTGATCACGACGCCGCGCTTCTCGAGCTCGTACGCGATGTCATCGGCACGTGCGCCGAGCGAGAGGTAGACGAAGTTGGTCTGGTGGTTGGGCAGCTCCCACCCGTCGGCTGCGAGTTCCACCTCGACGCGGGCGCGCTCGGCGAGAATCGCCTGCACCTGCTGGGCGATCACGTCCTCGTGCTCGAGCGCTGCCAGCGCTGCCGCCTGCGCCAACGCATTCACGGCGAACGGCACCAGGGTCTTGTCGACATCGGTGATGACGTCGGGGTGCCCGACCGCGTACCCGATGCGCAGGCCGGCGAGCGCATGCGCCTTGGAGAACGTGCGCATGACGAGCACGTTCGGGTGGCGCGGGACGACCTCGGTGATCGGATCGCCGAAACCCGGGTCGAGGAACTCGCGGTACGCCTCGTCGACCACGACCATCACGTCGCCGGGGATCGCCTCGACGAGGGTGGTGATCTCCTTCGTCGTCATCGCCACGCCGGTCGGGTTGTTGGGCGTCGAGAGGAACACGACGCGGGTGCGGGGGGTGACCGAGTCGATCAGCCGGTCGATGTCGAACCCGAGATCGGGGGCGAGCGGGATCTGGACCGACTCGGCCCCGGCGAGCGCCGTGTAGATCGGGTAGGCCTCGAACGACCGCCACGGGTAGAGCGCCTCGTCGCCGTCGTCGAGGTAGGTGAGCGCCACCTGCTGCAGGAGCCCGACCGAGCCGTTGCCGACGGTCACCCGCTCGACGTCGACACCAAGGCGTGTGGCGAGCGCCTGGCGCACAGCGCCGGCGCGGTGGTCGGCGTAGCGGTTGAGGCCCCGGGCTGCGTCGCACACCGCCTGCACGATTGCGTCGAGCGGCTCGCTCGGGTTCTCGTTCGATGCCAGCTTGATCGCGTTCTCGATGCCGTGCTCGGCTTCGGCCTGCTTGGCGCCCTTGCCGGGCCGATAGGCGGGGAGGTCGGCGACGACGCGCCGGGGACGGCCGATGTGCTGCTCGCTCACGGCCCGCACCGTAACCGGCCGCCCACCCCTCGGCTCCGATCGTCCGCGGGGTCGACTGGTACGGTCCGCGGCGATGGCAGCAGGTGACGACATCGCGGCCGACCTCGTCGCCGAGCAGGGAGCGCTCGACGCGGTCGTGGCCCCACTCGACGCGGTGGGCTGGGCCACGTCGACGCCGAGCCCCGGCTGGACCGTCGCCGACCAGATCGCCCACCTGACCTACTTCGACACGACCGCCGCGCTCTCGCTGCGAGACACCGACGCGTTCATCGCCCATCGCGCCGAGTTGATCGCTCTGTTCGCCGACCCGGCGGCCGTCGACGGAGCGACCCTCGGGCGGTTCCGCCCCATGCCGCCTGCCGATCTCCTGATCGAATGGCGATCGCGCCGCGACGACCTGGCCGACGCGGCACGAAGCGTCGCTTCCGACGCCCGCATCGAGTGGTACGGGCCATCGATGAGCCTTCGCTCTTTCCTCACCGCACGCCTGATGGAGGTGTGGGCGCACGGGCAGGACATCGTCGACGCGGTCGGCGCCGAGCGTGCCGCCACCGATCGCCTCCGCCACGTCGCACAGCTCGGGGTGATCACGAGGGGCTGGAGCTATCGAAACCGCGGACGCGAGGCACCTGCCGACGCCGTCCGCGTCGCCCTCACCGCACCGTCCGGCGCCGAGTGGACCTGGGGTGACGAAACGGCCGCCGCAACAATCAGCGGGCCGGCGCTCGACTTCTGCCTCGTCGTCACCCAACGCCGCCACGTCGACGACACCGCGCTCGCCACGACCGGCCACGCGGCCCGCGAGTGGATGGAGATCGCCCAGGCGTTCGCCGGAACACCCACCGATGGGCCCGCCCGACTTCCAGGAGGTTCCGCATGAAGACCGCGATCACCGAGATGTTCGGCATCGACGTGCCGATCGTCGCGTTCACACATTGCCGCGACGTGGTGGCCGCCGTCTCCAAGGCCGGCGGCATGGGCGTGCTCGGCGCGGTCGGTCACAGCGACGCACAGCTGGAGATCGACCTCGACTGGATCGAGGCCGAGATCGGCGACCGCCCCTACGGCGTCGACCTGATCGTGCCGGCGAAGTACGCCGGGTCCGACGAGGGTGGCCTCACCATCCACGACCTCGTCGCGATGATCCCCGACGCGCATCGTCAGTTCGTCGACGACATCCTCACGCGCTACGGCGTCCCCGAGCTCCCGGGCGACGCCGGGCGCGGCGGGCTCGTCGGCGGCAGCGACGCGGCTCCCTTCTCCGCCAATCGCGCCGATCCCCAGCTCGACATCGCGCTCGCCCACGACCCGGTGTTCGTCGTGAACGCGCTCGGCCCGCCGCCGGCGCACATGATCGAGCTGGTGCACGGCGCCGGCCGCAAGGTCGGCGCGTTGGCCGGGGCTGCGCAGCACGCCGAGCGGCACGTCAACGCGGGCGTCGACGTGATCATCGCCCAGGGCGGCGAGGCGGGCGGACACACCGGCGAGATCGGCACGATGGTGCTGATCCCCGAGATCGTCGACGTCGTCGGCGACATCCCGGTGCTCGGCGCAGGCGGCATCGGTCGCGGACGCCAGATGGCGGCGGCGATGGCGCTCGGCGCCGAGGGCGTGTGGTGCGGTTCGGTGTGGCTCACCACCGAGGAGGCCGAAACCCATCCGACGGTCAAGCAGAAGTTCCTCGCGGCCCGATCGAGCGACACGATTCGGTCCAAGTCCCGCACCGGAAAGCCGGCCCGTCAGCTCAAGACGGCGTGGACCGAGGAGTGGGAGCGCCCAGACACCCCCGACCCGCTCGGTATGCCACTGCAGCCGATCCTCGTCGACCAGGCGATCCGCCGGATCGACCGCGCCGCCCACCAGCCCGGCACCGGCGCCGAGCAACTCGCCAACTACTTCGTCGGCCAGATCGTCGGAGCGATGAACGAGTCCAAGCCGGCGTCACGCGTGGTCTACGAGATGATCGAGGAGTTCATCGAGAGCGTCGACCGCCTCAACCAGCAGATGCAGTCCTGATCCGTCACATCCGCACGAGTGATCACGCGCTCAGAGCACGTGATCACTCCCACCGGCTCGGGGGCGGATCGAGCGGCGCCAAGGGATGAGGGCCAGCCCGATCAGCAGCGCAGCGAGCGCCAGCCACCAGGCGCCACCGGTGACGAGATCGGGGGCTCTCCGCAGCATGACTGCGACTGCGAGCACGATGACGATGAGGCCGAGGGCGGCCGAGATCAGATCGAGGGGGTGGCGCTTCACGGGCGGGCTCCAGTGGTCGTCGGGGCGTTCGGTGCGATCGCCGGTAACGGGTCGGCTGCTGCCACCGATGCCCGGATCGCCATCAGGTCGACCACGCGTCCGTCGGGCGTGAGCAGCAGGCTCCTCGGGAGCAGCCGGAACTCCCCCAGCGACGTCAGCAGCACGTACGCGGCCCCCGCCCCCTCGGCAGACGGCGCACCGGTCCACTCCTCGAGCGGCACAGCGTCACCGGCGACGACCCGGTCATCGGGGTCGACCACGACCTCGGCGTTGCCGAGCACGATCCAGCCGTCAGCGGTGGCGGAAACGTAGGGGTCGATGGCGACCAGGTCGCCCTCGATCGGCGAGTCCGGCACGTCGATGCCCGGCGGCAAGGTCGCCACCGCCGCGAGTGGGGCGTCATCCGAGTACGCCTGGTAGACGACGACGTCGCCGATGCCGACCCACGCGTCGACGACCACCCGTCCGTCGCCGCCGGCGCCCGCGTTCAGGGTGACCACGTCCGCAGCCGCGCTGCCGTCGAGCTCGGTCTGGCCGTGATCGGTCCGACCGCGGACCTCGACCTCGACCTCGGTGGTGTCGACCTGGACGTAGACGGTGCCGATCGCCGTACGGGCGTCGATCACGACTTCCTGCGACGGCGCCAGTCGCGAGTCGACCTGCACGTAAACGTCGCCGATCCCCGTCCGGACCTGCTGCGCCGACGAGTCATCCGGCGAGAGGTACACGTACCGGTCCCCCAGGGGGCCGTCGCCGAGCGGGATGCCGAGCCTGGCGAACTCGCCGGCCACGAGCCCGGTGGCCGCGAAGGCAACAGCAGGCAGGACGAGCCAACGGGCGCGGCCGACGACCATGCCGGCGAGCAAGCCCACACCGCAGACGAGCGCTGCTGCGCCGAGCCACTGCTCGGGATGGAACCGGCCGCCGTTGCCGTCGTCCACGAGCGCTCCGACCGCGGCAACCACGATCGCGATGCCGACCGTCGCCCTGCCGAGCACCGAGGGCTCGCGCGGCGGGCGCGGAGGCTTCGCGACCGTGACCCGCTCGGGTCGCCGGGCACGGCGGACGGGCCGCGCCGCGCTCGACCCGCCGTCAGGCAACGGTGCGGGCGGGGCGAGTGGGCGTCTCGGTTGCCACAGGACCACGGCGAGACCGGCGAGCAGCAGCACGACCGCGGGCCAGCCCGTCATCGCTCTCACCCCTGAGAGCAGCAGCATGACGGGGATCCCGACCACGAGCATCGTCCCGGCCGCCACCCGCACCAGGCCCCACCCCATCGCCGGGGCGATCACCAACGACAGCCACAGGCCGGCGTAGAGCACCACCCCGACACCGCCGACGAGGGTCAGCAGCACGAACGCGAGCCGGAACACGAGCGGATCGACACCCAACTGCCGCCCCAGGTACGACGCGACGCCGCCTGCGATGCCGGTGTCGACATCGGGCTCGTGCTCGTGCTCGGGCTCGGGCTCGCTGTCGTCGATGTCGTCGACGATGGAGCGGGGCGAAGGGGGCAGCGCTGTGTCCACGACGCCGACGGTACGGACCTGCCGGTCGCCCGAACATCCGGGATGACCCTGATTCGGTCCCTGCCCGGCCAGGGTCCCCACCGATGGTGCCCGCCTCCAGCGTGCGCGACGATGCTCCGGTGACACCGTGGACCGCACCCCGAGCTCGCGTGCCGCGCCCGCCGCGTGTGCCCCGCAGCCGCGACCGCGTAATCGCTGGGGTGGCGGGCGGCTGGGGTGAACGGTGGCGGGTCGAGCCGACGGTGCTGCGCGCGGCGGTGGCGATCCTCACGCTCGTCGGCGGTCTCGGCATCGCGCTGTATGCCGCCGCTGCGCTCGCCACCACCGACCCGGCGCCGTCACCCGGCCGCCGTCCCGACCGCATCCCCCGACGCGAGGTGTCGATCGGCTTGGCGACGGCCGCGATGCTGGTCGCGGCGCGTGCGCTGGGCGTGTGGCCGGGCGACGAGGTGATGCTGCCGGCAGCTGCCGTCGCCGCCGGCGCAGCGGTGACCTGGTCGTGGCAGGGCAGCGCCGACCGCGACGACGCGCTGCCCCGATGGCTGACGCTCACGTTCCAGGCCGTGGCCGGCGCAGCGCTCGTGCTCGCCGGCGTCTACTCGCTGGCCAGCCGCACCGGCGGGCTGGCGAACGTCGGTGCGTCCGTGAGCGCGATCGCGGTGGTGCTCGGCGGGATCGCGATGTTCGCGTCCCCGGCGCTCGGCAAAGTCCTTCGGCAACTCGACGACGAGCGGTCGATGCGGATCCGCGAGGACGAGCGCGCCGTCGTCGCCGCACACCTCCACGACTCGGTGCTGCAGTCGCTGGTCCTGATCCAGCGCAGCGACGACCCGAGGCGGATGGCGAGCCTGGCCCGCCGCCAGGAGCGCGACCTTCGCGCCTGGTTGTACGCCACGCCCGCCGCCGGTGACCCCGACTCACTTCACGCTGCGATGTCGGCGATGACCAACGAGGTCGAGGCCGATCACGACGTTCGCGTCGAGGCAGTCGTGGTCGGCGACCGCATGCTCGACGACCACGCACGCGCGGTGGTCGCCGCAGTGCGCGAGGCCGTGGTCAACGCGGCACGCCACGCCGACGTCGAGCGGGTCGACGTGTTCGTCGAGGTTGCCCATGGTGAGCTGACCGCATTCGTGCGCGACGTCGGTGTCGGCTTCGACCCCGACGCCGTTCCGACCGACCGGCGCGGCATCAGCGATTCGATCGTCGGGCGCGTGGGGCGCGCCGGTGGCGTCGCGATCGTCGCGTCGCGACCTGGGTCGGGGACCGAGATCGAGATCCGGCTCCCGCTGCCGCTGGAGCGCGCCAACGGCGGCCGGCCATGAGCGTGCGCGTCGTCCTCGTCGAGGACCACGCCCTGTTCCGCGCCGGCGTGCGCGCCGAGCTCACCGAACGATGCCGGCACGACGTCGGCACACCGCGCGTCGAGATCGTCGGCGAGGCGGCCGACGTCGACGAAGCGCTCGAGGTGATCGCCACGAGCCGACCCGACGTCGTGCTGCTCGACGTCCACCTCCCGGGCGGCGGCGGGCACGTCGTGGTGCAGCGCGTCGGCGTGGCGGGCCCACGGTTCCTCGCCCTCTCGGTGTCGGACGCCGCGGAGGACGTGATCTCCGTCGTCCGCGCTGGCGCCCGCGGCTACGTCACGAAGACGATCGATGCCGACGCCCTGCTCGACGCGATCCTTCGCGTGCACGGGGGCGATGCCGTCTTCTCACCGCGCCTCGCCGGATTCGTGCTCGACGCCTTCTCCGGCGACCTGCCGGCGCCATCCGACTCCGAGCTCGATCAGCTCACCCCCCGCGAGCAGGAGGTGCTGAGGCTCATCGCCCGCGGCTATACGTACCGCGAGATCGCCACGCGGCTGCACCTGTCGGTCAAGACGATCGAGTCCCACGTGTCAGCCGTGCTGCGCAAGCTCCAACTGTCGAACCGCCACCAGCTCTCCGCCTGGGCCAACCAGCGTCGCCTCATCTGACCGCGGCTCCTCCTGACCCGCGCGTGTAGTGGAGGTCGACGGCGTGGTGGCCGAGGTCCCGGCCTCGCTGCTCGTAGCGGGTCACCGGGCGCCAGGCAGGGCGATCGATCACGCCGCCGTGCAGCGCTGGATGTGCGTCGCACACGCGCTGCATCTGCTGCGCGTAGTCGTCGATGTCGGTGGCGAGGTGCAGCCAGCCGCCCGGTCGCAGCAGCCCGACGAGGCGGTCGACCACGTCGGTGCGCACGATGCGGCGGTGGCGTTGCCGGATCTTCGGCCAGGGGTCAGGGAACCAGATCCGCACTCCTGCGAGCGACCCGGCTGCGATGCGATCGCGGAACACGAGCGCGTCGCCGTGCACGAGCCGGACGTTCGTCAGCCCCAGCTCGTCGATGCTCGCCAACGACGTCGCGAAGCCCGGCGTGTGGACGTCGATCCCGATCACGTCGAGTTCCGGTTGAGCGACGGCGAGGTCGATCATCGTGTCGCCGAGACCGATCCCGATGTCGACCACGACACCGGCATCGCGCCCGAACACCGTCGGCAGGTCGAGCACCAGGCCGGTCTCGTCGAGCGCCCACTGCTGCGCGAGCCGGTCGACCATCGCCTGGCGAGCCGGTGCGAGCGAGCGACGGCGCGGCTTGAACGTGCGCACCGGGGGGTGCGCCGCGGGCTCGTCACTCATTCGGCGGTCGCTGCCGGCTGGGTGCTGCGGAACTTGTCCATCAGGTGCCGGCCCGCACCGACCGGCGCGTAGCGCGGCTGCTCCCCCGGCTCGAGGCACGTCGGGATGCACTCGATCAGCGCATCCCAGTTGGCGTTGTGGAAGAACGCGATCGAGAACCGCTCGGTCGAGCGGTCCACGTCAGCCGGCGGCACCGCGACGCGGTGCACGGTGCTCCGCCAACGGTCGTTCGTCCAGCGTGCCAGGGCGTCGCCGACGTTGACCACGTACGCACCGGGCACCGATGGCACGTCGTGCCACCGGTCGTGCACGTCGAGCACCTGCAAGCCGCCCGGCGCATCGTCCTGGCGGAGGAGGGTGAGCGTGCCGTAGTCGGAATGGGCGCCGGCGCGGAGCTGACCCGGCTCGACCGGCTGGCCGCCGAGGTCGGGGTAGTGCAGGATCCGGAGTGCCGACGTGTGTCGTTCGATGAACGGGCCGAACCAGTCGCTGCCGAGCCCGAGCCCGACCGCCATCGCCGCCATCAGCCGGTCGACGAGGGCGGCCAGCTCGTCGTAGTAGGCGCGGAACACCGGCTCCATCTGCGGTAGTGCGGCGGGCCACCGGTTGGGTGAGTAGACGAACGACGCCGCGGAGTCGTCGAGGTCGGGGGGAGCGTCGACGAACGGCCCGATCGAGAACGTCTCCTTCAGGTCGGGCGGGGTGACCGAACCCAGGCTGGCCGCCAACCGTTCGGCGCGGTAGGGGCCGTACCCGTATGCGTCACCGGGTGCGATCGCAGCGGCGAGCTTGTCGGCGTCGGGCAGCGCGAAGAACGCGTGCGCCGCGTCCCACGCCCGCTGCTCCACGGCCGGATCGAGGTCGTGGCCGACCACCTGGAAGAACCCGATCTCGCGGCAGGCGCGATCGACCTGGTCGGCGACGACGGCCTGCGCCTCGCCGAGGTCGATGATCGGAACGGCACCCACGCGCCTACTCGGCGTACTCGTGCTCCGGCGCCGGGTACACGCCGGACTCGACGTCCTCGCGGAACGTCTTTGCTGCGTCGAGCAACGTCTGACCGATCTGCGCGTACTGCTTCACGAACCGGGGGATCCGGCCGCGGGTGAAGCCCGCCCAGTCACTCCAGACAAGGAGCTGGCCGTCGCAGTGCGGGCCGGCGCCGACCGAGATCGTCGGGATCGACAGCTCCTTGGTGACCTGCTCGGCGACCGCGGAGGGCACCATCTCGAGCACGACGGCGAACGCTCCGGCTTCCTCGACTGCGTGGGCGTCGGCGAGCAGTTGCTTGGCCTCCTCCCCGCGCCCCTGGATGATGTGGCCGCCGAGGCCGTGCTCGCTCTGCGGTGTGAAGCCGACGTGCCCCATCACCGGGATGCCGGCGCGGACGATCCGCTTGATCTGCTTCGCGCTGCGCTCCCCGCCCTCGCACTTCACCGCGTGGCAGCCGGTCTCCTTCATGAACCGGATCGCTGTGGCGAGCGCCTCGTCGGGCCCGTTCTCGTACGAGCCGAACGGCATGTCGGCGATCACGAGGGCACGGGTGACGGCGCGCACCACCGCTCGCGTGAGCGGGATCAACTCCTCGACGGTCACGGGGATCGTCGTGTCGTAGCCGAACACGGTGTTGCCCGCCGAGTCGCCGACGAGCAGGAAGTCGATGCCCGCCTCGTCGAAGATCTGCGCGGACAAGCAGTCGTAGCTCGTCAGACCGGTGATCTTGATGCCGTTCTGCTTGGCGCGCTGGAAGTGGCGGGTGCGAACTCGCTTGAGCGACGGGTCGCTCGTGCCCCCACCGTACGGTCGGACGTCGTCGGTCACGAACTCACCGTAGACCGTGGCCGACGCCGGGGCCATCGTCGGCCACACCGATCATCATCGTCGGGCGACCTGGGAGCTGCGGTCGCTCCGATGGCACGATGGAACCATGTACGACCCGACGCGACCCGGCCCGTTCTACGAGGACTTCCGAGTGGGCGCGACCCTGCCCCCGCTCCCCTCGATCACGCTGACCGATGCCGACAACGCGATGTACCGCGCGATCACCGGCGATCAGCACCTGCTCGCCGCCGACTCCGGCCGCTATCGCGTGGCGTCGGGCAGCGCCGGTGCGCTCGCCAACCCCGGGATCGTCATGCACTACTCGATCGGCCAGACCACGATGGCGACGCGCCAGGCGATCGCGAACCTCTACTACCGGTCGGTGCGGTTCGTGCGTCCGGTCGAGCTCGGCCAGACGCTGTCGACGGTCACGACCGTGCTCGGCCTGAAGGACTCGGCCCCGAAGGGCGACCAGTTCCGCGGCAAGGTGTGGCTCGGGATCGTCACGAGCAGCGAGGACGGTCCGGTCGTCGAGTACGAGCGGTGCGCGCTGGTGCGCGGCAACGGCCCGGCGCAGCCCGGCCATGACGACGACATCCCCGGCCCGTCCGAGCCGTCACCGCTCGCCGACCTCGTCGACGGCGTTCCGGGGTGGGACCTGTCGCCGCTGCCGATCAGTGATTGGACCGTGGGCGACACCAAGGTCGACCCGCTGCGCGATCACGTCGACCTGGCCGCGCCGTTCGCACGGATGACGTTCAACCAGGCGGCCGTGCACCGCGACGCCACGATGACGGCGAACGGCCGTCGGCTCGTCTACGGCGGCCACGTGCAGGGTCTCGCCCAGGCATCGCTCACGCGGATGCTCCCAGGGCTCGTGTCCGTCCAGGCGTGGGACGGCTGTGACCACGTGGGCCCCGCCTACGAGGGCGACCTGATCGAGTTCAGACACACCCTCGTCGAGTCGGCGCCCGCCGGCAGCGGCCGCCTCCTACGCTTCCTCAGCACCGGCACCACCGAGACCGAGATCCTCCGCTGGACCCCCATCGTCTGGGCCCCCTGAGGCAGCGCGCTGTCAGCTGAACGGGCGGAGGTGGCGCGACAGCCACTCGGTCGCGAACGCCACGTAGTGGGGCGCGTCGAGCAACTCGGCCCGCGCCCCGCCCACGCGACCGGTGCGCGCCGCCCCGGTGGCGAGGTACGCGTCGAGCAGCCCCGCGAAGTAGTCGCCCTCGCCATCCCAGTCGGCGATGCCGTTCGAGTCGTCGAGGCACTCGACCACCCGGATCACCGGGCCGTCCGGTGTGACGATGCGGCGATACCGCCGGACCCGACGCTTGGCGGGCACGTCGGCGAGGTACTCGGCGTGGTGCGTGAGCGTGACCGTGTCGCGGTCGGCGCCGAGCCGCAGCACACGACCGTCGAGCGCGACGAGCCGTTCGAGCGCTGATCCCGGCCCGTAGTAGTCGTCCCACGGTGGATCGGCCACGAGCGCCTCGGCGTGCGCGCCACGTGCCGCGAAGCGTCCTTCGGGATGGTCGGATACCAGCGTCCCGGGTGTGGTCCGGAACACCTCGGCGAGCGCCCCCACGTCCGACTCGGCGGGGGTGGTGAGCGCATCGAAGGGCTCGGCGTCGGCGAGCAACGCCTCGCGTTGGTGCTCGGGCCGGTCGTTGACCCACCACCAGTCGTCATCCGCGCCCAGCACCATCATCACCGTGCCGGCGACCTCGGCGAGCACGTCGATCAGCGTCGCCGCCCCGCCCTCGATCGGCCCGACGCGCCGCAACGACGCATGCACCATCACCACGTCATCCGGCTCGATCCCGATGTCCCGGAGATCAGCGATCAGCCGTTCCCGATCGATCGGCATCCGCTCATTGTCGCGGATCATCAGCAGCGGGGACAGGTCCCCATTGCCGCGCGGACAACGGCGGGGCCAGCATCTGGAACAATGAGTCGAATCCAACGCGCTGATGGTCCGAGGAGGGCGATGCGACAGTTCACTGCACTCGCGATCGCTGCGGCACTGGCCCTCGCCGCCTGCAGTGGTGGCGACGACGAGGCCACGCCCACCACCGCTGCCGACCCGGCAACGACGGCGGCCACGACCACCACCGCCGCACCCTCGACCCAGCCGCCACCAACCGAGGCACCCACCACCACCCCGCCGCCCACGACCCCGGCCCCCACCACGGCGCCACCCACCACCGCCCCCCGAGACATCGTCGCCGAAGTCACCCAAGCCGCCCTGGCGTACGACGCCTGGTACGTCGAGTGCCTGCGCAACCCCCCGGCATGCGACCCGTCGATCGTGGCGGTCGAGGGCAGCGACGCCTTCAATGCACTCACGCGTACACGCGACGAACTCATCTCCGCCGGGTTCTACGTCGGCCAAGAGGACCGGGGTTACACGATCGTGGAGTCCGTTGAGGTGATGAGCGACCACGTGCTCGCCACCGTCTGCGGCTACACGACGTTGATTCTCTACGGGCCACCAGGGCTCGACGGACAGCCCACGGTTCAGAACGACACGGCGGGAACGGTTCGCGAGAACTGGCAGTTCGTCGAGTCAGATGGTCGCTGGATGTTCACCAGGGGCGACATCCTTTCCCAGGAGTCGGAGGTCAACACATGTCCACCCGAGGCCTGATCGCAGCCTGCTTCGCGGCCGTCGGTTTGTGGTGCCCGGCCCCCGTAGCTGCCGAGGAGCCCAGTGGACCGACGTGCTGCAATGGCGGAGGCAGCGGCGGTGGGAACGCTGGCGGGTCAGCCGGCGGCGGGGGCATCGGCAGCTGGGTGTCGAACGGTGGGAACGTGGGTCGGCCCGCGGGGACGTCGTCGTGTGGGCCGTGGGACCACTCGGCGAACATGACCGCGCCGGACGGCGTCGCCGATCTCGGGACCGTCGACGTCCGCGACGGGGTGATCTGGAATCTGCTCTACCGGATTTGCGCCCCCGACGGTGTCTACCAGTACCTCTGGGTGCCCGACATCGGCCCCGAGGATCTCGCCGAGCTCGCCTTCGACGAGGTCCGACGCCAGCTCGATCCGCCGACCATCGAGATGTTCCCGCCACTCGCGACGAGCGGGATCGTGAACCTCGAGACCTGGCTCGCCGTCACACCGATGCCCGACGTCTCCGCCACGGCCGGACCGTTGCCGCCCTCGGGCATCACGTCGACCGCCACCGCCAGAGCGGTCGCGATCGAGTGGGACACTGGCGATCCCGAGGTCGACATCATCGAGTGCGAACCCTGGGGCGAGCGCCCACACCGCGACGCTGCCGTCACCGGCGACGCGCCCTGCGGCTGGACACCCAGCTACCCGACCACCCGCGAGTTCGGCGTCCGCGAGGGCGCGTTCCACGGCGAGATCACCGTGGTCTGGCAGGTCACCTGGGCAGCCAGCAACGGCGCCTCCGGCGACCTCGGCGAGATCCGCACCACCACCCCGTTCACCTACTCGGTGCGAGAGATCCAAACCGTCGGCACCTCCGGCTGACGCCGGCACATGCTGGCGTCGTCAGGGGGCGAGGGCTGCTCGGAGGTAGGCCCTCAGTTCGTCGCGGAGGTGGCGGAGGCCGACGGCGCTCGGTTGCCAGCCCACTGCGGCGAGGGCTTGCGGCTCGGTGGCGATGCCGGTGACGGTGGCGTAGCCGAGGGCGGCGATCAACCCGGGGTCGGCGCGGCGCAGGTGGCCCTTGTCCATCTCGAGGCGCAGATAGGCGGTGGCGCGCTCGACGAGCGGCTGGACGCGCACACGAAGCCGGTCGGCCTGGGCGGCCGGGAGGCGGCTGATCTCGCGGAGCAGCCCCAGCAGCGCCGGGCGCCGCACGGCCGGCCGGAACACGGCGCGGACGACGGCGTCGATCCGCTCGAGGGGGTCGTCGGATGCGTTGCGGATCGCGGCGTCGATCACGACCACCAGCTCGGCAGCGACCGACTCGAGCACGGCGTCGACCAGTTCGTCCTTCGACGCGAACCAGTAGAGGACGGTCTGCTTGCGCACACCGACGTCGCGGGCGATCTCGTCGAGCGACACGGCATCGACCCCGCGCGCGCCGAACAGATCGATCGCCGCATCGAGGATGCGCTCGCGGGTCGGGAGCTCTGCGCTGGGCATGGGACGTTGCCGGACCTCTCTACCAAATGGTAGACATGACGCATTGTGAT
>JALHOG010000008.1 GCA_022843125.1 Ilumatobacteraceae bacterium
TCACCCGCTGGGGGTTCGGATACCTGACCACCGTGTCCGACGACGGTCGCGCTCACGTCATCGCCCTGCACCCGACGGTGCACGACGCTGCTGCGCCGGTTCTGCGCTTCGACGCCGGTGGGGGGCGCGCCTGCCGGAACGTGTCGGTGCGGCCGGCTGTCGTCGTCGTGTTTCCGCCCGCAGCGCACAGCGAGGGCTTCAGTCTCGTCCTCGACGGCGCGGCCGCCGTCGACGGCGACTTCGTCGACGTCGCGGTCACATCGGCGCTGTTGCACCGACCGGCACCGTGAGCATCGACCGCATCCCTCTGCCGATCGATCGAGGCTCGCTGTGGCTGTGCGCCCGCCGTGACGTCGCCGCCGATCCCGATGCCGCGCTGGCGTGGGCCGATGCCCACGCGATCGTGTGCCTGCTCCCGATCGACGAACTCGAGACGCACGCTGCCGGATACCTCGACTGGTTGCGTGAGCACCGGGCGGGTAAGGCGTTGTGGTTCCCGGTCTCCAACTACGGCGCCCCGCCCGCCAGCGTCGCGATCCCGTTCCTCCGGATGATCGAGGCGCGCCTGCACGCCGGCGAGGGCGTGGTGATGCACTGCGCGGCAGGGCAGGGCCGTGCGGGCACGATGGCGGTTGCGGTGCTGATGCTGCTCGGGGTGCCGCGAGAGGAAGCGTTGCTCACCGTGCGCTCGCACCGGGCGTTCGCCGGGCCGGGCAACGCGTCGCAGGTCAACTTCGTGCTCGACCTCGAAGCGACGCTGGGTCGCGGGGAGACGTGAGCCTCCCGAACAGCGGGATGAAGACATGGGCGAGCGGACCGATCGCGAGCGCGTAGATGACGGTCCCGATGCCCACCGTCCCGCCGAGCACCCAGCCCACCGACAGCACGCCGATCTCGATCGACGTTCGGACGACCCGGATCGAGTGACCGCGCCGGGCGATGCCGGTCATCAGGCCGTCGCGTGGCCCCGGGCCGAGCCCGGCCCCGATGTACATGCCTGTCGCGACGCCGTTGAGCACCACGCCGGCAGCGAGGAACGCGAAGCGCGAGGCCCACGCGTCGATGTCCGGGAGGACGCGCAACGCGACATCGACGGCGACGCCGACGAGGACGGCGTTGGCGATGGTGCCGACTCCGGGGCGTTCCCGGATCGGGATCCACGCGAGCAGCACCGCGAAGCTGGTGGCGATGAGCGCCAGGCCGAGCGGGATGTCGAGCCGCCGCGAAACGCCCTGGTGGAAGACGTCCCAGGGCGACACGCCGAGATCGGCGACGACCAGCAGTGCCAGGCTCCAGCCGTAGACGGCGAGGCCGACCAGTAGGAGCGCCCCACGGCGGCCGGGTTGATCGATCACCGTGGGCAGCGAGGCACGACGATCTCGGTGGGCGACGAGGTGCACGTCGCTGCGGTGCCGAACGATTCGATCAGCGAGCCAGGTCGCCGGTACGTACCGCTCACGCGCACCGCGTACCCCTCGCCGGCAGCGCCGGTCACCTCGATCGTCACGCCGTGCAACGTCAGCGACGAGCCCGGGGTGATCACATGATCGTAGGTGTCGGGTGCGCCGACCGCCTGGCGTTGACGGCGGTTCGCCGAGATCGCGTTGAACCCGCCGGAGCCCTGGTCGATCAGGTGGACCGCGACGCCTGCGCGCAGGTTGTACTGGTCGCGCCCGATGGCGGGCCGGGCTTCGATCACGAGGCTGCTCAGCGGCGCGGCCGGGTCGGGCAGCGCGACCATCTGGAGACCGGCCCCGTGTGGCCGGTCGAGTGAGTAGTTCGCCATCCCCGAGCGGTGGATCGCCACCTGCGTGTCCTGCATCCATCCTGATGCGAACCGATTGAACGCGAGGGTGTTCTGGGCGCGGCACCAGATGAACCAGCCGGCTTGCGCGGCAGGGCAGAAGTTGGTGAGGTTGCCGGAGCTCCCGTCGACCGGGGAGCCGCTCATGATGTCGATCGGGTTGTCGTACTCGGTGGGGCCGATGTACGAGTGCGGCCAGTGGAGGGTGTGGCCGAGCTCGTGGATCACGACTGCCGGGTCGATCAGGGGAGCGCCGCCCCCCACCCACAGACCGCGCCGGCTCTGCTGGGGCGTGCGTTGGAGCACGGTGATGTCGGACGGGCCGATGCTGCCGGGACCGGCCTGGCCGCCGCCGTACAGGGTGGAGTCGTAGACCATCACGTTGGTGAACGGCGCTCCGGTGATGGCGTTCCCGGCGAACACGCAGCCTTGCCAGTCCGTTCGACTCACCCGGCGCTGGGGGTGGGCTTCGAACACCGGGAGGTAGGCGCCGCGCGACGCTTCGACGAACCACGGGGCCACCTCGGCGTTCGCCCAGGCTGCGACGGCGACCGGGTCGAGCGTGCGTTCCCGCTGGGTGGTGACGTCACAGGCGAGTACGGCGATGCGGTCGGTGCCGATGGTGGCGTGCAGGTTCGGGCGCGCCAGGAGTTCCTGTCGCGCCGGCGAGTTGGCGACCGTGTGTGCGGGGCACGCACCGCCGGTCGTGGGTGGGGGCGGGCCGGTGAGCCACCCGGCGACGTCGACGATGACGTCGCTCGCCCCGGACGTGAACACACAGATGTCGCCGCCCTGCCCGATCCGGGCGATCACCGCGTTGGCGACGACGCCGCCGGGCTGGTGGTTGAGATTCGACGCGTTGGGCAGCGCGGTGCCGCGTGGATGGACGGTGATGAACCCGAACGAGCCGGGGACGGCGGTGACGTTCAGCACGACAGCCGAGGCGTTCGTCGGGATGCCGACGCGCCCGGCGGCGCGCAGCTGGAGCGTCGCGCCTGCGGGCTGGGTCCCCATGCCGACGAACGTGCCGTCGGCGGTGGTCTGCCCTCCTCGGGTGTCGAGGAGGCGTCGGGGTTCGGGGAGCGGCTGGAACGTCGAGCCCGGCAGCACGCCGGATGCATCGACCACGACCTCGGTCGCGGTCGGGGTGAAGATGCAGATCGCGCCGCCGGTCCCGATCCGGCTGATGACGAGGTTGGCGACGGTCCGGCCCGCCGCGAAGTTGAGGTTGGAAGCGTTCGGTGTGGGCGCGCCACACGGGAACACGGCGAGGAAGCCCGGCCCGATCGGGTTGTCGACCGTGACGTTGACGGCGACCGCCGTTGCGCCTGCCGGCACTCCGGCGCGGCCTGCGACGGGCAGGGTGAACGTCGTCCCGCCGGCCTGGGTTCCCGTGCCGGAGAACTGGCCGTCGGCCGTCGCTCCGCCTGCTCTCGTGTCGAGCAGGCGCTGCGGGCGCGGGAGCGCGGTGAACGAACCGGTGGGGAACCAGCCCGAGACGTCGACGATCAGGTGGGCTTGCTGCAGCGTGAACACGCACACGGTGCCGCTGCCGGAGAGGGCGGTGATCACCGCGTTGGGAACGGTCTGGCCTGCGGCGTAGTTCAGGTTCGAGGCCGTCGGCTGGGGTTGATCGCACGGGAAGATGGTGATGAAGCCGGGCCCGGTCGGTTCGGTGGCGGTGATGTTGAGCGCCACCGCTGCGGCTTGCGCCGGGAGGCCGACGCGTCCGGCGATGTCGAGGGTCAGGGTCGACCCGGCCGGGCGCACGCCGATCGCCGCGAACCGTCCGTCGGCCGTCGATGCCCCTGGTCGGGTGTCGAGGACCCGTTGTGGAGCGCCGAGCGCCTCGTAGCTGGAGGTTGCCTGCGCGCCCAGCGATCCGCCGGTAGCCGGAGCGACGACCGCTCCCGCGACCAGCGCCAACGCCACGAGGGCGCGCCCCGGCGCGCCCGAGTTCACCCATCGACCCGTATGCCACCTCATCGCCGGACAGCATCGCGCGTCTCGATCGGCGCGACCATCCCTGGTCGAGCGGTGCTCCCCGCGCCCCTCGCTAGCCTGTCCGGCGCCGCTCCCGTAGCTCAGGGGATAGAGCGTCGGTTTCCTAAACCGTGCGTCGCAGGTTCGAATCCTGCCGGGGGCACTCGCGAAAGCCCAGTTTGTGTCCGCTTTCTGCGGACGACTGCAAGCGACGGGCCCGCCTGGCGAACGCTCCCTCCCTCACGACTGCCCGGGCGCGCGGTCGCGCCTGAGCGCGCCCTCGACGATGTTCAGCTCTTCCGGCGTGCCCGCCACCGAGATCGGCGACGCGCAGCGACGGCTTCCGCGACCTGGTCTGCGGGCCACGGGTGGCGGTAGGCGGCGTTCCAGTCGGCCGGTTTGGTCGTCGCGATGAAGTCGGCCATCTCGGCGGCCTGGGCCTCCGGAGTCTGCGCCGCAGATGCGAGTTCGACGAGCAACTGCCCGCTCGGCCCGATGAATTCGACGATGTATCGGCCAGGCGCGTCCCAATGAGGAGCGACCCAACCTCGGTGGTAACCATCCTCCGCGAGCGAATCGTCGTGTTCGCTGAGTCGCTCTTGCAGGAGTCTCGCTGTCAGCCTCGGCATGGTCTCCCAGGAGCGATCTCCTGACGCGCGCCGGATCTCTGCGTCGTACTGGACGGCGTCGAACTCGAAGCACCGGCTCGTGAGCGGCGAGCCACCGGGTGGTGCCGGCTCGCCGAGCGGGACGTTGTAGACGCCGGTGTAGTCACGGAGGTCGGACCAGCGAATGCGATCTCCATCGCGTTCGATGATCAGAGCGACGCAGCCGCAGCCGGCTTCTCCGCAACAGCAGCGGTACACGGCCACACGCTCTGGCGGATCGGCGGGGAGCAGCGCACCGGTGTCGAGGATCTCGGATGGATCGAAGCCGATGAAGCCGCCGTCGAGGTCGCCGAGCACATCCGCGCCATCGATGAGGATCGTCACGACCGGGTAGTCGGGGCGCGACTCGTCCTGAACCTCGATCGACAGCTGAAGCACGTGGGGAGCGGCGCTCACGGCTGCAGCGTAAGCCGGGTCGCTGCCGCCCGAACTGCAGGGATTGGTTGCGCCGGAGCTCAACCATCCCTGGGAGTTGTCACACCGTCCTGGTTGAATGTTCTGCAGGCCGGAGGGAGGTGCGTCGTGGCTGCGAAAGATCCGATTCGTTTCAGCGTTCCGCTCTACACCGTGGCCGATGCCGCCCGGATCGTCGACGTGCCCACATCGACGTTGCGTGACTGGGTTCACGGCTCTACCCGGCGGTTCGCTGACCATCGGTTGGCAACCGGCGATGCGATCGTCACGCATGTTCCGTCGTCGAAGCGCGCCGACCCGGTCATCCCGTTCGTGGGGCTTGCAGAGGCCATGGTGTTGGCGGCCGTCAGGCGCAGCGGGGTGTCACTGCAGCGGATCCGCCCGGCTCTGGATCAGTTGCAGCGCGAGATCGGCGTCGCCCACGCCTTGGCCTCGCGGAAGCTCTACACCGACGGTGCGGAGATCCTGTACGACTTCGGTGAACGCCCGAGCGGCTTGGAAGACGGTCGTGCGCTCCGCGGCCTCGTCGTGGTGCGGAACGGGCAGCGGGTGTTCTCGGACGTCGTCGAGGCGTATCTCAGTCGGATCGCTTACGGCGCCGACGGCTACCCCGAGTTGATCCGCGTGCCGGTGTACGAGCACGCGAACGTTGTCGCCGACCCGACTCGCTCGTTCGGTGCGCCGATCTTCGAGCGTGGTGGTGTCCGGGTCGCGGACGTGCTCGAGCGGTTCTGGGCTGGTGACACGCTCGGCGATCTGGTCGACGAGTTCGGTGTCCCGGCCGATCAGCTCGAGGACGTCCTCCGTGTCGCATCCCGACGCGCTGCCTGATCTCTTCCTCGATCGAAGCCTCGGCCGGATCAGGGTTCCGAAGCTGCTCCGGGATGCCGGCTTGCGACTGGTCACCTTGGCCGAGCACTACGGAGTGCCAGCCGACGAGGCGGTGTCGGACGAGGCGTGGCTCGAACTGGCAGGCACGTCGGGATGGGCGGTGTTCATGAAGGACACCCGCATCAGGTACAACCCGGCGGAGCGCGACACGGTGTTCCGCCACTCGGTCCGGTGCTTCTGCCTGACGAGCCAGTCGTTGTCGGCCGAGGCCATGGCCGCCCGATTCCTCGACAACCTCGATGCGATCGCCGCAGCGTGCGCCCAGGACTCGGACGGGTTCATCTATGCCGTGCACGCCAACCGCATCGAACGGCTCCCGCTGTAGGGACTGCTGCGGAGCGCGCCCCGGACGGCTGTGCGAAGCCGGTCGCCGTCCGAGCCAGTAGGCGAGAAAAGTGCTTCCGGCATTCTCCCCGTATCTGAGGAGCCGCCGGGATTTGCGCCTCTTGGGCAGGTTGCCGAGTCGGTCGTGGGCGTCACGCGGCGCGGCGGAGACGCTCGACGTACTCCTCGAGTTCGAAGGCGGAGAAGCGGACGCACCGGCGGGTGTGGATGGGTGTCAGGTCGCGGTCACGGCTGCATCCGTCGACGACGGTCGACCCGACGTTGACGTCCGCCGGGCGATCGGCGCGTTGACCGAGCGGCAGCGCACGGCTGGCAAAGGCCGTGAAGCCGAACGTGGACTCACAGGCCTCCCGGGCGCTCGTTGAGGCAGCGCTGCCGGTGTGTCCCGGGGCAGCAGCGTGGTAACGCCGCGGAAACGCTCCTCGCCGAATCGGGCCGAACCTCGGCGAACCGGCACGAACGTCGAGGCCGCGCCGTGCCTGCTCAGCGGGTTCTTCGGCGGATCTCGGCGAACGGTGGCGGACCCGTTCCGAGCGTTTCCTGAACCGTGCGTCGCAGGTTCGAATCCTGCCAGGGGCACCGCAGAGTACCTGGTCGATTGCGTTGGGACGGCTCGGCGTCGGGGCGCCGACCGACGGGCGTGTCTTCGCAAACGAGTTGCGGCAGCCGCTTCGCCCGAGCAGTGTTTGTCAGGCGTTCCAGCGGCTCGTGGCGACCAGAGCGACCGAAGAGCATGTGGCCGGGGGTCGGCGAAGCGGCTGAGTCAACCGACGGTGACTGACGGGCCGCCGTCCTGGTGATGGGGGCCGATGCCGGGTGGGGGCGGGCGGGCGTGCATCCCTGAGGTCCCACGGGATGCGTGTGATCAGGTGGTGTGTGCTGCTCGGTATGCGTCGTGGATCTCGGGGCGGAGGCGGCCCCGATCGGGGACGTCGTAGCCGTTGGCGCGCGCCCACTGCCGGACTTCGGCCGTCGCCGGCTCGGCCGGCGGGACGATGCCGGCCGCGGGGAGCTCGGATTCGCGCTCGTCGCCGAGTTCGTCATCGTGGTGGTGGGCGATGGCAGCGCCGAGAAATCGGTACGTCCACTCCTGGGCGAGTTTGCGGGTCTCGCAGAACACGATCGGCACCGTCGGGAACCGCACCTGGGCCTCGGCGAGGCCGTCGGCGACCACCGACGGCCGGACACGGTCGAGCTTGAACACCGACGACCAACGGTCCTCCACCACCAGGGCGGCGCGGGGGAGCGTGGCGAGGTCGGCGAGCAGGTAGCGGAGTTTCCCGGTGGTGAGCGTCGAGACGAGGTCGGCGAGGCTCTTGCGTTCGACCGCGGCGACGATGCCGCCGTTGCTCTCGACGGCGTAGTCGCCTGCGGGCAACGCGCGTCGGGTGGTCGTGGCCTGTTGCTGGTCGAACTGCCACGCGTATCGCTCGTGGGAATCGACGATGATCTCCAACACCAGACCCGCTGCGCGAGCGGTCGGCAGCGACACGGCCGGTCGTGCTTGCTTCGCAGTGCGGGCGCTCTGCCAGAAGATCACCTCGCGGCCACGAGCGTGTGCGAACACGAACTGGGACCGGTGCTCGCGGCCACGGTCCAGCACCAGATCGACCGCGGCGCCGCGACGGACGCAGGATCTGACAGGGACCCGCTCGATCACGTCGAGGTCGTCGGGCCAGTCGTCGGAGCGATGGCAGTACACCTTGCTCGTGCGCGGCCACGTCTCGCGCACCTTGAGTGCGATGCCGTTCGGCCCGAGCGGCAACCGGATCAGGAACGGCAACGACGACGCCGGGTCCGGGTTACGGGCGATCACGAACTCCATCACGTCAACGTCCGGCTGCCACCGCTCGCATGCGGTCAGCATCGCGCATCGGTGAGATCTCGGTCGCTGCGGTTCGCCAGCTGGCAGAGTGTCGGCATGGCTGATCCAGTGATGACCGACGACGAGCGCGCTGCGTTCCTCGGGGATGTGCGGGTGGGGGTGCTCGCTATCGAGCGTGCCGGGAAGGGGCCGCTCGCACACCCGATCTGGTACGTGTACGACGGGACCGACGTGATCATCACGATGGAGGCGACGTCGGCGAAGGCGACGCTGCTGCAGCGCGCCGGGCGGGCGACGATGGTGGTCCAGGACGAGACCCCGCCATATCGATACGTGTCGGTGGAGGGGCCCGTCACGATCACTCCCGCGCAGGAGGGCGACGGGTACGACCTCCGTGAGGTCGCGATCCGATACCTCGGCCCCGAGGCCGGCCAGGAGTACGCGGACGAGGTCGGTGGTTCGTTCGATGCGGTGACGGTTCGTCTCCGGCCCGAACGCTGGCTCACCGTCGACTACGGCAAGTCATGAACCTGAGCGAGCTCGACGATTTGATCGCACGGTTCGACGTCGGGGATCCCGACTTCATCCAGTGGCCGTACCCGGTGTTGGAGGAGCTGCGTGAGGCGACGCCGATCTTCCACGACGAGCGGACCGGGCAGTGGGTGGTCACGCGGTTCGCCGAGTCGTACGAGACGCTGCGCGACCGGCGGCTCGGCCGGGCGTTCACACACCGGTACACCCACGCCGAGCTCGGCAAGCCCGAGCCCGACCCCCGCTGGAGCCGGTTCCACGAGCACGAGCAGTGGTCGCTCCTGTCGCTGGAGCCGCCCGACCACACGCGCCTGCGGCGCCTCGTCTCCAAGGTCTTCACGCCGCGCGCCGTCGAGGCGATGCGGCCGATGGTCGAGGGGCTCGCCGACGAGATCCTCGCCCCGTGCCTCGAGCGCGACTCGTTCGACCTCCTCGCCGACTACGCGCAGCCGTACTCGGTGGCGGTGATCTGCACGATGCTCGGCGTGCCGCGCGCCGACACCCAGGCGCTGCTCGACTGGTCGCACGCGATCGTCAAGATGTACGAGCTGCGCACCACCGACGAGGTCAAGGTCGCCGCCGACCGGGCGGCCGGCGAGTTCATCGACTACACCCGCGCCCTCATCGCGGAGAAGCGGCGGTCGCCGGACGACTCGCTGCTCAGCGCGCTGGTCGCCGTCGAGGACGCGGGGGAGTCACTCACCGAAGCGGAGATCACGTCGACAGCGATGGTGCTGCTCGAGGCCGGGCACGAGGCCACGGTCAACTCGCTCGGCAACGGAATGCGGGCGATGATGCTCCACCGCGGCCAGTGGGATCGTGTCACCGGTGGCGAGGTGTCGGCCCGCACCGCGATCGAGGAGATGATCCGCTGGGACGCACCGCTCCAGATGTTCGAGCGCTGGGCCCTGGAGGACGACATCGAGATCGCCGGTCAGCCGATCCCGGTCGGCGACGAGGTGGCGATGCTGTTCGGCGCCGCCAACCGAGACCCGCGCCGCTTCGACGACCCCACCCGCTTCGACGTGGCCCGCGGCGACACCGCGCACATCGGCTTCGGCGGCGGCATCCACTTCTGCATCGGTGCGCCGCTCGCCCGACTCGAGCTCGAGGCCAGCCTCGACCGGCTGGCCCGCACGATGCCGGGTGTCGATCTCGCCGCCGAACCCACGTTCCACCCGACGTTCGTGATCCGCGGCCTCACGGCGCTCCATCTCACGCCGGGCGTGTAGCACGATCGTCGAAGGTTGCTACGGTTTCGCCACGGCGCCGTCGTCGCGCCGACGCAGCCGTGATCGCTTCCGGTTGCATCCCGATCCGCTGCACCTCGATGACCAACCCGTACCGCCCTGTTGATCCGCGTTCGAGCGGACGATCAGCCGTGAACCGCCGCCCCGAAGCCGTCCCCTCGCCGTGGCTCAGACGCGCTGCGCGTGTCGCTGCCGTGTGCGCGCTGGTCGTCATGATGGCCGGCTGCGGCACGGACCGCGAGGCAACGCGGTCGGCGTCGACGGTCTGCCCACAGCAGGAACGTGTTCCCTTGCTCGCTCAGCGGCTGCTGTTTCGAGAGCCGTCGGACGTGTTCGACATCGAACCGGACACAAGGACGTACGTCGCCGTGACCGCCGACTCGCGAATGAACCCGAACGACGCGCTGGGTTCTCCGAGCGACCTCTTCGTCATCGACGCCGATGCCGCACCGGACATCGATGATTCCGGAGTGCTGTCCGTCGTGGCCGACCCGCGCATCAAGATGGACGAACTCGGCCGGTTCGAACTCATCGAGGAACCACCGGGGTCGTACCGGCTCTACAGCCTGTTTTCCCCCGAGATCGAAGTCGTGCGCTGCCCCTCGTCGCCCACCTGATCATCCGAAGGGGTCGCGATCGGAACGTTCAGGTACGCCCGAGTGCTCGAGGCCGGGCGCCCTGCCACCGTCAACTCGCCTCCGTAGCACGATCGATGAAAAGTGCTACGCTCTCGGGATGGCCGCATCGCCACCGGCAGGCGAGGTTCCGGCCTCTGATCGCGTCACCGAGGTGCCGGTGCGTGAGTTGCGCAACCGCACACGCGACGTGATGCAACTCGTCGAGCAGGGCTGGACCGTCTACCTCACCAGCCACGGTCGCCGTTTCGCGGAACTCCGGCCCACCGCCGATCCCGTTGCGGCCCCGCGGCTCGCTGCACTCCTCGACGAGCTCGATGCGACCGCACCGGAGGCGAGCGGCTTGAGCGAGGCGATCGCGGCGGCGCGTGAGCTCGATCGCTCGGTTGCGACCGCAGACCCCTGGCGATGACGGCGTTCCTGCTCGACACGTCGGCGGTGATCGGATTGATCGAACGCCGCAGCGCGCACGTGCGTGGCGTGTTGAGTCGGGCGACGGTCGACCCGGTGGTGTCGGTGCTCACGCTCGGCGAGTTGGCCCACGGAGTGCACGCCGCTCCCGACACGGCGGAACGCGTTCGCCGTCAGCGCACTGCCGATCTGGCGGCTCGATTGCCGGCGCTGGGCCTCGCAGGTCGCGACATCGCCGAGTGCTACGGCTTCGTCTCGGCGTCGCAGCGGGCCGGCTGGATCGACCGCTGGCTCGTCGCGATCGCATCGGTCGGAGGTCTCGAGTTGGTGACCCACGATGTCGACATCGCCCGGCTCGTCGACGAGGTGGTCTGGACGCCGCCGTGGATCGCTCCGGCGGTCACGCTCTGCCCTGCGGGGTGACGTCTGAGTACGGTCGGGGGCATGGCTCGTTCCCGTGTCCTGCCCGTTCTCCTGGGCGCCGGGTTGGTGTTCGCTGCCTGCGGCGGGGCCGACGACGCGGCATCGCCCACCACGGTGGCGCCCACGACCACCGTGCCGGAGACGACGGCTCCGACGACTGCACCCGCGACCACCGCCCCGGAGACGACTGCGCCCGCAACGACCGCTCCCGCCACGAGCGCGCCGGCGACGACCGCCGCGCCCGCCACCACGGCACCGGCGAACGCGTACGACTTCTCGGCCGTCGGTCCGATCGTCGCCGACTTCGTCGACGCGCGCGGGCTGAATGGTGCCGGTCTGGTCGTCGTCGACCGGGAGGACGGGATCGTGCACGAGGAGTACTGGGGCGAGTTCGGTCCCGACCGGATCTCGCTCGTCGCCTCCTCGTCGAAGATGGTGACCGCCGGTGTGCTGCTGCGCCTCCAGGACGACGGGCTGCTCGACATCGACGCCCCGATCGCCGAGTACGTCGAGTGGGGGAGTGGCAATCCCACCGTGACCGTCGCCCAGCTCCTGTCGAACAGCTCCGGCCTCGTCGGCCTGTTCCCCGATCCCGGCTACGTGCCTTACGCATGCCAGTTCACTCATGCGGGCACGCTCCAGGCGTGCGGCGAGCAGGTGTTCACCACGCCGGACGACGACGCCGACATCGTCGCCCCCGACACCGAGTTCCGGTACGGGGGTGCCCAGTGGCAGGTGGCGGGAGCGGTCGCGGAGGCGGTGTCGGGCAAGCCGTGGTCGCAGCTGATCGACGAGATCTACGTGCAGCCGTGTGGGCTCGACGCGCTCGGGTTCAACCACCGCTTCACCACGTTCAACTTGGGGTTCGAGTACCCCGACGCGTTCGCCGCCGATCTCTCGACCCTCCAGCCGACCGACAACCCGAACATGGAGGGCGGGATGTACACCGACCCCGACGACTATGCCGCCCTGATGCTGATGCACCTGCGCGGGGGCGAGTGCGACGGCGGCACGGTGCTGTCGGCCGCTGCGATCGACACGATGCACGCCGACCGGATCGGCGAGGTGTACGGCGGCGCTGCCGGAGTTGACGTCGGGTACGGGATGGGCTGGTGGGTCGACCGAGCCAGCGACCGGATCAACGACCCGGGCGCGTACGGCAGCGTGCCCTGGCTCGACCTCGGGAACGGATTCGGCGCCTACCTCGTCATCGAGGCCGACAGCTCCACCGGCAACGACCTCGCGAACCTGCTCTACGAGCCGGTCGAGGCTGCGGTCCTCGCCGCCCGGAGCTGACCGGAGCGGTTCAGCGGGGGTCGTCGTTCTCGAGCGGGCCTTGGCCGGGGAGCTGGACGCGGGCCTGGCGGTTCGCCCGGATGCGACGCCCCATGCCGACTGCCGTCGCGGGCAGGTAGAACACCCGCCCCGCGAGCGCGACCTCGTTCCAGGGTTTGGCTCTGATCGGCGCGCGGAACTGGTAGATCCGCACGAGCAGGAAGCCGCTGATCACGAGGTGCACGCCGACGATCACCCAGGCGAACCCGTCGTTGCCGACGAGGCTCATCACGACCGACGCGAGGAACGGGCCGATGAACGCGCCGGCGCCGAACAGCACCACGAGCTGTGAGGCGACCGCCGTGAGTTTCTCGACCGGGACCCAGTCGTTCGTATACGCCCCTGCGATCGAGTACAGCGGATAGGTGGTGCCGCCGATGACGCCCATCGCGGCGAGTCCCATCCAGCTGCTGGTGTCGACGAGCAGCAGGGCCCCGCCGCCGGCCGCGGCGGTGAGCGCTGCCAGGGCGCCGACCGCACGGCGGTCGATGTCGTCTGCGGCGGCGGCGATCGGCATCTGCAGGACCAGGCTGCCGACAGTCGGCATCGCCACGAACACGCCGATCTCGCGCTGGCTGAGCCCGGCACGCGACGCGTAGACCGCGGCGAGGCCGAGGAACGCCCCGTGGGCCAACCCGACGAGGGTCGACGTCACCACGCCGGTCGGAACGATCGAGAACAGCTCGCGCAGCGACATGTGCGACGGCTGGTCGGCGAGCGGCGGTGCTGCCTCCTCCGACAGAGCGACCGGTGCCACGGCGAGCGAGATGACGATCGCAGCGATGCCGAACGCGGTCAGCTGCTCGGGGTCGAAGATGGTGAGGCCGAGCTGGCCGACGCCGTACGCGACCACGGTCACGAGCGAGTACAGACTCAGGATGCGCGCCCGGTTGGCGTCGGTGACGAGCTGGTTGAGCCACGACTCGGCGACGACGTACTGGCCGGCGAGGCAGGCGCCCGAGAGAACGCGCAGCACCACCCAGGCCCACGGCTCGACGTACATGCCGATCGCCAGGATCACCGCCGCCAGGATCGACGCGAGCGCCGCGTACACCCGGATGTGTCCCACCCGGTGCAGTGCTCGGAGGGCCACGCGCGACCCGACGAGGAAGCCGAAGTAGTAACCGGCCGTGACGAGGCCGATCGCGAGCGTCGGGAACCCCTCGCGCTCGGCGCGCACCCCGATGATCGTGGCGAACAGACCGGCTCCGCTGAGCATCAGCCCGAGCCCGACGAACAACGCCCAGGTGGCCCAGGCGAGCGAGGTCGTGAGCGGCCCGGTCTGGTCGTGATGCGCGGTGTCGCGGTCGCGCTCCGTGCCGGTCATCGCGCTCATCGTAGAACGCGCACTCGTTCCACGATGCGGTTGTGGCCCGTTCCACGATGTGGAACACTGACCCGATGTCCACGGTGCAGTCGGTCGAGCGCGCGTTCGCGGTGCTGCGCTGCCTGGGGAGCGGTCCGGCCGGGGTGTCGGAGATCGCAGAACGCACGGGCTTGCCGAAGAGCACCGTGTCGCGGCTGCTCGGCACCCTCGTCGATCTCGACGCGGTGACCCAACTCGACCCCAACGGCGCGTACGGTCTCGGCGAGCTCATCTTGGACCTGTCGGCGTCGGCCACCCCGGGCCGCAACCTCGTCGGCACCGCTCGGCCCGTGCTCGAGCAACTCGTCGAGCAACTCGGTGAGTCGGCGGGGCTGGGCGTACTCGACGGTCGCGACGTGTACTACCTCGACCAGGTGAACGGCGATCGGGAGGTGCAGGTTCGCGACTGGACCGGCGAACGGGTCGAGGCACATGTGGGCTCGGCGGGGCTGGTGCTGCTGGCGTTTGCGCCGGCGAGCGTGCTGGCGCGCTTCCTCGGCGGCCCGCTCACCTCGTTCACCGAGCAGACCATCGCCGATCCGGTGCGGCTCAACCAGCGGCTCGATGAGACCCGTCGCGCCGGTTTCGTCTGGTGTTTCGAGGAGTACTCGGAAGGGTTGAACTCGGTCGGCGCCCCGATCAGCAACTCCTCGGGTCGTGTCGTCGCAGCGATCTCGGTCCACGGCCCGTCGTACCGGTTTCCGGCCAACGGCGCTTCGGCCGCGGTCGCGGCGGCGGTCGTCGACGCGGCGAACCGGATCACCGAGCGGTTGTCGGGCCGGCTCGACCACTGAGCAGCCTCGGCGCCCGCCGACCGGACGAACGTGTCGGGGATGACGCGCGTCCGACCCGGTGGTAGTGTTCCACGATGCGGAAGCGTTCCGCATCATGGACCATCACGACCCGGACGCACCACGGTCCGTCGGGTCACCGACATCGCCCGGCCAGGGGGACGACATGAGTGACGACGGCTTCGACGACATCGATCTCGCCACGTTGCCCGACGACGAGCTCGTCAAGCAGATGCACGACGACCTCTACGACGGCCTCGCCGACGAGATCATCGAGGGGACCGACATCCTGCTCGACCGCGGTTGGGGTGCCGACCGGGTCCTGAACGACGCACTGGTCGAGGGCATGCGGATCGTCGGCATCGACTTCCGAGACGGCATCCTCTTCGTCCCCGAGGTGCTGTTGGCCGCGAACGCGATGAAGGCCGGCATGGAGATCCTGCGGCCGCTGCTCGCCGAGACCGGCGCCGAGCCGATCGGCAAGATCGTGATCGGCACCGTCAAGGGCGACATCCACGACATCGGCAAGAACCTCACCGCGATGATGATGGAGGGCGCCGGGTTCGAGGTGATCGACCTCGGCATCAACTGCGATGTCGACAAGTACCTCGCGGCGCTCGACGAGCACCAGCCCGACATTCTCGGCATGTCGGCTCTGCTCACCACGACGATGCCGTACATGAAGGTGGTCATCGACACCCTCCAGGAGAAGCAGCTTCGCGACAAGTACATCGTGCTGGTCGGCGGCGCGCCGCTCAACGAGGAGTTCGGTGCCGCCGTCGGCGCCGACGCCTACTGCCGCGACGCCGCCGTCGCCGCCGAGACAGCGAAGGAACTCGTGGCCGCTCGCCGCGGCCTGCGCAACGCCGAACCGGCCGGGCCGTCCGTGAGCGGCACGGTCAGCGCCGCCCCCGAGTGAGCCGGCCGCTCGTGATCGCCTGCGCCGCGCTCGCGAGTGAGCTGCGCGCCGTGCTCGCCGAGCAGGGCATCGCCGACGCGATCGAGATCGTGTACCTCCCGGCGCCATTGCACAACCGGCCCGAGCGGATCGTGCCCGCACTGCGCGAAGCGCTCGCCGACGTCGAGCCCGAGCGAACGGTGCTGATCGGCTACGCCGACTGCGGTACCGGCGGCCTGCTCGACGCGTTCGTCGACGAACTCACCGTCGAGCGCGTCGGGCCGGTCTCGCGGATCCCCGGCGATCACTGCTACGAGTTCTTCGCCGGGTCAGAACGCTTCGCCGCGCTTCACGCCGACCAGCCGGGCACGTTCTACCTGACCGACTTCCTCGCAAAGCACTTCGATGCGCTCGTGTGGCAGGGCCTCGGGCTCGATCAGCATCCGTCGCTGCGCGACATGTACTTCGGCAACTACACGCGCGTGGTGCTGCTGTCGCAGACCGAAGACGCAGGGGTGTTGGAGGCGGGCCGCAGTGCCGCCGATCGGCTCGGGCTCACGTTCGAGCACGTCCATGTCGCCCGCACGCAATTCGCCGCGGCGGTCGCCGTCGGTGTGGGGAGGAGCAACTGATGGCACGTCGAGCCGCACGCGGCGCCGAGGTGGTCACGATCTACTGGCGTGACATCCCGGCACAGGTCAACGGGCAGGACGGGCGGGAGCGGCACCAGGTGCTGCTGTCGGCCAAGTTCCAACGCGCCGTCGATCGCGCCAAGCGCAAGGCCGGGATTTACACCGCCGAGGAAGACATCGCCCAGTGGCGGCGAACCTCCGAAGCGTGCGAGGAGGGCGTCGACCACGCGGCAGCCGCCGAGGCCCGTGCACGCGCGATCGAAGAGGAGTACTCGCGCGACTACCTCGGGAAGCTCGCCTACGCCGGCGGCATCACCGCCGATGTCACCGACGCCGACGTCGACCGCGACGTCCTGCTCGCGCTCGAAGAGCTCGAGGACTCGATCGACGACGCAGCCTTCGAGGCGGCACAGACGGTCGACACCGTCGACCAGACGAACCGGGAGCAGCAGCCATGACCGACACCGTGATCAGCTCGGCCACCAAGGAGGTCGTGATCGGGTTCGAGCGGCCGTTCGTGATGATCGGCGAACGCATCAACCCGACGGGCCGCAAGCTCCTCGCCGAGGAGATGAAGAACGGCGACTTCAGCCGGGTCGAGGCCGACGCGCTCGCCCAGGTGGCCGCCGGCGCCCACATGCTCGACGTCAACGCCGGCATCCCGCTCGCCGACGAACCTGCGCTGCTGGCCAGGGCGGTGCAGCTCGTGCAGGCCATCACCGACGTGCCGCTCTCGATCGACTCGTCGATCATCGAGGCGCTCGAAGCAGGGCTCGCCGTCTACCAGGGCAAGCCGCTCGTCAACTCGGTCACCGGTGAGGACGAGGTGATGGAGCGGGTGCTGCCGCTCGTGGCCCGCTACGGCGCCGCAGTGGTGGCGATCTCCAACGACGAGACCGGCATCTCGATGGATCCCGACGTCCGGTTCGCCGTTGCGAAGCGGATCGTCGAGCGCGCCGCCGATCACGGCATCCCCGCCAGCGACGTCGTGGTCGATCCGCTCGTGATGCCGATCGGTGCGCTCGGCCAGGCCGGCCAGCACGCGTTCTCGCTCGTCCGCCGGCTCCGCGAGGAGTTGCAGGTCAACACCACGTGCGGTGCGTCGAACGTGAGCTTCGGCCTGCCCAACCGCCACATCGTCACCGGCACGTTCCTGTCGATGGCGATCGGGGCCGGCATGACGTCGGCGATCATGAACCCGCTGCACGCCGAGGTGAAGGCGGCCGTGATGGCCGCCGACGTGCTGATGGGCACCGACAAGGACTGCATGGCCTGGATCCGCGCCAACCGCGACCCGAACGCACCGCAGGGCGAGGGCGGGCGCGGTAACCGTGAAGGGCGCCGCCGCCGGCGGGAGTGACGAAGGCCGACGCCGCGTGAGCACCACCCATCGCATCGTCTTCACGCCCTCGGGGTTGAGCGGCACCGTCGAGCACGGCACCACCGTGCTCGAAGCTGCGCGCGTGCTCGGCGTCGACCTCGACACGGTGTGCGGCGGGCGTGGCATCTGCGGTCGCTGCCAGGTGCTGCCAGGGGAGGGCAGCTTCGCCAAGTGGGGCATCACGGTCGAGCCCGATGCGCTCGGCGCGCCGGCCGCGATCGAGACCGACTACCGGGGCAACCGGCCGCTCGCCGTCGGCAACCGGCTCGGCTGCGCGGCGCAGGTGTGCGGCGACGTCGTGATCGACGTCCCGGCCACCAGCCAGGTCCACCGCCAGGTGGTCCGCAAGGATCTCGACCTCCCGCCGATCACCGTCGATCCGTCGTTCACCCTCTGGTACGTCGAGGTGCCGAAGATCGAACTCGGCGGCCCCGGCGACGACCTCACCGCGGCGTCGGCGATCGGGCTGGCACTCGCCGAGCAGCACGGTCGCACCACCGAACCGTCCGTCCCGTTCGGCATGCTCGGTGCGCTCCATCCGGCGCTCGCGAAGCAGGCCGGTGCAGTCACGGTCGCGATCGACGAGGCCGACCGGATCGTGGCGATCTGGCCGGGGTTCGTCGACGCCGCGTTCGGGGTCGCGGTCGACATCGGGTCGACCACGATCGCCGGGCACCTGTGCGACATCACCACCGGTGAGGTGTTGGCGTCGGCCGGCCGGATGAACCCGCAGATCCGCTACGGCGAAGACCTGATGAGCCGGGTGTCGTACGTGATGATGAACCCGGGCGGCGACCGTCAGCTCACCGAGGCGGTGCGGAGCGCGCTCGACGAGCTGATCGGCGAGCTGGTCGAGGCAGCTGGAGCGGCCGGCGCATCGCGCGACCGGGTGCTCGAGGTGGTGCTCGTCGGCAATCCGATCATGCACCACATCGTGCTCGGCATCGATCCCACCCCGCTCGGCCAGGCGCCGTTCACGCTCGCCACCAACGAGGCCGTCGTGGCGCCCGCCGCCGCGCTCGACCTCGACCTGCCCCACGGCCGTGCGTACGTCGGGCCGTGCATCGCCGGCCACGTCGGCGCCGACACCGCCGGCGCGATCCTCGCCGAAGGCCCGCACCGGGGTGAGCGGATGCAGCTGCTCGTCGACGTGGGCACCAACGCCGAGATCGTCCTCGGCGACCGGTCGCGCCAGTTCGCCGCGTCGAGCCCCACCGGCCCGGCGTTCGAGGGCGCACAGATCAGCAGCGGCCAGCGCGCCACCGCCGGGGCGATCGAACGCGTGCGCATCGACCCCGACACGCTCGAACCGCGGTTCACGGTGATCGGTGCCGACACGTGGTCCGACGCGCCGGGTTTCGAGGCGGCGGTGGCGGCCACCGGCGTCACCGGCATCTGCGGCTCGGGGATCATCGACGTGATCGCCGAGATGTACCTCGCCGGCGTGATCGACCAGGACGGCGTGATCCAGGGGCCGCTCGCGGCCCGCACGCCGCGCATCGTCGCCGACGGCCGCACGTTCTCGTACGTGCTGTGGGAGTCGGGCGACCAGCGCGTGGCGGTCACCCAGAACGACGTCCGCGCGATCCAGCTCGCGAAGGCTGCGCTGCGCGCCGGCATCGACCTGCTCGTCGAGCACGCCGGCGGCCCTGAGGTGGTCGACATCCGGCTCGCCGGGGCGTTCGGCGCGCACATCGACCCGCTCCACGCGATGGTGCTCGGGCTCGTGCCCGACTGCCCCCTCGACGGAGTGCGGGCGGTCGGCAACGCGGCGGGCACGGGTGCCGTGCAGGCGCTGCTGTCGCGCGAACTGCGAGGCGAGATGGAGCAGGCGGTGCGCGACGTCGTGAAGATCGAGACCGCGACCGAGCCCCGCTTCCAGGAGCTGTTCGTCGCGGCGATGGCGTTCCCGCATGCGAGCGCGCCCACCCCGCACCTGGCCCAGCTCGTCGCGCTCCCCGAGCGCAGCGAGCGGTCCGATCGATCCGATGCCGGAGGCCGAGGTCGGCGCCGGCGCCGTCAGGAGGCAGAAGCATGACGAGCGAGACCGAACCGGCTGCAGAGCCAGCCGCCGAACCGCGTCGCCGCAGTGGGGGCAGGGGTGGGCGCCAGGCGCTGCGCGCCTCGCACGCCACTCCGCACGAGGCGTTCCTCACGCGGACGATGAAGCCGTACGAGTTGGTGTCCGACGAAGGGCTCGAGCTGCTCGAGCACAACGCCGACACGATCCTCGAGGAGGTCGGGGTCGAGATCCGCGACTACCCGGCGGCGATCGAGCGCTTCCGTGATGCCGGCGCCGACATCGACGGCACCCGGGTCCGGTTCCCACGCGGGATGTGCCGACAGATCGTGCAGGCGTCGGCTCCCGCGATCTACACCCAGCACGGCCGCAACCCGGAGCGCAACGTGCAGATCGGCGGCGACGCCACGGTGTTCGCACCCAACTACGGGTCGCCGTTCGTGCACGATCTCGACCACGGTCGCCGCTACGCCACGATCGCCGACTTCGAGAACTTCGTGAAGCTCGCGTACTCGTCGCCGTACCTGCACCACTCGGGTGGCACGGTGTGCGAGCCGGTCGACATCCCGGTCAGCAAGCGCCACCTCGACATGGTGTACGCCCACGTGCGTTGGAGCGACAAGCCGTTCATGGGCTCGGTCACCGCCGGCGAGCGCGCCGCCGACTCGGTCGAGATGGCGCGCATCGCGTTCGGCGGCGACCTCCAGGACCGCACGGTGATGACCAGCCTCATCAACGCGTCGTCGCCGCTGGTGTGGGACGCCACGATGCTCGCCGCGGCCGAGGTGTACGCCGAGGCGAACCAGGCGACCATCATCACCCCGTTCATCCTCGCCGGGGCGATGGCACCGGCCACCTCGGCCGGCGTGGCCGCGCAGACCCTCGCCGAGGCGCTCGCCGGCATGGCGTTCACCCAGCTCGTCCGGCCCGGCGCGCCGGTGGTGTTCGGGTCGTTCGCGAGCTCGATGTCGATGCAGACCGGGGCGCCCACGTTCGGCACGCCGGAGCCGGCGATCGTGCTCTACACCGTCGCCGCGCTCGCCCGGCGGCTCGGGGTGCCGTTCCGCTCGGGCGGCTCGCTGTGCGCCTCGAAGCTGCCCGACGCGCAGGCCGCGTACGAGTCGTCGGCCACGCTGCTGCCCACCGTGATGGGTGGCGTCAACTTCGTCCTCCATGCTGCGGGCTGGCTCGAGGGTGGTCTCGCGATCGGGTACGAGAAGTTCGTGCTCGACTGCGACCAGCTCGGGATGATGTCGACGTTCGTGAAGGGGCTCGACATCAGCGAGAACGGCCAGGCGCTCGACGCGATCCGCGAGAACCCGCCCGGCAACCACTTCCTCGGCACCGCGCACACGCTCGCCAACTTCGAGACGGCCTTCTACCGCTCGAACACCGCCGACAACTCGAGCTTCGAGCAGTGGTCCGAGGAGGGCGGGCTCGACGCCGCGCAGCGGGCCAACCGGATCTGGAAGGAGCAGCTCGCCGCCTACGAGGCGCCGCCGATCGACGACGCGATCGACGCCGAGCTGCTGGAGTTCATCGCACGCCGCAAGGCCGAGCTCCCCGACGCATTCGAGTGATCAGGCTGGAGGCCACATCATGATCTCGACCATCAAACGACTGCTCGGCGGCGGGGCCAAGGCCGATCCGGTGAGCTCGGTGGCGATGCGCGCCCTCGTCACGAACCTTCACTACGAGGTCGTGCCGATGAAGTCGATCGAACCGGCGATCGAAGCCCTCCCGCCGAACGCGCACGTGTCGGTCACCTGCTCGCCCGCCAAGGGCATCGCCGTCACGCAGGAGTACACCGAGCGCCTGATCGGACTCGGCCACCACCCGATCCCGCACTTCGCGGCCCGGATGGTCGAGAGCCGTGAGGAGACGGCGAAGCTCGCCGGGTGGTTGCGCGAGCACTCGCTCGACGAGGTGTACGTGATCGCCGGTGACGCCCCTGAGCCGGCCGGGCCGTACGAGGGTGCGCTGGCGTTCATCCGCGATCTCATCGACAACGATCCGGGTGTGCGCCGGATCGGGATCTCGGGCTACCCCGACGGGCATGCGCTGATCCCGCGCGAGGTGATCGAGGAACAGCTCCTCGCGAAGCAGGCCGTGATCCGTGATGCCGGTCTCGACGGTTGGGTGTCGACGCAGATGTGCTTCGACACCGACCTGATCCGCGACTGGATCCGTACCGAGCGGGCCCGCGGGCTGGTGTTCCCGGTCCGGCTCGGTGTGCCCGGTGTGGTCGACCGGGCGCGGCTCATGTCGATGGGGACGCGCCTCGGGATCGGGACGTCGTTGCGCTTCCTGGCGAAGAACCGTTCGACCGTGATGCAACTCATGGCTCCGGGTGGATACGACCCGACCGACATGGTGGTCGCCTTCGCCGATGACGCGAAGGTGCTCGGCGTCGAAGCCCTCCACTCGTTCACCTTCAACGCCGTCGAGGACACACGGAAGTGGCAGGAGGCGTTCGCGTGAGCGCGGTGATGCAGGCCGATGCGGTGGTGATCGGGGCCGGGGTGATCGGGTCGTCCGTCGCGCTGGAGCTGGCGCGCGGCGGTCGGTCGGTGATCGTGGTCGACAAGGGGCCGGGTGCCGGGATGGGCTCGACGAGCTCGTCGTCGTCGATCATCCGGTACAGCTACTCCACGCGCGACTCGATCCTGACGGCGTGGGAAGCCGCTCACATGTGGTTCGACTGGGAAGCGCACCTCGGGTGCGTCGATCCGGACGGGATGGCGCGCTTCATCCAGTGCCCCAACCTGATCTTCCAGACCACCGGCTACGACGGCACGGCGATCCTGCCGTGGTGGGACGAGTTCGGGATCGAGTACGAGCTGCTCGATGCGGCCGCGCTGCGCGAGCGTTTCCCGCTGCTCGACACCGGCAAGTACCACCCGCCGAAGCGGATCGACGACCCGGCGTTCGCCGACGATCCGGTGGGTGAGCTGACCGCGATCTACAACACGCGGTGCGGGTTCATGGACGATCCGGCGCTGTCGGCGAAGAATCTCGCGCACGCCGCCCGCCTGCACGGCGCCGACTTCCGCTTCCGTGCCGAGGTCGTGTCGATCGACCGCACCGCCGACGGCTCGGCGGTCGCCGGCGTCACGCTCGCCTCCGGCGACGTGATCGAGGCGCCCGTGGTGGTCAACGTCGGCGGCCCGCACTCGGGGATCATCAACCGGATGGCGGGCGTCACCGACGACATGACGATCACCCACCGGCCGCTGCGCCAGGAGGTGTTCGCCGCCCCGGTGCCGGTGGGCATGCGGCTCGAGGACGGCGCGCCGTTCGTCAGCGATCTCGACGTGGGTCAGTACTTCCGTCCGCAGCCGGGCGGGATGATGCTGATCGGTGGGGCCGAGCCGGAGTGCGACGAGCTGCACTGGGTCGACGACCCCGACACCAACTCGGAGTTCCCGACCGTCGAGGTGTGGGAGACGTACATGATGCGGTTCGCCCGCCGGGTGCCCGAGTTCGGCGTGCCCAGCCAACCGACCGGGCTCGCCGCGCTCTACGACGCCTCGGAGGACTGGGTGCCGATCTACGACCGGTCGCAGCTCCACGGCTTCTTCATGGCGTGCGGCTCGAGCGGCAACCAGTTCAAGAACGCACCGATCGCCGGCCAGTACATGCGCGACATCGTCGAGGCGACGATGAGCGGCCACGACCACGACACCGATCCGGTCCAGTTCCGGGGCGCGGTCACCGGCGAACTGATCAACCTGGGCGCCTTCTCCCGCAAGCGCGAGAAGTCGGTGACCAGCGGCACCGTGATGGGCTGACGCTCACCCCCGCATCGGTTCACGGCTGCAGCGTGTGGGTCTTGCCGTCGCATCACTATTCACTATGTGTATAGTGACGCGATGTCGACCGGTCACGTGCTCATGGGCCTCTTGGCGGCCGGCGGGCGTCACGGGTACGACTTGAAGAAGGCGCACGACGAACGCTTCGTGGGTGCCCGCCCGCTCGCGTTCGGCCAGGTGTACGCGACCCTCGAACGCCTGCAGAAGAAGGGGTTCATCGAGGCGGTGGAGATCGAGCGGGTCGACGGCCCCGATCGCACCGTCTACCGGCTCACCGATGCGGGTCGGGCCGATCTTGCAGCGTGGGTCGGCGACGTCGAGCCGCCGGCGCCGTTCGTCGCGAACCCATTCGCGACGAAGGCGACGATCGCGTTGCTGGTCGGCGACGCGGACCTCGCCTCTCGGTACTTGCGCAAGCAGCGCGCGGCGCATCTCGACCGAATGCGCGAGTACACGCGCGTCAAGACCGACCCGTCGACACCGATGTCTGAAGTGTTGGCCGCCGACTACGCGATCGCGCACCTCGACGCCGACCTGCGGTGGCTCGAGACGGCGCTCGATCGAATCACCGCGCTGCACCACCCACTCACGACAGAGAGCGACGACATCTCATGAACCGTCATGCACCAATCCCATCGCTGCACCCCGCGGGCGGCGCCACCTCGGATGCCGACCGACCCGTGCTGTCCGCGCGTTCGATCGTCTACTCCTACGGCAACACACCCGCACTTCGTGGTGTGTCGGTCCAGGTGGGAGCCGGCGAGATCGTCGCCATCACCGGTCCGTCCGGCTCGGGCAAGTCGACCCTGATGCTGTGTCTGGCAGGCGTGCTGCAACCTGACGCCGGTGACGTCGAGTTCCGAGGTCGTCTCGTGTCGGATGCGAGCGAGTCCGAACGTTCCGCGCTCCGCCGCTCCGACTTCGGGATCCTGTTCCAGTTCGGCCAACTCGTGCCTGAGTTGACTGCGGCCGAGAACGTGGCGCTCCCACTGCTCCTCTCCGGCGTGAAGCGCAAGGCAGCGATCACCGCAGCGACCACCTGGCTCGACAGGTTCGGAGTCGCTGATCACGCGGCATCGCGTCCCACCGAGATGTCGGGCGGTCAAGTGCAACGCGCGGCGGCAGCCCGTGCGATGGTGACCGAACCATCGGTGTTGTTCGCCGACGAGCCGACAGGGGCGCTCGATGCGCTCGCAGGCGAGCAGGTGATGTCGCAGATCGTTCGGGTCGCGAGGGAGTCGGCCACGAGTGTCGTCATCATCACTCACGACGCGACGGTCGCTGCGTACGGCGACCGGGAAGTGGTCGTACGCGACGGCATGATCGACCACGCCCGCGACGGGATCGGATCGTGAGCAGCGGAACGCCGAGACACTCCGTCCTGCTGCGCCTCGCCCTGTCTGGGGGTCGTTCCGACCGGCTCCGGATCGCCCTGACCGCCGTCGGCTCGGCGGCGACGACGCTCCTCCTCCTCACGGCGGCGTCGGTGGTCTGCATCTCCACCGGCGACGGGCCGTACCGGCTCGCGGTGCTCGACCAGCCCGGCCTGCGGCCCGGGGTGATCATCGCCTTGCTACTGCTCACCGCGCCCCTTGCGATCTTCATGGGGCTGTGCACCAGAGTCGGCGCACCGGCGCGTGACCGCCGGCTGGCGATGTTCAGGATGGCCGGAGCCACACCGGCAGAAGTGACCCGGATCGCGGCACTCGAGACGGGCCTCGCAGCGTTGCTCGGCTCGCTGTTCGGAGTCGCGGCGTTCGCCGTGGGCCGGCTGCTGCTCGACCGCACGACCATGGGCACGTTCATGGTGATCGCGGCTGATGGCAGCAAACGAAGCGACATCGGGATCGTGCGGCTGTTGCCAACCGATGTCGACGTGCCGTTCCCCGTCATCGTGGCCGTCGCTGCGCTCGTGACGATCGGTGCGACCGTTGCCAGTGCTGTGGCGCTGCGCAGGGTGCGAATCAGCGCGTTCGGTATGACCCGCAGCGTTCCGACCAATCCGCCGACGAAGACCGCAGCCCTGTTGTTCGTCGTCGGGTCAGGGGGCTTGGTCGGTCTCGGTGTCGTCAGTCGCTCGTCGGCCTCGAGCCTGCCGGTGCTGGTGGGCCTCTCGTTCGCGCTCTTCGCGATGTGTGTCGTCGGGCTGCTCATGGGAAGCGCATCGCTCTCCGCCAGCGTCGGACGACTCGTCGCGCCGCGGGTATCGCGCCCCGACCTCCTGATTGCCGGCCGGCGCATGATCGACGCCCCGTACACGGCGAGCCGCGCCGCTGCGTCGGTCGTGCTGGCGGTGCTCGTGGGCGGCGCGGTGCTCGGCACGAGAGCGAACTTCCTTGCGTCGCAAGACCCGTCCGACACCTTCTACGCCGACACCTTCGATCTGCTGAGCATCGTGCTGGGCGCGGCGATCGTGCTGTCTGCGGCGAACCTGGTGATCACGACCTCCGAGGCGATCGTCGAACGCCGGCGCACGCTCGCTGCACTCGTGGCGGGCGGTACGCCGCGTGCCGTATTGGCCCGAGCCGCGATCATGGAGTCGCTCGTGCCACTCGTTCCGTCGGTCGCACTCGCCTCGGCGGCTGGCCTGCTCGCCGCGCGCAGCTTCTTCGGAACGACGGTTGAACGCTTGGCGAGTTTCGACGTCGACGGCGGCAACGAGTTCGCCACCGTCGACGTGCCAGTGCCCTGGACGCAATTGGTCGTGCTGGGCGGCGGAGCCATCGCGATCAGCGTGCTGGCGACCACGATCTCGCTCGTCTTCCTCCGCGCCAGCACACGGCCCAGCGAGATCAGAGCCGCTGCCTGACCACTCCCACGTGATGGGCGGGGCCTCAGGCGGCGTCGGGCAGCGCGAGGAGTGTGCCGTCGGGGCGGGTGATCGTGATGGTGCCGTCGGGTTGTCGTTCGACGACGTAGCCGTGGGTGTGTTTGTGGAGGTTGTGCTTCTTGCACAGCACCTTGGCGTTCGCGGCATCGGTAGGCCCGCCCCGTGATGCGGGTTGCAGGTGGTCGATCTGGGCGAGTTGGGCCCGCAGGTTGCACCCCAGCCATGCGCACACCGGGTCGATCGCCTGGATCGCTTCGCGCAGCGCCCCGTTGAAGAGGCGCCGCTTCTGGCCGGCGGCGATGATCACGCCGGCACCGTCGATGACGATGTGCCGGATCCGGCCGAGGAAGGCGGCGGCCACGAGTTGCCGCGGGTCGACCGGGATGCCGTCGGTGGTCTCGCAGCGGCGGCCGCGCACGGTGCTCGGGTCGACCTGGGCTGCGTCGCCGGTGATCGCCTCCTCGACGTACTGCTCGAACTGGTCGGTGTCGGACACGAGGTTGACGACCACGTCGATCGGCTGACCGTCCACGCCGGCGGCAGCGGCGGCGAGCGTCATGGCGAGGAAGGCGTCGGCGCGCCGCTGTGCAGCGGTGCGCGGCATCAACGCCTTGGTGGCGGCGTCGCCGTGCTCGGCGACCGTGGCCGCCCAGTCGGCATCGAACTCGGCGGCGACGAACGCGTCGAACACCTCCCGCAGTGCGGCGCCGGCGATCACGCCGTGCGACGTCTCGAACCGAAACTCGGCGCCGACCTGTGACAGCCGGGCGTCGCGGAACTCGTGGGCACGCTCGTGCGCTGCGTGCGCGCCGTCGGCATCGGCGAGCTGCTCCCACCGTTGCGTGACGACGCAGAAGTCGCGATACTCGAGCGAGCGGGCAGCGTCGAGCAGGATCTGCTCGGAACCGGCGACGTCACCGCCGCACCGCGGGTTGGCGACGAGCCGGGCGATCTCGCGGACCTGCGCCACACCGATGCGTCCGTCACGGAACTGGGCCCGCACCGACGGCAGCGTGCGCATCGCTCGAGCCGACTGCACACGGGCGCGCGCCTCGCCGGGGGAGCAGTTGGTGGACGCCGTGAGCCAGGCCGCAGCGGAGCGGTGCCCGTCGGCCAGATGATCACCGGCTCGATCGGCCACCTCGACGAGGTCGACGGTGGCGGCCTCGATGCAGCGCACCGCATGGTTGAGCGCCGCCAACACCGCAGCCCGATCAGCCGCGCCCATCGCCGCCAGCGCCTCCACAGAGGGCATGGGCACGGTGAGCGTCTCCATGGAGGCAGTGTAGTCGAACGTACGTTCGATCAATGTCAACCCCCGCAAAGACTGAGTGATGTCCGAGATCGCCCTGCCCGGGACGCGTCGCTCAGGCCCCAGGTGCATGAATCCCGCCCTCGCAGAGGACACTCCGAGCGGGCGCTAGGTGCGCTCGCGGCGATGCACGGGGCCAAGCTGACAGCCGGTTACCGTTCGCCGAATGAGCTACGACTTAGCGGTTTGGGAAGGCGAACGTCCGAGCAGTAACGCGGCTGCTCTTGCTGAGTACGTCCGGCTGATGGACACGCTTGAGTCAGAGTCCGAGGGCTGCGCACCCCCCACTGCCGCTATCGAGAGATACGTCGGCGCGCTGCTCGCACGCTGGCCCGATCTCGGCGAGGACGGAGATGACGACAGCCCGTGGGCTGACGGTCCCTTGATCAACAATGCCATCGGTCCGATGTTCTACTTCGCGTTGATCTGGAGCAGAGCAGAGGACGCATCTGAGTTTGCGAGCAACCTGGCAGCCCAACATGGGCTGGTGTGCTTCGATCCGCAATCGGAAACGATGCGTCCGTAGGGACAATGCGGTACTGCCGATCCGCGTCGGAGGCAGGACAGGTGCGCCGCGCGCAGTGTTAGAGCGTGGCTGACCGAAGCTCCATCTCGATCACCGTCATCAAGACGCTGTTCGGCGCCTCGCCGAATGTTTGCTCCTACCGAGGATGCGACGAGAAGCTGACAGATCCTGCCTGGAAAGAAGTCAACGCTGAGATCGCTCACACCTGTGGGGAGCGGCCCGGCGCGGCGCGCTACGACCCCTCGATGTCGGATGGGGAGCGCAACGGGTACGACAATTTGCTCCTGCTATGCCCAAAGCATCACAAGCTCATCGATCGCTTGGATCCGGATGGGCATCCTGTCGAGCTCCTCCGGGACATGAAGGCACACAGCGCGGAGCACGGCTCCCGGGCCCGTTCATGGGCGACGCCCGACGCCCTCACCCGGTACGCCGTTCTGCTGGCCGCATCGCTCGTGAGCGCCGGTGCTGCTTTGTCGACCGTCGGCGCGGCTCGACTTCAAGTCCGCCGGTCAGGCAAGCGCATCGCGATGACGAACCTCGGTTCCACGACTGCCTTCAACATCGCAATCGCCGACGAGGACGTGAGCAAGTCACCAGTGTTGCTTGGCGATCTGCCTTCTACGCTCCCCGGCGGAAGCCGGTTCGATGTCGGGCACTGGGTGCAGACCTCCGGATCGCGTACGTACGCCGACCTTGTCGTGACCTGGGATGACGAGGCCGGACGGTCGTATGTCGAGAGGTTCCCCGTCAACTGATCCACCCAAGATCTGCCGCTATGCATCGTGCGCCAGCTTGCGCCACACTCGATGCCGGTGAGCGACTGGGATCAGAACGCGGTGTGGATCTTCCACGGCGAGGATGCGCGGTTCGCCTCGGCTGTGTTCACGACCGAGGCCGACGCACTCTCGTGGGCAGCGCGGCATCGTGTCTCTGGAATCGTCACGGAGTATCCCGTCGGAAACGGCTGCTACGACATCGCTGTCGAGCGTGGATCGTTCACACCGTCGAAGCCGCACCATGGATCGGCGAGTCACGTGGCCGCCTTCTCGCCGGGGTGGACACGTCACGTCCACCTCGTGGACGGCCTGCCGAACCATGGGGGCTGATCGTCGATGTGGTGCGAGCCGCTGATCCAGCTGTGCTGCCGGTGGGCTGCCCGACCTGCGGGGTGTCCTCCGACTCGCTGGGCGATCTGCCGCCGGCACTCGCAGCGGACGCGATCGTCGTCCGCTCGGCTGGGATCTCCTGCAGGCAGTCCTGAACGCGTCGGTGGTCCACGGCCCTGCAGCCGAACGGAGCGGCACCCTGTCTCGATCAGTCGGCTTGCGTCGGCAGCGACGACCGGGCAGTCTCGACGGCATGTCGTGGGCGGTACGCCGGATCTTGATGGTCGTGGCCCTTGTGGCGGTTGTCGGGTGCGATGCGTCCGTCCCGGACGGCGAAGGTGTCATGACATCGTCGACTCAGGCCGCCGATCGGTCCGCTCGGACTGCGTCGACGACGACCGATCTCGGTCGGCCGCCGCCCGTGACATCTGCGCCGTTCGTCGGTAAGCGGCCAGTGACCGCAGCGTTTGTCAATGGGCTCGCGCGTGCCGCCGTGGGATGCATCACCACACTCGAGTTCGACGACCCGGGAACGTTCTATCTCTACGAGGAGTCGGGGGTTCGGTCCGAAGCACCGACCGCAGGGTGCGTTCCCCTCGCCGACCCATCGCAAGCATTCGGGTTCGACCTCTCCGGACCTTCGGGAGCCGTCGTGTTGACACCGGACGACTCGATCACGTACACGCACGGCGGGCGCACGGGTCGGTCGATCGTCCGTTTCGAGATCTCCGAGCCGGGCACGTACGAGATCAGCGTGGTTGGCAACGATCTGAACACGGTGGCAGCGATCGGGCGTCAGCCGCCAGACGGATCGTTCAACTAGCGCTGACTCGTCCGGTGCTGCCCGACGTGTCGGCGGGACGTCGCGATGGGGGAGTGACGTAGGGTTCCGCCATGAGTCGTCGTAGTGGGGGAAGAGCGGCTCGGGTCGCTGATCGGGCGCATGTCGATCATCACGCGCCGGCGTTCATCCGGCGGAAGGTTCGGCCGCACGACCTGCTCTCGGAGGACGGCCTCGACCTGATCGAGCGCAAGGCCGATCAGCTGCTCGCCGAGGTCGGGATCGACGTCAACGAGGACCAGGACCGCAACGAGTTCCGCCGTGCCGGTGCACAGGTGGACGGCAACCGTGTGCGGTTCGAGCCGGGCATGGTCCGCGAGCTGTGCGCCACGGCACCGAGCGAGTTCACGCAGCACGCCCGCAACCCGGCCAAGTCGGTGGTGATCGGTGGCGACAGCGTCGTGTTCGCACCGGCCTACGGGTCGCCGTTCGTGCGCGACCTCGCCGGCGGGCGCCGCTACGCCTCGATCGAGGACTTCCGGAACTTCGTGAAGCTCACCCACGCCAGCCCGTGGCTGCACCACTCGGGCGGCACCATCTGCGAACCGGTCGACGTGCCGGTCAACAAGCGCCACCTCGACATGGTCGACGCCCACATCCGGTACAACGACCAGGCGTTCATGGGGTCGGTCACCCAGCCACAGCGCGCCCGCGACTCGGTCGAGATGGCGCGGATCCTGTTCGGCGCCGACTTCACCGACGCCAACTGCGTGATCCTCGGCAACGTCAACGTGAACTCGCCGCTCGTGTGGGACAACGCGATGACCGGGTCGATCCGCGCCTACGCCGAGGCGAACCAGGCGCCGGTGATCGTGCCGTTCATCCTCGGCGGCGCGATGGGCCCGGTCACGCTCGCCGGCGACATCGCCCAGGCCCACGCCGAGACGATGGTCGGCGTCGCACTCGGTCAGCTCATCCGTCCCGGCTCGCCGGTGATCTACGGGAACTTCCTGTCGTCGATGGCGCTGCGTTCCGGGTCGCCCACGTTCGGCACGCCCGAACCGGCGATCGGCTCGCTCGTGGTGGGCCAGCTCGCACGGCGGGTCGGGCTCCCGCTGCGGTGCGCCGGCGCGTTCACCGCGTCGAAGATCCCCGACGGTCAGGCGATGGCCGAGTCGACCATGTCGATGATGTCGGCGATCCTGTGCGGCACGAACTTCGTGCTCCACTCGGCCGGCTGGCTCGAGGGCGGGCTGTCGATGGGGTACGAGAAGTTCGTGATGGACGCCGACTTCTGCGGGGCGTTGCACCGGTACCTCGAAGGCGTGTCGCTCGACGACGACGAGTTCGCGCTCGACGGATTCCACGAGGTGGGCCCGGGGAAGCACTTCTTCGGGTCGCAGCACACCCTGCGGCACTACGAGACCGCGTTCTACGACAGCCCCACCGCCGACAACAACAGCTTCGAGCAGTGGCGCGACGCGGGGGAGTCGCGCACCGAGGAGCGAGCCGCCGCGATCGTCGCGACGACGCTCGCCGAGTACGAGCCACCGCCCCTCGACGACGCGATCGACGAGCAGCTCCGCGAGTTCGTCGACCGCACGAAGGCGAGCATGGAGGACATGTGGTACTGACCGACGACCCGCTCCTCCAGCCGTACCGACTGCGGCACCTCGAGCTCCGCAATCGCGTGTTCTCGTCAGCCCACGAACCCGCCTACTCCGAAGGCGGCATGCCCACCGACCGCTACCGCCGCTACCACGTCGAGAAGGCGAAGGGCGGCATCGGCCTCACCATGACCGCCGGCTCCGCGGTGGTTGCCGAGGACAGCCCGCCCGCGTTCGGCAACCTGCACGCCTACAAGGACGAGATCGTCCCGTGGATCCGCCGCCTGACCGACGACGTGCACGAGCACGGAGCGGCGTGCATGATCCAGATCACCCACCTCGGCCGTCGCACCGGGTGGGGTCAGGACGACTGGCTCCCGGTGGTCTCGGCGTCGCCGCTGCGCGAGCCGGCCCACCGCAGCATCCCGAAGGAAGCGGAGGACTGGGACCTCGAACGGATCATCACGAAGTACGCCGATGCCGCCGAGCGGATGCAGGCCGGGGGGATGGACGGCATCGAGATCGAGGCGTACGGCCACCTGTTCGACCAGTTCCTCTCACCGCTCACGAATCACCGCGACGACGAGTGGGGCGGTGACGCCGACCGTCGACGCCGGTTCGGTCTGGACGTCCTGACGGCGATCCGGGAGCGGGTCGGGCCCGGGTTCATCGTTGGGATCCGGATGGTGGTCGACGAGGTGGAGCCGGGTGGTATCGACTCGTCGGCGGGCCTCGACACGTTGCGCCGCTTCGACGAAGCCGGCCTGGTCGACTTCGTCAACGTGATCCGCGGCTGGATCCCGCACGAGGCCGGGCTCACCGAGGTGATCCCGATCCACGGCATGCCGTCGGCGCCGCACCTCGACTTCGCGGGGATGGTCAGAGCGAACACCGACCTGGCGGTCCTCCACGCCTCGAAGATCGACGACGTCGCCTCGGCGCGCCACGCGATCCGCGAGGGCAAGGTCGACCTCGTCGGGATGACCCGCGCGCACATCGCCGACCCGCACATCGTGCGCAAGATCATCGAGGGGCGCGAGGCGGAGATCCGACCGTGCGTGGGCGCGACCTATTGCCTCGACCGGATCTACGAAGCGGGGGAGGCGCTGTGCATCCACAACGCCGCGACCAGCCGCGAGCACACGATGCCCCACGAGATCCCCCCGGCCGAGCGCTCGCGACGATTCGTGATCGTCGGTGCCGGCCCGGCCGGCCTGGAGGCCGCTCGCATCGCGGGTGAGCGCGGCCACGCGGTGGTGGTGCTGGAGGCGATGCCGTGGGCCGGCGGCCAGCTGAACCTCGCCACGCGGAACCCGAGGCGGCGCGACCTCGCCGGGATCGCCGACTGGCGCCTCGCCGAGTGCGCACGGCTCGGTGTGGAGATCCGCTACGACACGTTCGCCGACGCCCACCTGGTCCGCGGGCTCGACGCCGATGTCGTGATCGTGGCCACGGGTGGTCAGCCGCAGCTCCCCGAGCTCGAAGCGGGAGCCGACCTCGTGGTGACGAGCTGGGACGTGCTCGGCGGTGACGTCACGCCCACCGGCGACGTCCTGCTGTTCGACGACAACGGGACGCACTCGGCGCTGTCGGCGGCGGAGATGATCGCCCGCTCCGAGGCGCGGCTCGAGATCGTGACTCCGGAGCGGATGTTCGGCATCGAGGTCGGCGGGCTCAACCACGTGCCGTACGCACGGGCGATGAACGAGACGAACACGCGGATCACGCTGCACCAGCGTGTGGTCGCCGTGCACGCAGGAACGGGTGACGCCATCGGCCGGTTCCGCGTCGTGCTCGGGTCGGAGCACACCGACCACCGCGACGAGCGGATCGTCGACCACGTGGTCGTCGATCACGGCACGGCGGCGCTCGCCGACGTCTACCTCGAGCTCAAGGCGAACTCGAGCAACCTCGGCGCGGTCGACCACGGCGCACTGTTGGAGGGTCGTCCGCAGTCGCTCGTGCGCAACCCGGACGGTCGCTTCCAGCTGTTCCGGATCGGCGACGCGGTGAGCGGTCGCAACATCCACGCGGCCGTCTACGACGCATTGCGACTCGTGAAGGACCTGTAGCGCCTGGAGCAGATCGACAGTGGTCGATGACGGCGTGTTGACGCGCAGAGCGCCGACAGGTCGCACCCTCGGTCGACATTGCGTCAGGTTCTCGTCAACGTGCGCTCAACCTCCATGCCTCGCACAGGGTTCCGAAGGCACATCTCTCTGCACGGCGCTCGTCCCGCCGGCGCACTGCGGGACGAGCAACCTGTGCGGTCCGCGCCTGTGGGTGTGCGGGCGCGGACCGCCCACAGGATCTCGTCGATCGACCATCGAGACCGGTGCCCGGCGCACGTCGCGCTCCGCTAGGTTTGCCCGCCGTGACGGCGCGGGCGGTCAGGCGGGTCGCCCCCGCATCGATGGTCGTGGCCGGTGCGCTCCTGGCGGCGTGTTCGTCGCCGGGGGACGATGTCGCCGCATCACCGACGGTGACCGCCACGACGGCCGTGCCGGTGACGACCCGACCGATCGACCTGACGACGTCGGTGCCGGCGTTGCCGGCGCCGATCGTCGGCGCCGATCTGCCGCCTCCGCCGACTCCTGCGACGAACACCGAGCCGTCGCCCGGCGTCGACGAACCGGCGCAGCGTGGCGCGCCGAGCCCGCTGGAGCGGCCGACCGGATTCGCCCGTTTCGAACCGCAGGGAGCGTTCACGGAGTACGCGCCGTTGACCGGTCTCACGTTCGACGCGTCGCTCGCCGATCTGGCGGCGCTGGCCGTGAAGATCGACAACGCGCCGCAGGGGCAACCCCAGTTCAACCTCGCCGATGCCGACATCGTGTTCGAGGAGAACGTCGAGGGCGTCACCCGCTTCGTCGCGGTGTACCACACCACCATGCCCGACCGGATCGGCCCGGTGCGCTCGGCGCGGACGGGTGACCTCGACATCGTCGCCGGGCTCAACCGACCGATCCTCGCCTGGTCGGGCGGCAACGCCGCTGTGACGACCAAGGTCCGTGGCGCGCACGAGTTCGGGTGGTTGGCGAATCTCTCGGCGCAGCGCACCGACTGCTTCTGGCGCAGCGGCACGCGGGGCGCGCCGCACAACCTGATGCTCGATCCGATCTGTGCTCGTGAGAGCGCAACGTTCGCAGGCCCGGCGCGCCCGGTCTTCACGCACGGGTACGGCGAGGTCGCGAGCGCCGGTGTGCCCACACGCGACTTCACGGTGGCCATGAGCGGTATCACGCCGGAGTGGCGCTGGGACTCGGAAGTCGGCCGGTACCTGCGGAGTCAACGGGGTGGGCCGCATGTCGACGTCGACGGTGAGCGGATCGGCGCCGAGAACGTCGTGGTGCTCGAGGTCAAGTACGTCACGTCCGCAGCCGACGCCCAGTCACCCGAAGCCGTCACCGTCGGGTTCGGTCCGGCGACGGTCCACCGCGACGGGGTCGCGATCGCCGGCACCTGGTCGCGAGTCGACCGCTTCGCTCCGATCACCCTGCTCGACATCGCAGGTGACCCACTGCCGCTCGCACCGGGGATCACCTTCGTCGAGCTCCCGCGACGTCGCGACTGACGATCGGGCTGACCAACGGCGACGGGCCCGCCCGACCGGCTGATCGCCGGCCGGACGGGCCCGTTGCAGTACACCCCCGGCCGAGGCCGGATGGTTGCTCAGTTCACGTGTTGGTCAGACGCCCCAGAGCGCCTTGAAGTCGTCGGCCATGGTGTCCGGCGTCCAGTCGCCGCCGCAGCAGTCGAGGATCTCCTGGGCGGTCGCGGCATCCTCGACGATGAACGTCGGCAGCGATGCCGCCGCGCGCTCCTCGGTGAGCTCCATGCCGAGGGACAGGCGGGCGGCTGCATCGACCATGAGCCACGCCGAGTAGGCCTTCGGGTTGGCGGCCCATGCACCCATCGTGCCGGCGACGATCTCTTCGAGGCCAAAGGCCGAGAAGTCCTGACCGTAGACGGTCACCTGCTCGAGCAGGCCGGCGCTCTCGAGTGCAGCGGTGACGCCGAATGGCAGCGAGCCGAACGAGAAGAACGCGTAGTCGATCTCCGGGTTGGCCTGCAGCTGCGAGGCGACCGCGGCCGGGACCTCGCCACCCACGAGCTGCGGGATGGTGATGTTCAGCTCGGTGTACTGGCAGGTCGGGCAGTTCTGCTCGAGCTCGGCGATGTAGGCGTCGGTCTCGGCCTTCAGGACAGCGAAGTCGGGGATGCTGACGATCAAGATGTTGGCTGCGCCGCCCGAATCGACGATCGCCCAGTTCGCCATGAGCGGACCGGACTTCTCGACGAACGATGCGTCGCCGCACTGCGTCCAGACGTTGCTCTCCTCGCTCGGAGCCGTCGTGTCGTAGCACGACAGCATCCGGATGCCGGCCTCGGCGGCAGCCTGTGCCTGCGCCTCGTACAGCGCGGGCGAGAGGCCCGAGCTGGCGATGAAGTCGACGCCGGCGTCGATGGCCTGCTGCATGTACGGACCGGGGTTGGCGCTCTCGGAGCTGATCACGAGCAGCTCCCAGCCGAGCGCCGCGGTGGCCTCTTCGAAGCCCGCGGTGATGTACGGGCACGACTCGAGTTCGCACTCGAGCCACGCGATGGTCTGCGGCTCGGGCACACCCGTGAGCGGGATCGTCACGCCGATCGGCTGGTTCGGGTCGCTGAACTGCTCGACGGCTGCCATGGCAGCGGCCATGCCCGGGTCGTCAGCGGCTGCGGTCTCTTCTGCGGGTGCCGTCTCCTCGGCGGGTGCCGTCTCCTCCGCGGGTGCCGTCTCCTCGGCGGGAGCGGTGTCTTCTGCTGGTGCGGTCTCCTCGGCGGGTGCCGTCTCCTCCGCGGGTGCCGTCTCCTCGGCGGCAGCCGTGTCGTCTGCGCTCTCGTCGTCGCCGCCGCACGCGGCGACGAGCAACGAGCCGCACATCAGTGCAGCAGCGATCTTCCGATATCTGGTCATGTAGATCCCCCTTAGGAGCCCCTCGACACGCCCCTCGCGGCGAGCTGGCGAAGGGTACTTTATTTAGACGCCCAACAGTTTTCCAGTTAGTGTTTCGCCAGGGGTGACCGGCACTGCGCCGGTCTGGCTGCAGGATGATCGAATTCGATCCGGATCGGGGGACCGCGTGACCAGTGTGCTGCGCATCGAACACCTATCGAAGACGTTCCCGGGGCAGGTCGCGCTCTCCGACGTCTCGATCGACGTCGCCGCCGGCGAGGTGCATGCGCTCGTCGGTCAGAACGGTTCGGGCAAGTCGACCTTGATCAAGGTCCTCGCCGGTTACCACCAGCCCGACGGTGGTGAGCGCCGAGCCTGGGTGCGCGACGAGCCGCTCGAGCTCGGCGACGGTCAGGCAGCGATCGCAGCCGGGATCCGCTTCGTCCACCAGGATCTCGGCCTCGTCGGCATGCTCAACGCCGTCGAGAACATCGCGCTCACCGCCGGGTACCAGACCGGTCGTGGGGCGCGCATCCGCTGGCGCGACGAGGCGCGGCGCACCACCGAGGCCCTCGACCGGCTCGGGCTCGGCCACGTCGACATCAAGTCCCCGGTCGACTCGTTGCCACCGTCGCACCGCACCGCGATCGCGATCGCGCGCGCCCTCGTCGGCTGGGAGGAGGGCGCTCACCTGCTGATCCTCGACGAACCGACTGCGACCCTGCCCGGCGATGATGTCGAGCGGTTGTTCGAGGTGATCCACCGGTTGAAGGCCCGTGGCGTGTCGATCCTCTACGTCTCGCACCACCTCGACGAGGTCTTCGAATTGGCCGACCGCGTGACGGTGCTGCGTGACGGCAAGAAGACCGCGTCGGTGCCGGTCGGCGACCTCGATCACAAGGGGCTCGTCGAGCTGATCGTGGGCCACCACATCGAGACCACGAGCGCGACCGATGCCGCTGTCGAGGGCGAACCGACGCTGGCCGTGCGCGGGCTGTCAGGTGGCAGTGTGCACGGCGTCGATTTCGACGCATGGCCGGGCGAGATCGTCGGCCTCGCCGGGATCACGGGGTCGGGCCGCGAGCACGTGCTCGGGTTGATCGCCGGTCAGCTGCCGCGCGACGGCGGCACGGTGATGCTCGAGGGCTCGGCGATCGAGAACTTCCAGCCGCGCCAGGCGATCCAGGCGGGCGTCGCGTTCGTGCCGGCCGAGCGCGGGCTGCGCGGCACGATCGGTCCGATGAGCGTGCGCGAGAACCTGTCGATCTGCGACGTCGGCCGGCACTTCCTGAAGGGTCGGCTGCGGCGGGGCGACGAGGTCGGCGAGACGAACGACTGGATCGATCGGCTCGCCATCAAGACCTCCGGTACCGAGGCGTTGATCGGCTCTCTGAGTGGAGGCAATCAACAGAAAGTGATGTTCGGGAAGGCCCTCCGGCTCGCTCCGAAGTTGCTGCTGCTCGACGAGCCGACGCAGGGCATCGACATCGGCGCCAAAGACCAGATCCACCGCCTCGTCGACGAGGCGTCGGCGCAGGGCGTCGTGACGGTCGTGGCGTCGACCGACACCGACGAGCTGGTGCGCCTGTGCCACCGTGTCATCGTTCTCGCCAACGGGCGGGTGGTGGCCACGCTCGTCGGCGACCACATCGCCACCGAACACATCGAACACACCCAGCTCGAGAGCTCACGGAGGGCCTCATGATCCAGCGTTTGCGCTTCGACAAGTACAGCGCCCTCTACCTGTGGGCGCTGTTCATGGTATTCTTCACCGCCACGAAGGGCGGCACGTTCCTGAGCTGGACCTCGTTCAAGCTCGTGCTCACCGACCCGGCTGCGTACACCGGTGCGTTGGCGCTCGCGTTCCTCGTACCGCTCGCCACCGGCACCTACGACCTGGCGATCGGCGCCAACATGTCGATGGCACTCGTGATCTCGGCGCACCTCGCCAGCACCGACAAGACGTCCGACGTCGCAGCGATGTTCATCGCGCTCGGCGCGTGCGGCATCGCCGGGTTCGTCAGCGGGTTCTTCGTGGTCAAGCTGCGCGTCAACAGCTTCATCGCGACACTCGGCATGAGTCAGGTGATCACCGCGTTCATCCAGTTGACATCGAGTCAGTCGATCAACAGCGCGTTCAGCGACGGCTACCGAGACATCGGCCGGCGCGAGCTGTTCGGCCTGCCGCTGTTCATGTACTACCTCGCGATCCTCGCGATCATCGTGTGGTACGTGTTCGAGCACACGCCGGTCGGCCGTCACATGTTCGCCACCGGCGGCAATCCGGAAGCCGCCCGCCTCGCCGGCCTGCGGACCGACCGGCTCGTCTGGGGTTCGCTCGTCGCGTCCGGGATGATCGCCGGGTTCGCCGGGATCATCGCCACGTGGAAGGTCGGCAACTACGCCGCGACCTTCGGCCCGGGGTTCCTGTTCCCGGCGATCGCCGCTGTGTTCTTCGGCGCTTCGCAGCTCAAGGGCCGCCCGAACGTGTGGGGCACGTTCATCGCCCTCTACGCGCTCGCGTGGGGCATCAAGGGCCTGCAGCTCACCTTCATCTCGAACACCCGCTGGATCGAGCCGCTGTTCCAGGGTGTGTCGTTGCTTGCCGCAGTCTCGCTCGCCAGCCACCAGGGCATCGTGAAGATCCGCAAGCGCAAGGGCGGTGCCGACGGCGACGCGCCGTCGACGCCCGCAATCAGCGCCGATGCTCCTACACCGGCGGCACAGGCCACGGTCTGAAGCCCGGCATCATCGACTTACTAGAGTCGTTGACGAGTTTCTCTCGCCGCGCTCCGGAGGGCCCATGACATCGACGTACAGCATCGACCTCCTCACGCTGGTCGACGGTGCGCCACGCCTGATCGGGGCACGTTGCCCGTCATGCGCAAAGCACGTGTTCCCGGCGCAGGCGGCGTGCGCTCGCTGCGGTGCCACCACCGAGTCGGCGGTGCTCCCGGCCGAGGGCACCGTGTGGAGCTGGACCGTGCAGCGGCTCGCGCCCAAGCCCCCATTCACGGTCGATGGCGAGTTCGAGCCGTTCGCCGTCGCGTACGTCGACCTCGGGTTGCTGAAGGTGGAGAGCCGCCTGGCCGGTCGCGCCCCTGCCGAATGGCGCATCGGCGACCGCGTCCGGCTCGCCGTGGCCGGCGACGACCGTTCGCCGGCCTACTGGTTCGAGTCTGCATCCGAGTTCGACGAGGTGTCGGCGTGACGGTCTCGATCGTCGGGGTCGGGCTACACCCATTCGGCCGGCACGACATCTCGGGCCGCGAGATGGGTCTCGTCGCGGCCCGCGCAGCCCTGCGCGATGCGGGTCTCGAGTGGAGCGACGTGCAGTTCGCCGCCGGCGGAAGCCGCGACAGCGGGCATGCGGCAGCGCTCGTCAGCGAGCTCGGGCTCTCGGGCGTGCCCTTCATCGGCGTCTACAACGGCTGCGGGACCGGTGGGAGCGCCCTGCTCACCGCGACGCAGGCGATCGAGTCGGGCGCCGCCGACATCGCTCTCGCGGTCGGCTTCGACAAGCACGCGCGAGGTGCGTTCGGTTCGAATCCCGCCGACTACGGCCTCCCGGCCTGGTACGCCGAGGCGGGCATGATGGTCACCACCCAGTTCTTCGCGTTGAAGCTCCAGCGGTACCTCCACGATCACGGTCTCGACGCCGGCCTGCTCGCCGAGATCGCTGCAAAAGCGCTCCGGAACGGTTCCATCACGCCCCACGCATGGCGGCGCAAGCCGATCCCGGCGGCCGACATCGCGGCGGCGCCGATGGTCAACGACCCGCTCACCTCGTACATGTTCTGCAGTCCGAGCGAGGGGGGCGCGGCGGTCGTGCTGGCCTCGCCCGCGGCGGCGGCGCGCCTCGCGACGCGTGTCGCGGTGCCCGCGGTCTCGGTGCGTGCGATCTCGTTTCGCACGCGGCAGTTCGGCACGTTCGAGGTGTTCAACCCGTCGCTGTCCGACGAGATCACGCCCGGCCCGACGGTGCAGGCCGCCGCGGCGGCGTTCGAGGCGGCTGGCATCGGCCCGTCCGACATCGACGTGGCCCAGCTCCAGGACACCGAAGCGGGGGCCGAGCTGATGCACCTCGCCGAGTGCGGCTTCTGCGAGCACGGGGAGCAGGACCGGCTGATCCGCGACGGCGATCTCGAGATCGGCGGTCGCATCCCGGTCAACACCGACGGCGGGTTGATCGCCAACGGTGAGCCGATCGGCGCCAGCGGCCTGCGTCAGGTGATCGAGTGTGTGCTGCAGCTCCAGCGTCGAGCGGGGGAGCGGCAGGTGCCGGGCGATCCGCGCACGGCGTTCACGCAGGTCTACGGCGCTCCAGGGATCAGCGCCTGCACGGTGCTCGCCCGATGATCGCGGTGCCACTGCTCGAGCGTGCGGCGGCCGAGCCCGACGGTTGGGCGTTGCGCGGCGACGGGGACGACGTCAGCACGTGGGCGCAGGTCGCCGAGGCGGTCACGCGGCTCGCTGCCGCGATCCAGTCCTACGATCTCGGGCCCGGCCGACGCGTGCTGGTCGTGGCCCACAACCATCCCGCCACCGTGGTTGCGCATGCTGCAGCGCTGCTGGGCGAGGCGTCGTCGGTCCCGGTGAACTTCCACCTCACGGCCGGCGAGATCGAGTACATCGTCGGTGAGTCGGGGGCGCGCCTCGCGTTCGTCGACGCTGCGACCGAGGCCGCCACGCGCGAGGCGGTGGCCGGACGGAACGTCACGGTGGTGCGGTTGCCAGAAGCGGGGATCGTCGGCGCCGACCTCGACGCGTTCGTCGATGGCCACGATCCGATCGCGTTGCACGCCGCGCAGCGCGTGATCCCGAACCTGCTGTTCACGTCGGGCACGACGGGCCGGCCGAAGGCGGTTCAGCTCCCCCCGAAGACGATCGGCGACTCGCCCGACCTGACCGGCTTCCTCGCGCATGCGGGCAGCCATCGGCTGGTGTCGCTCGGAGCCCACCTCGTGGTCGGGCCGCTCTACCACAACGGTCCGCTCACGGCGGTCCGGTTGCTGGTGTGCGGCGTGCCGGTCGTCGTGTGCGGGCGGTTCGACGCCGAGGGTGCACTGGCGGCGATCGCCGTGCACCGGATCGAGAGCTCGATCATGGTGCCGACCCATTTCGTTCGGATGCTCGCCCTGGCGCCCGAGGTGCGGACGCGCCACGACGTGTCGTCGCTGCGCAGCGTCGCCCACACCGGCGGGGCGTGCCCGGTCGACGTGAAGCGGGCGATGATCGACTGGTGGGGGCCGGTGCTGTCCGAGTCGTACGGCGGCACCGAGTCGGGAACGGTGTGCTCGATCAACTCGACCGACTGGCTCGCGCATCCCGGTTCGGTCGGGCGGGCAGCGGCGCCGTTCGAGGCGCTCGTGCTCGACGAGTCGGGCAACGAGCTGCCCGTGGGCAGCGAGGGTCGGCTCTACTTCCGCGACACCACGGGGCGCGGGATCGTCTACGAGGGAGACCCCGACAAGACCGCCGACGCCCACATCGCGCCGGGCGTGTTCACGCTCGGCGAGATCGGTCGCATCGACGACGACGGGTTCGTCTACATCACCGACCGCTTCTCCGACATGGTCGTGTCCGGTGGAGTCAACATCTATCCGGCCGAAGCCGAGCAGGTGCTCGTGCGGCACCCCGACGTGGTCGATGCGGCGTGCATCGGCGTGCCCGACGCCGAGATGGGGGAGCGCATGATCGGCCTGGTGCAGCTCCGGCCTGGGGCCGACACGCGGCCCGAGGCGCTGCTCGCATGGTGCCGGGCCGACCTCGCCGGTTACAAATGTCCCAAGGAGTTGCGGTTCGTCGCCGAGGTGCCGCGCAACCCGATGGGGAAGATCGACAAGAAGACGCTGAGGCAGACGGTCACCTGACCGCCCGCCGGCTGGCAACCCGCCGACTGAAACGAGGAGACCCGTGTCCGACAACGAAGGCGTGAACACGACCTGGATCGCAGACTCGACCATCGGGGAGCGATTCCCCGCGTGGACGCGAGGGAACGCAGCCGACGTGTTCCCCGAGCCGTTCAGTGTGCTCGGCACCGATCTGGTGCTGCTGCAGGGCATGTCGAGGGGTCTGCGCGACGCCTACATCGGGTTCGGCGCACTCGACTGGGAGGAGCTCGAGCATCCCGAGATGCCCGACCTGTTCATGCGGTTCGGCGGCTATCCGTACAACCCGTTGTCGATGATCCGGGTGTTCGGAGCGCGCATGCCCGGGGCATCGCCAGAGCTGATCGACCAGGCCTTCTTCGACGAGGGCGCCGACATCCCGACCTACGAGGCCGAGCCGTGGCACGAGAGCGAGAAGCACGCCGGTCTGCTCGGCGCGTCGGTCGGTTGGGCGCTGTCGGTCCAGTCGTTCCCGTTCCTCGACGACGACAAGCAGGTCGCCGCGTCGCTGCGCGAGTCGCGCCCGAATCTGGCCGCGCTCGAGGACGCAGCGGTGGTGGCCCGCGCACGATCGATGGTGCCGTACATCCAGCTGACGTTCGACAACGCGATGCGCGTGTCGTCACTCGCATCGGTCGGCACCGGCATCCTCGGGGCGATCACCGCTGCGTTGGGCGACGCGACGATGGCGGTCCGGCTGCTCGCCGGCATCGAGGTCGACTCGTCCGCGCCGTCGCACGCGATGTGGACACTCGGTCGCCTGGCGGCGGAGTCGCCCGTGGTCGGCGCTGCGTTCGACGCCGGGCCGGACTCGGTGGTCGATCAGCTCCGCGCGTCGGGTGACCCGGCGGCCGCAGCGTTCCTGAACCACCTCGACCTGTTCTTCCGGCATCACGGGTCGCGCGGGCCCAACGAGTACGACCCGATCTCGGTGTCGTGGGAGCTCTCCCCGCGCATCGCATTGGCGGCGATCGACCTGATGCGCCGCAGCGATGCCGGTTCGGCCCCGACCTCGCGCCAGGCCGCCTCGGTTGCCGAGCGCGACCGGTTGGTCGCGCAGATCCGCGAACAGCTCGCAGGTGACGCCGAGACGCTCGGCACGTTCGAGGCGGGCCTCCACTCGGCCCAGCTGTTCCTCGCCGGCCGTGAACGGGCCAAGACCAACTGCGTGCGCGTGATCAACGAGATGCGTGTCGCACTGCACGAGCTGGGCCGCCGGTACGTCGAGCGGGGCCTGATCGAGCACGCTCAGCAGCTGTTCATGCTCGACAGCGACGAGCTCGATCACTTCCGTCACGATCCTGCTGCGCTGCAGGCGACGATCACCGAGCGCTGGGCCACGTACGAACGGCTGCGTCGGTACGAGCCGCTGTTTGCCGTCAATCACCGGGTACCCGACCTGTCGGAGATGTCGCCTCGCGAGGGCCACGGCATCGACCAGGTTGCTGCGGGCACGGTACTGCGCGGCGCCGCCGGTTCGGCCGGTGCTGCGACGGGTCGGGCGCGGGTGGTGCTCGACGCAGCCGACCCGGTGGGGCTCGAACCGGGCGACGTGTTGATCGCGCCGCAGACCGACCCGTCGTGGGTGCCGCTGTTCGTGCCGGCTGCTGCCGTCGTGGTGAACGTCGGTGCGCTCGGCAGCCACGCGATGATCGTGTCGCGCGAGCTCGGCATCCCCTGTGTGGTCGCCGTCGCCGATGCCACGAAGCGGATCCCCGACGGAGCGATGGTCACGGTCGACGGCAACGCCGGCACGGTCACGGTGCACTGACCGTTCGTGCCCATCGGCCCGGGATCGGTCAGGGGTCGGGTGTCAGCCGCACGCGCTGGTCGATCGTGAGCTCCCGACGGGCGAACGTGGCGTCGCCTTCAGCGATCCGGATCAGGTCGTCGTACCGGCCGGCGACGCCCGACCATCCGGTGTCGGCCATCTCGAGCGCGAACAGGCCACAGCCTGCTGCGACGACCCCGTCGGGGCGCTCGATCACGCTGATGCCCGTCACGAAGTGGAGGGTCGGCACGGTCAGCTTCTCGCGGTAGAACGCGACGATCTCCCCACCCGAGCGCTCGACGCCGCGGACCACGAGCACGCCGCCATCGTCGAAGCACGCCGCCACCGCGTCGGCATCGTGGGCGTCGACCGCAGCGATGTAGCGGTGGAGCAACCGGTGCACCTGCCACTCGACACCGCTCACGGCGCGCTGCCGGAAGGGATCGGTTCGAGGCGGCGAGATGCGGCCCGCGACCTGGTTGCGGCGAGCGCGACGAAGATCGCAGCGTGGATGACCGCGACCAGGATCCACGCCCGCCGCGCCCCGGTCAGCAGCGCCGGGCCGGCCGCGTTGCCGAGCAGGGCGAAGCCGGCGGCGACCCCGAGGGCGCCGCCCATCCGGCGCACGAGTTGGATGATGCTGTTGCCGGTGCCGAGCAAGGCAACGGGCAGGGCGGCCAGGGCGGCGCCGGTGGTCACGGTGCCCGCCATGCCACTCCCGAAGCCGAACAGCAGCGCCATCGGCAGGTACGAACCCCAGAAGTCGGAGGTCGCCGACATCGTGGTGGTCGCCCAGATCATCGCGACGATGTTCACGGAGGTGCCGAGGCCGATCGCCGCGTTCGAACCCCAGCGGATCACGATCTGCCCGCCCAGCGGGGAAGCGATCGTGGAGAGCACCTGGCTGACGGCGAGCGCGAGTCCGATCTGGCGGATCGACCAGCCCCACAGCTCGCTCATCACCAGCGGGGCCGTGAGGAACCATGCGAAGAAGCCCGCCTGCTGGAGCGCGCCGCCGGCGAGGTTGGCGGCGTAGAGGCGGATGCGCAGCAGCGACAGGTCGAGCAGCGGATCGGAGGCGACCACCGACCGGCGGAGCAGGAACGCCACGCCGGCGATCGCGATCGCGCCGACCGCGATCGTGCGCGGCGACGTCCATCCCCAGCGCCCACCGTCGGCGAGGACCACCATCGTGAGCCCCAGCGCCGGTGGCCCGATCAGGAAACTCCATCGGTCGGATCGGCCCGACTGACTGGCCGGGGCCTGCTCCACCAGCACCCGTCGCCCGAGCACGATCGCGAGCACGCCGATCGGGACCACGAGCGCGAACGCCAAACGCCAGTCGCGCTCGACGACCAGGGCACCGATCGGCGGCGTGGTCCAGGCGGCGATCGACCCGACCATGCCCCATGCGCCGATCAGCACCGCCGACTTCGCGGCAGGGAACATCGGGAACGCGAGCGCGAGGGCGCCGGAGGTGATGAAGGCGGCGCCCGCCCCCTGGAGCGCTCGCGATGCGATCAACATCCACACGGTGGGCGCGGCCGCCGTGAGCGCGACCCCGAACGTGAACAACGTCATGCCGGCGAGGAAGACGCGCTTGCGGCCGTGGCGGTCACCGAGCCGGCCGCCGACCAGGAGCAGTGAGGCTTGGGCGACGAGGAAGCTGGTGGCGGCCCAACCGACGGTGCTGCGCGACACCTCGTCGAAGCGACGCGCGATGACCGGCAGAGCGAGCGCGATGAGGGTCGCGTCGACCATGTAGAGCACCTGGCTCATCGAGGCGACGCCGGCCGCGGTCCACGCCCGGGTACGCATCGCACGGTCGGTGTCCCACCGATCGAGCGCCCGCCCCGCGTCCGACATCGGCGGCGAGAGTAGCAAGCCGAAGAAGCCGCACCACGACCCGACGGTGCCGCTCCGCTGCCGCCCACTCCGGCTGCGCGCCCCCATCGCGGTGCACGCGCGAACGCATGTCACACCCTTCGGTCGCGAACCGCTTGCGCACCTGACCCGTACCGACGGGTGCAACGAAGGTCGGCCGATCCACGGCGGGCGGGGTCTCACGAAGGAGCACAGACATGAGGGCAGGAAACAGCAGGAGCGACAGGCGGTTGCGGCGAAAGGTGATCGTCGGCACCGTGATCGGGGCGGGAGCCCTCGTCCTGGGGACGCAGCAGGCGAGTGCAGCCACCTCGGCTGTCTACGCCCGCGGTGTGCTGACGGTGTTCGGCGACGGCGGCAACAACGACGTCAGGATCAGCCGTGACACGGCTGGAACGATCGTGATCAACGGCGGTGCCATCAAGGTGCTCGGCGGTACGCCGACGGTTTCGAACACGCAACTCATCCAGGTCTTCGGCCTCGGCGGCAACGACACGATCCGGCTCGACGAAGCCGGCGGCGCGCTGCCGCGGGCGATCCTGTTCGGCGGGAGCGGCAATGACGTGCTCACGGGCGGTGCGGGCGCCGATCTGCTGTTCGGGCAGGACGGCGCCGACATCGTGCACGGTCAGGGTGGTTCCGACAGCCTGTTCGGTGGCCGTGGCAACGACATGCTGCTCGGTGGCGACGCTGACGACAAGGTCTTCGGGGAGAGCGGCAACGACCGGATGGTCTGGAATCCGGGCGACGACACCGACCTGAACGAAGGCGGCGCCGGCGTCGACACCACCGAGGTCAACGGCGGCAACGGAGCGGAGTCGTTCACAGCGACCGCCAACAGCGCGCGTGTGCGTTTCGACCGTGTCGACCCGGCCCCGTTCGCGATCGACATGGGCGCCACGGAGAATCTGGTGCTCAATGCCAACGGTGGCGACGACAGGTTCGACGCGTCCGGGAACCTCGCTGCTCTGATCAAGCTCACCGTCGACGGCGGAGCGGGCAACGACCAGCTGCTCGGCGGGAACGGCGTGGACCTGTTGGCCGGCGGCGACGGCAACGACTTCGTCGACGGCCAACAGGGCAACGACGTGGCGCTGCTCGGTACCGGTGACGACGTCTTCCAGTGGGATCCGGGCGACGGCAGCGACGTCGTCGAGGGGCAGGTCGGCGCCGACACCATGGTCTTCAACGGCAGCGGGGGCAACGAGCGGTTCGACGCGTCTGCGAACGGCGAGCGTCTTCGCTTCACCCGCGACCTCGGCAACATCGTGATGGACACCGACGGCATCGAGGTCGTCGACCTGAACGCCGTGGGAGGCGTCGATGAGTTCGTCGTCAACGACCTCGCCGGAACCGACGTGGTGCGAGTCGACACCGACCTTGCGGCCGCGGTGGGCGGCACGACCGGCGACGGGCAGGCGGACACCGTGATCGTCAACGGCACCGGCGGCGACGACGTGATCGACGTCGTCGGGAGCGGTACGTCGGCGTCGGTGGTCGGGCTCGCCGCGCAGGTGAACATCACGAACATCGATGCAGCCGGCGACGCGCTCGTCGTCAACGCGTCGAACGGTGACGACAGCGTGAACGCGAGCACGTTGGCGGCGGGCGTCGTCACGCTGACGATCGACGGCGGCGAAGGCGGCGACTCGCTGTTCGGCTCGCGGGGCGCCGAGACGATCCTGGGCGGCGGCGGCGACGACTTCGTCGACGGCCAACAGGGCGACGACATCGCGCTGCTCGGTACCGGTGACGACGTGTTCCAGTGGGATCCGGGCGACGGCAGCGACGTCGTCGAGGGGCAGGACGGCACCGACAACATGCTGTTCAACGGCGCCGCCGCCTCGGAGAACATCGACATCTCGGCGAACGGTCCACGCGTGCGGTTCTTCCGTGATGTCGCCAACGTGGTCATGGATCTCGACGACGTCGAGTCGATCGACTTCATCGCCCTCGGCGGCGCCGACAACGTCGTCGTCGGCGACCTGAGCGGCACCGACCTCATTGCGATCCGCACCGACCTGAGCGGTCCCACAGGCGGTGGCGACGGGCAGGTGGACACGATCACGGTGAACGGCACCAACAGCCCCGACAACTTCAGGGCCGAAGGCGACGCCACCGGCGTCGACGTGTTCGGGCTGCACGCCACGGTCAGCATCGTGTCACCCGAGGCAGCCAATGACCGGCTGACGCTCAACGCACTCGGCGGTAACGACGTCGTCGACGCCACCGCCCTGGCGGCCGACACGATCCAGCTCACGATGAACGGCGGCCTCGGTACCGACATCTTGGTCGGCGGTGCAGGCAACGACGTGTTCAACGGCGGTGACGGCGATGACGTCGCAGTGATGGGCGCCGGCGACGACACGTTCGTCTGGAACCCGGGCGACGACGACGATGTGCTCGAGGGCCAGGCCGGCTTCGACCGGATGGCCTTCAACGGTGCCAACATCGGAGAGAACATCGACATCACCGCCAACGGCGGGCGGGTGCGGTTCTTCCGCAACATCGCCAACGTCACGATGGATCTCGACGACGTCGAGCGCATCGACTTCGCCGCTCTCGGCGGTCCCGACACGATCGTCGTCAACGATCTGACCGGCACCGACGTGACCGAGGTCAACACCGACCTGGGTGCCGGCGATGGTCAGCCCGACAACGTCGTCGTGCAGGCCACGAACGGTGATGACGTGATGGTGGTGTCGGGCGACTCGGGCGGCACCTCGGTCATCGGCCTCGCTGCCCAGATCAACATCACCAACGCCGAGCCGAGCGTCGACCGGCTGACGGTCAACGCGCTCGCTGGCGACGACGTGGTCGACGCATCCGGACTCCGGGTCGGCGCGATCCGGTTCACCGCCAACGGCGACGCCGGCGACGATGTCATCATCGGCGGCGACGGCGACGACGTGCTGAACGGCGGCGAGGGTGACGACATCCTGCTCGGCGGCCCGGGGACCGACGTGATCGACGGCAGTGGCGGTGACGACATCGAGATCCAGCTCTTCACCGGTGACGCGTCAGCACCGGCGATCTCGGCAACCGTGGCCGACGACGCATGGCTGGCGGAAAACGCCCGAATCGTCGACGGCACGAGCGTGGTCGACGTCGGCGGCGAGGAGCGCTCGCTGCCGGTTGCCGACCTGTCCCCGTTGATCGACGACACCACGTCGTCCTGACTCACGGAGTGCGGCGCCGGCGCCAGGACCACTCGTTGGTCCGGGCGCCGGCGCCGTGGCGCGTCGAGCAGCTCTGGCCGGTCAGCAGTCGGTGTCCTGGGCGAGCAGGCAGAGCCCGAGCTCCATCGGCCCTCCGACGCAGGGGTCGATGAGGCGGTAGTGGATGCGGGTGCCTCCTCGTCTTGGCGCCGAGCACCGCCAGGTGGTGGGCAGCGTCGTCTCGGTCAGCGGTCGTCGCGACCGACCGCATCGGCGGCGGTCCACGTCCAACACCCGCACTGAACGACGATCTCGCGGCGTGGGAGGATCTGGCATGCGTCTGTTCGGGTCGGCGATCGACGACACGTTGCTGGAGATCCGGCGATCGCAGCACCTGTGGGCGCATCGTGGCGATCCGTGCGGGCTCCTGCTCGGCGTCGACGAGCCGATCGGTTACGACTGCGAGCCGCCTCAGTTCCGCGCCTTCTGCGCCACAGGTGGTGACGGCGACCATGACGGTCTCTGGATCGACGACCCCGATCAGACCCACAGCCCGTTCTTCGTGCTCCTGAGCCCGTCGGACTTCGGTGATCCGGTCCAACTCCTCGCGTCGTCCACCGACGAGTGGCTCGCGCTCGTGGGGCAGCGAGCGGAACGTTCCGGCGACGTTCGGCATCGAGCGGTGCAGCGCCGTCGAGAGCTGCAGCTTCCGGCAGTCGGCGCCGGCGATTCGAACTGGTGACCTGACGTCGGGCCGGGCGTCAGGATCGGTCGGTGCTCGGGCCGAACCCTGCGGAGGGGGTGCCGTGCTCGTCGTAGACGGGGGCGGTGACGCTGACGAGATGCTTCGCCGTGACGCTGGCTCCAGCTCGTGGGAACCGGCGGAGGACCGCCCGCATCGCCGCGTAGTTGGGGTGGGCGAAGTGCGCGTCGAGCGCGGCGGCATCGGTCCACAGCTCGTACACCTGGACCACGGTCGGATCGACGGGGTCGGCGGCGAAGCAGTACGCGAGGCAGCCCGGCTCGCCGTCGCGGGTCGACCGTTGCAGATCGGCGGACGCGGCGACCGCACCGTCTCGCGCGTCGGGCGTCGCGAACGAGATGGTGCCCGCGACCACGATCATGCCGGCGATCACTGGTCGTCGGTGCCGGCGATGCCGACCATCTTCGGTTCGGCGCTCGCGAACCGGGGCGAGCCGCCGTTGATCGTGCGGCCGTAGTCGACGACGAGCGTGTGGCCGTTCACGAACGCCGCCTCGTCACTCGCGAGGTAGAGCGCTGCGTTCGCGATGTCGATCGCGTCGCCGGCGCGACCGTAGCGCTCGCGGGCCGACGCGGCGACGGCTTCCAGGTCGGTGGCGTCGCCGGTGGTGACGACCGCGGTGAGCGGGGTCGGGATCGTGCCGGGCGCGATCGCGTTGCAGCGCACACCCTTGGTGCCGAGCTCGGCGGCGACCGACTTGGTGAGGCCGATCACCGCGGTCTTGGCGGTGGTGTACGCGTGCGGTCCGAGCCCGCCCATCACCCCCGCCGCGCTCGAGGTGCTGATGATCGAGCCCGAGCCCTGCGGCACCATCACCCGGGCCGCGTGCTTGCAGCCGTAGAACACCGAGTGCAGGAGGATGTCGATCGAGCGCGTCCACGCCGCGGCGTCGGTGTCGGCGATCGGCCCGATCGCACCGACCACGCCGGCGTTGTTGAACATCACGTCGAGGCGCCCCCACGTGTCGACGGCGAGCTGGATGGCCGCGGCGACCGCGTCTTCGCTCGTGACGTCGCAGTGCACGAATCGTGCCGCGTCGCCGAGCGCCGCCGCGACGGCCTCACCGCGATCGACCTGCACGTCGGCCACGACGACGCGCGCGCCCTCCTCGACGAAGCGGCGGACGGTCGCCTCGCCGATCCCGCTCGCTGCCCCGGTCACCACGGCCACACGGCCGTCGAGACGATCCCCCATCAGTTGCTCCTTCGTCGGTTGCCGGCGGTTGGTGTTCGCGAGATGCCCGCGGATCACCCGCGGATCATTCGTGCCATGGTCTCGTGGTAGTGCGCGATCTTGCACTCGCGCTCGTTGAGGATGTTCTGGGTGTAGGCGCTGGAACGCTTGGTGCGCTTCAGCTGCTGGTAGATGTCGATGTCTTCGCCGACGACCACCTTGAGCCGGTCCCAGTGGGCCTGCATCCGGGCCTTGTAGTCCTGGTACCGGGGGTCGTCGTCGTCGCCGGGGTAGATGATCTCCCAGCACAGGAACCGGGTGCGGTCGACGTCGATCGGGATCGGGTTGAACACCTGGATGTGTTCGGGGTTGCAGTTGAAGACGGTGTTCGGGAACACGACGTAGTGGCAGATGGCCCACTTGTGATGGTCCCACTCGTGCGCGAGCTGGTCTCGGTGCTGATGGCGTGGGACGAAGCACATGTAGTTGTGGTCGTTGACCATCCAGAAGCTGGTGTCGCGCGCCGACTTGGTCCACTCGGTACCGACGTGGTGCAGCTCGCCCGTGTGGTAGATCTCGTTGAAGCCGTCGACGACCGCCTTGTAGCTCACGGGCACGTCCCACTCGAGGACGTCGAGCAGCACCATGTCGTCCATGTCGTACCGGCCGAGGTCGATCAGGATCTCGTCGCCGATCCAACTCGTCAGCGACGGTGCGCGATCGGGCCCGGCGAGGTTGACCCACACCCAGCCGCCCCACTCGTCGACCGCGACCTGCGGGCTCCTGAGGCCCTTGAGGTGCTCGGGGTCGAAGTCGATGCGCTCGGGTACACCCTTCACCTTGCCCGTGAGGTCGTAGGTCCAGCCGTGGTACGGGCACGTGAACTGGGTGGCACCGCACCCCTGCCACTCGGTCACGAAGGACGGGCCGCGATGCATGCACACGTTGTGGAACGCAGCGAGCGATCCGTCGGGTTGACGAGCGATCACGATCGTCTCGCCGTGACTCTCGAAGCTGATCCAGTCGCCGGCGCCGCGCACCTGCTCGGAGCGGGCGGCGAGCAGCCACGTCGTGTTGAGCACCTTCTCCCGCTCGAGTTCGAACTGCACCGGGTCGGTGTACGCAGTGCGGCTCATCACCGACGGCCCGTAGTCGGGCACGTTCTGGATCGACGGCCCGAGCCGGACCGGGACGTCACCGCGTGTCGGGACGTGGACCATGGCGTGCTCCTGTGGGGTCGGCCCGCTGCCGGGCTGGTGTCGGGCTGGCTCGTCGGGATCGGGAGGGACGGGGGCAGCACCGCAGCGACACCCCCATCTTTCGCGGAACGGATGTTACATAACCGCCGTGATACGTTCAAGGCCGTGCCGGGGATCGGGGAGGGCAGCTGGCTCGACACCAGCGACGTCGTCGAGATCACCGCGCTGATGGCCCGCTTCGCCCACGCGATCGACGAGTGCGACTGGCCGGCGTACCGGTTGGTCTTCGCCGATGAGATCGAGCTCGACTACTCGTCGTGGCGCGCCGGCTCCCTCGGCCGCTGGTCGGCGGACGACTGGGTCGCCCGAGCCGCTCGACTCTTCCCCGGCCTCACCGGCACGCAGCATGCCGTCACCAACATCGTCGTCGAGCCGGGCCCGAATCCCGGCGAGGCGCACGTCCGTGCATCGGTCCGAGCCGACCACGCCATCGTCGACGGCGCCACTACCCGCGTGTTCACGGTGTCGGGTCGGTACGACGATCGGTGCCGACGGGCTGCCGACGGTTGGCGCATCAGCGCGAAACGTCTGGTGGTCGCGTGGACGGTCGGCGAACCCGGCCTGCTCGACGAGGCGCGCGCAGCCGTCGCAGCCGGAACACCACGCCGAACCGGGAGCGAGGGCTGACGTGCCCAAGGTCGTCGACGTCGAGCTGCGGCGAGCCGAACTCGCCCACGCCGCCGCGCGGCTGATCGCACGCTCCGGCATCGAGGCGGCGACGATGCGCGAGGTCGCGGCCGAGGCCGGACTCACCACGGGCGCGCTCACGCACTACTTCGCCGACAAGCACGAACTGCTCCTCACCACCTTCCAGGCGTCGCTCGCCCGTCGCCGGTCGCAGCGACCACCCGCTGCGGGCACGCCGCCCGAGGCGCTGCTGCTCGCGTCACTCGAGGGTGCGCTCCCGGTCGACGACGATCGCTGGATGCACTGGATGGTCACGATCGCGTGCTGTTCTCAGGCGGCCGGCGACCCCGAGCTCGCCGATGCGCAGAGCCAGGCGTACGCGGAGTTCGCCGGGTACATCGGCGACCTCGCCCGTGCCTGCGGCTTGGCCCAGCGCTCCGACGCCGCCGAGGTCGCGGCGACACTGATCGCCGTCGCCGACGGGATCGCCGTGCAGGCGCTGTTCCATCCCGGAGGGTGGCCGGCCGAGCGTCAGCGGGCCGTGCTGCACTCGATGCTCGCGACGCTCGGACTCACCGTCACCGCGCGACAGTGACGGGATGCGATTCGCCTTCTCCACGTCGCCGCAACGGACCACCTGGGAGTGGATGCGAGAGGTCTGGCAACGCGCTGACGCGCTCGACGTGTTCGAGTCGGGCTGGACCTTCGATCACCTCTACCCGCTGTTCGGCGACTCGACCGACGACTGCATGGATGGGTGGGTGACGCTCACCGCGCTGCTCCACGAGACGTCACGGCTGCGCGGCGGAGTGCTCGTGACCGGCATGGTGTACCGACATCCCGGCGTGCTCGCGAACATGGCGTCGACGCTCGACATCACCTCAGGGGGTCGGCTCGAGCTCGGTATCGGCGCCGGTTGGAACGAGGAGGAGTGCGACGCGTTCGGCATCGAACTCGGGACGCTGCGCGAGCGGTTCGACCGCTTCGAGGAGGGCCTTGCCGTGCTCGACTCGCTGCTCACGAACGATCGCACCACGTTCGACGGCCGGTACTACCGACTCGACGGCGCGATGAACAACCCGAAGCCGGTGCAGTCGCCGTTGCCGATCTGCATCGGCGGTGTCGGGCGCACGCGCACCCTGCCGCTCGCAGCCAGCTATGCCCACCATTGGAACTACGGCGGCAGCGATGTCGCAGAGTTCGCCGAATGTCGCGACGTGCTCCACGGAGCGTGCGCTGCGATCGGCCGAGACCCGGCAGAGATCACCTCCAGCGTGCTGCTGCGCTGGTCGGGCGCCGAACAGCTGCGCGCCGACGCCGACTCCTTCGCGGCCGCAGGTGCCGACCTCGGCATCGTGTCGATCCCGAAGACCGAACCCCCGTCGGTGATCGACGAGATCGCCGCCATTCTCTGAACACAGGGCTTGCGCACGCCGTCTGTAGTCCACCTATAGTTACTGCCGCTCCCCACCGACCTGGTGCGGGGCGAGGGGACACGATCAGGGGGCCGGGTACATGGCAGAACTGGAAGGCCGCGTCGCGGCGATCTGCGGGGGCACCAGCGGTGTCGGTCTCGCGATCGCGAAGGCATTCGCGAACGACGGCGCATCGATGGTGATCAGCGGCCGGCGCGCCGAGAAGGCACCGGCAGCGCTCGCCGAGCTGAACATCGGCGACCGGGCCCACTTCCTCCAGGGCGACGGGACGAGCCAGGACGACTGCGAAGCGCTGATCGCCGAGACGGTGTCGCGCTACGGCAGGATCGACCTCCTCGTCAACTGCGCCGGAGGCTCGAAGGACAACGCACCGGTGGTCGACCTGACGGACGAAGCGATGGAGTTCGGCCTCAAGGTCAACTACTGGAGCTCGTTCTGGCTCACCCGTGCGGCGCTCAAGCACATGATCCCGCAGAACTTCGGGCGGATCATGTACATCTCGTCGGTCGAGGGCAAGGTCGGCAAGCCAGGTCTGTCGCAGTACGTCGTCGGCAAGCACGCCGTCAACGCCCTCACGAAGTGCGTGGCCAAGGAGGTCGGCGCCCTCGGCATCACGGTCAACGCGCTCTGCGCCGGTGCGATGGACACGCCGATGATGCAGGAAGCCGGTCCGGCCGCCGCCGAGTCGATGGGCATCACCTACGAGGAACTGCTCGGATGGTTCGCCCAGGAGTCGGCCACGAAGCGGCTCGTCACCGTCGAGGACTGCGCGCTCGTCGCGTCGCTCCTCGCCTCCGAGGCCGGTGCCGGGATCACCGGATCGATGGTCTCGATCGACGGCGGCACGGCGCCGTACTGACACGCGACGACGACACAGGACGAGGAAGAGGGAACTGACATGGGCAAGCTCGAAGGAAAGGTCGCCGCGATCACCGGCGGCACGCGGTCGATCGGTCGCGGCATGGCGGAGGCGTTCCTCCGTGAAGGGGCCAAGGTCGTCGTCAACGGACGCGACCAGGCCAAGGGTGAAGCGGCGGTCGCCGAGATGGGCGGAGGCGACAACGTCGCCTTCTACGCCGGAGACGCAGCCACGCAGGCCACGAACGAGGGCATCGTCGACTTCGCGATCGAGCGCTTCGGCCAGCTCGACATCATGTGCCTGAACTCGGGCGGTGTGAAGCAGACCGCCCCGGTGATGATGATGAGCGACGAGGAGTGGGCGCTCGAGGTCGACTGGAACCTGAACAGCGTGTTCTGGGGCATGCGCAAGTCGCTCCAGCACATGGTGCCGCGAGGTTCGGGGCGCATTCTCGTGACGTCGTCGGTCGAGGGCAAGCTCGGCAAGCCGGGCATCCCCGGCTACGCGGCCACCAAGCACGGGGTGAACGGCCTCGTGAAGGCAGCGGCCCAGGAGACCGGCACGAGCGGCGTGACCGTCAACGCCATCCTGCCCGGCCTGATCGAGACCGACATCGTCCGCGAGACCGGCCCCGCATCCGCCGAGATGATGGGCCTGCCGAGCTATGAGGCGATGCTCGAGCTCTTCACGCAGGAGTCGGCGATCAAGCGCTGCAACACGGTCGAAGAGGTGGCAGCGGTCGCGGTGATGCTCGCGAGCGACGCCGCCCGCAACTTCACCGGCTGCATGTTCGCGGTCGACGGCGGCACGATGCCGTACTGATCAGCGATCGCGATCCCTGATCACTCCGACCGCCCGCAGATGCTCAGGCGAGCAGCCGGCTGATCCAGCGGTGGAGGTTCTGGTTGCCCATCTCGTTGCGGCCGAAGCGGAACGGTTCACCGGTGGCGGCGAGCACGTCGGTGTGGCGGGTGATGTCGATCACGGTGAGGAAGTCCTCCTCGTAGGTGACGTCGCGGTAGAGCTGCCGCTTCTGCTCGGCTTCGGCGCGCTGCTCGTCGGTGACGAGTGGCTCGCGGAAGTACTGGTACTGCACGACCGTCGACTCGCCGGGGGTGGGGCCCGGATAGATCCGGCTCACCATCAACGAGCGGTGCGGGTGCCCCGAGATCGAGATGTTCGGGAACACGTAGTGCACGAGCGAGAAGCAGTCGTACGGCTCGGGCCAGTCCTCCGGCGCGACGTCGCGCTGGTCGACGATGCCCTTGTTCGCGAAGCCGATCCGAACGTGGGGCCCGTACAGGTCGTAGGTGTTCCGGTTGGTGATCGCCTTCGCACCGATCGTGTTCCGGTGGAGGTAGCCGAGGTGGTACCCATCGAGGTAGCCGTCGGCGGTGGCCTTCCAGTTGCCGCTCGGGAGCTTCGTCTCGACGTCGTGTCGGTGCAGCTTCGTGAGGTTGAGCATCTCGAGCGCCGACTGCATGTCGCCGAGCCACTCGTCGATGTCGAGCGCGGCACCGATGGTGAGGATCGAGAAGATCGCTCCGGCGCGCTCGGCGGTGGGGTACGCCATGAGCCCGTCGACGTCGAGGTCGGCGAATCCCTCCCTGCCCGGTAGCCCGACGAGCTTGCCCTCGGTGTCGTACACCCAGGAGTGGTACGGGCAGGTCATGCGCCGGCTGTGGCCGAAGCAGCCTTCGGCGACCGAGCGGCCGCGGTGGCGGCACGCGTTGAGGAACGTGCGGGCGACACCGTCTTCGCCGCGCACCACCACGATCGGACGGTCGGCGATGTCGAGCGTGGTGAAGTCCCCCGGGTTGGGGATGTCGCACGAGAGGGCGACGAGCAGCGGGTTGCGGCGGAACACCACGTCGAGCTCGCGAGCGAAACGGGACGGGTCGCGGTACTCCTCGGCCGGTACGAGCATCATCGATTCGGCGAAGTCGCTGTGGTTGGCATCGACGTTGGTGAGCAACCGTCGGCCGAGATCCGGCAGCGGTGTGGCGGTCATGTCCCCTCCTCGTATCGGGGCTAACTGTAGACGCTGTGCAGTTATTCGCCCAGTGTCAGGGCGGGTCGAGACCACCTCGTCATCGGACGCAGAGCACCGCTACCGTCGGCGAGCGATGCGAGTCGAGGATGTCGATCTGTCCGATCCGGCGACGCAGCGCGACTGGTACCCCACCTACGACCTGCTCCGCGAACACGCGCCGATGTACCGGATGCCCGGCACCGACACCTATGTGCTCACCCGATACGAGGATGTGGCATGGGTGAGCCGCCGGACCGATCTGTTCGCGAACGGGCCGGCGCCGAGCGCGGCGCTCGTGAAGGACGAGGAGGCGATGCGGATCTACCGCGACCGCGGGCGGGTGCGGCGCACCATCCTCGGGACCGACCCGCCGGTCCACCGTCGTTACCGCGACCTGGTCGACCCGTTCTTCAATGCTCGCGGCGCCGAGCGCCGGCGTGAGCTCGTCGCCGACGCCGTCGACGAGCTGATCGACGGCTGGATCGGTCGTTCCGGCATCGACTTCGTCACCGACTTCGCGCTACCGCTCCCGGTTCGCATCATCACCGAGACGCTCGGCTTTCCGGTGGCCGACATCCCCCAGCTCAAGGCGTGGTCGGCGGCCTGGGTGATGCCGTTCGCCGGCGGACTCACGCCCGAGCAGCAACGGTTCGTCGCCGAGCAGGGCACCGAGTTCCAGGCCTACATCATCGACACGATCGCACAGAAGCGAGCCGCGCCCGACGAGTCGGTGATCAGCCACCTCGCCTCCGCGACGTTTGCATCGCCCGATGGCCCGCGCCCGCTGACCGAGGAGGAGATCGTGTTCACGGTCGACCACCTCTACATCGGCGGCAACGAGACGACGACGTTCGCGCTCACCTGGGGCCTGCGGTGGTTGCTCGCACGGCCCGATCTCTGGGAGCGGCTGCGCGACGACCGGTCGAAGGTGCCGACCTTCGTCGAGGAGGTACTCCGGCTCGACTCACCGACCCAGGGGCTGTACCGGCACACCCTCGCCGACGTCGAGCGCCACGGTGTCGTGATCCCGGCCGGATCCACGGTCCACATCCGTTTCGGTGCCGCCAACCGCGATCCGCGCATGTTCCCCGATCCCGCCGTGCTCGACCTCGATCGCCCGAACGCGGCGCGCCACGTCGCCTTCGGGCAGGGCGAGCACCACTGCCCCGGCGCCGGGCTCAGCCGGCTCGAGCAGCACGTCGCCTGGAACCGATTGCTCGACCGGGTCGACGAGTGGTGGCTGGTCGGCGACGCCCAGCTCACGACGATGCCGGGGTTCGTGCTGTGGGCGCTCGACGCGCTCCCGGTCGGGTTCCGACCGGCGCTTCGCTGAGGCACGGTTCCTCGACGCGTTCTACAGTAACTCCGTCGTTCGGGGGAACAGGAGGGGTCATGTCAGCTGAGGGATTGGCGTCGGTGGCGCGCAGCATCGACGAGGTGAAGCAGGTGATCACCTCGCTCACCGACGAGGAGTGGACCCGCCCGAGCGGGTGTTCCGGGTGGACCGTGCGTGATCTCGTCGCGCACATGAGCTCCAACTACAAGGAGATGGTCGAGCCGTCGCCGCCGCCCCCCGAGCCGCTCGATCTGCCGGCCGAGCGCCTGATGGACCTGCTCGTCGACCTGCGCGACGGGTGGACGCACGAGCAGATCCGCGACGAGTACCTCCAGTACTGCGACGGTGCGTTCAGTGGCCTCACCGCGCTCCAGGACGAGCCCCTCGCGTCGACGGTGATCCCACTCGTCGACCTCGGCAGCTATCCGATGCACCAGATCGCCGACGCGTACGCGTTCGACCACTACTGCCATCTGCGCATCGACCTGCTCGCCCCGCACGGCCCGATCGAGCGCGACCTCCCGCCGGCGGACGATGCGCTGGCCGGCCCGGTGGTCGGCTGGATGCTCGCCGGGCTCCCGCAGATGCAACCCGGCCTCCACGAGCAGCTCACCGGGCGGATCCGCCTGCAGCTCGACGGCCCGGGCGGCGGCAGCTGGGATCTGTCCCGAGATGGCGACGCGATCGTCGTCGGCGCGCCCGACGGCGACGCCGAGGCGGTGGTCACTTCCACCGCGCACGACTTCGTGCTGTGGGGCACGGTCCGCACATCGTGGCGCGACGCCTGCACGGTGGAAGGAAACGAGGCGGTCGCAGCGACCTTCCTCGATGCCCTCAACATCGTGTGACGCGACCGCCCGGCGCGCGCACCCGGCGTTCAGGTGCGCGACTGGCGGGCGAGTTCGGCGAAGGTGATGTCGCGATCGACGCGCGGCTCGCCCGGGAGGCCGAGGACGCGTTCGCCGACGATGTTGCGTTGGATCTCGTCGGACCCGCCGGCGATGCGGTAGCCCGGAGCACCGAGCACGTGCTCGTTCCATCCGAACGTGCCCCACTCGCCGGTGTCGGCGGTCAGCGACGCGCCGAGCAACCCGCTCACCACATCGGAGATCTCGGTGAGCGCCTGCGTCCACAGCAGCTTGCCGAGCGAGCCGCCCGGCCCCGACGAGCCGGTGGCCTTGGCGCTGGCGGCGGAGCGGGCCTTGGTCCAATCGCGGACCTTGCCCGAGGTGTACACGCTCGCGAGTTGCTGGCGCACGATGGGGTCGTCGGCCCGGTCGAGGTGGCGCGCCAGCATCACGACGTCGTCGAAGCTGCCGCCCCGCCGCCCCGACCCGCTGGTGGCCCGCTCGTGCCCGAGCACCGTCAGCGCCACCTTCCACCCGGCGCCGACGTCACCGACCCGCAACGCGTCGGGGACGCGGACGCCCGACAGGAACACCTCGTTGAACGAGGCACCGCCGGACATCTGCTTGATCGGGCGCACCTCGACGCCCGGCGCGTCGAGCGGCACGAGGAACGCGGTCATCCCGGCGTGCTTCGGGACGTCGGGGTCGTGGCGGCAGATGGCGAACCCGTACTGGCTGATGCGGGCGGTCGACGTCCACACCTTCTGGCCCTCGAGCACCCACTCGTCGCCGTCGCGTACGGCCTTGCACGACAACCCGGCGAGGTCGCTGCCGGCACCGGGCTCGGAGAAGAGCTGGCAGCAGAACTGCTCGAGCTGGAAGAAGCTGCGGCACCACTCGGCCCGCTGCTCGGGCGTGCCGTACTCCTCGATGGTCGGTGCGATCAGTTTGGACGTGACGCTGATGAGCTCGTGGTCGCGCGGGACCTCGTACTGGAGCTCGAGCTCCTTGATGGCGGCGTCGTGGGCCTTGGTCAGGCCGAGCCCACCGAACTCCGGGCTGATGTGGATGGCGCCGAACCCGGCGGCGACCTTCTCGCGATGCCACTCGCGGTACGCATCCAGCAGTGCCAGCTCGTCGGCGTCGGACGCATCGTGGAACACCACCACCGAGAACTCGCCCTGGCCCCACTCACGCCCGGCGCCGGTATCGGTGAGCGTGTCGGCGGCCGTGCGCTTCGGGGCGCGGCCGTCGAGCCAGGCGCGCGCTCGCTCACGGAACTCGGCGACTGACTCCATCGGCGATCCTTTCTCGCAGTCCGGCCCGCACGACGTCGCTGGAAGGCGCCCGGTTGCAGCGGATGGTTTCTCTAGTGCAACACTAGTAACTCGAACCTGGCCCGTGCACCTCGGGCCACGACAAGGGGAGCTGCGATGGATCTCGGACTCACGGGCAAGAAGGCGATCGTCACCGGATCGACGAAGGGGATCGGACGCGCGATCGCTGAGGCGCTCCTCGACGAGGGGGCGTCGGTCGCGATCTGTGCTCGAGACGCCGACGGCGTTGCCGCGGCGGTCACCGAGCTGTCGGGGCGCGGCACCGGGACGGTGTGGGGGCGCGCCGTCGACGCGGGCGATGCCGAGTCGTTGCAGGGCTTCATCGCCGAGGCGATCGAGCAGCTCGGCGGGCTCGACATCTACGTGCACAACACGAGCGGCAAGCCGGCAAAGACCATCGACGGGTGGCAGAACAACTTCGACATCGACCTGATGGCGCTGGTGCTCGGCGCCGGCGCGGCGGCCGATGCGCTCTCGGCCGACGGTGGCGGCTCGCTGATCAGCATCAGCACGTCGGCCGTGGGCGAGCACTTCGCCAGCGGGTCGAACAGCTACAGCGCGTTCAAGGCGGCCGTCACCAACTGGACGCTCGGGCAGGCACAGGTGCTCGGCGCACGCGGGGTCCGCTGCAACGTGGTGTCACCCGGCCCGATCTGGGTCGAGGGCGGCGACTGGAACCGGGTCAAGGACGCGAAGCCCGAGTTCTTCGAGGCCACGGAGAAGGTGCACCCGATGGGGCACATCGGCGACGTCGGTGACGTGGCCCGAGCGGTCGCGTTCCTCGCATCGCCGGCCGCCAAGCACATCAACGGGGCCAACCTCACGATCGACGGCGGCTTCATGAAGCGGGTGAACTTCTGAGCGGGCCGGACGGGCGGCGCATCGACGTCGTCCTCGTGGTCGGTGGCGTCTGGCACGACTTCGACTACGCGCGCCTGGAGCTCCTGAAGCTGCTCGCCGAGCACGACGAGTTCCGGGTGCGGGTCCAACCCGACTACGAGGACACGTCGTCGTTCGAGCCCGGGGCGGCGTTCCCGGCCGAGGTCCTCGTCACCTACACCTGCGACGTCCGCCCGTCAGAGCGTGCGCAGCGCGCGCTGCGCGACTGGGTGGGGCGGGGCGGGCGTTGGGTGGCGTTGCACGCCACGAGCTCCGCGCTCGACCAGTCGCCCGACGGCTGGGTCGCGCCGCGGACGATGCCGCTGTTCGTCGACACGCTCGGTTCGCAGTTCATCGCCCACCCACCGATCGCGCCGTACACCGTTCGCAACGTAGCCCCCGACCACTGGCTGGTGGCGGGCGTCGAGCCCTTCGATGCGACCGACGAGCTGTACCTCAACGAGTATCCCGACCGATCGGCGCTCGTCCCGCTGCTCGTGACCGACTACCGGGGCGACGCCCGAGGGTTCGCCGAGAGCGACTGGAACGACGGCGATCCTGAGCACCTGGTGATGTACCTGCGCCCGCTCGGCGACGGCGGCGTGCTCTACAACACGCTCGGCCACTGCCGCAGCCACTACGACATGGTGCCGATGAAGCCGTACTACCCGAACGTCGACCGGTGCTCCTGGGAGCTGCCGGTGTTCCACGAGATCCTGCGCCGCTCGCTGCGCTGGGCTCGGGGGCTCGACGCCTGATGCGCGTGCCGCGCATGCCCGAACGAACCACGGAGACCCGATGGAACTGACCAGAGACCAGCACCTCGCCATGCACCGCAGCATGGTGCGGATCCGCCTCTTCGAGGAGGCGGCCGGCACGCTGATGGAAACCGGCAAGATGCCCGGCTTCCTGCACCTGTACGTCGGGCAGGAGGCCGTGGCGGTCGGCGTGTGCGAGGCGCTGCGCGTCGACGACTACATCACCTCGACCCACCGCGGGCACGGCCACCTCGTCGCCAAGGGCGGTGACCTGGCGCGCATGATGGCCGAGCTGATGGGCAAGGCCACCGGGTACTGCTCGGGCAAGGGCGGGTCGATGCACATCAACGACCTGTCGCTCGGGATGCTCGGCGCCAACGGCATCGTCGGTGCGGGCGTGCCGATCGCGGTCGGCGCCGGGTTCCGCAACAAGTACCGGGGCACCGATCAGGTCGCCGTCGCGTTCTTCGGTGACGCCGCCACCAACATCGGTGCGTTCCACGAGGCCGCCAACATGGCGTGCGCCCTGCACCTGCCGGTGGTGTTCGTCTGTGAGCACAACATGTACGGCGAGTACACGCCGACATCGAAGGCGATGGTGATCGCCGACATCGTCGATCGTGCCGGCGGCTACGGCATGCCCGGTGTGATCGTCGACGGCATGGACGTGCTGGCGGTGCACGAGGCCACCACCGAGGCGGTCGCACGCGCCCGGCGCGGCGAGGGGCCGTCGCTCGTCGAAGCCAAGACCTACCGGTACTACAACCACCACGGGATCCAGAACCTCGGCCTCAAGTACCGGCCCGACGACGAGGTGCTCGCCTGGAAGGGTCGCGACCCCGTCTTCTCGTTCGAGCAGCGCGTCATCGACGCCGGCATCGCCACCCGCGACGACCTCGACTCGATCTGGAGCGACGTCCGCGCCGAAATCGCGCGTGCGATCGAGTTCGCCGACGAGTCGCCGTTCCCCGAACCCGATGCGCTCCTGCAGGGCGTCTACACCGAGATGGGAGCGTGAGCGCGATGTCGGAGCGTTCGATCACCTACGTCAACGCGTTCACCGAAGCGGTGAAGCTCGAGATGGCCGCCGACCCCGACGTGTTCATTGCCGGCGAGGACGTCGGCGCCCACGGGGGTGTGTTCCACACGTTCGACGGGATCCAGAACGAGTTCGGTGAGCGCCGGGCCGTCGACACGCCGATCAGCGAACAGGCGATCATCGGCCTCGGCGTCGGCGCTGCGGTCACCGGTCTGCGCCCGATCGTCGACCTGATGTTCATGGACTTCACGCTGGTTGCCGCTGATCAGATCGTGAACCAGGCCGCGAAGCTGAAGTACATGTTCGGCGGGGAGGCCAAGCTGCCGATGGTGATCACCACCACCGGTGGTGCCGGTCTGTCGGCGGCGGCGCAGCACAGCCAGAGCCTCGAGGCGCTTTTCTGCCACATCCCCGGGATCAAGGTCGTCTTCCCGTCCACGCCGTACGACGTGAAGGGGCTGATGGCCGCGTCGATCCGTGACGACAACCCGACGCTGTTCGTGCTCCACAAGCGGATGCTCGGCCTGCGCGGCATCGTGCCCGAGGAGCGGTACGAGGTGCCGCTCGGGGTCGCCAACGTCACGCGCGCCGGCACCGATGTCACCGTCGTGTCGTGGGGCCGGACGGCCAACGAGTGCCTCGCTGCCGCCGAGTTGCTCGCAGGCGAGGGCATGTCGTGCGAGGTCATCGATCTGCGCACCCTGTCGCCGCTCGACATCGACACGGTGCTCGCTTCCGTGAAGCGGACCAATCGCGTCGTCGTCGCCCACGAGGCCGTGCGGTTCGGCGGGTTCGGGGCCGAGGTCGCCGCCCAGATCCAGGAGCTCGCCTTCGACCATCTCGACGCTCCGGTCGGGCGCGTGGCGGCACCGTCGTCGCCGATCCCGTTCACCCCGGCCCTGGAAGCGCTCTACGTGCCCGATGCCGCCCGGATCGCCGCCGGTCTCCGCGAGGCCGTCGCCCGCCCGCTGCTGGCCCGGTGAGCGAGCGCACGTGCCCACCGTCGGGATCGTCGTCAACCCCTGGGCGGGCAAGGACGTCCGGCGGTTGCACGCGCCTGTCGGCCACACGCCCGACACCGCGAAGGTGGGCATCGTGCGGCGCGTCGTCATCGGTGCGCTCGACGCCGGCGCGTCGCGTGTGGTGGTCGCTCGCGACCTCGGCCGGATCGCCGAGCGGGCGGTGCACGGGATCGACAACGCCTTCCTCGTCGACGGACCGGGCACCGGCTCAGCGCTCGACACGCGCCGTGCCGCATCGCAGTTCGCGGAGCTCGGGTGCGATGTCGTCGTGGCGCTCGGCGGCGACGGCACCAGCCGCGACGTGGTCATCGGATGGCCCGAGGTGACGCTCATCCCGATCTCGACCGGGACCAACAACGTGTTCCCGACCTTCGTCGACGGGTCGTCGGCCGGCACCGCCGCCGGGCTCGTCGCCACGGGCCGAATCCCGGTCGCGTCGGTCGCATCCACGGCGAAACGCCTGGTCGTCGACATCGTTCATCGCGACGGCACGACCGAGCGCGACATCGCGCTCGTCGATGTGGCAGCCATCGACGGCCAGGGCACCGGGGCGCGCGCCGTCGTGCGGCCCGAGCGGATCCGGGCGGTCGTCGCCGCGATCGCCAGGCCCACCAGCACCGGCCTGTCGAGCATCGCCGGGCGCACCCATCCGATGACCGACGCCGACGAGGGGGGTGTCGTCGTCCGTCTTGCCGCGGCGGGGGAGGGCCGTCGCCGGCTCCACGTCCCGATCGTGCCCGGGGCGTTCTCCGTCCTCGATGTGATGTCGATCGACCGGCTCGCCCCGGGCGAGCACGCGTGTTTCGACGGCCCGCTGGTGTTGGCGTACGACGGTGAGCGCGAGTGCGTCCTCGGGCCGGGGGCGGTGGCTCGCGTGTCGGTCGACCGTTCGGGCCCGACCGTGATCGACGTGGACCGCGCCCTCCGCCTGGCCGCCACCCTGCACCTGTTCGACGCCCCGATGAACGACGCCCCGATGAACGACGCCCCGATGAACGAGGAGGCCAGCGATGGCGACTGACGTGCCGATGCCCAAGCTCGGGCTGACCATGGAAGAGGCGATGATCGTCGAGTGGCTCGTCGCCGAGGGCGAGCACGTCGAGGCCGACACGCCGATCCTGCTGATCGAGACCGACAAGACCGAGACCGAGGTCGGCGCCCCTGGGACGGGTCGCCTGCACCACATCGGCCGTCCGGGCGACGTGTTCCCGTGCGGCGAGCGGATCGGTCTGCTGCTCGCCGAGGGCGAGGCGGTTCCGGCGGGCACGGCGCCTGCAGCAGCACCAGCGGCCGGCCCGAGCGTGGCTCCGGCTCCGGCGGCAGTCGTTGCGACCACGGTCGACGGACGGATCCTCGCCTCGCCCAACGCCCGTCGCGTCGCTGCGGAACTCGGCGTGCCACTCGCCGCGGTCAGCGGGACCGGGCCTGCAGGTCGAATCGTCTCGGAGGACGTCGAAGCGGTGGCCGCAACAGGTGTCGCGTCGGCACCCACACCGCCGGCGATCGCCCCCATCGCCGGCGGGCTCGTCGCTGCCAACCGCCATGCCGTCGCGACGGTCGCGGCCCGCAACCTCGCCGACCTGCTCGGCGTCGACCTGTCACAGGTGGCGCCCGATCCGGTCGAGCGCCGCATCACCCGCGACTGCGTCGCCATCCACGTGCGGGCGCGGCTCGCCGAACCTTCGCCGGCACCGGGGATCGTGCCGCCGCCGGCCCCGGCGCCGCTGCTGCAGGAGCCGACGCGCACCGTCAGGCTCTCGGGCATGCGCGGGACGATCGCGAAGCGCATGACCGCATCACTGCGCGACATGGCCCAACTCACGCTGTCGATGGATGCCGACATGGATGCGGTGATCGCCGATCGTGCCGAGCGTCGCGCCGCCGGCGGCGCGACACCGTCGATCACCGACTACGTCGTCGCCGCCGCCGCTCGGGCACTCGTCCAGCACCCGATGATGAACGCCCAGGTGACCGCCGACGGCATCGCCGTGCTGCCCGAGGTGCACGTCGGGCTCGCGGTAGCGGTCGACGGTGGCCTCGTGGTCCCGGTGATCCGTGACACCGCGCACCGCGACCTCGCCGACCTGTCGGCCGAGACCGACCGGCTGGCCCAGGCGGCGCGCGCCGGTGAGCTGGCTCCACCCGACCTGGAGGGCGGCACGTTCAGCGTGAGCACGCTCGGCATGTTCGGCGTCGACGTGTTCACCCCGGTGATCAACCCACCGAACGCCGGAATCCTCGGTGTCGGACGTCTCCGCGACGACCTCGTCCTCGCCGGGGGAGAGGTCCGCACCGTGAAGCGGATGACCCTGAGCCTCACCTGGGACCATCGAGTCCTCGACGGGGCACCTGCGGCCGAGTTCTGCAAGACGATCGCCACCCTCCTCGCCGACCCCGCCCAGTTCCCCTGAGCGGCCCGGCGCCACCAACCGCTCGGTCAGGTGAAGTCGCCGAAGGCCTTGCGGACGCCCTTGAGGGAGTGGAAGGTGCGCTGCTGCTGGGTGGTGGGGATCGGCACGATCGAGAACACCTCGGCGTTGAGCAGGTCGGTGCACTCGTCGACCAGGCGCCGACCTTCGGGTGTGATCGCGGCGATCACGCTGCGACCGTCGTTGGGGTTGGCCGAGCGCTCGACCAGGCCGTCGGCCTCGAGGCGCTGGACCGCGTTGGTCACGCTGGCCGGGTGCACCTGCAGGCGCTCGCCGATCTTGCCGACCGGCATCGAGCCGCGGCGGCTGAAACCCAGCAGCCGCAGCACCTCGTACCGGGCGAACGTCAGCCCGTGCGGTCGCAGCACCGACTCGATCCGCGCGAGGAAGACCTGCTGTACGCGCATGATCGACGTCACCAGCGCCATGCCGTCGGCCGACTCCGGCCAGCCGTACCGGATCCAGTTGGCGCGAGCGAGCTCGATCGGATCCTGGGGCATGGGCGTCGAACTGGACATGGCCGCACGATGATCGCGGGCGCGACCCGGTGTTCGTCAACCGGAGGGATGCCCGGGTCAGCGGCCGGCGAGGGCGGCGACCACCGGAGCGAACTCGTCGACGTGGCGCTGGGCGACCGTGACGTAGCTGATCCCGTACCGTTCGCGGCGTTCGAGCAGGGTCTCGCAGACCTGTTCGACGGATCCGATCAAGGCGTGCGGATGGGTGGCGAAAGCGGCGGGGCTGACCCCGAACCTGGCTGACATCGCATCGAGCGACGCGGCGGCGTGGTCGCCGACCGCGACGAAGTAACCACCGATCTCCAACTCGATCGCGTCGAACCGATCGCCGGCAGCCTCGCGGATCCAACCGACCTTCTCGGCCGTCTCGTCGGCGCCCGAACTCGCCACGCTCGCACCACCGAGCCGGCCGGACGCGTTGTTGAAGTTGATGCTGACGATGTCGGCCACCCGCCCGGCGAGGCCCAGGATCTTCGGTGCGCCGCCACCGATCATGATCGGCGGACCGGGGCGCTGTGCCGGGAGCGGCCGCCCGGCGAACCCCGACGCATGGGTGTTCGGCGTGTCGATGTCGAGCTGCTCGCCGGCCCAATGGGCACGCAGCATCGCGACGTACTCGCCGACCTTCGCGATCCGCTCCGCCGGGCCCGCCATCGCGATGCCCAGCCCGTCGTACTCGACGCGGACCCAGCCCGCACCGAGACCGACCTCGAGCCGCCCGTTCGACAGGAGGTCGAGCGTGGCCGTCTCCTTGGCGAGCACGACCGGGTGGTGGAAGTCGCACGCGAACACGCGGCACCCGACGCGCAGCGTCGTCGTGGCGGCTGCGGCCATCGCGATCGAGGTGAGGGGTGCGAGCTCGACGGGACGGTGGCCGGTGGCGTCCGCGATCGCCCCGGGACCGAAGTAGTGATCGGAGGAGAACAGGGTGGTGTAGCCGAGGCCCTCGGCTCGCCGGGCGAGGTCGAACCACTCGGCTGCGCGAGCAGCTTCGAACGCCTGCAATCCGAATCGGAACGGTCGCGATGTCATGGCGGTCCTCGGGGTGGTCGTCGACGTCGTGTCGAGTTACTTGACAGTGAGTCTTGTTTGAAGTGGTAGGCCGGGACGAATCCCAGGGGCTACGTTTGCCACGTGCGCCCGCTCGATGTGGTCCAGCAGTTCATCGCCGCGATCGAGCGACGCGACATCGCGGGAGCGCTCGAGTTCCTGCATCCCGACTGCGAGTACGACAACGTGCCGGCCGGATCGGTGCGGGGCCACGACGCGATCCGGTCGATCCTCGAGCCGATCACATCGCGCGCCGACGAGGTGCTGTGGCCGGTGTCCCGGGAGGCAGAGGCCGGTTCCGTGGTGTTCAACGAGCGGGTCGACCGGTTCCGCTCCGGCGATCGGTGGATCGAGTTGCCGGTCGCCGGCGTGTGGGAGGTCCACGAGGGCCTGATCACGCTGTGGCGCGACTACTTCGACCTCGAGACGTACCGCAAGCAGCAGGTGCAGACGAGTTGATCGAGGGCCGTCGGCTCGGTAGTTTGCCCGTCGGTCGTAAGTGGAGACCGGTTCAAGTTTCTCGCAATCATCGAGCAGGGGGCTATTGGGATGTTGGGCGATCGCTGGATCTATGACCGCGTGCCGACGGAGCGGTTCCCGAACTACACGCGGGGCAACGCCGGGGAGGTGCTCGCCGACCCGGTGAGTCCGATCGGGTGGACCTTCTGCTGCGAGCCGGGCATGGTCCGCGGCTGCGTCGACGGATTCGAGCAGATGGGCGTGTTCGACGCGCTCGAGTACGACGCCGAGTGGCCCGAGACGTTCGGCCTCTTCGGCGGCTACTTCTACAACTCGCTCGCCCAGTCACGTCTGTTCGGCATCCGCTCGGGCGCCGGGTGGGAGGCGATCGACAACACCTTCTTCGACACCGAGAGCCAGGACATCCCGCCGTACGTCGCGGCCGACTGGCACGATTCGCCCCGGCACACGCAGAAGTTGCAGCAGACGATCGGCTGGTGCCTGAGCACGCCGAACGTGCCCGAGATCGACCGCCACAAGGACGAGGTGAAGGCCCTGCGCGACAGCCGGCCCGACCTCACCACGCTCACCGATGTGCAACTCGTCGCCCGGGCCCGCACGATGCAGCGCTTCCTGCGCGCCACGTTCTCCCAAGTCGTGTGGGGAGCACTCGGCAGCTCGATCGGCAACGGCATCCTGCCGACGCTGCTCGGCGACTCCGACCCGGGCGCCATGTCGAAGCTGATCACCGGCATCGGCGGCGTCGACTCGACCGACATCGCCAACCGGATCTTCCAGCTCTCGCGTCGCGTCAATGCGTCGTCCGAGCTCCAGGCGGCATTCGCAGCCGGGGTCGACGGGGCGTTCGAGCGCATCGCTGCGTCCGGCTCGGACGACGCGACGGCGTTCACCGCCGCGGTCGAGGAGTTCATGTACGAGCACGGCAGCCGTGGTCCGAATGAGTACGACCCGTTCTCGTGGAGCTACGAGTCCAAGCCGCTCTTGCTCGCCCAGGCGGTCGAGAAGGTGCGCAGCGCCGGTGACGACGCCGACCCCGAGCGGGCGCAGGCTGCCGGCTCGGCCGAGCGCCAGCGGCTCATCGAGCACTACAGCGAGCTGTTCAAGGACAACCCGGAGGCGCTCGGCATGTTCCATGCCGCTGTCAACTCGCTGGCCGTGTTCATGTCGGCACGCGAGCGCTGCAAGGGCAATCACATCCGGGTGGTGGGCGAGGTGCGCGAGGCGTTCCTCGAGCTCGGTCGGCGTGCGCATGCTGCCGGCCACATCGCGCACGAGCGCCAGGTGTTCATGCTGCTCGCCGACGAGGTCGACGCATGGATCGCCGACCCCGCGTCGCTCACCGCCACGCTCGCCGAGCGCGAGACCGACTACCTCTCGCTGTACGAGCTCGAGCCGCCGTACATCGTCGACACCACGGTGCCGCCGCTGAGCGCGTGGCCCCGGAAGGACTCGCTCACCGCCGAGCAGGTCCAGGTGGGCGACGTCCTCAAGGGCGTCGCCGGCTCGCCCGGGGTGGTCACCGGCACCGCGCGCATCCTGAGCGACCTCGACGACGCCGACAAGCTCGACCCGGGTGACATCCTGATCGCCGAGTCGACCGACCCGTCGTGGACGCCGCTGTTCCTCGCCGCCGGCGGCGTGATCACCAACATCGGTGCGGTGGGCACGCACGCCGTGATCGTCAGCCGCGAGCTCGGCATCCCGTGCGTCCCGTCGATCGCCGACGCCACCCGTCGCATCCCCGACGGTGCGACGATCACCCTCGACGGCAGTGTCGGCACCGTGACGATCGATGCCCTCGCGTAGCTCCGGATTCGGGGCCCTCCCGCTCGCAATCTAGTTGGACATCAAACTAAAGTCGGGCGAATGGTGACCAAGAGAGAGCTCTGGCAGCAGGCGTACGAGGCGTCCAAGCTGCGCGACGTCGATCATCAGACGATGTCGGGGGTGCCGCTCGATGCGGTCTACGGCCCGGACGACGGCGAGTTCCCCGGTCAGTACCCGTACACGCGTGGCCCGTACGCGTCGATGTACCGGTCGAAGCTCTGGACGATGCGGATGTTCGCCGGCTTCGGCACGGCGGAAGACACGAACTGGCGCTTCAAGGAGATCATCAAGTCGGGCGGCAACGGCCTGTCGACGGCGTTCGACATGCCCACCCTGCTCGGCCTCGACTCCGACGATCCGATGTCGATCGGCGAGGTCGGTCGGTGCGGTGTGGCCGTCGACACCCTCGCCGACATGGAGGATCTGTACAGCGGGATCGATCTCGGCGGCATCACCACGTCGATGACGATCAACTCCCCGGCGGCGCCGATCTTCGCGATGTTCGTGGCCCAGGCCGAGAAGGCGGGCGTGCATCGCAGCAAGCTCGGCGGCACCCTCCAGAACGACATCTTGAAGGAGTACCAGGCGCAGAAGGAGTTCGTCTTCCCGCCACGCCAATCGATGCGACTGGTGCGTGACACGATCTCGTTCACGGCGGCCGAGATGCCGCGCTGGCACTCGATCTCGATCTCCGGCTACCACATCCGCGAAGCGGGTTCGACGGCCGCCGAGGAGCTGGCATTCACGCTCGCCAACGGCTTTGCCTACGTCGAGCTGGCGATGCAGGCTGGCCTGCCGGTCGACTCGTTCGCCCCGCGCCTCAGCTTCTTCTTCAACGCTCACATCGACTTCTTCGAGGAGATCGCGAAGTACCGCGCGGCCCGCCGGATCTGGGCCCGCTGGCTGAAGGAGCGCTACGGCGCGACCGACGAGCGCTCGATGCAGCTGCGCTTCCACACCCAGACCGCCGGTGTGTCGCTCACCGCGCAGCAGCCCGAGATCAACATCGTCCGGACGGCGATCGAAGCGCTCGCCGGCGTGCTCGGCGGCACCCAGTCGCTGCACACCAACTCGATGGACGAGGCGCTCGCGCTCCCCACCGAGAAGTCGGCCCGGATCGCCCTGCGCACGCAGCAGGTGATCGCCCACGAGACCAACGTCGCCCACATCGCCGATCCGCTCGGCGGCTCCTACTTCGTCGAGGCGCTCACCGACGAGATGGAACGGCAGGCCGAGGAGCTGTTCGCCTACCTCGACGAGTTGGGTGACGGCTCGATGCTCGAGGGTGCGATCAAGGGCATCGAGGAGAACTGGTTCCAGGGCCGCATCGCCGACTCCGCGTACGAGCAGGAGCGGCTGCTCAACGCCGGCCGCCGGATCGTCGTCGGCGTCAACGCCTTCACCGAAGGCAACGGCGAGGAGCAGATGGAGCTGCTCGAGATCACCAACGAGGACGAGAACCGTCAGCGCAAGCGTCTCGAGCAGGTCCGCCACGACCGCGACCAGTCGGCCGTCGACGCCGCACTCGCCCGTGTCCGCGCCGATGCCGCCGATCCCGAGGTCAATCTGATGCCCGCCCTGATCGACGCCGTGAAGGTGTATGCCACGCTCGGCGAGATGATGAAGGCGATGGAGTCCGAGTTCGGCCGCCACGTCGAAGTGCCGGTGATCTGATATGGCCGACGAGCGCATCCTCATCGCCAAGGTCGGCCTCGACGGCCACGACCGTGGCATCAAGGTGGTTGCGCGCATCCTGCGCGACGCCGGCTTCGAGGTCATCTACACCGGGCTGTTCCAGACCCCGCAGACCGTTGCGGCCGCAGCGGTCGACGAAGATGTCGACGCGGTCGGTCTGTCGATGCTGTCGGGCGCGCACATGACGTTGGCGCCGCTCGTCGTCGACGAGCTGCTCGCACGCGGCTCGAACGTGCCGGTCATCGTCGGGGGGATCGTGCCCGATCGCGACATGGATCGCCTGAAGGCGGCCGGCGTCGCAGCGGTCCTGACGCCCGGCGCCACGTCCGATCAGATCGTCGCCGAGGTGCGCGCCGTGCTCGACGCCGCCTCGGCCACCGCCTGACCTGCGGCACCGAGCCGATCACATGACCGGACCGCTCTCGGGGTTCGGCGTCGGCCTCACACTGCCCCAACTCGGTGATCACGTCACCGCGTCGGGGCTCCGCGGCTTCTGCGAGTCTGCCGAGCGGTTGGGATTCGCCAGCCTGTGGGTGCAGGAGCACCTCTTCTACGCGCTCGAACCGCAGGCCCCCTATGCGGCGCGGCCCGGCATGCCGGTGCCCGAGGCCTACCGCACCACCTACTCCCCGCTCGAGGTGCTCTCGATGGCGGCGGCATGGACCGAGCGCGTGGCGCTCGGGACCGGCATCCTCGTCGGCGGCTATCACCGGCCCGTCGAGCTGGCCCAGCGGCTGGCGACGATCGACCAGCTGTCGGGTGGACGGGTGATCTGCGGCCTGAGCGTCGGCTGGTCGAAGGACGAGCACGACCAGATGGACGTCGAGTTCACCAGTCGCGGCCGTCGGATGGACGAACTCGTCGCCGCGCTGCGAGCATGCTGGGGGCCCGATCCGGTGTCGTTCGACGGCGAGTTCTTCCGCATCCCGCCGTCGGTGGTCAGCCCGAAGCCGCTCCAGCAGCCGCACCCGCCGCTGCTGTCGGGCATGCGGTCGGGTGCCGGTCTGCGGCGTACCGCTGCGCTGTTCGACATCTGGAACCCGGCGTCGGGCTCGGTCGAGCAGCTGATGGCGACTGCCGCCGAGATCGACGCGATGCGGCCCGCCGGCGCGCCGTCGATCGAGGTGTACCAGCGGGTGTTCACCGAGCCGCCGTTCGTCGTGCCGGGTCTCGCGCCGAAGTCGGTCGACGAGTTGTGCGAGGCGGTGGTGACGGCGCGTGAGGTGGGCGTCGCCCATGTCATCGTCGACACGGCCTTCACGACCGAGGTCACGTCGCCGGACGACTGGGCGACGTTCCCCGAGCGCCTCGCACCAGTGCTGTCGGCCTGACGTGCTCGACTCGCCGTCGGCTCCCTCGGCTCGCGCCGTTTAGGGTGGCCTGCATGGTGATCGTCACGGGGTGGTTGCGGGTTGCTGCCGAGGATCGGGAGCGGTACCTGGAGACGTGCCGTCCGGTGGTCGATCTCGCACGCTCGACGCCGGGGTGCCTCGACTTCTGCATCGGTCCGGACCTCATCGACGACGAGCGGATCAACATCTTCGAACAGTGGGAATCGCTCGCCGCGGTCGAGACCTTTCGGGGGGAGGGCTCGTCGGATGATCAGCAGGAGCTGATCATCGATGCCCACGTCGAACAGCACGAGGTCGCCGGGACCGTCGGCCTCACCTGAACGACTCGACCGACACCTTCCGCTCGTCGATCGCGGCGGGGTGGTCGGTGACGTGGACGGTGGTCCACCCGGCCGACCGAGCGCCCTCGACGTTGGCGAGGAAGTCGTCGAGGTAGATGATCTGGTCGGCGGGGACGCCCATGCGCTCGGTGGTCAACCGATAGATCGCCGGCTCGGGCTTGCGGCAGCCGACCTCGGACGAGTCGACCACCACGTCGAACAGCGCGAAGTCGATCCGCTGTTCGAGGATCGGGCGGAACTCGAGAAAGCTGTTGGTGAGCAGCCCGATCCGGTGTCCGGCCGTGCGCAGCTCGCGAATCGTGTCGATCATCTCGTCGACGATGTGGAAGTCGCCGAGGAGGAGACGGTCGTACTCGTCGCCGCGCAGTGTGATGCCGGCCGCTTCGGCCCACGGTCCGACGAGTTCCTGCATGTGCGCGATCGGGATCTCCCCGCGCTCGGCACGATGCCACGGGTGGTCGAGCGTCGACTGCTCGCGGGGGCCGAGCAGCACGTCGAGCATGTGGAGCATCGGCACGTCGTGCCACGCAGCGACCTCGGTGAGCTGGTTGGTGATCGGGGTGATGAGGACGCCGCCGAAGTCGAAGACGATCGCAGGCAGGGGGGTGGACATCGCAACTCCGGGTGGGGGGTGAGAGGGGTGTGTTTCTTGATGATGCCTACAGTCGGTGCTGCTGGGCGAACCGGCGCGACGTTCTGCGCCGCGTCGTGGTGCACACAGGCGGCCGAGTGACTTGGGAGTCGACGTCGGGTCGACCTTGCGAGCGAAGGCGGCGTCGTGGAGCTAGGTGCGCAGCGCATTCGCACCGGCGTCGGCGATCTGGGCATCCTGCTCCTCGGTCGCCCCGCTGACACCGAGGGCGCCGGCGATCTGGCCATCGATCACGACCGGCACCCCGCCACCGACGGCCATCAGGCGGTCGATCTTCGGGGCGAGGGCGTGCAGGAGTGTCGGGTCGGCGTTGAACCCGGCGCGCAGACGATCGGTCGGGATGCCCGAAGCGATTGCTGTCCACGCCTTCTTCTCCGCCACCTCGACGGAGAACAGGAAGGCGCCGTCCATGCGGAGCAGTGCGATCGGGTTACCGCCCCGATCGACGACGGAGACCACGACCTGGGCGCCGAGCGATTCGGCCTCGGCGACCGCAGCGTCGATCGCGACGCGCGCCCCGGCGGCTGTGAGGTTGGGAACCGATACGGCATGTTCGCTCATGGCATCATCGTGGCAGAGCGAGTGCGACCTCGGCGGTCCCGCTGACGATCACGTCATCGCCCCGGCTCAGCCGGACGTCGCACCTGGTCCGGAGCTCGCCGCCGACCTCGACCACTTCCTCGATCGTCCCGCTGGCCGTCACCGTGTCGCCGGCGAACACCCGGGCGTGGAACGCGACCGTGAGCCGCCGGATCGACCCGTCGCCCGCCCACGCCATCAGCATGTTGGCGACGTAGCCGAGGTTGAGCGGCCCCTGGTTCACCGGCCGGTCTCCGTGGCCTGCGGCCCTCACCGCGTCGACATCCCAGTGGATCGGGTACGGATCGCGCAACAGCGCCGCCATGGTCTTCATGCGGTCGGCCCCGACGTCGGTCACCGCGAGCGGCGGGATCGGCTCGCCCGGACCGAGCGGTGCGGGCGCTGCCCCGTGCGGTGCCGTGCCCGACCGCCGGAACCGCCATCGGTTCGTCACCCGGGCAGCGGGCCGACCGTCGGCGTCGGTCAGCTCGATCCGGAACGTCACGTCGTCGTGCAGCACGACAAGGGCATCGTCGAACGCGGCGTCCGCTGCCTCGATCTCACCGTCGGCCCGGTACTCGACGCCCTCGCGCAGCGGCTGCACGTACTCCCAGTCGTAGCCGAGCAGCGTCACCGAACCGGGGGAGCCGTCGGCCTCGCACAGCTCGAACAGCTCGGCGATCGACGTGTGAGCCGCCTGGATCGGGACGTGGAACAGCGCGACGGGGTGGAGCAGCCCGCCCGTCATGGGCGCACGCCTGGTGCAGTCGGTCAGCAGCCAGTTCTCCCAGCGCTCGACGACCCGGCTGCCGCCGGGGAAGCGATGGCCGACGGGAACGGCACTCATCCCCACGCGCCGAAGTCGGGCGCCGGGTAGCGCACGGCGTAGTGCTCGCGGAGCGACGGGTCGACGTCGAGCGGCTCGCTCCCCGGCTCGTCGACCGTGCCGGACGCCCCGTCGAGCGCCGCGCCGAACTCGAGCCCGATGCTCGTCACGAGTGCTCGCATCGGACCGGCGGCGATGTCGGTGTGATGGGCGCTCGCCTGGTGGGTGAGGAAGGCGTCGTGGTCGTCGAACGTCATCAGCGTGAGGTAGTGGCCGCGCTCGGCGAGCCGCACGTACTCGTAGCGACGGCAGCCCGGCTCGCGCCGGTGGGTCTCCTCCCACAGTCGCCGTGCGAGCGCCTCGAACTCGTCGATGCGGTCGGGGTCGACGGTCAGGCGGGCGGTGACGACGAGCACCGGTCGACGGTACTGCAGGGCCCGTGACCGGCACGACGCGCAGGCATCGAACTCATGCGGCGACAGCTGCGACACGACTTACTTGAGAGCGAGTCCAGTGAGGCTCACGAACTACCGTCGTGCTGTGCTGCTGCGAGCCGACGAGTATCCGTTCCACCAGGTCACCGACACGTTCGCGGCGGTCGCTGGGAGCGATCCGAGCTGGAACGACGGACACTACGTGTGCGCCGCCGATCAGGCCGGCACCGTCGCGTTCACCTCCAACGTGCGGCTGTACTCCAACAACGACGTCCTCGACGGGTTCGTGTGCCTGCGGCACGCCGGCAAGCAGTACAACATCCGCTTGTCGCGCCGTCTGCGCCCCGACATGGATCAGCTCGGCGTCGGCCCGCTGCGCCTCGAGATCGTGGAGCCGTTGGAGACCGTGCGGCTCGTGCTCGACCGCAACGACATCGGCATCCGCCTCGACGTCACCTGCCACACCGCCAACGTGCCGTACATGGGACCCGTCGAGATCCGCCGGATCGACGGGCGGCTCCTCAGCGAGCGCGCTACCTACGAGATCACCGGCGCCTGCGAGGGCTGGGTGGAGGTCGCGGGCACCAGGGTCGAGCTCGAACCCCGATCGGCGTCGTTCTTCCGGAACCACTCGTGGGGGTACCAGCCGCCTCGCGGCGGCCCGCGGCCGTACGGCGCACCGACGCCGAGCAAGCGCGTGCCGGGCCTGCGCCAGTGGGTGCTGTTCCACATGCCCGACCACGGGGGCTTCTTCTTCGCCGACCCGAGCGGTCGGGCGGCGGCAGGTCGCGGTGCGATCCTGCTGGACGATCGGATCGTGCCGGTGGTCGACGTCGCCCACGAGCTCGAGTTCCACCCCGGCGGCCGGCGCGTGCGCAGCGGCTCGTTCCGGCTCACCGACATCGAGGGCGCCGTCCGCGAGTACACGTTCACCGACCTGGGCTGGGTGTACTGCCAGGGCGGCGGCTACTTCGGCGGGTTCGATGACGGGCTCGGGCAGGGCGTCTATCGCGGCGACTTCCACAGCGAGGGCGAGATCTGGGACGTCAGCCACCCGACCACGATCGCCGATGCCGACGGTCGGGAGTTCGAGTTCGAACACGACTGGGCCGAGAACTTCACCGTGCTCCAACAGACCGGTCTCCAACATGCCGGTCGCGGTCTCGCTCACTATGAGTGTGTCCTGATCAGGTAGCGGTGCTCTCGGCTGCTCCGACTTACTTGAGAGCGCCTAGAGTTGCCACGATGGGGGGCATGATCGCGATCCTGGGGTACATCGACGTCGACCCGAGCGTGCGTGACGGTGTGGTCACATCGACGGCCGATCTGCAGCGAGCCACCATGGTCGACGAACCGGGGTGCGTGATCTACACGATCGCCGCTGATCCGGCCGACCCTGGCCGGATCCGGATCGTCGAGCTGTGGGAGTCGGCCGAGGCGCTCGACGCCCACTTCCAGCACCCCAACTTAGTCGCCCCCGGCGCCGTCATGCGAGCCGTCGAACGCCTCGGCGGCACGGCGATGAAGTACCGCATCGACGCAGTCGACCCCGTACGCGGGCCCGACGGTCAGGTGTCGAGCCGCTTCTGGTCGACCGAGCCGAACCCGTGAGCGTCGAACCCGTGCGCACCGAACCCGTGAGCGCTGGGCCTGCGGCCTCGCCCATCCGTCACATCGAGAGCGCCAGCTCGTCCGAGCCGACCGAGCACTACGCGCGCATGCGGAGCGAGTGCCCGATCCACCACGTTGCCGACCACGACCCGCCGTTCTACGTGGTGAGCCGGTTCGACGATGTGCTCGACACGCTCAAGCACCCGGGCCTGTGGTCGAACGCGGACGGACCGGGCGTGTTCTACCAGGAGGCCGGCGTGCTCGGCACCGCCGACGACCCCGACCACGCCAGGCAGCGGCGCCTGCTGCGTTCCTCGTTCGTCCCCACCGCGATCGATCGTCTCGCGCCCGCAGTGTCGGCGATCGCCGACGACCTCCTCGACGCGTTCGTCCCACTCGGCGAGGGCGACTTCGTCGACGCGTTCGCGATCCCGTTCCCGGCGCTCGCGATCGCGGAACTGCTCGGCGTCCACGGCGACGACCGCACCGAGTTCCGCCGGTGGAGCGAGCTCGCCGTCGCCGCGCTCAGCGGTGGCGACGTCGACAGCTACCGCCACGCGAAGGCGGCGATCGAGGATCACGTCGAATCCGGCGTGACCGAGCGCAACGCGGCGCTCGGCGGCGACGGCCCGGTCGATCCGGCGGTCATCGGCGACGCGATCAGCGACGACGTGCTGAGCGTGCTCACCGTCGGGCTCCGCAACGGTGACATCGACCACCGAGAGATGCGGCACCTCGGGTACCAGTTGCTCGTCGCCGGTCACGAAACCACGACCAGCCTCCTCGGGCTGATGCTCTACCGGCTGATCGAGCGTCCGGCGGTGATGGCCACGTTGCGCGCCGATCGCAGTCTCATCCCCAACGCCATCGAGGAAGCGTTGCGCTTCGACTCGCCGGTACACGGCCTGTTCCGCACCAACTCGGCCGAGGTCGCAGTCCACGGCACCACGATCCCCGAGCGCAGCAAGCTGCAGGTGACGTTCGCCGCCGCCAATCGCGACCCCGAGCACTTCCCCGACCCCGACGAGTTCCGCATCGATCGTGACCGCCGCGAGATCGGCCATCACGTCGCGTTCGGTTGGGGCGTCCATCACTGCATCGGTGCGCCGCTCGCCCGGCTGGAGGCCAGGCTGGCGTTCGACAAGGTCCTCACGCGGATGGCCGACATCGAGCTCGCCGGCGAACCGGAGCGCAACGACTCGTTCGTCCTGCACGGGCTCTCGACGTTGCCCATCCGCTGGACGCCGACGGGCGCGACGTGACCGGTGTGCTCGAACGATTCCGGGTCGACGGCCGGGTCGCGGTCGTCACCGGTTCGGGCCAGGGCATCGGCCGCGCGATCGCATGGGCGCTCGCCGACGCCGGCGCCGACGTGGTGCTGAACGCCCGCCGGATCGGCGACCTCGAGGTCACCGCAGCGGGTGTCGAGGAACGGGGGCGGCGGGCGCTCGTCGTCGCCGGTGACATCCGCGACTTCTCCGACGCGCTCGCCGACCGGGCGCTCGATGAGTTCGGGCGGATCGACATCTGGGTGAACAACGTGGGTGGGTCCGACGAGAAGGACGTGCGACTGCTCGTCGACACGCCCGACGAGGTCTTCCGCTCGCAGGTCGAGCTCAACCTCACGTCGGCATTCCAGGGGTGCAGGGCAGCCGCGAACCGGATGCCAGACGGCGGCGCGATCGTGAACATCACCTCCGGCGCCGGCACCCGCGGCTCGCCGTACACCGGCCCGTACGCAGCGGCGAAGGCCGGGCTGATCAACCTCACGCAGACGCTCGCCCTCGAGCTCGCCGAGCGCGGGATCCGCGTCAACTCCGTGTCGCCGGGCCCGGTGATCACCGAGGCGTATCGAGCGGTGCTCGGCATCGAAGACCGGCTCGACGAACTCGTCCGGACGATCCCGCTCGGCCGCGCGGGCACCCCCGACGACATCGCAACGATGGTCCTGTTCCTGTGCTCGCCCGCGGCCGGGTGGATCACCGGAGAGCACCATCTCGTGGCCGGCGGGCGAACGCAGCGCAGTTACCAGTACCGACCGAAGGAGACACCGCAGTGAGCGATCAGGCCAAGCAGGACGACGAGTACGTCGACTCGTACGAGGACGTCTCGAAGTTCGTGCTCGACGACGGCCGTGAGCGGCGCCTGCTCGACGCCCAGACCGAGTGCACCTTCATGTGGACCACCGACTCGGGTGCGCCGGTCGGCGTGATCATGAACTTCCTCGAGCGCGACGGCCGCTTCTGGCTCACGTGCACCCGGCGCCGCAAGCGCGTCGCAGCGGTGGAGGCCCGACCGCGCGTCGCGATGGCCGTCACGAGCCGCGGCACCGACATCGGCGTCAGCCAGGCCGTCACCTATCAGGGCACCGCGATCGTTCACGACTCCGACGACGTGAAGGCGTGGTTCTACGCGGCGCTCGCCGCCCGGGTCCGGCCCGACAGCGCCGAGCAGCAGGCGGCGTTCGTGCACCACCTCGACACCCCGGGACGGGTGGTCATCGAGATCGTCCCCGGCAAGCGGATCGGCTTCGACTCCGAGCAGATGTTCAAGAACTCACCCGCCGGCGGGACCCGCACGAACGTCTGATCCGCTACAGGAAGTCGCCGGTCAGATCGGGCGGGCCGGCGTAGTACTTGGTGAGCTGGCGGCTGGTGTAACGCCACCCGTCGGGCGTGCGTCGATACGTGTCGAGATAGTGCCCGGCGAGCACGTGGCGGCCGCCGTCTGCCTTGATGTTCAGCTCGGAAAACTCGCACCGACCCGTTGCGCTGTCGCCGTCGATGTCGAAGACGCACGCGTGGTACTGCTGCACGACCACGCTGTACTTGGCGAGCGCGGTCGTCCACATGTCGACGATCGCCTCGCGCCCCTCGACGTCGCGCCCGGCACCGAGCACCCAGCGGGCGTCGGCGGTCCAGGTGGCGGCCCAGCGCTCGGCGTCGCGTGCGCGGACGGCGTCGGCGTACTCGAGTGAGAGCGCGGTCAGTGCCGACTCGTCGCTCATGGTCATGTCGTTCCTCCGATCAAGGCTGCGACCTGACGGACGAACGTCTGGTGCAGGGCGGTCCCGATGATGCCCATGTTGGGCGCGGGGTTGGTGGTCGCGAAGGCGCGGCGACACGTGGCGTTCGCGCACGCACCCTTGAAGTAGTTGAAGACCGACCAGAAGTGCATGTCGCGGTCGGTCACCTCGACGCCCGCCACACGGCGGAACAGCGCCAGCCACTCGTCGGCTGACATCGTCCGGTTGCCGCGCATCGTGACGAGGTACACCCAGTCCTCCAGCGGGTCGCCCACGTGGGCGAACTCCCAGTCGGTGAACGCGAGCACACGGCTGCCGTCGTGGACGACGTTGCCCGGGCCCGGGTCGCCGTGCACGATGCCGGGCCGGCCGATCGGCGCCGCATGCCGGTGCAGCCACGCGGCGCCCTCCTCGAGGAGCGGGATCGCCACCCCCTCGGTCGCGTCGAGGTAGACCCCGTGCCAGCGGTCGATCTGGGCACGGGTGGCGTGCGCAGCATCCCCGGCGTGCTCCAGCTCGCTGGCCCAGTCGGTGCGGTGGAGCTCGTCGAGCCGTTGCACGAAGTCGGTGGCGAGCGCGTCCGACATCGTGCGGTCGTCGCGTCCGGTCGCGGCGCCGTCGAGGAAGTCCATCACGAAGAACGGTTGGCCGACGACGTCACCGGTCGGTTCGAGCCAGCGGACCGGCGCGACCGGGCAGCCGAGGGCGAGCGCGGCGCGCATCAGCTCGAACTCCGAAGCGCCCGATGTCCCGAACACGCCGCCCTGCTCGACGCGAGCGACGTAACGCGCACCGTCGCTCATCTCGACGAACCACATCGCGCGGGAGTTGCCCGTGGCGATGCGGCGCAACTCGGTGATCGCGGCACCGTCGTTGCGCTGCGTCCGGATCCACGACTCGAGCGCCTCACGCACCGAGCTTCCCCCGGAACGCGTCGACGAGGGGAGCGGTGACGGCGAGCTCGCCGTCGAGGTGACGGACGATGATCGGTCGCAGCACCCGCCGCACCTCGTCCGCTGCCGGGTCGTCGTCGCTGCCGATCGCGGCGGCGAGCGCCCGGCCGACAGCGCCCCGCACCGACGCGACGGTCGATTCGCCGTCCCAGTCGACGAGCGGGTTGTGCGACAGCGATCCCAGCGCGGCTGCCAGCTCGGTGAGCCGCTCGCTGGACGCATCGGCCGGCCGCGACGCGGCGTAGCGCACGAGCCCGATCAGCTGGACGGTCGCAGCGCGGGCCCAGTCGTCGCCGTCGGCGATGGCGGGCAGGACGACGTCGGTCAGCGTTGCGTCGACGCAGCGCCACAGTTCGGCGTCGTCGAGGCGTCCGTCAGCCACGGAGCCGCTCCGCGATCGCTGCCTCGGCGTCGAAATCCCACGAGGCCTTCCACACGGGGTCGACGAGCGGTGCGTCGATCCGGTCGAAGCCGTTGGCGCGGAACCAGTCGTACGTGTGCTCGTGGCCGGAGCGGAGGTCGAAGCGAGGCGCATACCCCACCAGGTGGCGCGCCTTCTCGGTGCTGAGCGCGGCGTGATGACGCACCTTGAACAGGTGGCCGAACACGGGTGACGCGCCCGCGACGGTGACCTCGGCGAGCAGATCATCGGGCACCGCGACCACGTTCGGTTCGACACCGACGATGTCGGCGAGCACGGCGATGTAGCGGTTGACGTCGACGGCGTCGTTGGAGATGTTGACGACCTCGCCGGGCGCAGCGGGATGGCACGAGATGGTGATCATCGCGTCGCACAGGTCGTCGACATGGCCGTACGAGCCGACCACGAGGCCGCCGTGCGGGACGAGGATCGGCCGCCGCTGGAGCAGCCGGAGGAACATCGGCGTCTCCATGTCGAAGATGTTGTTGTCGGGACCGTAGATCGCGGCGGGCCGCACAGCCGACGCCGGGAACCCGGTGGCGGCGTAGCGGGCGAGCATCGACGCCTCGGCCATCGCCTTGAAGCCGCCGTAGCTCGCCGGGCCGTCGGGGTTGGTCGGCTGATCCTCGGTCCACGGGAACACCCCGACCCACGACTGGTCGTACGCCATGATCGAGCTGGTGAAGACGTAGCTGCCGGTGCGCCCGTCGAGCAGATCGATCAGACCGTCGATGTCGGACCCGCCCGCTGCCATGACGAACCCGCTGACGTCGAACACCGCGTCCCAGTCGCGCCCGCCGAGGGCAGCGCGCATCTGGGCGGCGTCGGTGCGATCGGCGACGAGGTGTCCGACCCCCTCCGGGAGATCGGATGCGGTCCTGCCGCGATTCAGGACCGACACCTGTGCCCCTGCCGCGACGAGCGCGTCGACGAGGTGCTTGCCGACGAACACCGAGCCGCCGAGCACGAGGCAACGCCGACCGCTCAGATCGCTCGTCACGCGGCAGCCCTCGCGAGCACGCGCCGCATCGCGTCATGCGCGACGTGCGCAGCGTCGTCGATCGGGCCGTTCCACAACGTCGAGTTGCAGACCTCCAGCGAGATCGGGGCCGTCACTCCCATGTCGCGTAGCAGTCGAACGAATCCGACACAGTCGAATTCGCCGTCACCCGGCGGGACGCGGTTGAGCAGGCAGTCGGCCTTGTAGTCGGGGTCGGCCGGGTGCAGGGTGCCGTCGTTCATCTGCACGGCGAAGATGCGCTCGGGCTCCAGGGCGCGCAGCATGTCGAGATCGTTCGCGCCCCGGACGTGGTGCCAGATGTCGGCGCAATAGCCCCCGTTCGGGCGGTCGGCACCACGCACGATCGCCTGTGCGTCGGCCGCGGTGGCGATGTTGGTGAACGGCAGCCATTCGATCCCGACCAGCAAACCGTGCTCGGCGGCCTGGTCGCACAGCCGTGCGAACCCCTCGACAGCCTGATCGAACCCGCAGTCGTACGGCCCGATCGCCTGGAGGTAGCGCACGCCGAAGTGGTCGGCCATCTCGAAGGCGAGCTGCTCGAGCCGTCGGGCGTCGTCACGCTCCGCGCCGTCGGTGGCCCACCAGCCCCGTGCCACCTCCACGTCGGCGATGACGATGCCGTGCCGGTCGAGCACACCGGCGATCCGGTCGGGGGATCGGCCCTCCTCCTCGCGCAACCGGGCGTACTCGTGCACGTAGAGCCCGATGCCGACGAACCCGGCCGATGCGGCGGCGGCGACCCGCTCGTCGAACGCCCCGAACCGCGGCCGGCTGAAGTGCGACCAGATGAGGTCGGGCCAGGCGAGCTCGCGTGCTGGACGCGTCACGTCACGCCTGGGAGCGCTGGATTCGGTGGTGGGCGACCTTCGGGCCGCCCACCCAACCGCACAGCTGTGGATCGGCTTCGAAGATGTCGCCCTCGAGCCACCGGCCCTCGGGCGTGAACAGCCCGACCTTGCCGTGGTGGCTGACGCGCACGTTGCCGTTGCCGTCCTGTTCGTACAGCGCCTTCGTGAACGGATGTCGCATGCCGAGCATCCCGCTCACCCCTCCACCCACTCGCCGAGTAGGTGGTGGAGCCAGCGCACCTTGGACTCCTGGTACGACGCGAGCGTGACCCCGGGCTTGGCGGTCTGCTCGAGGCCCTTCTGGACCATCGGCATGTTGAAGCTGTCCTGCTGGAACACCTTGGCGAGCATGCCCAGTTCGGGCGCCGCGGTCCATTCGTCGTCGGGTCCGAGGTGGGTGGTCTTGGCCGGCAGCGGCCGCTCGCCCTCGAACGGTGCGAGGAGGAACACCTCCATGATGCAGGTGCGATGGTCGTCGCCGTTGGGGCGGAACCGGTAGACGATCCGGTTGTACGCGCCCCACGGGTGGAAGTTGGGGAACAACGTATAGTCGATGTTGTCGATGAACTCGGCGTCGGACCAGGTGTCGACGCCGTCGCCGACCACGGGGCGCCAGCGCTCGCGGGCGGCAGCGGCCGAGGCGGCACGGGCGGTCTGGCCCTCGCCCAGCGCGACGAAGTTCTCCTCGTCGACGCGGATGTCGAGCATGTAGCGGAGGATCTCCTCCTCGGTCGGCTCCCACCCGAGGAGCGGGCTCGCGGTCCCGCCTGGCGTGATGATCCGGGCGAACGTGTCCCAGACGTCGACCTGGCTGTTGATGTCGCCGAGGTAGGGGAGCGCCTGCGGGTGCGTGCCGCCCACGTGGTACGACTCGCAGAACGCCTCCTGCGCGACCTTCCAGTTGGCGCGGATGACCTTGCTGACGTGACCCTGGATGTAGCGATCCTGCAGGTTCCACCGCTCGAAGTGCGTCGGCATGTCGCCCAGGAACTCCTGGAGCGGGCCTGCGTCGGGGTCGGGGTTGATGAACACGAACCCGCCCCACGTGCCGACCTTGGCCTCGGGCAGCGAGAAGACCGCATCGTCCACGTGCGGGAAGTCCCACCTGGCCGGGATGTCGCTGAGGTTGCCCTGCAGGTCCCACGCGAAGCCGTGGAACGGGCAGCGGATCTCGGAGCAGCGACCGCTGTGGTCCTTGAGTTGACGACCACGATGGAGGCACGCGTTGTAGAACGCCTTGATCTCGCCGGGGGCCGACCGCATCACGATGAACGACAGGTTGGCGATGTCGTAGACGACGTGGCTGCCGACGTGCGGGATCTGCTCCTCGCGACAGGCGAACTGCCAGACGCGGCGCCAGAGATGCTCGACCTCTCGCTCGTGCCACTCGCGTGAGGTGTAACGGTCGTTCGGGATGTCGTCGTTGCCGAGGAGTCTCGGTGACGTCAGGCGCAGCACCTCGGGCACCGGGTACGGGTCGGTGTCGAGCAACTCCTGATACGAGATCCCGGCGGACCGTGGGCGCGGCTCGCCGCTGGCGGCGTTCTCGTCGCTCTGAGCCATCTGGTCTGCCCCTTCCCCGTTCGCCGATCCCCCGGCATCGACTGTGTTACTTGAGATTGACTCTAGTCGGCGCGCTCAGCATCACTAACCTCGGAGCGCATGGTCAACCCGATCGAGATCATGCTGATCCACCAGTTGATCGGCCGCTACGGCCACCTCCTCGATGCGCGCGACTGGGAGCGCTTCGGCGACCTGTTCGTGGAGAACGCGACGATCGACTACCGCAGCTCGACCGGGCGGGTGGAGCGTTCCGGACGCGAATCGGTGGTGGAGTGGTTCCGCGGCGTCGCTCACCCGGCCGCGCACCACGTCACCAACATCGTCGTCGATGAACGGTCGGACGCGGACGTCGCGGTGCACAGCAAGTTCTTCGCGCCGTACTCCCGCGCGGAGCACAACCCGAAGCGGATGTACGGCGGCGACTATCACGACGTGGTCAGGAAGACCGACCGCGGATGGTGCTTCGTGTCGAAGCAGTGTCTCCCCACCTGGAACCTCGCCGTCGTGGTCGACGACGCTGCACCGGAGCACCGGCGCACGTTCTGAGCGGTGTCCGGACCGGGGTCTTGGCCGATGCGGTGCCGAGCCAGGCCTAGAGCGTTCGCACCGGCTCGTGCCCGTCCCAGTTCGCGGCGGCGGCAGCCACGAGTGCATAGAACGCGCGGAGTCGCTCGGTCGGCTCGTACAGCTCGATCATGTGCCCGAGGGAGCGCGTCGCGTCGACGAATCGGAACGTGACGCCACCCGCCGTGGTCGCTCGGAGCGCCTCGTGATGACCATGCGCTGCGAGGTCCGCGACGGCCGCATTCAGGTCTTGGACCCAGAATGCGAGGTGGTGGAGCCCCGTCGGCCGGTCGCCCAGCACATCGGTCACGATGTTCGGGGCGGGCGTGTGGACCTGCACCAGCTCGAGCATCACCGAACCCCACTGGCCGTACGCCGAGGAGTGGTCGAACTCGGCGGTCCGGCCGCGCGAGCTGACCTCGGTGAGCTCGATGTGGTCCCGCACGAAGAAGGGGCCGGCACCCGTGGCCTCGGCCCAGCGCGCCGCGAACACCCTGACGTCGGGCACTGCATAGGCGATCTGGACCGGTGGGCCGAGCTGGTGCATCAGCCGATGCCGAGCGACTTCGCCCGCGACCCTTTGTCGTGGAAGTCGGCTTCGTAGCAGACACGATCGCCGTCGAACCGCAGGTACGACATGCAGCCGACCGACCAGCGTCGACCGACGTACTCGGGCCCGAACGACTCCGGGCGCACGACGTCGCCGCTCATGACGTAGTGCACTGCGAGCCCGTCGCCGTTGGCCCAGAACTCCTGGGGAGCGAGGACGAGGTTGGCGGTTCGGCTCAGCCCGCTCGCGAAGAACGTGCGGATCGCAGGCCACCCCGCGAAGCGTCCGCTGGCGACGTCGTCGAGCACGCCGTCGGGAGCGAAGTACGGCTCGGGTGCGTCGGGGTCACCCGAGCTCCATCCCTCGAACAATGCGGTCGCGATGTGGATGCGATGCTCGGTCAGAGCGGCGGAGGGCACGGCGTCGGACATGCAACGACTCTAGAGAAACCCGCCCCCCGCCTCCCGACCGGGAGGGATCGGTGTGGCAGGCTTCGCTCCATGGCCGACCGTGAAGACGTCATCGATGTCGCGATCAACTACACGTGGGCGCTCGACACGAAACAGCTCGACCTGCTGCGCGAGGTGTTCACACCAGACGCCACCGGCATGCTGCGCGGTGTCGAGTGCATCGGCGTCGATGCGATCATCGAGCGCATCGGCGGTTCGATCCTGCGGCTCGACGCGACCCAACATCTGGTGGGCAACCACCAAGTCCGCATCGATGGCGACTCCGCCACTCACCGCTGCCACCTCCAGAGCCAGCACGTGAAGCACGGAACGCCGGGCGGTGACAACCTCATCGTGGGCGGCTTCTACGACGACCGGCTCGTTCGCACACCCGACGGGTGGCGCATCGCCCACCGCACCATGCAGCAGACGTGGATCGAAGGCAACCCCGCCGTCGTCAAGCGCTGATGCGCTCGACTAACTTGAGAGTCGTTCCACTTCTCTCGACTGCGCGGAGCCGTCCATGAACCCGTCCACCACCCACCTGGTCACCCTGCAGCGCCGTCCAGCACCCGGCGGCGATCCTCACCCCGATGACTTCGCGGTGGAGGAGCGACCGATCCCCGCGCTGGGCGCCGGGCAACTGCTGGTGCGCAACATCGCGATGAGTGTCGACCCGTCGATGCGTGGCCGGCTCGACGTCGGTGAGAAGCACTACACGACCAACTTCGAGATCGGTGAGCCGCTCGACGGATCGGCGATCGGCGTCGTGCTCGACGCCGACACCGACACGATCCCGGTGGGTGCCATCGTGCGGCACCGTATGGGATGGCGCGACCACGCGGTGATCGACGCAGCGACCGCCACGGTCATCGACGCCGAAGCGGCGCCCATCGGCGCGTGGCTCGGGATCCTCGGCCAGACCGGCTTCACGGCGTGGGTGGGTGTGAAGCGCATCGGCGAACTGCGCGAGGGTGACACGGTCTTCGTGTCGGCGGCTGCGGGTGCCGTCGGCTCGGCAGCGGGACCGATCGCGAAACTGCTGGGCGCGTCGCGTGTGGTCGGCAGTGCGGGTGGCGCAGCGAAGGTGCAGATGCTGGTCGACGAGATCGGGTACGACGACGCGTTCGACTACCGCAGCGAGCACCCGAGGGAAGGCCTGAAGCGGGTCGCCCCCGACGGCATCGACGTCTACTTCGACAACGTCGGTGGTCCCCACCTCGTCGCGGCGCTCAAGAACCTGCACGTCAACGGTCGCGTCGCGCTGTGCGGCATGATCAGCCAGTACTCCGCCGACGGCCAGGGGCAGGACATCAACCAGTTGATCGAAGCCGTCCTCCGGCGGGTCACGATCCGCGGGTTCATCGTTCGCGACCACGAGGACATGCGTCCCGAGTTCGAGCAGACCGTCGCTGCATGGCTTCGCGGCGGCAAGGTCGAGAATCGCCAGACCGTCACCGACGGCATCGACCACGCAGTCGACGCCTTCCTCGCGATGCTCAAGGGCGGCAACGTCGGCAAGGCCCTCGTCCGCCTCGACACGACCCGGACCGTCTGACGGGCCGAGTCAACAGCGCGGCGCGAGCAACGCAGCGCCCGACATCGACGACGGATCGACGGCGATTGCGCAGCATCAGCGATCGCGCAGCAGCGACGAGCGTCGGTAGGCGCCCGGACCGTCAGATGTCGGTGATGCGGTCGGCGAGGTTGCCGACCTCCACCACGAATCGTTTGCTCCCGAGACCGCGGTACGTCGCATCCTGGTTCAGCAACGATGCAAGTGAGGTCTCGAGCAGCGACACGAGCGCCACGGCGATCACGCCTGCCTCGGCGCGTGCGAGCTTGCCGCGGCTCAGCGCCACCGCTTCGCGAAGATGATCGACGAGTTCGAGCCGCGTCTCGCGCCGCAGCGCTTCGACGAGCAGGTTGAGCCCGATCGAGCTGACGAAGAACACCGTCGCCGCAGTGCGCTGCTGGCGGCCGGCCCACGTGAGGAGATGGATGATCATGCGGCGCACCCCCTCGTCGTCGCCGGGCTCGGGCATCATGGCGCGCACCTCGGCGAGCAGCGCCTGACGGAACTGCTCCATGCCCTCCACGAGGATCTGCTCCTTGGAGGCGAAGTGGTAGTAGACGGCAGCCGGTGTCATGTCGACCGCATGCGCCACGTCCTGGACGGTGACCTCGTCGATCGGCATCGTCGCGAACAGGCCGAGGGCACCGTCGATCACGGCGTTGCGACGCGAGGGTCGGTGAGCTGGGCGTCGTGGCTGAGCTGGTGCGTCGATACATCTACAGTAGGACACGGTGTGACGATGACCCGTTTCTGCACGCCCCGACATCGAGAGCAGCACCTCCCGTGGCCAAGACGAACCGAACGACCCGCCCTCCGCTCCCCGCTCATCGGCCGTCGCGTCGAGAGGAGATCGTCGACGCGGCGATCAGGTTGTTCGCCCGCAAGGGCTTCGTCGATGCGTCGATCGGCGACGTCGCCGAGGAGGCTGACGTCGTCGTCACGGCCGTCTACTACCACTTCTCCGGCAAGGAGGAGCTGTTCACTGCTGCAGTGCACAAGGTGTTCGGGATGATCTCCGATGTCGTCGCCTCGGTCAGGCCGTCGGAGGGGGCGAGCGATCAGCGCACCCTCGACGCGGTCATCGACGCGGTGTGGGAGTGGGTCGACACCCACCCCGACGAGGCGACGCTCGTGCACCTCCAACTCCCCGGCGCCACCCGGCAGATCACGACGCTGCGCCAGGAGTTCGAGGAGCTGCACTCGAACCGCGCGTTCGGTTACATCGGCGCCGGCGAGCCGCGAGGCCGCAACTCGGCATCGCGCCGGGCGATCGAGTCGCTGTCGGTCCGCACCCTGATCGACGCGCTCATCTCGGTGCACACGATGCGTCTCGGCGACGGCCCGTTGAGCGGCGACAAGGGGCCTGCTCTGCTGAAGGCGGTGCGCACGATGTCGCACCGCATCGTCACCGTCGACGCCTGACGGTCCGGGCTCGCTCCGGGCTCGCCCCGGCAGGTGTCCGCTACGGGCGTGGGTCGAGGGGGTGACCGATCGCCGCCGCCCAGGCGTGTGCGGCGGGGGAGGCGACCCATTCGAGGGCGTTGGTGACGAGGCGGCGATACATGGGGTGCGCCATCGTCTCGCCGGTGTGGCCCGGGAGCAGGTACACGACCGGGCTGCGTCCGGCCGCGTGCACCCACCCCACGAACGGGCTGCCCGGTTGGCGCTGGGCCGGCAACCGCTCGCCGGCCGTCACCTCGCGGTGCGAGTCGGTCATCACCGGTGCGGCGGTGTCGGCGTCGGTCGCGAGGATCGGGGTGATCTCGCGCTCGAACACCGGGCAGAGGTACAGCTCGTCGGCCAGCTCGAACGGCTCGACGCCCTCGGTGACCGGGTGCGTGCCGAACGGTGCCACGCGATACCGATCGAAGCGATACCCCGAAGCGGGGTGCTGCTCGCCGCGAAGGGTGGCGGGCGCGTACAGGAAGCGGCCGCCGAGCGCGCCCGCCCACGCATCCCACGCCGGCCAACCGGCGAGTGCGTGGTGGATGGCGACGACACCTATACCGGCATCGAGCAGATCGGCGATCGCGAGCCGCTCCTCGGGTGACGGTGGCACCACCTCGGGCTCGCTCCCGCGTGCGAGCCGCAGACCGGGCAGATCGTGCAGGAGCACGGCGCCGAAGTCGATCGCCGTGTGCGGGCCGAGTGCCGCGCGCGGGTCGGGATGTTCGGCATGCTCGTAGTTCCACCCGAGCTCGCGGCATGTGGCGTCGAGCAGGTCGGCGAAGGCGGCGGCGTCGTACCGGTGGCCGCCGGTGACCGCGAGGAGGCGGCCGTCGCCGATCACGGTCAGATCGCCTCGACCCAGTGGGCGAGCACGTCGGGCACCCGGAAGTGCGCGGGGAACCCGGGCGGGGGCGCGGTGCGGGCGGTCTCGGCGGCGGAGCGCTCACGGAATCGTGCGAGATAGGTCTGGTCCACGGGGTCTCCAGCCTGGTGGTTCGTCGCCGCGTTCAGCGATACGGAGCGAGCTGGTGACGTCGACGCGTCCGTGCCCGATGTGGTCGTCGTCGACGAGCGAGCCGCGATCGTCAGGTGGTGCGGCGGCGCTCGTCGAGGGCGATGAGGGCCTCGTCGAGCTGCACCGGAGTCCAGCGGTCGGCGAGGGCCTGGCGCACGATGTCGGCCTGGCTGGCGGGGGCGAGGCCGCCGATCGGCGGGTCGCGATCGAGGTTGGTCGGGAACGCGTAGCCCTCGGCTGCGGCGGCGACGGCGCGGTGCAGTGCGGCTTCGTCCCAGCCGGCGGCTTGGCGGGCGATCAGCGCCGGGTAGACGGCCCGCATCATCCGCGTCCGATCGACCGCCTCCATGGATCGGCCGAACGCGCTCGAGATCTGCAGCAGGTTGGCCATGCGGCGCACGTCGATCGTGTGGTTCGACCCGGCGGCGTGGAAGAGCGCCGGATTGAAGAACACGGCATCGCCGGCCCGCAGCGGGAGCTGGATGCAGCGCTGCTCGAACAGCTCGATCACGTCGGGTCGCCGCCACGCCACGTACCCCGCCGGGAGCTTCTGCGAGTGCGGGAGCAGCTTCGTCGGCCCGCTCTCGACCGGCATGTCGACGTGGGCGACCGCGCCCTGCAGCGTGAGCATCGACGATACGAGGTGCGCGTGCGCCGGGAACGGCTCGGCCTGGGCGTCGGTCATGAAACCGAGGTGGTAGTCGCGGTGCGGGCTCTGTGCGATGCCACCGGGCTTGACGACGTTGACCTGCGAGGAGATCTGGTACGACGGACCCAACCAGGCGGTCGCGGCCAGGGCGATGGCGTCGCTCGCGTAGTAGTCGACGAACACCTCGGGCTCGGCCACCGCGAGCTTCTCGAGCGCGTTCCACACCCGGTCGTTGGCGCCGGCCGTCGCGAAGTGGTCACCCGAGCGCGCGCCCGACTGGTGCTGTTCGGCGATCATCCACTCGAACGCCGCGGTGGCTCGGTCGAGCACGTCGGTCGTCACGGCCCCTTGCAGCGCCACGACGCCCGGACCTACTCGGAGCGCGTGAGCGATCTCGGTCATCACGGCCCGACGACCCGTCGGCGTTGCGATCACGGGGGCGATCGTTGCCATCTCGTAGACCACGACCTCCTGCACGATCGCGGACGCGTGCGGGTAGGTGCCGGCGCTCGTCCGGGTGGCGATCAGCTCGGCGAGCTCGCGCACGTCGACGTCGTCGGGCGAGAAGTACGAACGAGAACTGACCGTGGTCGTCATGCCTGTCGACAGTACGGACAGCGCGCGATCGTGTGGCCTCGAAAATCCATCAGAAACACCTCAGCGGGATCGGTGGTGTGTGTCACGATGGCCGCGTGGGTCGTCTGCCGTTCCCCGTGCGCGAGATCGCGATCCAGGCCGGGGTGAGCGACGCGACGGTCGACCGGGTGTTGCACGGGCGTGACGGTGTTCGCACCGCCACGGCCGCCCGTGTGAAGCGGGCGATCGCCGAACTCCAACGCCAGCAGACCGAGTTCGAACTCGGTGGCCGCACGTTCACGGTCGACCTCGTGATGCACACGCCCAAGCGGTTCTCCAACGCCGTGCGTTCCGCGTTCGACGCCGCCGTGCCGGCGATGCGACCAGCGGCCTTCAGGGTCCGCCCGCATGTCTACGAGCGGATCGCACCCGCCCGGCTGGTCCACACCCTCAACTCGATCGCCGCTCGCGGCAGCCATGCCGTCGTGCTCAAGGCGCCCGACGTGCCGGCGGTCAACGCCGCGGTCGAACGGCTCGCCGAGCTCGGCATCCCGGTGATCACGATCGTCACCGATCTGCCGACGAGCCGACGGGTGGCGTACGTCGGGATCGACAACCGTGCGTCGGGTGCGACCGCGGCATACCTCACCGATCAGTGGTTGGGCCGGGGCGCACCGGCGACGGTGCTGCTCACGATCAGCAGTTTGCGTTTCCGAGGCGAGGAGGAACGCGAGATCGGGTTCCGCAGCGTCGCCCGCACCCTTGCCCCGCAGTGGCGGATCATCGACCTCGCCGAGAACGAGGGTGTCGACGCGAGCGTCGCCGCTCAACTCGACCTCGTCGCGCGGCTCGAACCGATCGACGCCGTCTACTCGATCGGCGGCGGCAACCGCGCGGTGCTGGGCACGCTCGAACGCCACGGTCGCGAGCCGTCGGTCTATGTCGCCCACGACCTCGACGCCGACAACGTCCATCTGCTCGCGACCGGACGGGTGTCGGCGGTGCTGCACCACGACCTTCGCGCCGATGCCCGGCGTGCGTGCCAGCTGATCATGCAGGCCCACGGAGCGCTGCCCGGCCGGCCCGCCACCGAGCCCGCCCCGGTGCAGGTGATCACGCCGTACAACGTGCCGACGACGACGAACGCGTGATCACCGGCGCGTGATCACGGGCGTCGCCGCTCGGCGTGGGCGGTGAGCGCCACGTCGAGCTGATCGTCGCTCCACCCCTCGTCGAGGGCGCGCCGCACCAGGTCGGCCTGGGAGGCCGGGGCGAGCCCGCCGATCGGCGGGTCGCGGTCGAGGTTGGTCGGGAACGCGTACCCCTCGGCCGAGGCGCCGATCGCAGCCGCGAGCCGGGTGGGCGACATGCCCACCCGGTGCCGCTCGCGCAGGGCCGGGAAGATCGCCCGCACCATCCGGGCCCGGTCGATCGACTCCATCGTGCGGCCGAACGCGCTCGACACCTGCAGCAGGTTGGCCATCCGCTTCACGTCGGTGGTGTGGTTCGAGCCCGCGGCGTGGAACACGGCGGGGCAGAAGAAGACGGCATCGCCGGCAGCGAGCGGCAGCTGGACCCGATGCCGTTCGAAGAGCTCGATCAGCGCCGGCTGCTTCCACGCCACATAGCCGGGCGGGAACTTCTGCGAGTGGGGGAGCACCATCGTCGGGCCCGACTCGACGGGCATGTCGGTGTGCGCCACGGCGACCTGCAGCGTGAGCAGCGGCGACAGCGAGTGGACGTGGACCGGGAACACGGCCGCGCTCTCGTCGCTCATGAACCCGAGGTGGTAGTCGCGGTGCGGGCTCTGCGCGACGCCGCCCGGGTTGACGACGTTGACCTGCGACGTCATCTGGTACGCCGGGCCGAGCCACGCCTCGCACATGAGCGCGATCGCCTCGCTCGCGTAGTAGTCGACGAAGGCGTCGGGGTCGGCGATCGCGAGCTTCTCCAAGGTGTTCCAGACGCGGTCGTTGGCGCCTGCCGCGGCGAAGAAGTCACCCTCGGGCTCGGCGCCCGCGCGCTGCTCGTCGACGAGCCGCCGGAACGCCGCCGTGGTGCGGTCGAGCGCGGGGCGGTCGACTGCACCCCGGACCAGCACCACGCCCGGCCCGTCGCGCAGCACCGAGGCGACCTCGATCATCAGGTGGCGTCGGCGATCCGGATCCGCGGCCGCCTCGCGCAGGACGTCGCCGTCGTAGACCACGACCTCGCGTTCGATCGTGGTGGCGTGCGGGTAGGTCGCGAGGGGCGTGACGGTGGCGATCAGCTCGGCGAGCTCGTCGACCGTGTCCTGGTGGGCATCGAAGTACCCCGCTGCCGCGTACGTGGTCATGGGCGGCGGCGTGCGTCGTGGTCGGACAGGGCGACGTCGAGACGATCAGGGGCCCAACCCTCGGCGAGGGCCGTACGGACCAGCTCGGCCTGGTTGGCCGGTGCGAGGCCGCCGATCGGTGGGTCGCGGTCGAGGTCGGTGGGGAACGCGTACCCCTCGGCGGCGGCGGCCAGCGCCCGGTGGATCGCCGCCTGCGATGCGCCGCCGACGGTCCGTCGCAGCAGCTCGGGATAGATCGCCCCGACGGTTCGCGTGCGGTCGACGGCCTCGGTCGAGCGGCCGAACGCGCTGCCGATCTGCAGGAGGTTGGCCATCCGGCGCACGTCGGCGGTCCGGTTGGTCCCGGCCGCGTGGTACACCGCCGGGTTGAAGAACACGGCGTCGCCGACACCCAGTGGGAGCTGGACGTGCTCCCGCTCGAACAGGTCGATCACCTCGGGCTGTTTCCACACCACGTAGCCCGGCGGGTACTTGTGAGAGTGCGGCAGCATCTTGGTGGGCCCGGTCTCCACCGGCATGTCGACGTGGGCGACCGCGCCCTGCAGGGTGAGCAGCGGCGACATCATGTGGGCGTGGACGGGCCACGCAGCCGCCCACTCGTCGCTCATGAACCCGAGGTGGTAGTCGCGGTGCGGGCTCTGCGCCACGCCGCCCGGGTTGACGATGTTGATCTGCGACGTCACCTGGTAGCCGGGTCCGAGCCACGCCGTCGCCGTGAGCGCGATCGCCGGGCTCGCGTAGTAGTCGACGAAGCACGCCGGATCGGTGACCGCCAGCTTCTCGACGGCGTTCCAGATGCGGTCGTTCGTGCCCGCCATCGCGAAGTGGTCGCCCGTGGCGTTCGACTCGGCGCGCTGACGGTCGAGGATCCCCCACAGCACCTCGACCGTGCGTTCGACCACCGGACGCGGGACCGCGCCGCGGACGAGGATCACGCCGGGTCCGTCGCGCAGCACGTCGGTGAGCTCGACCATCAACGCTCGGGCCGCGGTGGGATCGTCGGCCGCCGCATCGGCTGCCTGCTCGAACGTCGCAGCGTCGTACACGACGACCTCGCGGACCAGGTCGACCGCGTGCGGGTACCGGCGCAGGTCGGTCCGGGTGGCGACCAGCGCGGCCAACTCGTCGACGCTGCTCCGCGCCGGGTCGAAGTAGCCCTCGGTGATCGGCGCAGTGAGCATGCGCGCGACTGTACGACGGCGCCGTGCCCGATCGCCGATCGGCCGAACGGTCGAGCTCGCACCGCAGCACCTGCAACCGAGTGTCGGCTCCACGACGCGCAGGAGGTCAACGAGCCGACACCACGGCTGCGGATCGCAGGTCCGGTGTTGCCTGGGCTCGATGGGCGTGCTTGGCTCGGCGGAGCGAACGACCGAACGGCGTTTCGTGAAACTCGATCGAGGGGGACACCATGACCGCACCCGAATCCGTGACGACGGCCGAACCGACGAACCGGCAGCGCGCGCGCCGGGGCATCCGGACGCGCTGGGCAGCCATCGGTGCCACCGTGGCCGTCCTGGCAGGGGCCGGTGGGGTGCTCACGACGTGGGCCGCGTCCAGCGGTGCGAGCGCATTCGTCCCGATCGCCCCCTGCCGGCTCCTCGACACGCGTGCCGGCGACGACAATGTCGGGCCCCGGTCGACGCCGATCCGCGCGGACGAGACGTTCACCACACCCGCGCGGGGCGAGAACGGGCGGTGCAACATCCCGTCGAGCGCGACCGGACTGTCGATGAACATCGTGGCGATCGGACCGACCGCGGCCTCGTTCCTCGCGGTGTTCCCGGGTGGCACCGACCGGCCGACGGCATCGAGCCTCAACTGGCAGGCCGGCCAGGCGCCGACGCCGAACGGCGTGACGGCCAAGCTGGGCGACGACGGATCGATCGCGTTCTACAACCTGCAGGGCAACGTCGACATCGCGGTCGACGTGGTCGGCTTCTACGAGCCGATCACAGGCGGAGCGGCCGGTCCTGCCGGCCCGGCCGGTCCCGCCGGCGTGAACGCGACACTCGGCGCGAACACCGTGCTGGTGGCCAAGTCCGGCGGCGACTTCACGTCGCTGTCGGCGGCGCTGGCCGCGATCACGGGCACGGCGGACGCCCCGTTCCTCATCCGGGTCGGCCCCGGCGTCTTCGACGAGACGAACCCGATCGCACTCGAGCCACACGTCACGATCGAGGGGAGCGGTCGCAGCGCGACCACGCTCCGTTCGGGGAGCGTGAACGGCACCTTGACCGGCAGCGGTGACCTCACCGGGCTCGAGCTCCGCAACCTCGCGGTCGTCAACACGAACCCGACCACCAGCACGGCCGTGAGCCTCGTCACGACGTCCGGCACGGCCCGCATGGTCGACGTCGACGTGTCGTCGGCCAACGTGTCTGGCCTGGCTGGCGCGTCGCGCGGGATCATCGTCGCGGGCACCTCCACGCTGAGCGTCATCGACTCGACGCTGCGCGCTGGGACCGGTTCGTCGACGATCGCCATCGCGGCCCAGGGCGTCACGTTGATCGTCGACGGCTCGACGCTGTCCGGGAACGCATCGCTCGACGCCTTCAACGCGACCGTGACCGTTCGCAACTCGTCGCTCGGCGGCTTCCCGAACACCGTCATCCAGTTCAACAGCACCGGGGTGTACATCGCATCGACCCTGAGCTCGCAGATCGCGTGGACCGGGGCCGGTCCGGTGTGCACCGGCATCGTCAGGGCCGGCGCCGCCGTGGCCGGCTGCTGACCCGCGGCGATCGTTCGTGCAGCGCGGGGAGCACGTGGCTCCCCGCGGTCCTGCTGGCTACGACGACCTGCAGGGGTACCACTTCTCGCGACCGGTTCCGGAGGACGAGCTGCTCGCGCTGGCCGATCGAGCGTTCCTCGGTGGTGCGTCAGAGGTGACAGCCAGCGAGGAAGCGGTCGACCACGCGGTCGCAGAAGGCCTGGTCGAGGGTGATCTCGTCGGTGATGAGGGCGAAGAACAGCGGCCCGATGAGGTGCGCGGCCACCTCGTCGAGCACGTAGCCCTCGTTGACGCGGCCCTCGGCGACGCCCCGCTCCATTACGGCGCGGAGCACGTCGAGCTGTTCTTGGTGCAGTTTCTCCTCGAGGTGGGCGAGGCCGGCCTCGTGGTGCTTCAGCATCATCAGCGCCGGGACCATGCGCGCCCACTCGGGGTCGGCGAACATGGTGCCGACCTGTCCGACGAGCGTGCGGACCGCGGCCTCGAAGTCGAGGTCGTCAGGAGGAGGCGGCAGGTTCGGCGCGCTGCACTTCATCACGTCGACCAGCAGCTCGTCCCGGGACTCCCAGTGCCGGTAGATCGTCGACTTGGCGACGCCCGAGCGCGCCACGACGGCATCGACGGTCACCGCCGCCGGGCCGCTCTCGACGAGCAGCTCGCGCGCCGCGCCGAGCACCGACTCGCGGCTACGGGTGACCCGCGGATCGAGCGACGGTTCCGGCACGGCGCTGACCGTACCAGCGCCGGTGTGACGCACGTCGTACGAGCTGGGGGGTTGCGTGGTCATCTTCGATACGGTACCGTCCCGTAGCGCAGTACGAAACCGTATCGTACTGTAACCATCCGAACGAAGGACCCCCCATGACCGTCATCGATGCCGCCGTCGCGGCTCCCGACCCTGATGCCGTCGATCCTGAAGCGGCACGGCGCCAGCGCGTGCTCGTGGCGATGTGCCTCGCGCTCGCCGCCGTCATCGCCTCGGTGTCGTCACTCAACGTCGCCCTGCAGGATCTCGCCGTCGAGTTCGGCGCCTCGCAGGGGATGCTGCTCTGGATCATCAACGCCTACACGCTCTCGCTCGCCGCCCTGCTGCTGGCGATCGGGGCGATCGGCGATCGCTGGGGCCGCCGGCCCGTGCTGCTCACCGGGCTCGCGCTGTTCGCCGGCGCCAGCGTCGGCGCCGCGCTCTCGACGAGCGCCGAGATGATGCTGGTCGCCCGTGCCCTCGGCGGCATCGCCGCCGCCATGATCATGCCGGTCACCCTGTCGGTGATCACGTCGACCTTCCCGGAGGAGCAACGTGCGCGCGCCGTCGGCATCTGGGCCGGCGTCGCCGGTGGCGGGGGCATCCTCGGCCTGTTCTTCTCGTCGTTCATCGTCGACTACTTCACCTGGCCGTGGCTCTTCACGCTCCCGATCGCGCTCGCCGTCACCTCGTTCGTGATGACGTGGCGGTACGTCACCGCAGGGCGCGAGTTGCTCGACGGCCGGTTCGACGTGGGCGGCTCGGTGCTCTCGGTGCTCGCCGTCGGCGGGCTGGTGCTCGGCATCCACGAGGGGCCGGAGAAGGGCTGGGGCCACTGGCTCACGATCGGTGGGCTGGCGATCGGTGTGATCGCGACCGTGGCGTTCGTGGTGTGGGAGCTCCGCCAGGAGCACCCGCTGCTCGACGTGCGGGTGTTCGCCAACCGCGGCCTCACCGCCGGCTCGCTCACGCTGCTGATCGTGTTCGCCGTGATGTTCGGGATCTTCCTCGTCCTGATGCAGTTCCTGCAGGCCGTCACCGGCTTCTCGGCGCTTCGCTCGGCAGCGGGCCTGCTCCCGATGGCCGGCGTGATGATGCCGCTGTCGTCGGCCGCACCGCTGATCGCGAAGCGGTTCGGAGCGTTCCGTGTGCTGCTGGTCGGTGTCGCCCTCTTCGCCACCGGTCTGGCCCTGCTGGCGACGATGTCGTCGGTCGCGGGCGGCTATCTGTCGATCCTGCCCGGCCTGATCGTGATGGGCGCCGGCATGGGTCTCAGCATGACGCCGTCCACGATCGCGATCACCGAGTCGCTCCCGGTCGAGAAGCAGGGCGTCGCATCGGCGCTCAACGACACGGTGCGCGAGGTCGGCGGTGCCGTCGGGATCGCGCTCCTCGGCTCGGTGCTCAACAGCGCCTACCGCGCCAATGTCGGCGCCGCCACCGAAGCGCTGCCGCCCGAGCTCGCCGAGCCGGTCGAGGAGGGCATCGGCGGAGCGCTCGCCGTCGCCGCCCAGATGGGGTCCGACGGCGCCCCGATCGTCACCGCCGCCCGCGAGGCCTTCGTCGATGGCTGGCACAGCTCGATGTGGGTCGGCTTCGTGATGGCGATCGCACTGTGGCTGTTCCTGCTCGTCCGCTCACCGAAGGGTTCGCTGACGGGCGCCGACCTCGGGGCGGCGACTACCGACGCCATCGCCCGGGACGATCTCGCAACGGTCGGCGCCGGCAGCTCGTGAACGGAACGTGACAGGACGGCGCGATCCGTGACGTCGGTCTCCGGTCGGTCCAGGATCTCGCAGCGGGATCAGCACACCGACCGGAGGCCACACATGGGCGGACACCTCACACACCGCGACGAAGGGCGACGATGAGCGACATCTTCGAGCTCACCGCCAGCTTGCCGGAGATCGAGCTCGGCCCCGGCGACGTCCTCATCCGCGACGGCGAGGCGGCCGGCGCGATCTGGATCCTCGTCTCCGGATCGCTGCGCGTGCTCAAGGACGGCATCGAGGTCAACACCATCACGCACCCTGGCGCGGTCCTCGGTGAGATGTCGTTGCTCCTCGGCCGGACGTACACCGCCACCGTCGAGGCGGTCGAGTCATCGGTGTTGCGACACGCGGCAGACGGCGCCGCGCTGCTCGCCGGCGACGCCGAGGTCACCCGTCTGGTCGCTGCCGGCCTCGCTGAACGGCTCGCGTTCGTCACGTCCTACCTCGCCGACCTGAAACAGCAGTACGGCGACGCACCGGGCCTGGCGATGGTCGGCGACGTGTTGCGTCGACTCGAGGAGCGCCGGGCTCCGCGGGCGATGCCTGGATCGATGCGCGAACCCGATCCCGAGTACTGATCCGTGCGTCTCCTGCTCGTCTCCGATCTCCACTACACGCTGCGCCAGTTCGACTTCGTCGTCGACATCGCGCCCGACTTCGACGTCGTCGTGATCGCCGGCGATCACCTCGACATCAGCTCGGCCGTCGAGCTCGACGCCCAGATCGTCGTCGTCGGCAAGTACCTCGAGGTGCTGCGCGACGCCACCTCGCTGATCGTCAGCTCCGGCAATCACGACCTGACCGGTGAGGATCCGCACGGTGAGCGTGCGGCGCTGTGGATGTCCGAGACCCGTGCCGCCGGGATTCCCACCGACGGCGACACGATCGAGCTCGGCGACACGATGATCACGATCTGCCCCTGGTGGGACGGGCCGATCGGGCGGGAGGCGGTCGAGGCGCAGCTCGTGCGAGATGCCACGCGCCGGCCGGCCCGCTGGATCTGGGTGTACCACTGGCCACCGACCGGTTCGCCGACGTCGTGGACCGGTACCAAGCACTACGGCGACCCTGATCTGGCGGGCTGGGTCGAACGCTTCGCGCCCGACATCGTGCTCACCGGACACGTCCACGAGCCGCCGTTCAAGCCGGGCGGGTCGTGGTGGGACCGGACCGAGGGCGCTGCTCCGAGCTGGATCTTCAATCCCGGTCGCCAGATCGGTCCGATGCCCACCCGGATCGAGCTCGACCTGGACGCGGGGACGGCGACATGGCGGTCGCTGATGGGCGACGAGATGATCGAGCTCGCGCCCCGCTGATCAGGCGCGTCAGTACGTGCGGTCGGCGAGAGAGATGCCGTCGGCGAGCGCGGCGAGCGCGAAGCCGGCGGTGCGGCGATACCCCTCGGTCACGTCGGCGATCTCGTCGGGGGTGATCACGTCGGCGATGTCGGCGAAGCCGTCGGGGGCGCGCTCCTCGACGAGCTTCATCGGGAGCTCTGGTCCGAAACCACGGTTGGCGAGCACGATCCCGCCGGTGGCCGGGCGGCGCTCCTCGTCGTAGCGCTCGAGCGCCCGCACCGGATCGTCGGGGTAGCTGCGCAGGCACGCAGTCAGCACGCGGGCGTCGAGGATCGCCTGCGACGCGCCGTTCGAACCGATCGGATACATCGGGTGGGCGGCGTCGCCGAGCAGCGTGGTACGCCCGAACGACCAGCGGTCGACCGGGTCACGGTCGACCATCGGGAAGCGGTACGTGCCCGACGACGACCTGATCAGTGCCGGCACGTCGAGCCACGGGAACACCCACGACTCGAACCGGCCGATGAAGTCGTCGAGCACGCCGGGCTGGTTCCAGTCTTCGCGTTCGGTGAGCTCGACGCCGTGCATCCGGAACTCGGCGATGAAGTTGAACAGCTGCCGGCCGTCGGGCAGATCGGCGATCGGGTAGCCGACGAACTTCTGGTCGGGGTGGCCCGCCCAGATCATCGTGCGGCCGTCGAGCACCGGGGGTGCCTCGGCGAGACCGCGCCACAGCATCGCCCCGTTCCACTTCGGCATGCCCTCGTCGGGATAGCGGATGCTGCGCATGACCGAGTGGATCCCGTCGGCGGCGATCAGCACGTCGCTGGTGACGGAGATCGTCGGTTCCGCGCCTCGGCGTGGCGCGAAGTGGGCGGTGACGGCGCTGTCGGTCTCGGCGACGTCGACGAGGTGGTGGCCGGTGTGGACGCGATCGGGACCGATGCGGTCGAGCGCCGCATCGAGCAGCAGCCGCTGGAGGGTGCCGCGGTGGATCGACAGCTGCGGCCAGCCGTACCCGGCGGAGCGTCCGCGCGGCTCGTCCCAGATCGGCTCGCCGCGCTTGGTGAAGTAGGCGAGTGTGGCTGGAGCGACCGCCGCCGCCTCGAGCTCGGGGAGCAACCCGAGCGCGTCGAGCTCGCGAACGGCGTGGGGGAGGAGATTGATGCCGACGCCGAGTGCGCCGATCTGCTCGACCGACTCATGGACCTCGACCTCGAGGCCCGCCTGATGCAGGCTGAGGGCGGTGGCGAGACCGCCGATCCCGCCTCCTGCGATGATGATCGTTCCGGGCATCACAGCACCTCGTGGACGTGGATGTGGACGGTGGACTGCCGCCGTTCGCCCCAGGCGATGCCGAGGATCCGGTTGAGTCGACTGTGGTTGGCCGACGACGTGGCGAACCGGACGTGGGTCCGGAAGTAGTACTCGGACGGGTCGACCGGGGCGCCGGATGCGATGCGTGCCGCCACCTCGGGGCTGGCGACGCGGATGCCGTCGGCGATCACCTCGATCGCATCGCCCTGGTCGGTCCGCAGCCAGTAGTGGGCCGCGAGTTCGATCACGCCGTCGGGGCGCACGACCTGCCAGTCGAGCCCGCCGTCCGCGACGGCGCCGCGCAGCCCGTCGGCGCCCTCGAAGGTGCCAGACACGAACCGGATCAGGCGGCGCTCACCGGTCGGGAAGTCGCCGAGGACGTCGGGCGGATGAACCTCGATCGCGATGTCGATGAGATGTCGGAGCTCCATGGGCGGTCAGTTGCGCTCGCCGATCCCGCCGGCGATCTGCAGCAGGCCGACGAGCTGCTCGCGCTCACCTGGGGACAGACGGTGCAGCACGGCGGCCTCGGCTGCGATCATGTGCGGCTGGACCTTCGTGTACACCGCGAGCCCTTTGCGGGTGAGCGCGATGCCCCGGGCGCGACCGCTGTTGCCGGCGAGCGGACGCTTGATGTGGCCGCGGCGTTCGAGTTCGAGCACGACCTTGCCCATCGCCTGCGGGGTGATCAGCGACCGCCGCGCGAGCTGGGCGCTGGAGAAGCCGGGACGCGCAGCGAGCACCGACATCGCCGTGTACTCGGGCAGTGTGAGCCCGGCGGCTTCGAGCACTTCCTCGAACTGGGCGCGGATCAGTCGGTCGAGGCGGCCGATCAGATAACTGGGCCGGATGTCGGGAGAGCTCGCTGCCACGGCGCGATCGTGCCAGATCGCCGCCCCTGTTGCCATGCCGGGTGACATGCGGGGTGTCAATGCGATGCGTTCAGACGCCCAGAGACTGCAGATACACCAGGACGGCGCGCACCCGCCGATGATCGTCGGCCTCAGGGAGTAGGTCGAGCTTGGTGAACAGGTTCCGGACGTGGCTCTCCACCGTACGTTCGGTGAGGTCGAGCGCGGCGGCGATCGCTGCGTTCGAACGGCCCTCTGCCATTCGTTCGAGCACCTCCCGCTCGCGATCGGTGAGCACCTCGAGCGGGTTGTTGCGACGTTGGCGGCCGACGAGCCGCCCGACGACGGTCGGGTCGATGGCGGTACCTCCGAGTGCGACCCGCCGGGCGGTGTCGACGAACTCGCCGACGTCGGTGACGCGGTCCTTGAGGAGGTAGCCGACGCGGCCGGACCCGTCGGCGATCAGGTCGACCGCGTAGCGGGTCTCGACGTGCTGGGAGAGCAGCAGGACTGCGACATCGGGTGTTGTCCGGCGGATCGCGACCGCTGCTTCGAGACCCTCGGTGGTGTGGGTGGGCGGCATCCGGATGTCGAGCACGACCAGGTCGGGGCGTTGCTCGGTCACCAGGTCGACGAGACCGATCGCGTCGGGTCGGGTGGCGATGACGTCGAACCCGTTGGCGCGCATCAGGCTCGCGACGCCCTCCCGCAGGAGCACCGAGTCGTCGACGATCACGGCCCGCACGGCAGGCTCACCTCCACGGCGGTGCCCCGCCCGGTGTTGCGGACCGCCAACGTCCCGCCGTGCGCATCCACCCGGTCGAACAATCCGATCAGCCCGGTCCCGTCGGAGCCGCTCGGGGCGACGGGGCGGCGGCCGGGCAGCGCTTCGAACGGTGTGCCGCGACCGTCGTCGACGACCGAGATCACCAGCCCGGTGCCGTCGGCATCGACGGTGATGTCGCCGGTGATGTGGAGGGTGATCTCGACGTGGTGGGCCTCGGCGTGGCGCGCGGCGTTGGTGATCGCTTCGCTGATGACGAAGTAGGCGGCGGTCTCGACGTCGACGGGGAGGCGTGCGTCGAGCGAGCTGTGCACGCTCACGGGAAGCGGTGCCCGCTCCGCGAGATCGTCGACCGCTGCGGTCAGCCCGCCGTCGAGTGCAGCGGGGCGTACCCCGCGGGCCAGCTCGCGGATCTCGTGGATCGCCCGGCTGATCTCGTCGCCGATCGGTTCGAGCTGGGCCGCGAGCGCCGGGTCCTGATCGGTCGCGTTCGCCTGGACCACCCGGAGACCGAGCATCGCTGCGGTGAGCCGTTGCTGTGCGCCGTCGTGGAGGTCGCGCTCGATCCGGGCTCGGGCGCGCTCCTCGGCGTGGACGAGGCGTTGCCGGCTCGCCCTCACCTCATCGAGCTGCGCCTTGATGCGCGCCGTGAGTCGTTCGTTGGCGAGCGACAGCTTCACGGCGTCGCAGGCGGCGCGAAGCCGCTCGGGGTCGTCGTGCGCATCACGGCCGTGGACGATCGCGCCGATGGTCTCGTCGTCGACGACGAGCAGCGTGGTGCGAGCCGGGTCGTCGGGCAGGGCGACCTGCCGGCCGTCGCGGTCGACGAAGCGTTCGCCGTCGGCATGGAGCACGATCACGGTCGGGTCGTCGAGCGCGCGGCCGATGACGCTCGCGAGGTCGCCGGACCGACCGGTGCCGAGGTCGGCCACGGTGGACGAGATCGCAGCGAGGTCGGCGTGACGGACCGCGAACTGGGCGGCCCGGCCTGCGGCGACCGCGAGCAGCGCAGCGGTCGCCCAACCGGTCGAGGTCAGGTCGAACGGGCCGCGGTCGGCGACACCGCTCACGCCGGCGATCGCGATCGCGACGCAGCCCAGCCCGCCACCCGCGAGGCGCCACTGCTCGCTGCGCCGCCGGTCGCGTCGGCCCCAGCGGACGAGGTGCCAGACGACGACCGCTGCTGCAGCGACCGCCGTGCCGGCACTCAGCC